>CAZFIV010000060.1:1874-41970 GCA_964519665.1 uncultured Myxococcales bacterium
GCGAGCTCCGCGAGCGCAGCCGGGTGGGGGCGATTCCACTCGCGCCCGGGCCCCGACGTCCTGCAAGGGCCAACGCGCAGCGAGCTCCGCGAGCGCAG
Source organism: uncultured Myxococcales bacterium (assembly GCA_964519665.1). GTDB lineage: Bacteria > Myxococcota > Kuafuiibacteriia > Kuafuiibacteriales > Kuafuiibacteriaceae > JANQQN01. Next base: position 1,973 of record CAZFIV010000060.1, read on the forward strand.
CCGGGTGGGGGCGATTCCACTCGCGCCCGGGCCCCGCAGTCGTGCAAGTGCCAACGCGCAGCGAGCTCCGCGAGCGCAGCCAGCGCAGCCAGCGCAGCCGGGTGGGGGCGATTCACTCGCGCCCGGCCCCCAATGTATTGACGGGACCGTTCGCAGGGGGTGCGATGCGCGCGTGGCGCCGCCCGTCAATATTGTGGGGCTCAGCAGCGACGAGCTCGCGGCGCGCGCGCGGGCTGTGTTGCCGCGCGGCGCGGGGGCTGCGGACCGAATCTACGCCGATGCGCTGGTCAACGGGCGCTTTGCGCCCGAGACCCACGGCCTGGGGCCCGACGCGGTGGCCGGGTGGCGCGCGGCGTTTTCGGTGGAGCTTCCGCGGATCGCGGGGCGGGTGGATGAGCCGCACCCGGCGTACCCCGGCTCGATGACGACCAAGGTCGTTTTGGGCACGGCCGATGGTCTCGAGTTCGAATCGGTTCTCATCCCCATGGGGCCCGGCAAACATACCCTCTGCGTGTCGAGTCAGATCGGTTGCCGGCGAGCCTGTAAGTTCTGCGAGACCGGCAAGATGGGCTTCCTCAGGGACCTGACCGCGGCGGAGATCGTTGGCCAGGTCGTGGTGGCGCGCGCCGTGTTAGGGGCTCAGGTCACCAACATCGTGTTCATGGGAATGGGGGAGGCGCTCGACAACGCCGACGCTGTCCTCCAGACCCTGAGGGTCCTCAACGACCCGAAGGGGCTTAGCTACGGGCAGCAGAAGATCACGGTATGCACGGTCGGCAACCCCGACGGCCTCGCGAAGCTCGCCGCCTCGGGCTACAAGCGCCTCAACCTGTCGATCAGCCTCAATGCGGCTTTCGACGACCAGCGGAGCGCTCTCATGCCGATCAATCGACGGTATCCTCTCGGGGTCTTGCAAGAGGCGCTCAAGACGCACCCCCGGCGAGCGAGCTTCGTCTATGCGGTCAACTACTGCTTGATGCCCGGTTTCAACGACCGCCCGGAAGACGCCCGCGGGGTGGCGGACTTCGTGGCGCCGCTGGGGCGGGCCCTGGTCAACGTCATCCCGTACAACCCGGGTTCCGAGCCCCTGACCCGCGCGCCCACCGAAGAAGAGGTCGAACGATTCGTCGGGTGGTTGTCCGAAGCCGGGGTCGCCGTCCGCCGGCGCGCGACCAAGGGCCGGTCGGTCATGGCCGCCTGCGGGCAGCTCGGCAATATCGACCTGCGGCGACGGCGGCGTGCTAGCGCTTCGGAGACCGACGACGCGACCGTGCCGCTCGGAGACGGAGGGGATGCACGGGTCGATTGATCGGGTGCGCGGCGGTGGGCACCCCGTCGTGTCGACCGAACCCGCCGCCGCCGCCGACCGTCCGAGCGCCCTTGCGCCCGTTGACCGCCCGTGGCGGGCTGGCACAACGGGCAGGATGGCCCGGCCTCGGCGCGGAGGTCTCGGTTCGCCCGGGGCCGTGGTGCTCGTCGTGGTGCTCATGGTCGGACTCGTCGGGGGGTGCTTCAGGCCCTCGCCGACCGAGCTGCAGCGACGGTGGGCCGACCAGTTGCGACCGGCCCGGTTCGATGTCGAGTCCGCGCCGCCGGTCGCCATTCGCACGCTCAAGGTTCGGGTTCACGCCGACGAAGGACACCGCAGCGCCCTGCTCGGATGGCAGGTTCGCTTCTACGATCTGGTCGAGCGCGTCAATCCGGCCCTCCGGCGCGCGATCGGGGCCGAGCTGGAGATCCTGTCGGTCGGCGATTGGAAGCGCTCCACGAACGCCGGTGGCGACTTGCTCGGGGCGTTGACCGACCTGCAGCGTCACGATCCGGGCGATGACGTCGACCTGGTCGTGGGACTGACCACGCCGTTGCCGACCGTCTCGATGGTCCACAGCGACCTCGGCATGGCTTATTTGCTGGGGCGGCACATCGTCTTGCGCCCCGGCGACGACCTGCAGGAGTTCCAGGCGTTCGAGAGGTCGCTCGACCGGCTTTCCGAGGAAGAGCGGGAGCGCTTGTATCTGCAGCGGCGTCGACACCGGTCGGCGCTCTCGTTCCTGCACGAGATCGGCCACGCGTTGGGGGCGCTGCACGCCAACGAACCGACGGCCATCATGGCGCCGAGGGTCCATCCGAAAGCGGCCGCATTCACCCAGGAGAATCTTCAGCTCATGCGGGCGGGCCTCGCGCTGCGCGATCAACCCCTCGGCGAAGTCGACGATTCAGCGTATCGAGCCGCGCTCGAAGCGAGCGACGACCGCGCTTTTGCGCCGGAAGCGCGGGCTCGGATGCTGGCGCTGGTCGCCGGTGGGCGACGCAGCCTGGCCCGAACCACGGAGCTCGATGTGCATCCGCCCGAGCTTGGGCCATCCGGCCAGTATGAGGGGACGAGCGACGCCGAGCTGACCCGGCGCGCGGGCGCCATAGCCGACGAGTCCCCGGAAGCGGCGTGGGCGATGCTCGAGCCCATCGTTCGACGCAATCCGGACGATGCCGAGGTGCATCGGGTCGCTTGCGAGGTCTCCTATCGTCGACACGACGCGAGTGACGAGACCCTCGCCTGGTGTCGTCGGGCCGTGGAGCTTGCTCCATCGGTTCTAGAGCCGCTTTTGCTCAGGGGGGCGGTTCATCAGCGACGCGGCGAGCGACGAGAGGCGCTGGCCGACGCTCAGGCCGCCGAGCGCCTCCTGATGCAGTCGAAGCCTGACTCGGCAGCTGCGTGGACCAACGTCGCACGGCTGTATCAGAGCCTGTCGTCCGTAACATGGGCCGAGCGCGCAGCCGAGCGAGCCGACGACCCGGAGCTGGTACGCGAAATGCGGGATTGGTCGCGGAAGATCCGACGTACCTATCGTCTTCCGGAGAACGCAGCCGAACGCGGCGTTCCGCCGGCCGCCGAATCCGGGTACGTCGCGCTCCGGGCCGAGCTCGCCGCGGCGGCCGGACGGGGCGATGTTCGAGGGGTCCAGAAACTGCAGGAACGCTTGCGGCAGAAGTATCCGAAGTTGGCCGTTTCTCCGGCCGCGTGTCGGGTCTTGGTCGATCGGCGCCAATGGGCCGAGGCGTGGCCTCGCTGCCGAGTCGCGGCGCGACGTCTTCCGAAGTCGGCGGACGCGCAGACCCTCGCGGCGGTCGCCGCCTTCGGAGCCGGCCGGCCGAGGGAGGCGATCGGCCCTCTGCAGCGAGCGCTGCGACTGGCTCCCGAGCGGAAGGATGCGTGGCGCCTGTTGGCGACCGCATACCGGCTCACGGGGCGAGCTCAGGCTTTGCGTCAACTGGAGCGTCGTTACGACCGCCGTTTCGGAGAACCGCTCGACTGACCCCGTCCGACCGACCCCCGATCTCCCGGTCCCCTTTCGTATTCGCCCGGGATGGCCTCAAGAACCGTCGGGTTCGTCAAAGGGGAGGGTGGTGATGTAGCGAGCCATTCGCTTGGCTTCCCCGATGGTCAGGTCTTCGGGGAGTTCGAAGACGACCTCGACGCCAGGACGAACCATGAACCGATGAATGATGTTCGGTCCGGAGGCTGGGCGGGCGCTGATGAATGATGCCGCGACTTCCACTCGGTGTCTCGCCGGCTCGCCGTCGTCGTCGGGCTCAGGACCAATGGTAGGCAGGCTCGGAGCGATCTCGGCGGATCTCGACGGGACGGAGCTCGGCATTGAGAGGACAGTCTCGCTCTCGCCGGCGGCCTGGTTCTCATCCGGCGCGCGGGGTGCCGTCTCCCGAGCGGGCTTCCCGGGCGAGCCCGTCTCGGGCGTCGATGCGCCGCCACCGTCGTCTCGGGCCGGCTCCGCATCGAACAGGGTTTCACGAAGGCGTGGATTTGGTCGTGCTTTCCCGTTCGAAGTCTCGGGCCCGGATCGAGGATCGTCGCGCCGGGGCGCCGCTGGGCCGGGCGGGACCGGACGTTCAAGCACCTCGAGCCAGGCCGGTAGCTCGGCGGGCGGCAGACTGAACCGGGTCTTTTTGCCGCGTCGTCCGAGTCGAAGGTGTCCCAAGCCAGCGTCGTCCATTCGCCGGGCTACGGCGAGGACCACCTGCTTGAGGGCATGGCTGATCCGTCGGTTCTTCCCCAGCGCGTATCCGAGCGCCCAGTCATCGACCAGCACCTCGTGGCTGGGGTGGTCGCGGGTCTGCGGCGTGTTGGCCCGAAGCGTTCGACCGAGGGCGGCGAGAACGGACGTCGCCTCCGGGACGTCGGCCGTGACGCTGTCGAGGGTGACCGCGAGGTCGGCAGGACTTCGAGATGAGGGTCGCAAAGCTTCGCTACGGCGCGCGATACAACGGGCCCGCAAGTCGCATGTCAACCACGGCTGTCGCGACGGAGCGACTCGCGTCATGTCACATTGACGGTCGAGCCATGAGTCCGTACCGTCGGCGGCTCAGCATGCTCGACCTGTCCACGCTCAACCCGGCGCAGCTGGAGGCGGTGGTCACGACGGAGGGGCCGGTCCTGGTCCTCGCGGGGGCGGGTAGCGGGAAGACCCGAGTCATCACGTACCGGCTCGCGAACCTGATTCGGCGGGGCGTCAGTCCTCGCCACATCCTGTGCGTGACCTTCACGAACAAAGCGGCGTTCGAGATGAAGGAACGGGCCAAGAGCCTGGTCGGACGGTCTCTGCGGGGCGTGACGATCAGTACGTTTCACGCCCTTGGCGCCCAGATCCTGCGTCTCTTTCCCGAGCGGGTGGGCCTTCGGCCCGGCTTCACGATCACCGACAGCGGTGAGCAGCTCGGCACGCTGCGTCGTATCTTGCGCACGCTGCGGATCGACGACCGGCGCTTCGACGCGAAGCGGATCATGGCGGTCGTCGGGGCCGCCAAGAACGCGGGCTTTGATGCGGCCCGGTTTCGAGCCGCGGAAGGTCGGTTGCCAGGCCCCATCTCCGCCCTCGAGCTCAAAGACGAGGCCCTAGCCGAAGACTATCTGGTCGCGTGCATCGAAGCGTACGCCCAGTACGAGTCGGCCCTCAGAACGCAGAACGTCGTCGACTTCGACGATCTGCTCCTGCTGACCTTGCGCTTGGTCCGCGAAGACGACGACGTTCGAACCCGCCTGCGCCGGCGGTGGCGCTACCTTCAGGTCGACGAGTACCAAGACACCAACGGCGCGCAGCTGGAGCTGATGCGATGGGTGGCGGGCGAGACCCGCAACCTGTGCGTGGTCGGCGACGATGATCAATCCATCTACGGGTGGCGGGGCGCCGATATCGCCAACATCCTGAGTTTCGAGGCCCACTTTCCGGGGGCCAAGATCGTCAAGCTCGAGCTCAACTACCGGTCGACCGGCCACATCCTGCACGTGGCCAACGCGATCATCGAACAGAATCCCCAGCGCTTCGACAAGACCCTGAAGGCGGCCGCCGACGAGGGAGAGCCAGTCCGGATCGTGGCGGTCGAAGACGAAGACGAAGAAGCCGAGCAGGTCGCCAATACCGCGCTCAGCCTGATCGCCGGGGGCGTGTCGGCGAACGATATCGCGGTTCTGTACCGGTCGAACGTGCAGTCACGGCCGATCGAGCTGGCCATGCGGACCGCGTTGGTTCCGTATCGAGTGGTCGGGGGCATGGACTTGTTCGATCGAAAAGAAGTCAAAGACAGCCTGGCCTACCTGCGACTGTTGAACAATCCGGACGATGAGCAGGCGCTGCGGAGGATCATCAACTTTCCTCCGCGCGGCATTGGCGATACGACGGTGAAGAAGCTCGACGACTACGCTCGAAGCCACGACCGGACGGTGTGCGACGTGCTCGAGTTCGCCGACCGGGTCCCGGATCTGAGCGGTCGGGCGGCGGATGCGGTGACCGACTTCGCCGCGATCATGCGGCGCCATCGGCGCAAGCTGAAACGGGCCAAGCCCAGCACGGTCGCTCGCCGACTGTTCGAGGCCGTCAAACTCGAAGAGGTGCTCTTCGCGTCCTCGGACGACGGACGGGTGGCGATGCGGCGGGTCGACAACGTCCGCGAGATCGTCAAGCAGATCGAACGATACGAGCAGCGCCTAAAGCGACGGGTGCAGCGGGCCGACGACGAGGCCCGGGCCGAGCGTTTCGTGCTGCAGCAGAAGATGGAGGCGGACGAAGCCGAGGCGCCCGAGCCGATTCCGGTCGACGCCGATGACGACTGGGACTTCGACGCGATCGACGGGGCGTCGCTCGCCGGCTTCTTGTCGGATCTCGCGCTCACCGGGTGGGACGACGACGCCGGCAGCAAAGACGACCGCGACGACGCGGTGGTGCTGTCGACGATCCACGCTGCCAAGGGCCTCGAGTGGCCGCATGTGTTTCTCGTGGGCCTCGAGGAAGAGCTCCTGCCGCACCGACGGGTCATCGAAGGCGACGGCGCGCTCGAAGAAGAGCGCCGGCTGGCCTACGTGGCGGCGACCCGCGCCCGCCGGCACCTGATATTCAGCTACGCGCTGAACCGCACGCGGTTCGGTCGCATCGTCCCTCGTGTACGCTCCCGGTTCGTCGAGGGGCTGCCGGAGGCTTCGGTGCGGTACGAAGGGCGGATACAAGTGGAGCGCACCGAACAAGAAAAGGAAGCCATCGCCCTCGAGTGGCGAGCCAAGATCAGAGCGCAACTGGGGATCACCGAGTGATGAGACGATTGTTCGTCGCTACCTTTTGGGCGTCGGTGATGACCGCCGCCGTCGCGGCGCCCAACGGTGCCTCGGCCGAATCACCGGACCGAGAGGCCCTGATCGTGTACCAGGTCGACCTGCGCCAGGCGGTGCTGCAGCTGCGGCGAGGCCGCCAGGTCAAAGCCACGTTGGAGCGAATCCAGCGGTTCGAAGAGCAGCAGGTTCGACGGATGGAGGCCGCCTTGGTCGAAGACCAGCCACAGCTGACCTCCAGCGCGTACCGACAGCGATTCGAGGCGATCCAGCGCCGCATCGACGCCGCGGCGCGAAAGCTCGAAGATGAGCAAGTCAAATTGCTCGAGCCGATTCTGACCGACTTGCGGGCAGTGATCACCGATGTGCAAAGCAAGCAGGTCGTCGTGCTGGAGGTCGGCGCCGAGTCGCCTCTCGGGTTGGAGCCCGAGTGCGACCGGACCAAGGCGTTGGTCGCCGCGACGAAGTCAGCGGCCCGCCCAGCGAGGCAACGGGCGTTCGGAGCGCCGACTGCAGCCTGTCGGTTCGACGGCCTCTTGTTCGTCGATTTCGACCGAGTGGTCCAGGCCCTGCCCGCTGGCCAAGCCGCCGTCGCCCGCCTCGATGCTCTCCAGAAGAAGCGCCAGGCCGAGCTCGAGGCCCACAAGAAGCGGCTCGTCGAGGTCGAACGACAGGCTCGGGTCACCGGGGACCCGCGCTGGCGGGAAGAGGTCGACCAGAGATCAAGACAGCTCGACGAGACGTTTCGCAAATACCAGTTGGAGATCCAACGGGCGGAGCGCGACAGCCAAAGCGCTCTATACGATCGGGTGGAGCGCGCGCTGGTCGCGTTTCGCGCGAAGAACCGGGGTCTCTTGTTCGTCGAGTACGATGACGACCGACCTGCCCGCGACCGGTCTTGCGAGGTCACCGAGTGGGTAGCAGCGCGGGTCGAAGGCCTGCCGGCCGACCTGACAGCGGCGTGCCCTTGGGTTCGTTGACCTTCGACCCTCAGGCAGGGGGCGTCTGCGGACTTCGCACCGCATCTCCGAACGCCCGGATGGCTTCGATCTTGGCGTTGAACGGCCGCCAGTCGTCGCGCTCTTGGATGGCGGACCAGATCGCCTCGACCTCGTCGATCAGGAGGGTGCACGGACCGGCCCCCGAGAAGTAGGTGGGGAGGCTCGGCTGGCGCGGCGAATACCGCTCCAGCGCGCTTCGGACGGCCGAAAACGCCGGGTCGGCGTACCGCTGGCCTTCGGGACCGTCGAGGGCCTGCGGTTCGCGTTGAGAGCCCCCATACCAGTCGAAGAAGAAGCGCTCGTAGCCGAGGCCGGACGCCTCGAGATAGCCGATGACCTCTTCGGTCAGTCGGATGTCGTGCTCCTCGCCCGCGGCCTCGACGCCGAGGCGCTCCAGGAACCGGTCGAGGAAGGCGACCGCGAAGCGTTCTTCGAACACCGGCAGCGATTCGGTCAGGCGCACCTCTTCTTCGATGTTCTGGAGCGCCTCGGCCAGCTGGATGAGGTTCCACAGCACCGCGTGAGGTTGGCGCCCGAACGCATACAGACCGCCGTAGTCGAAGTCGGCCGCCACGAAGCCCGAGTCATAGGTCGGTAGGAACCGGTACGGGCCGTACTCGAAGCTCTCGCCGGTAATATTCGTATTGTCGGTGTTCAGGACACCATGCACGAAGCCCGCGGCCATCCAGCTGGCAGCGAGGTCGGCGGAGCGGGTGACGACGGCGTCGAGGAATCCCTGGACGCGGCCTGCGGCATGCTCATCGGCCTCGGGGACGTAGTGCTCGACCGAGTAGTCGAGCAGTGTCTTCAGGCGGTCGAATTCCTGAAGATGGGCACATCGCTGAAAGGTCCCGACGCGGACGAGGCCGTGGTGAAGACGGACCAGCACCGACGACCGAGCCGGGGATGGCTCGTCGTGGCGGGTGAGCGACTCGCCGGTTTCGAACAAGCTGAGGCTCTTGCTCGTCTTCACACCGAGGGCTTCGAGCATTTCGGTCGCCAGCACCTCGCGCACGCCGCCTTTCAGGGTCAGTCGTCCGTCACTGCCGTGGGAATGAGGGGTCTGACCGCTACCCTTGGTTCCGATGTCGATCGGCTGCCCCGCGGTGTCGATCAGCTGGGCGAACAAGAAACCGCGTCCGTCCCCGAGGTCTGGATTGTAGTTCAGGAACTGATGACCGTGGTAGCGCAGCGCCAGCGGCGTGGGCAGGCTCTCGGGCAGGGGCTGGAAGCTCCCGAAGTGGGTCCGCCACTCGTCGTCGGTCAGGTCGCCGAGACCCACCCGACGGTCCCATCGGTCGTTCCGGTACCGCAAAATCTGTTGCGGGAATCGGGCCGCGGCTACGGGATCGGCAAAACCTTCGCCGAGTTCGAGGAAGCGGGTCGAGGGGCGGTAGTGTTCTGAAACCGGCATGCGTCGCAACTCAGGTATGAACACGATTTGGAGGGCGATCTAAAGATGCAGCGGCGTTTGCTCCTCGCCGGAACACTGCTGATCACGATCGGTGTAGGTCTCGCCGGCTTATGGTGGTTGAACGTAAGGTATGGTGAGGCGTCGCTCCTGAGCGACCGCGACCGAGCCTTCGCGCGGGTCGCGCGCCGGCCGAAGGATCCGGCCGCTTGGATGGCCCTCGGCGACGCTCACGACGCGCTCGATGAAGTTGACGGGGCCGAGTACGCGTATCGCACCGCGATCGGTCGGGCGGATGAAAGCGGACAGCTCACCAGTGAGTCGCGGGCTCGGCTGGGTTTTCTACTATACGGACAGGGGCGGGACGACGAGGCGCGGACGTGGCTGGAGGCCGCGATGAGGATGGGGAATCGTGATCCCATGGTGGTTGAGACCCTCGCGCGCCTCGCTGAGGTGCCTCGGGTGACCCAGCCGCCCAGGTCCCGGGCCGACGTCGAGGTTCCCGTTTCGGCGCCTCCGGTGTCTTATCCCGAAGCGGTCGATGCCGGCTTCGGAGGGATCGATGCGTCCGTCCCGGTGCGCCCGGCGCCCGAACCCCAGGACTGCTGGGTCCAGCTCGAGAAGGGTCAAAGCGGCGTGTTTCAGACGATCGTGATCATCGACGGAACGCCTCTGTTGCTGCTCCTGGATACCGGCGCGTCGGTCACCGTCCTCAATCGGTCGGCCGCTGACAGCGCCGGACTCGCTCCTTTGGATGGGCGCCTGCTGGCCGATACGGCCAATGGAATCACGGAGATGAGCCTCGCGTGGGCGGAGTCGGTCGAGCTCGCCGGGCGCGCCCTCGAAGGCGCCCGGGTGGCCGTATGTGACGAGTGCATCCGACGAGCCGATGGGCTCCTGGGGGTCGACCTTCAAGCTCGGTTCGACGTGCAGGTCGACGTCGTGGCGGGGCGACTGTCGTTCGTCGCCTGCGAGTAGGGCCGACGGCGGTCGGCGGGCGTCACCGGCGGGGTTCGATCGGCTCGGCCGTCAGGCGCGACGAACGCCGAAGCGACTCGTAGTGAAGGGCCGCGATCACGAGGGCATGCTGGATGTCGCCTCGAGCGACCCACCCGAATACGTCGTCGAACGGCACCGTCCGGACCCTGATGCGCTCGTTACCGTCGAACTGAGGGGCCTGCACCCGGCGACTGCCGAGGGCCAAATAAGTCGAGCAGGCGTTGGATTGGATCGCGGGGTTGGGGCGGACGGTGCCGAGGCGAAACCATTCTTCGGTCGCATAGCCGGTCTCTTCGAGGAGCTCGCGGCGGGCGGCCCGCGCCGCGTCTTCGCCGGGATCGACCATGCCACCCGGAATCTCCCAGGTGGTGCCCAGGACCCCCTGCCGCCACTGTTCGATGAGCACGAGCTCGTCGCCGTCGGTGAGCGCGATGACGTTGACCCAGTCAGGTGCTTGAATCACGTAGAAGTCACCCGCCTTACCGGAGTCCGGGTGGTCCTCGACCATGCGGCGGTGTTCGACCGAGAACACCGGGCATCGCATGACCTCCTGCCGGTCGGTCATTGTCCAGGGGTAAACGGGTTCTTCTGCACTCACCGCGCTGGCGTAGCGGAACGGGCAGGAAAAGAAAACCTCCTACTCGTGCAGTCCAGCTTGCGCAGCGCCTGAGTCAGGCGAGCTGCTGCTCGAATGAAACGAACGCCTCCCAGATCGCTTGTCGAAGCTCCCGTTCCGGTTCCAGCCCGATGGTCTGCAGAATGCTCGGAAGCGGCGGGGGAAAGCCGTCCTCGTCGTCGAGCAGGTGGTGGCTGAGCAGGTCGCTCGCCGAGATCGCGTACGTTAGCAGATACGCATCCCGGGGAATCATGTCGGGGGTGTAGCCAGGGCAGGGCAGGCTAGGCGCGTGATGGAACATCAGCGCCGCGACCACATCGTCTTCGAAGCCCCAGGCTTCCGCCACGAGCGCGCCGAAACCGGCGTGGAATCGATCGCTGACCGCGTCGAGGATGGGGGGGCTCACTTGTCGCTTCCCCCGCGTCTGGCGGGTCAGTTCGGCCGCCAGGCTCATGAGCCATATCCGCCCGATGTCGTGCATGAGCCCGCCCATGAAGGTCGCGCTGTCCGACAACCGGGCCCGGCGCGCCAGCAGCTGACCCGCCACCGCTGCACATAAGCAGTGCCGGTGAATCTCCCGCGCTCGATCCTCATGGCCGGGCGCCCGGAACAGCTTGGTCCGCGACACGATCGCCATGACGATCATAGAGGTCTGGCGCATTCCGATTCGCACGATCGCGTCATCGACCGTGCGGACCCGGTCGGCGCGGGCGTACAAGGGGGAGTTGGCGATACCCACGAATCGGCCGGCGATCGACGGGTCGCGGGTGATGGCGGCGGCGAGGGGCGCCACATCGATATCGGGGGTCGACAACAGTCGTTGGATGCGGAGAACGTCTTCGGGCATCGCCGGGGGATTTACCCCCTCGTCGCGCAGCGCCCGGAGCAGGAGGTCGCCGTACAATCGGTCGTCCGTCTTATTCAGCCCCTCCACGAAGGTGCTCAGATCCGTTTCGAGGTGCGTCGCCAACACACCCTGAAACTCGGGGAATTCGACGGCGGGTTCTGCATTTTCGCCGGCCATCGCATCCCGACCTTCAACAGGCTCCTCGTAGACCTGGTCCTCCAATTGACTGGATAGCCAGCTTAGTAAACCCACGTCTCGCTCATCGACCCCCTTGGGGCCGACTGGACCTCCGACGACGGTGTTGGTGCGATCGGCGACGCGGCCCGGATCGATGGACGGCTGAGCGGGTCGTCGGTTGTTCCGGCCTGAGTCGGGGTGTATGGGTCGCGGCTATGCGGTGCCCGATATGCACTGAACAGCATGACGCTGACGCTCAGTGGTGTGACCGCGCCGACACACCGCTGCCGGTTCGAATGGAGTTGGTTCTGGCCACCCGGCGGCTCGATTTGGAAGAGGTGCTGAGGTTGGGTCTGTGCGTTTGCGACCACTGGCGTCGGCACGGCGTGGCGCTGTCCGATATCCGACCGCATCAGCTGCTCCTCGGTCTTGGTGGCGACGTCCGTTTCGGGCCTCGAACCGACCAGACGACCGAGCCGGAGATCAACGGTGTTCGCGCCCTCGGGGGCCTGCTGGCGAGGGCGCTCGACCGGACCGCGCCCGGCGCCGACCGATCATCGGATTACTTGTCCGGCCTCGCCGGTGCCGCGCCCAACGTCGGGCTGGCTCAAGTGCGGGCGGAGGTCGAGCGTCGGTTGGCTGCACTGGGCCGCCCCGATGACCTCGTCGATGGGGATGCACCAACCGTCGGCTTGGAATTGACGATGCCGTCATCGCTCGACCACACCAGCCCGACCGAGCTGGCGGTTTCGTCAGGTCCGGCGGTGGCTCGCTCGGCATCCAGGAGGTTCTCGCTCGGGCCCGCGACATCCGATTCCGACCCCTACGCCGACACCTATATCCGGCCGCGGTCCGAATTGGTCCCTGACCAGGGCCAAGAAGGCGGCACCGAGGACACGGGGTTCGCTTGGCACGACGAATCGATGAAAGCGGTGGCCGCAGGGGTGCCGGGTCCCGCTGCCGAACCGGTTCCGACCGGAGTGCAAGCTGCCGTGCGCCCGGGGTCTCGCCGCCCGCGCCTGCCGGCGGTCCTGGTGACGCTTGTGGTTTTACTGTGCGCGGCCGGCGCGGGCGCGGCGTTCGTTCTGACTCGATAGGCCTCCCGGCCGCCGAACGGCCGGTCTGCCGAACGAGAAGGCGACCGTCCGGCCCTACCGAGTCCAGTACCGCTTGAGGAGTGATCGGGCTTCCGACGCCTGCATCGCGTAGTCGCCGTCGTTGAAGCCGGCCCGGGGAACCCACTTCCACCAGAACAGTCCTCGCAAGTTGGGTTCCTTCGGAAGCCGGGTGAGCGCCGCCTCCATCAGCCGACGCCGGTTGGCGATCGCTCGATCGCTATTGTCGATTCCGGGTTCCCAGGGTCGCTTCGCGGCCGCGAGACTTCGGCTGTAGCCGATCTCCGCGAAGACGTACGGCTTGTCGTACCGCTTCGACAGCCGATTGAGGGCAGCGAGCGGACCGTCCCAAGCCGCTCTCAGCGCGTCGAGGGTCGGGTCCGAGGTCTTGGCAAGGGGAAAGTAGGCTTGCACGCCGATGATGTCGACCGCATCCCAAAACGGCACTTGGTCGATGCGGTCCCAGTTGGCGGAATACGTGATCTTGCCCCGATAGACGCGACGAACGGCCCGGATGATGCGGCGCCACTCGGCCTCATGGGAGAACGTCTGGTGGTACTCGAGGCCGATCGAGAATAAGGGAACCTCATGGGCCTGCGCGAACCGCGCCTGGTCCACAATGAACGCCTCGTAGCCGTCGAAGAAGCGCTTCCATTGAGCCGGGGTGTCGAAGGTGATCGCCCCGCGCCACTCGAAGCTTCCCCAGTAGGCGAGGTGTGGCTTCCAGAAGAGCTGAACCTTCTCTTGCTTCGCGATGCGAACCGCTCCCGGCAAGTACCCGGACGTCGCCGCGGGCCGCCACCGGATGCTGCCGTCGCGGCTGACGCCCGCATACGGATGGATCTGCACCCAATTCACGCCCAGGGTCTTGAGCTCTCGGATCGTCGTGGTCATCACGGGGCTCCCCCACACTTGGCCGTACCCTGGGCACGACACGACGACGCCCTTCATGAAGCCGGGATCGGGCTTGGAGTCACCGTTTGCCTCCGCCACCCCGGCCGCGCCGGCCGCCGCCGTCACAAGCAGGGCGACCGTGACGAGTCGTCGGTGGCGGCGCCTCCAGAGCGAAGCGACCATCAGGTGCGCGCTGGATGTCCGGGCGCGAATCGACGCGCCGCAGGGCGGCTCGGGATTCGAACCGAACGCATCTAGTGCTGCGACATGCATTTGAGGCATGGGCCGGAGGCTCCTGGTGCACACGGGACTTCCGCGCAGACCCCGAGGGGGCCGGCGGGGAGCTTACACTTGTCGAATTGCTTCCGACATTCGGTGGTGATCGTCTGCGGCTGCACGCCCGGACAACCGACAACGACCAATGTGATTGCGGCCATGAAGACCGCGATGGCTCGCACCATCGACGACTTGGCCAAGCCAAGCGAGTCCGACTTAGCGTCCCCTGTATTCACCTCGGCAGCGTAAGGAGGCGGAGTTGGCGACGCAAGGGCTGCTTTTGTCAGGTCGGTCCGAGACCTTCCGGGTCGTCAACTACGACCGACTCGACGATGACCGCCACGGCCACGAGGGGCCGTACGACGGGTAAACGATGTCTAGGTTCGAGTCGTCCTGACCGCGTCGGTTTCGGCGGGGAGGAGAGGGAGGGCGTCCCCAACGTCGGCGCGCCGTCGATCTCGCCCGCTGAAGGGAGGCAAGATGACGGCGGACCCTCCGGCTGTATAGAAGCTTCTGATGTGACAATGCGCCTTGCGTTTCGAGCGTTCTTTTCACGCGACCGATGCCGTGACAGTACGAGGTGAGCGCGCGATCCAAATCTCCATCGAACTTCTGCAGCAGGTAAGCGAGGTACCGAGTGCCGATACGGATGTTGGCCTCCGGATCGAAGAGCGTCCTCGAGCCGCGCCAGCGGACGCCCGCGTTCGGCGCGAATAGCTCACCCGTTCTCGGCATGATCTGCATGAGCCCCAAAGCGCCCACCTGGCTGCGCGCCCGGAACTCAAAGCGACTCTCGACGGACATCACCGCCAATACGAGCTCGGGGTCGAGGTCGTAGGCCTCGGCTTGTTCGTACAGCACGTCGGCCAGAGCCTCGACCTCGTCGGACGACCAGGTAAGTGCACGGGCGCGAAGGTGCTCCGCGACATCCTCCTTCGATGCCCAAGGATAAGAGACCGCGGCGGTCGCGACGAGCAGGGGAAAAACGTTCGTCACCATCGTTCGATGGGGGCGGTCGGCCTTCCAAGTAGCAGTCTTGAGCAATCCTCCGGCATTTTTGCCGGGCTGGAACGCTCAATGGGTGGTCTGCCCCGCCCGCTCGCAGGCTGGAACAAAAGCGGTATTTTTCAACCGCTATGCAATCTATCCTGCGGACAACGAGCGGGCTTTATTGCGACGTCGGGGCTTATCAAATCGAGACGGATGGGATAGCTTGGCAAGCTGGATTGTCGGCTCGAATTGATGCGTGGTCGGCACTTTGCTGGAGCGTTTTAGGGCGCCCTTCGTCAATCCGAGCGTCGACATGTTGACGGCGCGATTCGGTCCATTCACAACTGGGGAATCTCAACCGCGACAAGTAGTTGTTAGTGAGTAGATGACGGGGGGACGATTACATGAACTTCACGGCACTTAAGTTTGAACCGCACACCATTCTCAAGGCCTACGAGGTCCTATTCGGCGAGCTGCCGGCGGGGCCGGTCCTGTTTCTGGACCGCCAGTGTCTAAAGAACCAGTGGGAAGCATGTGCGCGACGCTTGAGCCGTTCTGAAGGCCTGCCTGGTTGGCAGTCGGTGGTCCAACGCGAGGATACCTTGGATTTCGAAGAGCTCGACTGGGCGTATCGCTCGCTGGTCGAGCTGCTCGGTGGTCGTGACCAGGCCATCGTTTCGAGCTGGGCATGCGAGAGCATCGAGGCCGTCAACGCCGTTCTCAAAAAGAGTCGAGGAATGAACCCCCACCCTCGCGTGAAGCGGTCGACTTCCGAGCACCGAGTGCCCAGCCGTCCGGCTCCGATGTCACATCGGTCTTTCTTAGCCTCGGCGTCCGTGAGCCCGGTCGCACCCGCGCCCGAGTCCGCACAGGCCATGGAGTTGCCTCGGGTGTCGGTCGATGCTCCAGGCCCCCGTCGACGGTTGATGTTCGGCCGCTTCTTGCTCGCGCGTGGGCATATTACCCTCCAGCAGTTGATCGACGCCGTGCGTTGGCAACGTGCCCAACGTCCCCCCGTTGGGCGCATCGCCATGAACTGGGGAATTCTATCCGCCAACCAGGTTTACGAGGTTCTCTCCGACAAGAACCCCGAAGACCGGTTCTGCGATGTCGCGGTGCGGAAGGGATTCATGACCGGGTTTCAGCGGTTGGCGGTTCTCGGTCGTCAACGCGAGATGCAAAAGCCGATCGGCGCCTACTTCGTTGAGCAAGGTATCTTGACGCAAGACGAGATCGAGGGGTTGGCGGTGGAGGCGCAAGCTCAATAGACGCGCCGGTCGCGAACGTACGCCAGCAGCGGTGGATATACGAACAAGTCGGCGACCAGCGCGCTCAACATGGCGAGCGCGCACAGTCCCCCAAAACGCTGGGTTGGTATGAAATCGGCGGTCAACAACGAGGCGAAGCCGATGCCGATGACCGCTGAGCTGAGAACGATCGCAGAGCCGGCCGACCGCGCCGCCGAACGAAGCGATGTGCCCTGAGCGGCGAACGTGAAATGGAGCGTGTCGTCGACGGCAATGCCGAGGGCGACGGCGGCGGTCATACTCGTGCCGAGATCGAGTGGAATGCCGAGCGCGGCCATGACCAACAGATTGACGGCCACCGGAAAGAGGTTGGGCACCAGCGCGACCAGCCCGATCCACACCGACCGCAGCACCAAGATCAGCGCCAGCTCCATGAGCAGAGCCGTCCACAGCAGACTGACGTAGATCGTGTCGAGCAGGGCGGCCTGCGCGTGCAGCAGTAGATCGTAGTTGCCGGTGATCTCGATGCGTAGGTCTTCGCTGAACAGATCGCGAGCCGTTGTTTTCAAGGTGGACTTCAGCCGGTCGAGCTCGGTCGCGTCGACGGTGCGAACTACGAAAGCGATGCGCACCTGGTCGTCGTGGCTGAACGTCCGGGCGGCGGGTAACGTCGACAGTCGCTCGAGCACCCAGGCGTCGATGTCCGGCCGCCGTCCGGCTTGTTGGACCTCGACCGCTAGGTGGGGCCAGCCGACCGCCGTCGCGACGGCGGGGTCGCGGCTGCCGGCTTCGGTGAACTGCAAGAGCTTGGGTATGACTTCGGAGTCTCGGGTGATTCCAGGCCGAGAAAAGATCACCTCGACGGTCGCCACTCCGAGACCCGCTTCTTCCAAGGCGGCTTGGTCCACTCGCAGGGGGTGTTCGGGCGCGAAGTAGCGAATGGCGTGTGGCTCGGGCTTCAGGTACGCGAGCGCGACGAGACCGGCAATCGTGAGACCGCTTCCGACCGCGGGTCCAATCCATCGGTGGACCAGACTCAGTTCGACCATCCTTTCCGCCGCGGCGACGGCGGTCCGGTCGCTCCAGATCGCCCACCGAGATCGGGTGGGGCGAGCGGGCTTCGGACGGCCCACCAAGCCCAACGCGAGCGGTATGGACAGCAAGACGGCGAGGATCATCATCAGCAAGCCCAACCCCGCGACGAGCCCAAAAGACCTGATCGGGGCCACGGTCGAGGCGTTCAGACTCCCGAAGCCGATCGCGGTCGTCACGAGGGCCATGGCCACTGGTAAGGCCTTGTTGCGAGCGGCCTGCCAAGCGGCCTCGGAACGGGGCACGCCATCGCTCACCAATCGCCGGGCCTCGAAGTAGATGTGGACCGCGCTCGCAAGACCGATCACGAACTGGAGCGGCTTCGCAATGTTGACGAGGAGATTGGTCTTGCCTCCAAGCAGCGCGAATACCCCGTCGGCCGCCAAGACCGTCAGGCCGATCGGGAGCAGCAGGGCCACCGTCGACCGGATGCTGCCGGTGCTCGCCAGGAGCGCGACGATCGCGACGAACAGCAGCAGCGGCAAAGCGGTGCGCTCGGTCTGACGACCCGCCTGGTCGAGCGCGAGATTGAGAAGCGGAGGTCCGAAGACGAACAATCGGACGCCGCGGGCGGTCGCTCGCTCTTTGAGGATCTCGAGGCGAGCCGCCAGGCGAGCACGCACCTGCGGGGGACTGACCGCGGCGAGCCCGTACACATTGGCCCCTCCTTCGTGGTCGGCGCTTTTCGCCGTCCACAGGCCGAGACGCTGCGCGAGGGGGCTGGTGAGCTCGGATCGGCGGCTTCGGAGCTCGTCGGGGCCGCCGAACACCTCGTCGAGGATGACCACGGTGGTCTCGGGGTGCAGGGAGGTGACCGAAAGGATGCTGTCGACCGATGGATCGGCACTCAGGGTCGCGGTGAGGGTGTTGACCAGATCGAACCGATCGAACGGGGTTCCGCCGCTGAAACGGGCTACGATGATCTCGTCACTTCCGAAGCGGTCGAGGAATCGCTCGTACGCGGTGACCCGGGGAGCGTCCGAGCCCATCAACGCGACGACCGAGTTGTCGGTCACTGGACGAGGCGCGAAGCCCGCGGTGAGCACGACGATCAAGGTCCACCCTACGGCGAGCCCCCGAATCAACGTTGATGGCACCTGCTCAGGCTTTCGCAAGAAGGGCTTCGACCGCTTCCGACTGGCGCCGGGGGCTGGTCATGAGCTCGCGAATGTAATCGTCAGCAGGCCGGGTGAGGAGCTCTCGAGGGGTACCGATCTGCACCAAGCGTCCCTGGTTCATGACCGCGATCCGGTCGCCGAGGAGCAGAGCTTCGGTCATATCATGGGTGACGAAGATCGCAGTCAGCTCGAGCTGGCGACGAATGCGGCTGAACGCGTCTTGCAGACGGTCGCGAGTCAGTGGGTCGAGCGCGCCAAAGGGTTCGTCGAGCAGCATGACCTTGGGCTTGGCGGCGAGCGCTCGGGCCACCCCGACCCGCTGTTGTTGACCGCCGGAAAGCTCTCTGGGCCATCGGTCGCGATACTCGGCCGGCGGAAGCTCGACCAACTCCAGAAGTTCGTCGACGCGTCGGGAGATATTCGATTTGGACCACCCGATCAGCGACGGAGTGACCGCGATGTTCTCGGCCACGGTGAGATGAGGGAAGAGCCCGATCTTTTGAAAAGCGTACCCGATGCGGCGCCGGAGCTCGGGTGCGGGCAGAGAGCGGTTGTCGACCCCATCGATCTCCACCCGCCCCGATGTGGGCTCGATCAGGCGGTTGACCATACGCATCGTGGTGGTTTTTCCGCTACCTGACCCTCCGAGAAGGATCAGGAGCTCGCCAGGACTGACGGTCAGGCTGATGCGGTCGACGGCGATCACGCTGCCGAACGTCTTCTTCAGATCGATGAGTTCGATCATGAGCGCATCAGGCGGTCAATTGGAGGAGGGGTCGAACTGAGGATCCTGGCTGATCAGAATCTGATCGAGCTGAGCGCCGGGTTCGCGATAGATGACTTCGAGGGTATACGACCCCGCGGCGGCGTTAACGAGAACCAGGGGCGCCGCCCCGTTGTCGAAATCGTTGACCTCGGTCCACACAAAGTCGTTTCCGCTAGGGATTTCGTTGAACTTGATCCAGTCCGTCTCATCGACGACGCGGACCCAGAACGAGTCGTTGGATTGGCCGGTGCCTCGGGCGAGAGCCCAGAAGGTCGTCGTCCCCGCCTGACCGAGCTCGAAGTCGAAGGTCATCAAGCCCACATCAGCGCTATCGGTGATGGGGGGCGCGTTGTTGTTGTTGATGGTGCCTACGGGTTGAACGACGTACTGGTTGCCGGAAGCCCCATTGTCGGTCTGGACCTCGAACGGCGCCCGAATCGTCGCCGCCTCGGCCTCGAAGAACTGAACCAACAGGATCTCGCCGCTGTCGGCGATGACGCCAGTATCGGCCTCAACCCCGGTGTCCGGCTCGAAGCCGGCGTCGCTCGGCGTGGCGACGATGTTGCTTTCGATCCACGTGAGCACGCACTGGATCTCGTTGTCTTCGAGGGTCCCGACGGGGGGCATCGGCCCACCGCAAGGCCGAGCGGGTGTGAGCTTCGTATACAGAAGCGATTCCGCGGGTTGTTCGACGTTGATCAACTGCTGGCCAGCACAGTTCGGCGACAACTCACCACTGAGGCGACCGAACAGGTCGGGCGATTCGAGATCGAGGTCGCCGAGTTGAGTATTCGTCGAGTGGCAACCGCTGCTGGCGCAGCTCTCGCTGCTACTGAGAATCTCGGTCACGACGAAGTCGCAGGGGCCGGGACCCGAATCGGTAGACCCGGTGTCGGCAACCCCGCCGTCAAGGTTACCGTCGTCGGCCAAGAACAGTTCGGGGTTCTCGAGAGCGCCGGGACACCCTATGGCGACGAGGGCCAGGCTATAGATACACCCGAAGAGGGCTGCAGCACGCGTTACCCGCATTACGCTGCTCTCTTTAGCACGCCGGATCGAGGTCGGCGATACGGATATCCGTCACGTATTGCTGGACGCTTCGGCCAGACACGCTTCGGGTAGCGGGTGACCCCAACC
Organism: uncultured Myxococcales bacterium; assembly: GCA_964519665.1. Lineage (GTDB taxonomy): Bacteria > Myxococcota > Kuafuiibacteriia > Kuafuiibacteriales > Kuafuiibacteriaceae > JANQQN01. The sequence continues at coordinate 22,272 of CAZFIV010000060.1, forward strand.
GTCGGTCGAAACCGTTGTTCGCCCCGTCGTCAAAGCCGCGTTGACGGTCTACTTGATTTCGAGCAGTTCCATCTCGAACACGAGCGTGCCGGCCGGCTTGCCGGCCAATCCTCGGTAAGCCAGGTTCTGTGGAATCCACACCCTGACCTTTTCTCCGGTACTCATCAGCTGAAGCATCTCGGTCCAGCCCGCGATGACCCCCACGACTGCGAACTCGGCCGGCTCTCCGCGCTGCACCGAGCTGTCGAACATGTTCCCGTCGGTGGTCCACCCTGTGTAGTGCACCTTTACTCGGTTTCGGCGCGTCGGCTTGGCCTTACCATCGCCCTTCTTCAGCTGAACGTACGCGACCCCCGACTCGGTCCGGGTAGCGGTCGCCGGCGGGGCGGCGACGTCGGCCGGCGCCGGAATCGGCGGCTTGCCCTTGATGATGCGGACCAGCTCGAGGTCGTACATCAGGTCGTCCGGAGGTACTCGGCCCCCGCGAGCCCTCTTTTCCGCAGGCAGCCACAGGCGGCGTTTCTCACCGATGGTCATGAGCTGCACGGCCTCGGTGATGTACGGAAAGCGCTCCTCCATTCGGCGTAAAGGAAAGTCGATAGGACGACCCTCCTCGGGAGTGCTCCTGATGAGCCGGCCGTCGCCGGTCCATAGCGTGATGTGCACCTTGGTGTTGTCGAACATACGGGGCCGGTCGCCGCCGTCGCCCTTGACGAGGACCTTGGTAAACACGCCCGACTCGGTCTTCGTCGCGCTGTCGGGAGGCGCCGAGACGTCTTTTGGCGTTTCGGCGCCCGGTGTGATCTTGAGCAGCTCGATGTCGAAGACGAGCATGCCCTTCGGCTCCCGAAGGCCCTTGTAGGCGAGTGCTTCCGGAATCCAGAACCGGCGCTTTTCACCGGCGGCCATCAGCTGCAGGCCTTCCGTCCAACCGGCGATGACTCCGTGAACCCGAAACCGAGCCGGTCGCCCCCGTACCACCGAGCTGTCGAACATGGTGCCGTCCGTCTTCCAGCCGGTGTAATGAACCTCGACGATGTCGTTCACGCCACCGGGCTTCTCAGTGCTGCTGCTCTTCTCGAGGACCTTCCATGCGAGGCCCGATTCCGATTTTTCGGCGTCCGCGGGCGGCGCGGCGACGTCGTCGGGAGCCGGAATGACCTTCTTCGCCGGCGTCAGGGCCCGTACGCTCTGGCTCTGCGTGGCCGTCTTGGTCGTCGCGGCCTTCTGAGCCGCCTCCGAGGCCGAGGCCTCGGTGGCCGGCTTGTCAGCCTCGGTGGTCTCGCTGTTGCTTTGGCAAGCCGAGACCAGGAAACAAGCCGTCGACACGACGGCAAATCCAACGCGCATGGCTCGGCCATACGCCATCCGAAGCGTGCTGTTAAGGCGGTTGTTGGAGGCGAAACGCGGCTACAAGAAATAGCGTCGGATGAACCACAGGAGCACCGACGCAGGCCCCACGCTGGCCTCGATGAAGGCGCCGACGAGGGCGCCAAGGCTCATCCAGAGCCAAATCGGGATCTGGCGAGGGGGGGTGAACTCCACCAGCACGATCTTTTTGCCTTCGACGTCGAGCAACACGACGCCGTGCACTCGATAGGCCGACCGGAACTGAAACAGCTTGAGCTGAGTGCCGGGGTTGGCGGGGTCGAGCGTTTCGTCCTTTGCACCGATCATGCCCACGTACCGCTTGCCGTCACGGTTGAGCAACAGATGGGCGGGGATGTCGATGCGGCGAGGTTCTTTGTCGATCCGCAGCTTCAGTTTCCGTCGGACCTGCAGGGCCATCACCGAGAAGCCCTTTCGCTGGGCGAGGGCGATGGCCGCCGCCTCGGGAACGATGACTTGCTTGAGGCGCTCTTGGAGCAGCCAACTGCGGACGAGTCGTTGGAGCACAGCCGCCTCGCTCCACCTTTACTGGCTTTGGGGGCCGCGATCGAATTTTTGGCGACCGGCCTCGAATCACGGCCGACGCCGAAGGACGAAGGCGGCGCGCAAGAGCACCAGCAGTAAGACCCAAAGGGCGGCCGGGGGGCCTGCCCCGACCGCGAAGCCGGTGGAACAGCCGCACCCTGCGATGGAGTCCGGTGCCGGTTCTTCGGTGCACGCGGCACCGGCGGGGTCGCACGGGTCGCTCGCGGCCGGCGGCGGTCGCTCCGGAGGTGGCGGCTCGGAAGGTGGGGGTTCGGAGGGTGAGGGGGCCAAGCTGGTCGTGCAGTCGCTGTCACAACCGTCGCCGTCGGTGAGATTTCCGTCGTCGCAGACTTCGGACGGATCCACGACGCCGTCGCCGCAAGCGGGCATGCGGGGGGTCACGGTGCAGTCCCGCTGGCAGCCGTCCGAATCGGTGTCGTTGCCGTCATCGCAGGCTTCACCGGCTTCGAGAAGTCCGTTGCCACAGACCGAAGGCCCTTGCGGTAATACCGCACCCACGATGCACAGATCGTCGAGCGTCCAGCCTCCGAACTCGACTTGGTCATCGGAGCGAAGACGAAAGACTACCTGCACCTGGCCCGACGGTTGGAGGGCGCTCGACAGGTCGACGTCGTGAAAGCGCCACTGCTGGTCGATGTGGTGTCGCGCGCCCCGGTCGCCGGTCGCAAAGTTCTGCCAGAGCACCCGGCCGTTGGCCTGGATGGTCGCCTGGTCGAAGTCCCCGTCTTCGACGGTCAACCAGCGCCAATATTGAAGACGTACAGTGTCGAAGCCCAGAGCGTCGATGACCGGCGAGCGAACCTCGTTGGTGATATCGGATTGGTACCGGCCGTTGAACACACCGCCCCCGAGGTCATTGCCGATGACCTGACGGCCCGAGAACGCCGCCACTGGGTCGGGCGCCCCGACGTCTTGAAGCGAATTCCACTGCCAGTCGTTGGCGCCGTCGCGGGCCGTGCCCGCCACCAAGGCCGAGGTCCATCCATCGGCCGATGGATCCGTCTCGAAGTCGGTGCAGTACAGGGGCTGAAGGTCGCCAAAGTACGCCTCGAAAAACGGGTCGGCGAGGTTGGCGGGTCGGACCTCGCGGTCTCCGTCGTCGTAACGGATGGTCGTGCGATACTGGATGATCGTATTGTCGGCGGGCCGCGGGATGGCGCCGACGAAGCTGGTCGCTGTGCGGGTCAGGGTGACCGTTCCCCTCGTGCTCGGGTGACCGCGATCGCGCCAAGAGACTTCGACCGCCGTCACCGGCCGGCGGGTACAGTTCTGCGGACTCGGTTGAATAGGCGCGATCAAGACCGCGTCGCCGGTCGCCGGTCGCTCGAGTCGTATCGGCCCCACCACGGGCGGGGAAAAGTCGGGGTCGGCCAAGCCGTGGGCGTCAAAGGCAGCGGTGATGTCGCAGAAGTTGGGCGTTCCGTTGGTGATGTCGCCGTCGTCGTCGTCGGCCGCCAAGACCTCCAGGTAGGTGGTCGGGATGTCGCGGGCACGCTGCAGGATAGCGTAGAGCAGGCGGTCGGTTTCGCGGACGCCGTCGGCAGGCGTCGGGGCGCTGACGGTCAGGCGCTTTCGCAGGTCCCACAGCGCGCCAGCCACGATCAGACCGGTCGTGTGGGGAACCTCGGGGTCGATGTCTTCAGGCCACCGGGCTTCGTCGTCCGGGGGGTCGATCTCCCGCAAGGCCTGGTCGCGGTAGAAGAAGCCTCGGCCCATCCCGCTGTCGTTGTTGATGGTCGCCGCGAAATAATCGCTGACCCCTTCGCTCAGCGGGGTATCGAAGCTTCCGGCCCCCGGAATGATCGAGTTGCCGTGAAACGCATGGCCGAACTCGTGATACACGACGTCGCTCAATCGCCCGGTATTCTCGCAAGCGCGGTTCGAGCGAAAAAAGTTGATCGTGGCCCCGTCGAAGAACGCGTTGCAGACATCATCGATGTTCACGTTCGCTTGCAGGCGGCTGTTGCGGAGCCAGCCATTGTTGGGAGCGATACCGAGCGCGTAGGCCCAGGCCTCGCCGGCAGCGATGTACGTGATCAGCTGAGCGTCGGTGAGCTCGTCGTCGCGAGCGTCCCATACGACCGAGCCTCCGTTGGCGACGGTGAAGCTGAAGGTTGCTTCAGGTCCGGCCTCGTTACGAACGAACACCTCAGCGCCCGAGGCTCTGGCGACGCCACTGAGCGCGTCGGAACCAGGCCCAGTGAAGATGCCCTCGGCATCGGTCAGTCGGGTCGTGTCGTCGAGGCGGATCTCGGTTCGGGGGGCCGCGACGTCGATGCGTCCGTGGCCGGGATACCGGAGGGCCACGTTCATTCGAAGGGTGCCGGATGCAAAGCGAAGGGTCTGCTCGGACGCGACCGGTTCGCCGGTCTCGGCATCGAGGTAGACGTCCCACCGACCGGTGGGCCGAGTGCCCTCGACCTCCGCCCGGCGAACGACCGCGAACCGCACCGGGCCGGAAGCCGGAACGAGCGGTAACAAGCGGGCATCACCGGGCGGCGTCCGCAGGATAGATTGCTCGACGCGATCCGCGATCAGGTCGATGGCTCGAGCTTCGAGGTCGCGGGTATCCGCCTCGAAAGGTGGCACGACGAAGTCACCGACCTCCAACGCCGAAGAGGCGACCGCAAACAGACGGTCGTTTTTGAACCGAACGCTGACGGAGGCGCCGATGACTTCGAGCCCCTCAAAGCGCTGCGCGAAGGCGACCGTTCGAATCGCGTGGAGCGAGTCCCAGTGGTTGGACGCGGTGACCAGGTCGGTATCGCCGGACCCCGGGCTGACCAGAGCGCGGTATCGCCCCACGAATTCTCGGGCCGCGGCCTCGGCCGCGGTGGGGTCGACCGTGGCGCCGGGGGCTTCGAGCCCCGGCCCATACAAAAAAGTCGGAATCGCGGTCGTCGTGTTCCATTGTGCGCGCCAGCCTGGGTTTTCTTGGGTGAACCGACGCCACGCCCCACGGCGAGTGTCGGGTACCCGCCAGGAAATCGGCCGGTGGGTCGCCAGCGGGGGGCCATCGACGGCTCGTAGACCGGCCGTTTCGTTGAGCTCGGAACCCGTAAAGGCAGAGGCCCCGGCCGGGAGCCCTGCGACCATACTCGCCACCACGACCGTCAACGCACGCATGATTCCCCGTTTTCGAACCTTTATTCGTCGCTACGCGATGAGCGTGTCCGGCCGCAACCAAGGCCTAACCTGGTCGATGCACACCCGTCCTCCTCTTAAATTCGGCGAACGGAAGGGGAGCGCGAGACCGGCGGACCCGAAGCCGTTGAACGCGCGCTGAATGACGCGATGCGTCTTTTCGCGGGGACGAGCCGCCCTTTGAAACCAGGACCCCGGCCGGGCCAGAATGGCGGCACGATGCTGTCTTTCGTCGCCGCGCTCGCACTCGTGTACGCCGGACCGGCCTCCGAGGCGCCGGTCCATCAGCGCGAGGTGCTGTCTCCTGTCTACAAGGTCGACCGCAAGTACCGCTCGATGATGGGACCCCAGAGCTCGACCGAGGTTCGGCTCGGCGACCCGAAGGCCGATGAGCTCATCTGGATCGTCGGCTACGAAGCCACGATGGTCGGCCCCGATGGGCGGTCGCCGCGGGCTCAAGAGTTCATGTGTCATTCGAACCTCGACCTCGACCCCGTAGCGCACCAGCAGGCGGTCACCGCCGAATCGGGGATCAGCGGTCGGTTGTTCACGTTGTCGCAGGGACAGTTCAGCATTCGCTTTCCGAGCGGGTTCGGCATCCCCGTTCGTTCTTCCGAAGCGCTGTCGTTGACGACTCAGGTGTTGAACCTCAATCACGACCCGGCCGATTTCGAAGTCCGGCACAAGGTTCGCGTTCTCTTTCAGCGGCAGTCCGAGGTACGAAAGCCGATGACCGCCCTGTTTCAAAAGAGCGTGTACGGTCTCGCCCTGCTGGAGGGGGTCGACGGCAACTTTGGGCACGAGCCCGGCGAAAAACACGGCGCCGGTTGTCTAGAGAAGAGCAACGCGTCCGACCACGAGTACTCGGACGCGTACGGCCGCCGCTTCACCGGGCACTGGGTCGTGCAACCGGGCCGGGAAGTCAACCGAACGCCCGTCACGAGACTCCTCGGGCTTCCCTACGACGCCAAGGTCCACTACATCGCCGTTCATCTGCATCCCTTCGCGAAGTCTCTGACTCTCATCGACAAGACCGCCCAAGCCATCGTGTTCGAGAGCAAGGCCGAGAACTTCGACGCCAAGATCGGACTCAAGCGGGTGGACTTCTACTCCAGCCCCGAGGGCCTTCAGCTCTACCAGAACCATGAATACGAGCTGGTCAGCGTCTACGAGAACACGACGTCGGAGCCTCAGGACTCGATGGCGGTGATGTACATGTACTTCGCCGATCCGCGCTTCGAGATCGCCCGGCGATGATGGCCAGCCGAGCAAGTCCGGCTCGGCATCGTCGGTATTCTGCCGAAATCAGGACACGCAACGCCTTGCGCGTTGAGCGAAGCGACCAACGCAAGGGCCTGCGCGAGGCCGAGCGGGGGCGCCGGATCATCGCTGACGGCCCGCCGTCGAGAGTGGCACGGGCTGTGCTTTGGGGATGGGTAAGAAAACCCATGTTATCCCAGATCTCCACGCTCATCCGCATCCCGAACCTCATCCGCATCCCGAACCTCATCCGCATCCCGAACCTCATCCGCGTCCCGAACCTCATCCGCGTCCCGAACCTCATCCGATTCCCGAACCGACAGCTGTACTCGATGGCGGTGGCGGTCACCTGCTTTGTGGTGGGTCCCGCCAGCGCAGCGGGGGCTCCTCCCAAAGACGGGCCGAGTTTTCGTCGCACGACCGTCATTCCGATGGACCGCTATCATCACGAGTCGCGGATCGTACGGGAACGGTCCCCCGGGAAGGAGCACGTGAAGTTCTCGGCAGAACCGCAAGCGATCGGACCGTCGTCGATGGTGACGTTCGAGATTCGGTCGGCCCACGGTCAACAGGAGACCGTCCGGTGGCGCTGCACCGCCACCACCAACGTGTCCGAGTGTTTTCCGGAGCCGATCAAGGTTCGCTACCTGTCGGACGACGACCGCGTCATTCTGTCGGTCATGGTCAAGCCCCGGCCGCCCATGCTCGAGCAATACGCAGCGCACTAGACCCGGCCGGGTCCCGCTGCACGTCCTCGGGGCGCCGCCCGTCTCGCCTCGAGACCGTTCGTGGCGCCTAAGGACCGCACGCCCGTTGACCGCGGAGCGGCCAAGCGAGCGGCCAAGCGGTACGGCACCGCGGCGCGGCGCCCGATGCAAGCCGACACCGGTTTGGTCGGTACGACGAGTGGCTCTCGTGTCTTTCGTCGGCCCCGTTCTTGCGCCGAGACCGTCCGTCTGCGTCTTTTCGCTCGCTTCTCTTAACCCCCTGGCAGGTGGGCCGACGTTGACTCTTTGAGGACGATGTCCGCGCAAAACACAGCATTGGCGATCGATGGCGTCGACGGCCTCGTGGCAGCGAGCCCGTCGATGAAGCAGGTCATGCGGCAGGTCGAACGACTCGCCTCGATCGACGTCCCCGTGCTCATTCTCGGCGAGACCGGAACGGGTAAAGAGGTCGTCGCCCGGGCGATTCATCAGGCTGGCCGGAGAGCCCCTCACCCGCTCGGTTGCGTCAACTGTGGTGCATTGCCGGGCCAGCTCGTCGAGAGCATCCTGTTCGGTCACGAACGCGGCGCATTTACGGGCGCCGACCAACGCCAAGCCGGCGTGTTCGAGGCGTCCGACGGAGGGACGGTGCTGCTCGACGAGATCGGTGAACTGCCCCTGGCGGCGCAAGCTGCCCTGCTAAGAGTCCTGGAGACGAAGCGGGTGACCCGAGTCGGCGGCACGACCGAACGGAAGGTCGACGTGCGTTTCGTCGCGGCTACGCACCGGAATCTCGAAGCCATGTGCGGCGCGGGGACGTTCCGTTGGGACTTGTACTACCGCTTGAACGTGATGAGTCTTCAGCTGGCGCCGCTGCGCTTTCGGGTGCCGGATATTCGGCCCCTCGCGGATCGGTTCCTGGTTTCTGCGGCCACCCGAAACGGATTGGCCGCCCGCCGGCTGAGCCCCGACGCGGTCGCCACCCTCGAAGCGTACGACTGGCCCGGCAATGTCCGCGAATTGAAGAACGTGGTCGAACGCGCGGTCGTCGTGGCTGAGCGCGAGCTCGTGACGATGGCCGACCTTCCGGAGCATCTACGGGCATCGGCGGATACCCAGGAGCTGCCGACCCTCAAAACGGCCCCGGTGGCCGACACCGAGTCGCCGCGGCCCGTGCTGCGACCGGTGCCCGATGGCAGCGTTCGACCCGAGCCGTCGTGCGGGCCGGCCGCACCGGAACCGTCGTCTCGCGTGTTTTTGCCGGGGAGCGTCATGCCGGCCGAGGATCCGGGCGAGGCGATGCCCGACTTCAAGACCCAGATGCAGCAGGCCGAGATAGAGGTTATCGTGCGGGCCCTTCGGCGAACCCAGCTGAATCAGACCGAGGCTGCTCGGCTCCTCCAAATGCCGCTGAGGACCCTCGTCCACAAGATGAAAGTCCTGGATATCCGCCGAATTCTCGCCGAGCAGGAATCGAACGAGCGTCTCTCGCCGTAGCGGCAACCAGGACGTGTCGCCCTGGCGAGCGCCCCGATGACCCGACGATCGTGGTGGCGCTTGTGAGACCCGGGATCAACGGATAAGCCACCGTTAATGGTCGATCTCCCCGAGCGGCTCGCCAGCCACAACCTTGCCTTCGTCGAAGACCTCTACGCCCAGTTCTGTGAAGATCCGGCTTCCGTCGATCCGGACTGGCGTAGCTATTTCGCCATGATGGAGGCGGACCGCCCAGCTCCGGTGCGCATCGGGCCGTCCTTCGGTGTTCGCAGCATCTTCAATCCTTCCGGCGGTGACGGTAACGGTCCGTCGCCCGTCGGACGGGCGACCTCGGCGTCGGCGTCGGCGGCGGCCGGGGGACGGCATCTAGCGCTGGTCGACGGCGCGGAGCTGTCGGCGCGCGTGCCGTATTTGCGAAGCCTCGCCATGTTCAAGGACCTCGCCGACGAGGAGGTCATCGCGGCGGCTCGAATCTCGGAGCCGGTCCGCATCCTCGATGGCGAGGTCTTCGTGCGGGAGGGCGAGCTCGGTCACGACCTGTTCGTCATCACCGCCGGCCAGGTCGTCATTCGGCGGGCAGGCCGGGTGATCGCAGAGCTAGGTCCAGGCGAGGTCGTCGGCGAGATGGCGGTGCTCGACCGCGAACCGCGCTCCGCGGACGCGGTGGCCGTCGGGCAGGTCGAAAGCCTTCGCATCCGCGGCGAAGAACTGCTCGGCTTGGTCGAGCAACGGCCGGCTTTCGCGCGTGCGATCATCCGCGTGCTGACCCGTCGGTTGCGTGACACCGGGACGCGCCAAGACCGGGTCGACCAGTTGATCCGAGCCTACCGGGTTCGCGGGCACCTGTTGGCCGACCTCGACCCGCTCGGCAAGCCGTCCGAGATCTACCCGGAGCTCAACCCGGCCTACTACGGGTTTTGGCAGGGCGACCTCGACCTGTTGTTCTCGTCCACGACCATTCCCGGTACGTCGGTGATGGCGCTGCGCGACATCATCGCCCACCTGCGCAAGACCTACTGCGGTTCGATCGGCGTGCAGTACATGCACATCGACGACATCAAACTGAAGATGTGGCTCCAAGATCGAATGGAGTCTTCGCAGAACCAGATCAAGCTGTCGCGGGAGCAGCAGGTCGACATTCTCACCAAGCTCACCGATGCCGAGTTTTTCGAGCAGTTCATCCACAAAAAGTTCATCGGGGCCAAGCGGTTCTCCCTCGAAGGGGCGGAGAGCTTGATTCCTCTTCTGCACCTGGCGGTCGAGACGGCCGGTGAGCACAGCCTCGACGAGATCGTGATCGGGATGGCTCACCGCGGCCGCCTCAATGTCCTGGCCAACATTCTCGGAAAGAGCCCGCGCCAGATCTTTGCTGAGTTCGAAGACACCGACCCCGACCGAATGAAGGGTCGCGGCGACGTGAAGTACCACCTCGGGTACTCACAGGACCGCACCACTTCGTGCGGCAAGACCGTGCACCTTTCGCTGACCTTCAACCCGTCCCACCTCGAGTTCGTCAGCCCGGTGGTCATGGGCCGGGTTCGGGCCAAACAAGAACGAAAGGGCGACCGCGACGGGGCGAAGGTGATGGGCATTGCCATCCACGGCGATGCCGCGTTCGCGGGGCAGGGCGTCGTCCAAGAGACATTCAATATGTCAGGGCTCGAGGGCTACAACACCGGCGGTACGCTCCATATCATCGTGAACAATCAGATCGGCTTCACGACCAACCCGGAGGATGGCCGATCGACCCAGTACGCGACCGATATCGCCAAGATGCTTCATATTCCGATCTTTCACGTCAACGGCGAGCACCCGGAGGCGGTGGCGCAAGCGGTGAACCTGGCGATGGAGTTCAGGGAAGCGTTTCGCAAGGATGTCGTGATCGACATGTATTGCTACCGGCGGTACGGGCACAACGAGGGCGACGAGCCCGCCTTCACGCAGCCTGAGCTGTACAAGAAGATCCGCAAGCGTAAGTCGGTCCGCGAAGCGTATCTCGACAACCTCTACAAGCTGGGCGAGCTCAGCCCCGAAGAGGCCGAGCGCATCTCGGTCGCTCGACGAGAGCGGCTAGAGCAAGAATTGGGGGTCGCGCGGTCGCCGGACTTCGTGTTCGCCCAGGCGAGCTACGGCGAGGGCAATTGGCAGGGGTTCGTCGGTGGTGCCGATGAGGCGGTACCCGAGGTCGAGACCGCCGTGGCCAAGGAGAAACTGGTCGATCTCCTCAACCAGTTGGCCGAGGTGCCGGACGACTTTACGCCTCATCCGAAGGTCAAGCGTTTGTTCGCCCAGCGAAAGGCGATGGCGGCGGAAGAGGTCCCGCTCGACTGGGCAGCCGGGGAGCTCCTGGCGTACTCGACCCTGCTCAGCGAAGGACGCCCGGTTCGCCTCAGCGGCCAAGACGCGCGGCGCGGGACTTTCAGCCACCGGCACGCCTTCCTGACCGACAACGAAACGGGTGTTGCGTGGTCGCCTCTGCAGCGGATGGCTGAAGACCCACGCAAGTTCCAGGTCTGGAACTCACCGCTCAGCGAGATCGGCGTCCTCGGCTTCGAATATGGCTACAGCCTCGACTATCCGGAGGCGCTGGTCATGTGGGAAGCCCAGTTCGGCGACTTCGCGAACGTGGCCCAGGTGATCATCGACCAATTCATCACCAGCGGCGAAGACAAGTGGCAGCGTTTCAGTGGTCTGACGCTCCTGCTGCCCCACGGGTTCGAAGGGCAGGGGCCCGAGCACTCGTCGGCGCGGCTCGAACGCTTCCTGATGGCGGCGGCGGACGACAACATCCAGGTCGTCAATCTTACGAGCCCCGCGCAGGTCTTCCACATGCTGCGCCGTCAGGTGCTGCGCCCGCTTCGTAAGCCGATGGTGGTGATGTCTCCCAAGAGCCTGCTGCGGCTGCCGCAAGCCGTATCCACCCTCGACCAGCTGGCTCGTGGCCATTTTCAGCACGTCATCGCCGACGACGAGCAAAAGGTCGATCCGACCAAAGTTCGAAAGGTCGTACTCACCAGCGGCAAGCTGTACTACGAGCTGCGGGCGGAACGCGACAAGCGAGGGGCGTACGACGTTGCACTGGTGCGAGTCGAACAGTATTACCCGCTCGCGAAGGAGGCCTTGCGCGAAGCCCTCGCTGACTATCGAGACGGGATTCCCGCCGTTTGGGCTCAAGAAGAGCCGGAAAACATGGGCGCGTGGCCATTCATGGTGCTCTGCTTTCGAAACAACCTGTTGGAGCGCTTTCCGCTCGACGGGGTGTACCGTCCTCGGTCGGCCAGCCCGGCCACGGGTTCGGCAGCCGCCCATAAGAAGGAACAAGCACTGGTCATCGAGCAGGCCTTCGCCTAGTACTCGGCGGCAGGAATCAGGCGCAGGAACAAGAACATGCCTATCGAGCTGAAGGTGCCCTCAGCGGGCGAGTCCATCACCGAAGTGACGATCGTCGAGTGGGTCAAGAACGAAGGCGATCACGCCGAAGCCGACGAGACGATCGCGCTGATAGAGACCGACAAGGCCAACGTCGAGCTGCCCGCGCCTCAGGCGGGCGTGATTACCAAAATCATCAAGGGTGCCGACGAAAACGCCGAGGTCGGCGAAGTCATCGGATACATGGAGGCGGCCTCCGCCCCCGCCGCTTCGGCGTCGACGGCCCCGTCGCCGGCTGTCGGTATAGCGGCCCCGTCGCCGGCTGCCGGTACAGCGGCCCCGTCGCCGGCTGCCGGTACAGCGGCCCCGCCGCCCGCGACCGCGCCGAAAGCGGTATCGCCGCCCGCCCCCTCGAACGCGGGCGGCAACGCGAGTGCCGCGCTCGCGTCGCCTTCGGTTCGCCGGGCTATGCGCGAGCAGCACATCGACCCGGGCACCGTTCAGCCTTCCGGGCCGGGCGGTCGGATCACCCACGGAGATCTGCGCCCGCCGCAGCAGGTGCCGGTGAGCGGTGGGTCACGGGATGAAGAAAGGGTCCCGATGACCCGTCTTCGTCGTCGTATCGCTGAGCGACTGGTCGTGGCCCAGCAATCCGCCGCCCTGTTGACGACCTTCAACGAGGTCGACATGGGCCCCGTCATGAGCCTCCGTAAGGCGTTCAAAGACGAATTCCTCGAGCGTCACGGGGTCAAGCTCGGATTCATGTCTTTCTTCGTGAAGGCGGCCGTCGAGGCGTTGAAGGCCTTTCCGGCCCTCAATGCGTCGATCGACGGGGATGATATCGTTTACCACGACTACTACGACGTCGGGGTCGCAGTGGGCGGTGGTCGTGGGCTGGTGGTGCCGATCCTGCGCAATGCAGAGCGAATGAGTTTCGCGCAGGTCGAAAAGGCGATCGGCGACTTCGGCAAGCGAGCGCGAGAGAACACTCTCAAACCCGAGGAGCTTCAGGGCGGAACTTTCACGATCTCGAACGGCGGCGTGTACGGCTCGATGATGTCTACGCCGATCGTCAACCCGCCTCAGAGCGGAATCCTCGGCATGCATAACATTGTCGAAAGGGCGGTCGTAAAGGACGGTCAGATTGTTGCGGCGCCGATGATGTATTTAGCGCTAACCTACGACCACCGCATCGTCGACGGGCGCGAGGCGGTGAGCTGCTTGGTCCGCATCAAACAGCTCGTCGAGAATCCGAACCGACTCTTGCTAGAGGTCTAGCGCTCCATGATGCAGCAACTCACCCCTCACCAGGCACGCTGGCTGACGCAATGCTCTACGCATCCAGGTTACCGAGCGGGGTGGCGCTGCACCGTCTGTGATCGCGCCCTTTGTCCGCAGTGTGCATCCGAAAAGCGGATGCCGAACGTCGGGTCGGCGATCAGCATCTGCGTTCACTGCGGCGGCTTCGCACCGCCTATCGTTCGGCGAAAACGCATCTCGAATTACCTGACCTCCCTGCCGACGTTCATCGGGAATCTGTTCACGATGGAGGGCATGGCCAATCTGGTTGGCATCGGGCTGGTGTTGTTCGCGGCCAACTTCTTCCGACCAATCAAGTTCGCGATCTTCGTGACGTACATGTTCCACGTCATCAAGACCGCGGCGTCGGGGTCGGAGAAGCTGCCCGACCCGGCCGACTTCACGAGCGTCTGGGAGCTCGTGATGCCGGTGATTCGCTACATCGTCGCCATGACCTACATCTGGCTGCCGATGGCGATCTTTCTTTACAGCGCGGGAATCGATTGGGAAGCGGTGCTGGTCGATGGTCCGTCGGCGATTCCCATCACCCCCATCCCCCTGATCATCATTGCCGCCGGAATTCTCTACTTTCCGATCGCGCTGATCGTCGCCGGCATTTCGGAGTCCGTCTTTTCAGTTCTCGACCTGACGATCGGGTTTCGGATCCTGTGGCGGCTTCCTTTTCAGTATCTGGGCGCGGCGGCGCTGGCTTACGTTTTCTACGGGGCGGGCTTTCTGTTTTCTTTCGGCGCTTCGACCGCGCTGTCGTCGATCGACTACTGGGTGCCCTGGTTGTTCGCCAGTTATATCGTCTCCATCATCTCGTTGGTCTTTTCGCTGATCCCGGCCTGGATCCTCGGTCGGTTCATTTATCAAAACCACGAGCAGTTCGGCCTCATGTTGAAGGGCCAGGGTGAAGAGCTCGAGTGGCCTGACGCCGTCGCGATCGGCCAGACGTCCGCCGATGGCTCGGTGGGGCGACGTCCGATGGACGCCGGCGTGGTCGAGGGCTGGGAGCAGCCGGGCTTGGCGCTAGCCGCCGGAACGGCCAGCGAGGTTCCCCCGTTCGCCCGGCAGATCGAGCCTCCGCGGGCAGGGGTCGAGGCCATCGAAGTCGAGGGATGGTCTGAACGCCGGGTACCGGTCGGAGGCGAAGGGGGGGTGTTCGGTTCGCCCCCTCAGCCGCCGCCACCCTACGGCGCCGCCGCGCCGCCGTCGCCCTACGGCGCTGCCGCTCCGCCGTCGCCCTACGGCGCTGCCGCTCCGCCGTCGCCCTACGGCGCTGCCGCTCCGCCGTCGCCCTACGGCGCTGCCGCGCCGCCGCTGCCCTACGGCGCTGCCGCGCCGCCGCCTTACGACGCTTCGGCACCAACGGGCGCTTGGCCGAACAGCGGGGAGCCCGACGGGCAGACTGAGTCAGGGCTTCCCGCCGGCGCGCCCCCGGTCCTTCCCAGCGACGAGCTCAAGCTAGAACCCATCGCGCCCATGAGCGACGGACCGAAGACCAGCGGCCTTGAACTCGAGCTCGAGTTCGTCGACGACCCTCGCCCCTCCTCGATTCCCCTTGAACCCATGGCCGCCGCGGCCCAGCAGGTGGAGGCGAACGCGTCGGCCAACGCACCAGGCCCCGCCGGCGCTTTCGGGAGCGACGCGAGGTACCGGGCCGACGCGTACGGGGTTCGGGCCCCGGTGGGTCAGACCGCCGATCCGGTCGCACCGGCAGGTTCTCTGCCCCCGGGAGCCACCCTTCCTTCCGGTCCGCCGCCCGGTATGCCGATGGCGCATCCCGACGCGAAGATCTACGGCTTGCCCATCGAATCGGGCACGGCCTTCGCGCGTCCGGAAGATGCGAGCTACGGAGCGGATGGGGCGAGCGTCATGCTTGGACCGACCGCCGAACCCCGGGTCGTGGCCGACCCAGGCCCGCCTCAGGACTACGAGTTCTCCGAGACCGATGGAAGGGGCTTCGCTCCCGGAGCCTACGACCAGGGCGCTCACGGTTTGGCCCCGGCCAACGCCTCTCCGAGCGCTCCGTATCAGAACGATCCCTACCAAGGCTACGGTGCATCGGCGGCCCCCGCTGCGCCCGGGGGCTCGTACTCCGGCGCTGGATACGCGTCTGGATCGATGTCCGCACCTGGCTCTGCGCCCGACTCTGCGCACGACCCGGCGCTAGTGTACGGCCCGCCTCTGGCGGCCGGAGGCTCGTACCCGGGCACCCACTACGGGGCGTCGGCGCCGACCGCAGAGTACGGCGGCACGCCCGGCGCCGCTTACGGTTCACCCATTTCGCCTGGCCATTCGGCGGCGGGAGGTCCGGCGGCGGGAGGTCCGGCGCCGGGAGGTCCGGCGGCGGGAGGTCCGGCGCCGGGTTCAGTCCCGCCCGGCGCCTATTCGCCCGCCGGCTCGTATCCCGCCGGCGCCTATTCGCCCGCCGGCTCGTATCCCGCCGGCTCGTATCCCGCCGGCGCCTATTCGCCCGCCGGCTCGTATCCCGCCGGCTCGTATCCCGCCGGCTCGGGTTATTCGCCCCAAGGGGCCTACCCGGGATACCCGGGCTCTGTGCCTCCGATGCCGAGTGGGGTTCCGCCCGGCACGCCGCCCGCGATGCACGCGCTCCAGAACGCCCTTCAGAACGAGAGCGGAATGGTCGCGCTGACGGAATACCAAAGGTGTCTGCAGGCGCAGGTTCAGATGACGCTGGCCCCGCGCTTCGAGCTGCGACTGGCGGGCGTTCTAGAGAGAGCCCGAGAGTTCGAAGGCGCGGTAGCAGCGTGCCGGCGAGCGGCCGACCAAGACCTGACCGGCCCGTATGCGCCCCGAGCCGTCTTCATGGCCGCACAGCTGTACGAACACAAGTTGCGCGAACCCGCCCGCGCGAAGGCGCTGTATCAATACCTCGTCGACAGTTTTCCCGGCGATGCGCTCACCCAGCGGGCCGCCGAAGCCCTTCGCAAAATGGCTGCCCAGCTCGGCTGACCCGCTTGGCTCATGCGGATCGCTCAGGCGGACCGTCGGGTCAGGTGACGCGGCCGGGTTGGGGTCGCGATAGCATTCGGTTGAGTTTGCCGTGGTCGACTTCGACCTGTCGGCGGACGAGGGCGGCCGCGATGTCGAGTCGCTCGTGCCCGAACAGGGCGACGTCGCCGACCCAGAAAGTCGGAACGCCCCACCCGCCGGCGTCGAGGAGCGCTCGGGTATTTTGTTTGAGCCGCTGGCGCACGTCGCGGTTGCTGGCGATCGCCTCAACGTCTTGCTCGATGCCGATGTCGCGGGCGAGGCTCGCGACGGTCGCGGGGTCGGCGAGGTCGCGGCCCTCGGCCCAAGCTGCGAGAAAATACCGATCGGTGAGCGCGAGACGCAGGCGGGCGTCTTGCACGGCACACACCGACCGAAGGGCATAGATCGAATTGAACGGGTGCGTCGGCGGACCTTCGATTGGGATGGCGTAGTGCTCGGCGAGAAGCAGGACATCCTGCAGACCGATACGCCGGCGAGCGGGGATCTCGCCGGGACCTTGAACGCCGAGCCGGCTGAGCATGGTACCGAACACCACGGGCCGGCAGTCGACTTCGAGGTCGGTGTACGCCGGGGCCTTGAGGCGCTGACTCGCGAGGTAGCTGTAAGGGGAGATGAAGTCGAAGTGAAAGACGACGTTCGTCGTCGTCGTCGTCTGTCCTCGTTCGACGCCGGTCGTTGGGAGCGTTTGTTCCATAGTGAACCCGAGCACACCCACGCTACGAAGACGCCCGGTTCTTCGTCAAGCGATCCTGCGGAAAGAAGGATCGGGCGGTCCAGTACGCGTTCGGGGGTCGACTCCGTGGTTCTGAGCCGTTACATCCATCTTTATGGCTTGGTCTTGGTCTGACGCGCGTCCGATCGGAGAGGCGCTCTACGAGCAACATCCCGACGTGGATCCACTGTCGGTTCGATATACCGATCTCCACCGATGGGTGTGTGAGCTCGAGGAGTTCGGTGGTGAACCCGAGGCCTCGAACGAGCGCGTTCTCGAGGCCATTCAGATGGTGTGGTACGAAGAATACAGGCTCGACCACGAGGGCTCTTCCGGCGCCTCTTCGGGGTCGAAAGGAGGCCCGCGATGAGCGAAACGCCGTCGAATCCGTCGAACCCGTTGTTGGCCTTCGACGGGCCGCCGTTGTCGGAACCGATTCGCTTCGAGCAAATACGAGCGGACCACGTACAGGAAGCGGTCGACGCCCGGCTCGCGTCGGCACAGGCGGCGATCGCCGACCTGTCGTCGGCCGGGGCGGCGCGGTCGCGGCTGACCTACGACGCGGTTCTCGGCGGACTCGAACGGGCGACCGAACCCCTCGAGATTACGATGACCCTGGTTGGCCACCTCGAGTCGGTCAGCTCAAGTCCAGCGCTTCGCGATGTGTACAATGCCGTTCAACCCGAGGTGAGCGCTTTTTACGCCTCGATCCCTCTCGACGATGGCCTCTATCGAACCCTGAAGGCATACGCCGAAACCGACGAGGCAAAGGCGCTGACCGGTCCGCGTCGTCGCCATCTCGAAAAGACCCTCGATGAGTTCCGTCGCCACGGCGCAGAGCTCCCGCCCGACAAGAAGACCCGCCTGACCGAAATCAGTCGCGAGCTGGCCGAGTTGACGTCGAAGTTTGCTCAGAATGTGGTCGACGCGACGGCAGCGTACGAGCTGGTCATCGAAGACGAGTCGAAGCTGAAGGGTCTCCCGGAGTCGGCGTTGGCGTTCGCGCGGCAAAGCGCCCGCGACAAAGGGGTCTCGGGGTGGCGGCTGACCTTGCATGCGCCGAGCTACGTTCCGGCGATGACCTACCTCGACGACGCTTCGATCCGCGAGGAGCTCTATCGGGCCTACAACACGCGGGCGTCGACGGAGCCCCGAGACAACCCGGCGTTGATCGTGCGAATATTGGAGCTGCGCTCGGAGCAGGCCTCGCTGCTCGGCTACCGACACTTCGCCGACTTCGTGCTCGAGCCTCGTATGGCCAAGACCGGCGCAGAGGCGGTCGACTTCGTGGCCCGGCTTCGCGCGAGGTGCGAAGAGGGCTTCAAGGGTGAGAACGAGGCGCTGTCGGCGTTTCGTTCGTCGATCGAGGGGTCGGAGGCGCCGGGCCTGCAGCCCTGGGACATCGGGTACTATGCCGAAAAGCAGCGCCAATCTGCATTCGACTTCGATGAGGAGGCGTTGCGCCCTTACTTTCCGCTCGACGGTGTCATGAAGGGGCTGTTCGCCACGGCGGAGCGCCTCTTCGGCGTGGTCGTGCGTCGAGTCGACCTTCCCGTCTGGCACGAGGAGGTCCTGGCCTACGAGGTGGCCGACACCGACGGCACCATCCTAGGGGCGTTTTATGCCGACCTGCATCCTCGCGACGCGAAACGCGGCGGCGCGTGGATGAATCCGCTCATGACGGCGTTCCCGGGCACCGAGCGGGGTCCGCACCTCGGCCTGATGTGCGGAAATCTGGCGCGCCCGGTCGACGGCCGGCCGGCTCTTTTGAGTCACCAGGAGGTGTCGACGCTCTTTCACGAGTTCGGGCACCTGTTGCACCACCTGTTGAGCCGGGTCAGCGTCCGGTCGTTGGCCGGGACCAACGTGGCCTGGGATTTCGTCGAGCTGCCGTCGCAGATCATGGAGAACTGGTGCTGGGAACGCGAAGCCCTCGACCTGTTCGCTCGTCACTATGAGACCCAGGCGCCGATTCCCGAGGATCTCTTTCAAAAGATGGTGCGCGCCCGAACGTTTCGGGCGGCCAACGCGATGATGCGTCAGCTCGGCTTTGCCGACCTCGACTTGACCTTGCACACCTCACCGCCGCCGCCCACGGCGAAGGCGCTGCTCGAGCGGTCCCGCGACATCATGGCCCCCTACGCCCCGGCCCCGCATTTTGAAGGGTTCGCTTTCGTGGCCGGATTCGGGCATCTGTTTTCATCGGCGGTCGGCTACGCGGCCGGGTACTACTCGTACAAGTGGGCCGAAGTGCTCGACGCGGATGCCTTCACTCGATTTCGGGCCGAAGGCGTGTTCAGTCCCGAGGTGGGGCGCGCTTTTCGCGACGCGATTTTGGCCAACGGCGACGCGGAAGACCCGCTGGCCCTGTATGAGCGATTCATGGGGCGCGCACCGGATCCCGAAGCGTTGTTCCTCCGAGCCGGCCTATCGAAGGCCGCCTGATCCGAGACGTACTTTCCGACCGGCAAGGGGCCCAATGACCGGGGAACCTCCCGATATCACTTGGTGCGGGCGTGGAGGGCAGCTTGCGCCGCCTCAACACCGACCGGGTCGATGTCTTTTTTCTGCACCGCTTCGACGACCAGACCAGGCTCGACGAAACCCTGCGGGCGGTCGAAGTGCTGATTCAACAGGGCAAGATCTCCGATCTAGGCTCGTACCTGAAATCCGCCTTGCGGTCCTCGGCCGTGAAGGGGGGCGGCAATCGGCGGAGCCCCTTGCGAAAGAACGTCTCGATGTGCCCGGCGCTGAA
>CAZFIV010000061.1:0-41698 GCA_964519665.1 uncultured Myxococcales bacterium
GAGGCGCTTCAGCTGGGGGAGCGGTGCCTTTCGAATGGTGATCAAGAAGCCTCACAGACCGACGTCGTCGCGGAAGCGGTGAAGGCCCGCGCCCACCACTTCGAGCTGGCGCGTGAAGTCGAGGTAATCGTCGTCGCCGACCAGGTTCAGACCGCGCAGGAGCTCCAGCTGCACCGACAGCACGCGGACGACCGCGACCGCGTCGTCGATGCGATCGACGGTCGGGGCGGGGGTGAGGACGGCGACCGCCTCGAGCAAGTCCAACGCGGTGTTGCCGAGCCGCCGCCAGACGAGGGGGTGCCCGTCGTCGAGGTGCGCGAAGGTCTTCATGAGCTCGCCGACGAGATTGAAGGTGTCTTCTTCGAGGCTGGGCTTCAGCGGCATGGGTCACCTGCGTCCCGCCGAGAAGCGGCGGAATCGGTCCGACGAGCGCTTGCGGTCGGCGGCGCGGATGAGGCCGCTGACGTGCGGCATGACGTCTTGCTCGAGGCGCTCGGCGAACGCACGCTCGGCCGCCGATGGGCCGGCCGGCGCCAGGAGCAGCTCGGCGACGCCGGTGGCCAGCGTTCGGCGGACCCGCCGAAACTGCTCGAGCTTCTCGTCGGCCTCGAAAGCGTGGCACCCCAGGGTCAACGCCTCGAGCGCCTCGCGGACCCGGACCACCGTCGGATGCTCGGCCCCGAGGCCCTCGACCATCTCGCGGTACAGACCCTCGCCCCTCTGAAACGCGCGCAGGTCTTGGACGGAATACCGGCGCTGCCGGCGCTCGGTCTCGGCCACCTGTTCGACGGCCGCCACGGCCTGCTGCTGCGGCGCGGTGGGCGTCAAACCCAAATCGCTCTTCTTGACCACCCATCGACCGCCGACCTTCGACCCGGGCAGCTGCCCGGTCTGCACCATGTAGCGAATCTGGCGGGCGTTTTTGTTGAGGAGCCCAGCCACCTCGGGGAGGGTGTAGTGGTCGTTCGCCATTCGGTATCGCCTGCGACGTTCGTGGTAGCGGAATTTGTCGTTTCTGTCATTCCGAATGACCAATATTGTCGTTTTTGGTCATGAATTGGTCGTGTGGGTTCGGTTTGACGACCAAGAACGACGAAAAACGACAAAAAATGACCACTTCGCGAACGTCAGGGGGCTTCGCCCCCCGAACCCCCCGTGCTCGGGGGAGACAGACAAACACGAAAGCCGATGACGTCGAACCGGATGCCGGCCGGGGGCCAGAACCGGTGCGCGGCCCGGAGCCCGAACGGGACGTCGCGGAAGCCGCCGCCCCGCAGGGGTCGTTGCTCGTCATTCCCTTGGCGATTGACCGGGTCGGCCGCGTTGGCATCGGAGTGCGGGGCCTGGCGATAAGCCTCTTCGCTCCAGATATCGCGGCACCACTCCCAGACATTGCCGGCGAGGTCGAGATGCCCGTACGGTCCTCTCCCCGCGGGGTACTGGCCCACCGGCTTGGCCGCGCTATCGTAGCCCTGGTCGTACCAAGCGAGCGTCTCGTTCGGCTCGTCGTCGCCCCACGGATAGCGACGGCCATCTCCTCCTCGCGCGGCCCGTTCCCACTGGGCTTCGCTCGGCAGCCCGGCCTCGTACCCCTCGATCCGCTCGTTCAGCCACTGGCAGTAGGCCTCCGCCTCAAACCAGCTGACGCCCACCACCGGCTGCAAGTCCTGATTGTATTTGGGATTGCTCCAATGAAGCGGTTCCTTACCGGTTGCTTGCACGTAAGGGCGGAACTGCTGATTGGTAACCGGGGTCTCGGCCAGCCAAAACGGCGATAGCCGCACCGGGTGAACGGGCTTCTCCCACTCCGAGATGTCTTCGGCCCCCATCCTGAAGACGCCGCCCGGCACTTCGAGAAAGCGCATGTCGGTGGTCGGCTCGACCCACGCTCGGGTCGTCGGGGCGGCGCCGCCGATGAAGGCGGTCAGCTCCGCGCGAAAGGTGGGGTCGCCGGCGCTACTGACGAGCGCCGTCGCCACTCGACGCAAGGGCGCCAGGGTCTCGGCGTCGCGGTGGCGGAACAGGTTCATCACCGTCCGGCAGGTCGTCGGATCACCCGACTTCATGGCCACGAGGAAGGGCGCAGGGTCGACGGGACCCAAGAGCGCAAACGCCTCCTGCAGCACCTCCTCGAGCGCCGTCCAGTCGTCGCGGCGAAGCAGGGGGCGGGCGAGGGCGGTGAAGCCCTGCGGGCCGAGCAGGCGCGCCGCGTACAAGAACGGGGCCCGCCAAGTCTGGCCGTCGGCGCGCTGGGCGAGGTACTCGAGGCCGGTCCGCCCTTGGCTCACCAGCCGGTCGGCGACCAGCACTTCTTGAAAGCCCCGATGCCGAAACAGGAGCTGGTCGCGGGCGGTCTCGGTGAGCACGTCGGCATCTTGGTGCAGCCAGCACACCAGGGCGCGGTCGAGCTCCTCGCTGCCCGCGGCGTGGTCCTTCAGCCACTGCTGCCACCGGGCCGAGTTGCGCCGATGGATCTCGGCCTCGACGGCTTCCCACACCCACGCCGCCCACTCGTCGCGAGGCAGCCCATCCTGCCGCTGGTTTTCTTGAATGCGCTGGGCCACGTCTCGCAGCACCTGGGTCAGCGCTTGGGGGCTCGCTTCGTCGGGCTTGCGTTCCGCCCCGAGCCGCTCGCGGCGGTCGAGCAGCAGCTCGAGGGCCTGCAGAAGAAACGCCACACTGTCGCGAGGCTTGGCGCCGGGGTTCGTCAGGTGCAAGACACACTGCAAGGTAGCGAACAGTGGCGTCGACACCAGGGCCCGAAGGTGGGGGTCGAGGTTGAACACCGGACCGATCGACCTGAACAGCGCCTCGGTGCGCGCCTCGGCTTCCCGCGCGCGCTCGGCCTCGCTCCCCGACGACTTGAGCTGCTGCAGGGCGCACGTGAACCACCGCGCGGTCAGTGTTCGGCGCTGACGCTCGTCGAGGGGCTGCACCGCGAACCGCTTGCATCGCGGGGGGAATCGAATCGCGAAGCCCCGCGCGGAGTGCCGGCACGACACTACCGCCCTGAGGTGCGGATCATGCTCGATCGCTTGGTTGAGCACCGCGAGCGCTCGATTTCGATAATCGGGGTCGGCGAGCTCGTCGAGCCCGTCGAGCAACACCAACAGGGGCTGGTCGTCCGCCAACAGCGCCGCCTGCTCTTCTGGGCTCAGCCCCTCGGCCACCAGCTGGCCGAGCGGCCCCTCGAGCCAGTGGCGCCCCGCTCGTAGCTTCGCATCTTGCGGGGTCGCATCGAACAGAGGCTTGAGATCGGCCGCCCGCACGAACCGCACCGCGATCCCCGCGGGTAGCCCGGTCTCCTCGGGCGGGCGGGTGTAGACGGCGTGCAGAAGCTTCTTGAGCGCGGTGGTCTTGCCGCTTCCGGCCTCGCCCATCACCGCCGGCACCTCGTGCGGCGCGCAGCTCAGGAAGACGCGCTCGATGCCGATGGACTGGCCTTCTTCGCCAAGCTCGACGCGCTCTCGGCCCATCACGAACTCGGGCCGGGCCGAGGTGAGCCGAAGGGGCACGTACACGTCGTCCATCGAAAAGCTGAAGCCGTCGACGTGCACGCCGATCATCGACAGCGCGCCGTGCTTGTTCAGCGCGGCCTGCCGGTATCTTTCCCGAACCTCGGCGCGCACCTGCTCAGGCGACCGTCCTCGGGAACCTTGCGGCGGAGAGGTGCCGAGCTCCTCGAGGCGCCGGACGATATGTCCCACGATCGTGTCGGAGGTCTTGCCTTCGAGCCGAATGGGGAAGGCCAGCTCTTTGTACAGGTGCGGAAGGCCCAGGGCGTCGATGCCCTTCGGGGTCAGTCCGTGCGAGAACAGCAGCACCGTGCGGCTGCGCCCCTGCTGAATGCGCTGAAATGCCAAGTTCCACTCGAGCCGAGTCCACCGCTGCTCATGTTGCTCTTGGCCGTACTCGGGGCTCAGGAACACCACCATCAGCTTGGCGTCGATGTAGGGCCGCTCGAGCCACTGCCCCCCGAGCGGATCGGCCAGGTCGTTCCACTCGTCGTAGAAGATCGTTTCCGGCGCATACAGCTTCGCCAAGCCCTCGGCCACGGATCGGACCCGAGGCCTCAGACCACTGGGACCATGCCCCGCGAAGCTCAGCGCGACCTGCAGCTCGGCCACGGCGACAAGGTAATCAAGGCGCGGAGCACAATCCAGCGGCGCCGACCCCAGACCAAAGCTCGCCGGTCGTAATCATGTGAAAGGGATTAAGGTCGAAGCACCCGTCGAAGCGACGTCGGCCACGTTGCCCGTGACCAGCGTCAGGCCGTGGACCAGGGCAGTGGCCGCGAGCAGGCCATCGATGACGGGTATCGGATTCGGGATGCTCAGCCGACCCCAAGGATCGGCGATGGTCGGCGTGCAAGAGGTCATCTACTCATGATCCCTGAGTTGGGGTTCGCTGCTCTTAACCAAGGAGGCGCACGATTCGACGTGCGATCTCCGCGTGTATCGCGTTGGTAGCCTCGGCCATGGAGTTAGGTGCGTTGATGAAGCTGGTGATCACAAAATGGGCGGCGTCGGGCGCCGTCTTCGGTGGCTCGGCGATCGCCACATCGTTGCTCTGATCGTTGGCGCTCGTGCCGGTCTTGTCGCCCACTCGCCAAGTCGGCGAAAGCCCGGCCCGAAGCCGTTTACGCCCGGTGACCGATGCGACCAGCCAGTCGCACAGAGTCGCTCGCGACGTTGGGGTCAAGACCTCACCGAATGCGAACATGGCCAAACTCTCGGTCATCGCTCGCGGGGTGGTGGTGTCACGAGGGTCGCCTGGCGCGTTCTCGTTGAGTTCGAGCTCGTACCGGTCCAGACGGGTCGTGTGATCGCCGAACCGACGCAGATCCGCGGTGAAGCCGGCTGGCCCTCCGATATGCCGAAGCAAGAGGTTTGCGGCGGTGTTGTCGCTGGTGGTCACCGTGGCTTTGCATAAGGCCTCGATCGTCATACCGCCGTCGTGGACGCCCTTCTCGGTTACGGGAGACCAGACGATGAGTTCGCTTTCGGAATAGTGGAGTCGAGTCGATAGCGATAGTTTCCCGTCGTCCGCCCGAGTCAAGACGAGCGCCGCCAGCAACGACTTGAACGTCGAGCACATCGCGTGTCGCTCGGTCGCTCGATACTCCAACCAGCGCCCGGTCGCGGTGTCGAGCGCGGCTACGCCGATGCGTCCTTGGGTGCGCGCTTCGAGGTCGGACAGGTCGATCGGCGTCGAGCGGTGCGCCGCACGCCGGTGAGCGCAGGCGCCCAGGAGCAGCATCCCCCCGCTCGCTCGAAGTACGGTTCGTCGACTCATCATGGGATGCTTGGCTTCAGACATGAGTTGATGCGTTGGCTATCGACCGCCGATCGTGCAGTCAAGCTGCCGTCTCGCCTCCACGTGGACGCCGCTGGGCGACGAGCGCCTCAGGCCCGGCCTTTATTGACCCAGGTTTGATATGTTGGCGACGATGACTCCGGTCACTGCCACAATGACGGCGACGTCGGTGAAGGGCTCTCCGCCCCGCAGATAACGGCCCCGACTGGGAGGCGCTGTCGGAAGGACTCGACGATGATGGGTTCGCGGTGACTCCGCCGCTGCTGTCCCCCGCCGACTGTGCGGCCTTGCGGACGATGTACGACGTGGACCGTCGTCCGTCGGCGACGGGCGCTGTACGCGCCTTTGGCCGTAGTGGCCAATCGTTGGGCGGAGCGCCTCGGTGAAGCGCCGTCATGGCCGTCGAGCCGGGACGGGTTGACGCAGCGCTGCGCGGCGGCCGGTCTGCGATATCCTCGAAGGATCCCGACGGTCCGGATGGTCGAAGACTGAACCAGCGGGACTCCTACCCATGAACCACGACACGCCGCGCTCTCGCCGAGGACCCGTCCCCACCCGACCCGCAGCGAGCGCGGCGGGGTGGCTGCTACCGGTGATCTACCTGGCCTTCGTCAGCCTCGGCCTTCCCGACGGCGTCTTCGGGGTGTGCTGGCCGGCCATGCGGGGCGATCTGGGTGCGCCGCTCGCGGCCGCGGGGGTGGTCAGCCTGCTCGTGGGGGGTAGCTCGGCCGTCTCCAGCGTCGCGAGCGGTCGGGTCGCGGCCCTCGTCGGGACGGGCTGGGTCGTCCTGCTGTCGTGCCTCGCCACCGGACTGTCCCTTGTCGGATTCGCCTTCGCGCCCGGCTTCGCCGCCCTCTTGGGGTTCGCCATCCCGCTCGGGCTCGGCGCAGGGGCCGTCGACGCCTGCCTGAACCACGACGTGGCGGTCCACTACGGCCCTCGCCACGTCAGCTGGCTCCATGGCGCGTGGGGAATCGGGGCGACGACCGGGCCCGCGATCCTCGTGGCGAGCCTGTCCGCGGGGTCGGGCTGGCGCTCCGGCTACCTGGTCCTCGCACTCGTGCAGCTTGGGGTCGCGGGCCTCCTCGCGCTCGCCCTGCCGCTGTGGCGCCGAAGGGCGGAGGGCCACGATGGGGAGGGGGTCGCTCAACCCGTCGCCGCCACCCCCGCCGGCGACCGCTTCGGGCCGGCGCTCGGTGCGGTGTCCTTCGGGCTGTACGTCGGGGTCGAGTTCGCGGTGGGCCTGTGGGCCGCGTCGCTCCTCGTCGACGGCCGAGGCCTGGCCCCATCTTCGGCTGGCCTCTCGGCGGCCGGGTTCTTCCTCGGCATGACGGGGGGCCGCTTCCTGCTGGGCGCGTTCGCCGCGCGCGTCGGCAGTCGCCGGCTCGTCCGGCTGGGGTTGGCCGTCGGCGGCCTGGGCGTCGTCCTGCTCGCCGGAGGGTTGCCGGGGGGCCTCGTCCTGATGGGAATCGGCTTCGCGCCGATCTACCCGATGCTGATGCATGAGACCCCGCGGCGCTTCTCGCCCCAGGTCGCCCGTTTCGCGGTGGGTCTCCAAGTGGGCGCCGGCTACTTGGGCGCCCCGCTCCTGCCGGCGCTCCTCGGCGTCCTGGCCGAGCGGGCGGGTCTCGAAGTCCTGCCGGTGTGCTGGCTGCTGCTCCTAGGCGCGGTGGCGGTAGCGACCGAGGCCCTCAACAGGCTGACCCCACATGCGAGCACGACTCGGCGCGATGCGGACGCGGTCTGATCGGTGCGAGCGAGCCGCGTGGTGAGGAATATGCGGCCGAGGGCGTCACGGATCGCCTATCCCCTGGAGGAGCCCAACCGGCTCGCATCGGGGCGGTTTCGGACGTCAGGATTTCTTCTTGGCGGCCGCGGTCAACAAGCGAATGGCTTCTTGGTTCTTATCCTTGCGCGCGAAATCGAGGGCGGTTCGCCCGAGCTCGTCTTCGGCGTCGACTTTGGCGCCGGCCCGAAGCAGCAGCCGAAGGGTGTCGACGGCCTCCGGCCGTTTCGCGGCGACGATCAGGGGGGTGCTGCCGTCTTCGCCCTTCGTCTCGGTATCGACGCCGGCGTTGAGCAGCACCTTGACGACGCGAGGATGCTTGATCCCACTCCGCAGGGCGCGCGGTCCGAACCGCTTGGCATCGATTCCCTTCTTCAGGAGGAACCGCAGCTGCTCAAGATGTCCGGCGGCGGCCGCGGTCGTCAAGGCATCGGACCCATCGGAGCTTTGGTGGTTGATGTCGGCTCCGAGTTCGAGGAGTGCAGCGATGACTTCGGTCGACGCGCCCCGATTAACCAAGATCGCAACGCCACCCCTTTCGTCCTTGCCGAAAGGTGAGCTCGGATCGATTCCCGCGGCAACGCTGATACGCAGTGCCTCAATCATTCTCTCATTGTCCGCCTGCCCGGTACGGCCCAGCTCGATCAGGCAGCGAAATGGAACTATCGTTGGGTTGTCTCGGAACGCTTCCGCGAAGTACGGCTTGCCCTGTTCGGTCGGAGGTACCAAAGTTTCTAGCCACGACTTCATGGTCTCCGGCTGGCCTCGGGGTCGCCGGCACGCTACTTTCAAGAACGCCTCGGCGAGCACATGGGTGTCCTCCTTCATGAGGGGGACGAGCATCTTTGCGGCCTCAAGATTGTTTCTCGACGCGGAGGCGAGCAGAGCTTCGTTGGCGGCCTCGTCAGGAAGCTCGGTACTCACCAAGTACTCGATGATGTCGTTGTTCTGTTCGTTGGCGGCGGCGACCAGGGCATCACCGCGGGCTTTGGTGTCGACGGGGTAGTCGGCGTCGATGGCCTTCATGACCGCGATGCGCTTACGATAGGCGGCGGTCCGATAGGCCTTCGCGATGCGGTCGGTGTCTTCGGCTTGGTCGAGGAGAAGTCGAAGGTGATCCTGGCGACCGAGGGTCGCCGCCGCCCCGACACCGTTCGCGAGCTCGTGCTTCCTCAGTCTCCCCTGAAGCAAGCGTTGAAACAGAGGGAGGGGTATCTCTTGCTCGACCGCGGTCACCAGGCAGCACGGCCGGGCACCCTTGTCTAAGAGGGTTTCAGCAAGCGACCAATGCTTGGTGAACAAGGTGGCGCTCAAGACTTCGTCTTTGTTCAGCAGCGGCTCGATCCCGGCCGTCAAGAACAGCTCGATGGTCAGCTGGTCGCCGGCTCGGATGCGGTCGGCCAGCGCGTCGGGTTCGAAGTCTACGCCCATCGATTTGAGCTGGACGCGCGCTCGCGCCGGGGCGCCGCTCAGGTAGTCGGTGTACACTTTCCATCCGAGCGCTCCGACCAAGGCGACGGCGGCGAGCGTGGCCACCGCTCGGGCCAAGACGCCGCGTCGGTGCCGTCGGTTCAGGCGATTGACTTCCGCCCGCACCTCTGCGGCCAGGTTTCCTTCCGGCTGAAGGATATGACAAATGGTCGCGTAGACGGGGAGTTGCGACAGGTCGATGGTCTCGAGCTCGACGGGTAAGACTCGATAGGTTGGGTCGGGCCAACGCTTTTCCGCGAAGGCGAGCTCGGTGAGAGCGAAGGAGCCTGGCCTTATATAATTGGAGGAGATCAAGAAGAGAAAGAGGTCAGTCTTTTTGATCTCCGCCCAAATCACCCGGTTGTAGTCATCCGACGCCTGCATGCTCTCGGTATCGAAGAAGACTCGGTGGCCAGCCTGCCGAAGCGTCGCCGCGATACTTTCGGCGGCCTCGGAGTCGGCTCTCGAGTAAGAAATAAAGATACGCATCGCCCATCGTCCTTTCCGTGAGCGATGATGGCCCACGGTACGGCGCACGCCGTCGATCCTGGTTCTGTTCGCTGATTCGCGAGCAGCCTAGCAACGGCCGATATCCTCAGCAACGCCAGCTCGGCGGCGGGCGCGCCAATCACCTCGTTCCGACGGTCAAGCTCCCCGTCATGTGGGTGGGGCCGTGCAGCGGTCGGGTGAATCGGCGCTCTAGGGGCTCACTGCGTGACGTTCATCTCTAGGCGAACCGTCGCCCTCGTCGAGCAAGTCGGTTTGACGTACGGTGAGGGCGAGGGCGCTGGGCGTGCCGTCCGACTGCAGGTAGGATTCGTTCTGACATGAGAGACCTGACGCGTGGCTCCCTTGCGCAGCACATCATTGCCATTGCAGCGCCGATCGCCGTCGGTATGTCGGTGCAGACGGCGCACTACCTCGTCGACCTGTATTTCGTGGCTCGGCTCGGCGGCGCCGCCCTCGCAGGGCTGAGTACAGCGGGGGTGGTCTTCTTCATCGCGCTCGCACTGACCCAAACGCTGTCGGTGGGCACCGTGACCCTCGTCTCTCACGCGGTAGGGCGCAAAGATCAGGAACGTGCCATCCTTGTATTCAACCAAGCGGTGCTGCTGGCGATGATGCTGGCCACCGTGACCTTAGCGGCTGGCTATCTCGGCCCAGCCGCGGGCTACGTTGCCGCCATCGGTGCCGACGCAGCGACGATCCGGGCGGGCACCACGTACCTGTACTGGTTCGTGCCGGCCCTCGCCATGCAGTTCGCCCTGGCAGCGATGGGGGCTGCTTTACAGGGTACGGGCATCGTCAGGCCGACGATGCTGGTGCAGCTCGTGTCGGTGCTGGCCAACGTTGCGCTGACCCCCGTTCTGGTCGCCGGTTGGGGCACCGGTGAGGCCATGGGGGTGGCCGGTGCCGGTTTGGCTAGCAGTATCGCGGCGCTGATCGGGCTGACCTTGATGACCGTGTACTTCTTCCGACTCGAGCGCTACGTGAGCTTCCGGCCTCGAAGCTGGAGGCCGCGGTTCGATGTGTTGGGCCGCATGCTCGCGGTGGGGGCGCCGTCGGGCGGCGAATTTGCGCTGCTGTTCGTTTACATGGCGGCTATCTACGCCGTGATTCGACCATTCGGTGCGCCCGCCCAAGCTGGCTTTGGCGTGGGCACGCGGGTTATGCAAGCGGTGTTCCTCCCTTCGATGGCCATCGCCTTCGCGTTGCCGGCCGTGGCGGGTCAGAACTTCGGCGCCCAGAATGGAGAGCGCGTGCGGAGCAGCTTCCGCACCGCGATGGGGATGACGATAGCCATCATGGCGACGGTCACTCTACTGTGCTGGTGGCGACCACAGTGGCTGGTGGCTGTGTTCACCAGCGACCCTACGGCCGGCAGAGTCGCGGTGAGCTTCCTGTCGATTATCGCGCTGAACTTCGTCGCGTCGGGCGGGATCTTCTGCTGCTCGGGAATGTTCCAGGCCATGGGTAACACGCTGCCATCCTTGGCCGCGGCGGCGACCCGGATCTTAACTTTCGTGGTGCCGCTGGTTTGGCTCAGTCTGCAGCCGGGGTTTCGCATCGAGCAGGTGTGGTACTTGTCGGTAGCGACGGTTTGGTTCCAGTTGATGGTCAGTGTTGCGCTGGTTCGCTGGCAGATGCACCGCAAGCTACACTTCGCTCCGGCCATTGCGCCCGGTCCTCAAGCCGCCTCGCATCCCCACCCGCGCGACCGACGGTAGGAGCGATCGGGTCGTCGGGGCAACTGCGTGGGGGAGATGACCGGCGGCCACGGCGACTTTTGTGGTAGGTCTTTCGGGTGTCCGAAGACTGGCTCATCGACCACGGCGCCGAGGTCGAGCTTGCCCAGCGGTTTCTCCGCGAGCACCGAACGCTGCACGACTTGCTCACCGCCGGCGGCGAGGTGCTGAACGTCGTGGTCCAAGACGAGTACACCCACGATATCGTGGCCCGACTCCCGTGGGAGGCAGGGGCTCTGCTGGTGGTATTCGACTGCACGTGACTGGGCGCGCTGCGGGAGGTCTTCCCAGCTCACCGAATCCCTGACGAAGACGAGTTGCTCTCGGCTCGGCTGGCGCGCGGGTGGCGACCGATTCCATCGGCCCTGACCTCCGGGATGGAGATCCTCGGGCACGCGAAGACGAGGTGTCGTCCGGACGGAACCGGCTCCATCTGCGAATAGCGGCGAGTGTGTGCCGAGCCACAGTCGGTTCCACCGGTCCCGCTTTACCAGGCGTCGCGTAGCGGCCATCATTGGGGCGCGATGTACTCGACCGTAGGCAAAGCGATCTTGCTCGTCATCACTGTCTTCGGCGCCATGACCTTCGCCGGCTGCGATGCCCTGAAGCAATCCGGGCTGCTCGACCCGCCGACCGAGTCCAGCCCCGTCGAGCCGCCGGACATGTCGAACCCGAAATTCTTTCGGCATGCGCACATCAATCTGTCGTACCCCGCAAACTGGACCGAGCAGCACAAGCCCGACACCATCTACGTGGGTTCCACGGGCGACGCCGTGGTGACGCTCTTCGTTTGGGAAGACCCCATCGTGATCGAGCTCGACAAACACATGGTTCAGGCCACCGAGCAGATTCGCCAGCACTACGCCAGCAGCTCGATCTCGAACGGAAAGCTCGAGTCGACCGGGCGTGCGGACATCCGTCGAAAGATCTCCCACGGCGTTCGAGAGGGGCGACGCCACGCATTCACCATCAAGAATGCGGAAGTGAGCATGGACGCCGTGCTCGAGATCTATGCGATCGCGCTCGGACCGCGGACGGTCATGGTCGAAGTGTTCAGCCCCGTCGACGAGATGAGCACGCATCTGCCGGGCCTGCTTCACGTGTTGGACTCCATCGATGTAGATGACAGCCGATGAGCGTCCGTTTCGTTGAGCGCGCTGCGGCCTGTCGATGGGTCGTGAGCCTCATGCTCCTGTCTGCCTGCGCCCCGATCCGTCCCTTGGTCGACCGAGACGGGAAGGTCGCGTGGCATCGCGTGTCTTCGGAGCACTTCGTCTTCGAGTCGAACATTCAGGACCCAGACGCGCTCGGGCAGCTCGTGACCGAGTTCGAGGTCTTCATGTCGGCTTTCCGATCGATACCTATCTTGGGCAAGCGCCCTCCGGACACGAAGATCTTGGTCGTGGCGTTCGATAGTACCCGGGAGTACAAGTGGTTCTACAGCGACGACCGCGGCGGCGCTCTGATCGCACAAACGCCGCTCGGGCAGATGGTACTCATGCCCTACCGGGGCCGTCCAGTCGATAGCATGGTCCTCAAACACGAGCTGTCGCACGTGTTGGTTAACCGGTTCATGCCCAACGCGCCCGACTGGCTGCACGAAGGGCTCGCGTGCACGATGGAGACCGCGATCTTCGAGAAGGACCAGCACATGGTCCTGTTGGGCGATTACAGCGAAGAACTGCTCCGGCGGGCCTTGTTCGTTCACCGAGCCGAACTCGAGATTCTGACCAATGTCTGGCCACCGAACCTGCGTTTGGAGCTCTATGGAGCGAGCTGGTTGCTGGTCCGCTATTTGATCGATCACCACCTCGAGGCGTTCCTGCAGTTCGAGATTGCCATCAGTCAGGGGACGCCGTGGCGGCAGGCCTGGGACGAGTCGATTCCTGTGGCCTTCGACGAGGTGTACTCGATGCTTCCCGGATTCTTGGTGAAAGCGAAGTTCAAGCTGTGGCGGACTTCAGTCGAACAGCCGGCGTCGGACTCCTTTCAGTTCTCGACCCCGAGCATCGCCGACATTCATGCCCTGCACGCGGCCTTGTATCTCGTCGGACACCCTGACGAGCGGCCCCTCGAGGAACGAAAGGCGTTGGCTACGGAGAGCGTCACCGCCGCGCTGGCGCTCGAACCCAGCAACCCGCGGGCGCTCAAGGTGCTGTCTTTTCTTCGGATGGAGAAGCCCGCCCGTGTCCAATCCAGTCCGGTCACCGGACGCCGTCATCCGCGATTGGAGACCGTGACGCTCACCGGGCGATGATCGCTGAGGCTGTCGGGCCCAAATTCACTCTCGACCTCTTCGAAGGCCAGGTGCTCGACCCGACCCGCGCCTCCGCGGACTCGTAACGGGCTTCGTCCCGACGATGCCAGGGCCTGGGTAAAGAGGATGTGGTCCAACAGGATGCGGGGGTTGCGGTCCGGGTCCAAGGCGTCCTTGAAATGGGCCGTCCAGCGCAGGGCCTGCGGTTGATCGAAGAGCGCGTGATTCAAGAATCGCTGGGCGAAGAAGACCTCCCCCTGAAGGTTCGACAGGAGGTCGTGAAGCAGGTACTCGCGCTCCATGAGCTCCTTGCCGGGGCCGTCGTTCAGGTCACCGACCACGAAGATCGACGGGTCGGGTTCCTGGCTGAAGCGGTGGTCGATGTACGCCCGCACGCAGGAGGCCTCGGAGCTCAGTTTGACCCGAGCGGCGTGTGCGCCGGCGAGGTAGGTCTTTACCGACTTGAGCTTCGCGTAGTCTTCGAAGCTCTCGTCTTCCTTGCGGCGGCGCGGAGTCGAGCCAGAGAACTTGCTCTTCAAATGCGCACCAATGACCTCATGGGTCGCACCGCCCATCGAAAAACGGAGGGTTTGCGGATGTCGAAAGAAACTGTGCTCGGCGCGCTCGGAGACGGGAACGCCATCGATATCGCCAAACTTTTTCAGCTTGGGAATCGATACGCTCCAGGTGCCGTCTTCACGGATCGAGCTCGCCGCCTTGGAAGCGAAGTTGCGCCAGATACTGATGGGCAAAAGCTCGGGCGAGGTCGCCTGAGCGAGCCGGTCCTTCATGATGAACCACAGCCACTGCCGACCACTGATCGCGTAGTCTTCGCCGTCGGGTCGAGTGACCAGCACGTACCCGTCGAGTTCGGCTTCGACGAACGCACTCATCGAGTCGACACCCTCTGGGCCCTCGCACAGAAAGAGAATGTCGGGGTCAATCCGGTGTAGAAGCGCTTTGAGCGCGTCGATCTTTAGCCTGGCTTCATCGAGCTCGGGCGCCGCATGAGGGAAGAGACGTTGTCCGGGCCGGTATTTTCCGGAGACCACACCCCAATGCGAATCGAGCCACTCCGCGTTCCATGTAGTCAGAATCATGGTCCGACAGTATCGCCGGGAGGCGCGTTGACCAATGGCGCAAGGCGGTCTGCCTATGGCGTCGCCCGGTAAGGCCTCGATCGCCTTATTCGCGCCCGGCTTTTCATCCGGCGGGGCAGTCCGACTGGGGGAGTAGGCGCGCAGTTCGGCCCCTTCAAGGCACCGGCAAAATGCTCTACCGTGGGCCTACCGCGAAGATGACGACGAACGCCGACCACGCCACCGAGGTGCGCCGATTCTTCGAGTCGATGACGCCGATCCCCGACGAAGAGTGGGCATATGCCGAACGATTCATCGGCTACCGGTCGTTCGACAAGGGCGCGCATCTGTTACGGGAAGGCGACACGGCCCGGCACTCGTTCCTGATCCTGCGAGGCATCGTACGGGTCTACTACCTGACGGCGGAGGGCAAGGAGTTCAACAAGAGCTTTGCGATGGAGCACAACGCCGTCGGTTCGGGGTCATCGATCATCGCCAAGCTGCCGAGCCGCTTTTCCATCCAGGCGCTCGAGCCCACATTGGCTGCGCTATTGCCGCGCGAGGCGATCGAAGAACTGTATGACCGGCATCGCTGTTGGGACGGCCGCCTATCGGGGCTCGGGTTACGCCGTCGTGACCCCGACGGTGCCCATCGAACCGCCCCCGCTCGGATACCTGGCACCCAACCTAGGGCGGGAAACGATCGTCGAGCGCATGCAAACGCTCGCCGGCTTCACGCCGATTCACAACATTGCAGGTCTTCCTGCGATGTCGGTGCCCCTATACTGGAGTCCGACCGGCTTGCCCATCGGCATCCACTTCACAAGTGGGTTGGGGCAAGATCAGCTGCTTTTCGAGCTGGCCTATCAACTCGAAGAAGCCTGCCCTTGGAGTCACCGGCGCCCGCGGGCGCCCGAAACCGCAGGTTGACGTCTCGACCCGGCCCGCCGAGGCATGGCCGGGCCCGTCAAACGGATGACGGTTG
Organism: uncultured Myxococcales bacterium; assembly: GCA_964519665.1. Taxonomy (GTDB): domain Bacteria; phylum Myxococcota; class Kuafuiibacteriia; order Kuafuiibacteriales; family Kuafuiibacteriaceae; genus JANQQN01. Next base: position 15,140 of record CAZFIV010000061.1, read on the forward strand.
TCGCTGCGAGTACCAAAGCAAGCCGCCGGTTCGCGCCGGTGACGGTCGCCGATGTCGCGCTGAAGAATCCCGCTCACGGGCGGCCCGATGTTCCCGATCTTAGCAACCGAGCGCCGGTCTCGCAGGTCGGCCGATAGATCATGGCAAATCCAGGGCGGAACCAGGAAGGCGCGTTAGGAGACGGACGGTGGTTCTCTGATCTCCTGCTGAAGGCGATCACCGATCGGTTTACCGGAGGCGTGCTGGTACAGACCGAGTTCGGTGAAGCGGCTGCTTTTTTTCAGGATGGGTCACCCGTACATGCGTCCGGCCGGGGCTTCACGGAGCACCATCTGGGCCAGCTCCTGATCGATCGAGAGATCTGTAGACCAGAGCAGATCGCGCAGGCGGTTCAGGAGCAGGGGGCAATGAACCGCGACGGTCCGTTGCTCGGCGAGATACTGGTTCGGGACGGCGTGGATCAACGCGAGATCGACTCCGCCATGCAGGCACAGACCCGGGCGCGCCTAGCCTCGCTGATCCAGCAGGCGTCGGGACGATGGCATTCGGCTCCCGGTGAGAATGAAAAAGTTGCGCGGGTCGCGATTCAGATGGATGCGTGGGCGGTCTTTTTCGACCTGCTCGAGGCTCACGCCTCACCGGCCGAACTCGGCTTTCAGGCCGACGCGCTGCTCGGCTACTCGGTCCGTCTTCATTCGGGCGTAAAGATGCCCTCCCGCACATGGTCGCCAGAGGAGCGAAAGCTGCTCGGCTATCTCGAAAAGCCGCGCCGGCCCGACCAGCTCGAACGCGCGCTGGGCAGAAGGTTCGTTCGTGGTTTTCTGCGGGCCTTGAGTTTGCTGGGCGGGCTCGAGCTTCAACCGATGTCCAAGGCGATCTCCATCCCGAAAGCCGTCGCTCGCAGCACGAGGCCGATGCGGGCAGAAAGAGGCCCCACTCGAACGACGATTCCGGTTCGACCCAAGGCTCCGCACCCGCTGGAGAAGGAGATAGGAGCGGTTCACCGCTCGCTCGAGCGTTCGAACTACTTTCAGATCTTGGGCGCCACCGAAAAGACCGACCCGACCGAGCTTCGCAAGAAGTATCACGACCTCGCCAAGAAGTATCACCCCGACACATGGCCGAGCGAGATCGATCGAAGCGGGCCGACCGCTGCGCTCGCGGTCGAGATCGCCACCCGGGTCAATGAAGCGTACGCTACGCTCAGCAACGACGAACAGCGTCAGCAGTACGTCGAGATGCTCCGCGACGAGCGCGTCCGAGGCGACTATCGAAAGGCGAAGCAGGTCAAGGAAGCGGCCACGAAAGCGAAGATGGGCGTCGTGCACCTGCGGAAGCGAGAATATTCGAAAGCCAGAGAGATGTTCGAGTCAGCCCTCGAATCCGATCCCTCGTCGGGCCTGTATCAGGCCCACCTCGCGTGGTCGATCTTCTCCGAGGCCCAGCAAGACCGGGCGGCCGTCATTCCGCAGGTCCAGGCCTTGCTCTCGGAAGCCGTGGCCAAAGACGACAAGCAGCCGCTGATTCACTTTTACCTGGGTCAGGTCCTCAAGGCGAAGGGCGACCTGTCGGAGGCGCGCGACCAATTCGAGCGGGTGGTCGACCTCGACCCCCACCACGCCCCAGCCCGCAGCGAGATTCGCCACCTAGAGCGTCGCCGCCAGGACGAGCAGAAGAAGAGCGGGCTGTCGCGGTTCTTGAGTCTCGGCGATAGGTGGTAGACAACCCTCGACCCAGCCCCGATCGTGGGTGCGATGCAAGACGAGATGTCATTGTCGACGATCGCCCTTCATGCCGACCGGAGCCTGGCCGACGACGACGGGGTGGCCCCACCGATCATGATGTCGGTCACCCATGTCGCCGAAGGTCCGGAAGACTTCGCGCGCCGGGCCTCGGAGCCTCTCTTCGATGGCTTCTATACCCGGCACGGCAACCTCACCAGCGCCCGGATCGCCAAAGTGGTGGCCGACCTCGAAGGCGGCGAAGCGGCGATGATGTTCTCGTCGGGCATGGCCGGCATCAGCACGACGGTGCTGGCGCACTTGCAAGCGGGCGACCACGTGGTCGCCCAGGTCAACCACTACATCAGTACCACGTCGCTGATGACCAAGCTGCTGCCGCGGTTCGGGGTGGAGGTCACCCGGGTCGAGCAGCACGACCTCGCCGCCTTCGAGGCCGCCCTGCGGCCCACCACGAAGCTGATCATGACCGAGACGCCGGTCAACCCGACGATGACCTTGACCGACCTGCGGGGGGTGGCGGCGCTCGCGAAGCCCCGGGGCATCTTGACGGTCTGCGACAACACCTTCGCGACGCCGATCAATCAGCGCCCGATCAGCCTCGGTATCGACCTCGTCTGCCACTCCGCGACCAAATACATCGGCGGGCACCACGATTTGCTGAGCGGGGTCGTCGTCGGTTCGAAGGCCACCCTCGAAAAGGTCTGGGACACCGCGACGATCCTCGGCCCCCAGCCGGCTCCGGTCACCGCCTGGCTCGCGCTGCGCGGGATTCGAACCCTCAGCCTTCGAGTGCGCCAACAGAACGATAACGCGATGGCCGTGGCTCGGTACCTCGAGGCGCATCCCAAGGTCGAAGCGGTGCACTACCCGGGCCTCGAATCACATCCGCAGCACGGGCTCGCGTTAGCCCAAATGGATGGATTCGGTGGCCTTCTGAGCTTCGAGCTCAAGGGCGGGTACGACGCGGGCGTCCGATTCCTCGCCGCCACCCGGATCATTCGGAACGCGGCCAGCCTCGGGGGCGTCGACTCGCTGGCGATTCAGCCGGCGGTGATGTTCGGGGGGCGGCTCCCGCCGAAGGTTCTGCAGGAACAAGGATTGAGTCCGGGGATGATTCGGCTGGCCACCGGTATCGAGGATTCCGGCGACCTGCTCGCGGACGTCGGTCGAGGTCTCGACGCGGCTTGAAGGCCGAGCCTCGACGCCTCTGGGTCCGGACGGCCGGGACGCGCCGACAGCCGCGCAAGCAGCCGGGGCACTTCTGGATCAACCTGCGAACGACCGACCGACACCGCCGGTTCTCGCTGCCCGACCTCACCTTTCACGAGGCCATCCCCGGTCACGTTTGGCAGGGCGAGTTCACGTTCAAGCAGCCGCTCATTCGGTCTCTGTTGGCCTTCAACGCGTACGCGGAGGGCTGGGCGTTGTACGCCGAGCAGCTGGCCGATGAGCTCGGGGTCTACGACGACTTCCCGGCCGTGCGGCTGGGTTATCTTCAATCGCTGGCCTTTCGAGCGTGTCGATTGGTGGGCCAGCGTACCCATGACCGTCCTCGAGCGGGTGGTCGCGGACTACGTGGCGCGCGAAAAGAAGGCCTGATATCCGGATGTCACCGGGTGCACACCTTCGCTCGGTCCTCCGATCATGCCTGCCCTGATTCGAGTGCACCGTCCGGCCGAGTGACCACTTTGCGCCTTTCGGGGTGACTCTTCCCTGATGCCGTCGCCGCTGGCCCGCGGGTTGCTGAGAAGCTCACCATGGGAATGGTAGCCACCGTCAAGATCATCCGGACCACCCGCATGGTCGAACACCAGAAGAGCGTCAAGAACGATGACGGCTCCACCTCCACGGTCACCGTGATGCGGCCGAAGGTGGTCATCGAGAGGAAGACCGAATACGTCTACAAGCCCGACCCGAAACCCAAGCTGCTGCTGCGGGATGATCCGGCCTTCCGGCCCAACAAAGAGCTTCAGAAGAACCTGTTGAGTGACGACGATGGCAGCCTGTCAGGCGCATTGCCGGGCGCGTTGCCGAACGCATTGCCGGGCGCATTGCCGGGCGCATTGCCGGGCGCGTTGCCGGGCGCATTGCCGGGCGCATTGCCGGACGCGTTGCCGGGCGCGTTGCCGGGCGCATTGTCGGGCGCGTTGCCGGGCGCTTTCTACTCCGCGCCCAGCAGCGTCCCGGTTCAGCAGGTCAATCAGAATCTCGAGCCGATCGACCCGTGGGTGATCCGCAACGCGGGCGGCACGATGCGTGGCCTGGCCGGCCTCGTGGGTACCCGAGACGAGCACTCCGACGCGATCATCGCGACCATCCTGACCGAGGGCGGCTCGATGAAAGAGCTGTTCTACGGCTGGAGCGACGACCGGCAGGTGACCCTCGATACCCGCCCCGAGATCGCCGCGAGCTTCGCTGACGCCTACGGCCGCGCCTTCGACGACGACATGCTCGGTGACTATTTCGAGGGCGTCGGTCCGGCGGCCACCCTCGAGTTCGCGTCATTCATGGCCGAGTCGGGCGACGCTTCGTTTCTGAGGGCCATCGCCCGCGAGGCGCAAGCGCTCAGTCAGGAACCCGGCGACGGATATGATATCGCCCGGATCATCGCGTCTACGGCGACCGAACAGATGGTGAGGTCGTCCTATCCGCCCGGCGATCCGGCCGCCGACTTCGACCTCCTCACCGAGGCGATCGCATCCAACCGTCAGCTCATGGACGGCGGCGCCCTGGCGCAGCTCGACGACCTCGGGGGCACGGCGGTCCGTACCGACGGCCAACAGATCGCCGACTACATGAACGCGGTCGCCGGCCTGTTGCGCTTGTCGGACGGATCGTCGGCGCAGACCGATGTCATCGCCGAGCTCATGGAAGGCATGGGCCCCGAAGGCGCGGTCTTGCTTGTTTCACGGCTTCGCGCCGGCGACGGCCGACCGGGTGGGGCCGCCGACCTCATCTTGGACGATCTGCCTTCCGACGATGCCTACGACCAAGCCCGGCGGCTGGCGTATGCAGCCTCTCCGCAGATGGTGCAGCGGTACATCGACGAGGGCAACGACCCCGTCGCGTTGTTCGAAGAGCTGATGGCCGACTATGACGCCGCCGGTATGGTCGACGCGCCTGCACACGTGCACGCGATGTTCGGTAACGCGCTGGGGACCGTCTTCGGAGCGCAGCCCGACGCGATTTTGAACGTGTACCTGGACCAGGCGGGCACCGAGGCCGAGGAGGCCGAGCGGTACGCGGTGCTGGAGTCGTTCTTCGAGACGGTCCTCTTTTCGCCGCACACCACGCCGGCGGCGAAGACGGCGGTGATGAACGGCATCGGCGACTTTACCAACAACGTCCCGGCCGACGAGCGCTCACAGCACGCGCACCAGATCGGCGTTCTCATGGGGCTGGTGGAGCGCGCGTACGGCGATGCGCTCGACGCCCACAACAACCCGTACGAAACCAACCTGGCGCACGATACCTTCGGCCGAGTCATGGGCAAGCTGGCGGGGCACTTCTTCAAGGCGGTGGGCCTTCCGTTCGTGGGGATGGTGGCCGACGCGCTGACCAACGGCGCGGTTCGTTTGGTCGACACGTCCGACCGAGAGATCGCGCGGCTCGAGGCGTATTTCGTCGACCGGCTGCTCGCCAGCGGCGGGGATCCTCATTTCGCGACGGACTTCATCGCCAACTTCGACGAAGCGGTCGCCGAGGCCGAGGACCGACTGCTGAATGTCCAGGACGCCCTGCAAGTGCCCGCCGACGAGCGCACCGCCGACCAACAAGCGCTGGTGGACCAAGCTTGGACCGACTTCGAGGCCGCCGTGGATTACGACGTGTCGAGCGCCGATGACAGGGACCTGTTCCTCTATCTGCAGACGGAGTTCAACGTGTTGCAGGCGGTCCACGGGTCTCTGCAGGCCGGCTTCAACACCAATCTCCAACAGGACGCCCATTGATCATCCTCGACCCGCGCCGCACTGCGCGATGCGTCTTTCGGTCCGCTGGCTTCTGCGGGTAACCCCAATATCGCTCGCGTCTTCGCTCTCACACGGCTGTTCGGCGGGGCCGAGCCCGGGTACCAATGCCGCGATGGCGGAAAAGACATTGCGCTTGGTTACCTGGAACCGATGGTCGGCCCCTCGGATGGCAGCGGTGGCGCTGCTGATGCTGGTGCTGTCGGTGGGTTGCGCCGGCGGACGCGGCCAGAGCGACGTCGTGTGGGCGGTCAATGTCGGCGGCCCGGCGCACCAGGCGACCGACGGCACCCTGTACGAGGCCGAGGCGTCGGTCCGCGGCGGTGAGGTCGGTAGGCTCGAGACCGTCAAGGGCTCGCAGGACATGTTGCTGTACCGCGAGTACCGGGCGGGCGACGTGACGGTGGCCCATCCGATCGAAAACGGCACGTATGACGTGACCTTTCACTTCGCCGAGCCGGAAGATATTCCGGGCGGCGCTCGCGTGTTCGACGCCTTCGTCGAGGGAAAGCGGGTCATCGACGACCTCGACGTGATGGCGTCGCGAGACGGCAAGGTGTACTCGGCGCTGACGGTGACCGTGCGCGACGTACAGGTCACCGACGGCGAGCTGAACGTCGGCTTCGAGGCGTCGGCGAAGACCCCGGTCTTGAGCGCCCTGATGGTGCGAAAACAGCGCGAACGAAGCGCCGACTGGGAGCTGGTGTGGAGCGATGAGTTCGACCAGAACGGCCCGCCCGACTCGACGAAATGGGGCATCAACAGCTGGCCGGCCCGCAAGGTCAACGACGAAGACCAGGCGTACACCTCGCGCGAGAAGAACCTGCGGGTCGACGACGGTTACCTGGTCATCGAGGCCCACAAGGAAGCCTATCGAGGTGCGGACTACACTTCGGGCCGAGTCTTCTCGCAGGGCGAAGGGGAGTTTCTGTACGGGCGATTCGAGGTTCGCGCGAAGCTACCGCGAGGCAAGGGCACCTGGGCGGCCATCTGGATGTTGCCGGCCGATCCGTTCAAGTACGCCACCAAATGCAAGGCCGGTGACGACTGGCAGGGCAGCGAGACTTGCGATGCGTGGCCCAACTCGGGCGAGATCGACATCATGGAGCACGTCGGCTACCAGATGGGCCACATACACGGCACTGTGCATAACGAGGCGTATTACTGGGTGAAGTGGGAGCAGCGCAAAGGTCGGGTGCTGGTCGACGATGTTGCCGATGCGTTTCATGTGTACGCCCTCGAGTGGACGCCGGAGCGCATCGACATCTTCGTCGACGACACTCTGTACTTCACCTACGTCAACGAGAGGGACGGGTGGCGGTCGTGGCCGTTCGACCATCCGTTTCAGGTGATCTTGAACGTCGCGGTCGGCGGCGCGTGGGGTCGGGCCGGCGGCGGCATCGACGACTCCATCTTCCCGCAGCGGATGCTGGTCGATTACGTCCGGGTCTACTCTAGAGCGCCGATTCACTCGGATCGCACTATTGTCGCTGGTTCTCACCCCGTCTGCTCGCCGCGCCGCCTTCGGCTTTCGTCGGTTGCGTATTCCCGATACGCGCCCTCCTCACGCGACGACCCGACGGGCCGATTCCGGCGCGACAACAGCACGCTCCAAGTGAATCGGCGCTCTCGGCAGTGACCGGTCCATCAGATTCCCCAAAAGACACACCGTAGTCGAACCCGCGGTCGAAGGCGTTTTGGCGGTGCGCCCTTCCGAGTTATCGGCCTTAACGTGCTCGGAGAGTCCGAGAAGAGCGAGGCTGTCGCCTCACGGTTGTGGGGCGCGCTTCTTTCATGAACCAAATGTCGCTCGCCGGATGGGTCGCGCTGGCCGCATCGGTGTCGTGTGCTCATCGTCCCCCGGAGTCGGGCAGCGACGACCGACGGATTCTGGACGCCTCCATGGTCGGCGTCGAGGACGCGGACACCGATGAGATTTTCGCCGGTCTGTCTCAGCATCCGCCCGAGGGCTTCTTCTTCAAGACGTACGCGACGTTCGACCCCGTCCAGCTGGCGCTCGACCGGCGCCGGATTCAGTCCTTCTTGAAGGACCGAGGGTATCTTTCCGCACGGGTCGTCGACGCGAAGGTGAGTCCGTTCGGGGGCGGCGTGCGGGTCGACTTCATCGTTGACGAAGGACCGGCCTTTTCGGTCGGCGCGCTTCGGTTCACCGAAACGTCGACCGCAAACGTCGACCTCGATGTAGAGGCCATCGGTCACACCGTGGCCCAGCAGAACCGTTTCGAGGTCGGTGCGACCTTCATCTATGAGCGCTTCGAGGCGACGAAGCAGGGGCTCGTCCAGGCGCTCATGAACCGGGGCTATGCCCACGCGGAGGTGACGGGGCGGGTCGTCGTGCTTCCCGACGAGACCGCCGTCGAGGTCGCCGTCGAGGTCGATACGGGGCCCCTCGTTCGTTTCGGGCGAATCGATATCGACCCCGGCCCACTCCCGGAGGAGGCCATACGGGCCCGACTGGCGTTCGAAACGGGCGACGTGTACGACCCGGCCGCGGTGGCGATCAGCGAAGCGCGGATCTATGAGCTCGACCTCGTGGGGGTGGTGAGCTTCTACACGCCCACCAAAGGTCGGCCGAATCCCCTCGACCTCAGAATCGAGGTGCGGCCGGGCAAGAAGAACGAGCTGCGGATCGGTCTGGGCTTCGCCCGTCAAAATCCGAACTACCAGATCCGCGCCCGCATCGGGTACGCGCGACGATATTTCTTCGACCCGCGGGTACGGGCGTCGACCGAAGTTCGGCCGGCGGTCCTGTATCAGCCCGCCGACGCCACGCTGGCGTTCGGCGTCGAGGCGAGCGCGGGAGTTCGGCGGCAGGATCTCTTTCTTCCGCGCCTCGACGCTACGGCCGAGGTCCAATACAACCTGCTCCAGTTCGAAGCCTACTCCACGCTCGGCCCGGTCGTCCGAGTGTCGTTTGAAAGGCCCTATATTGACGATCGGCTCCGTTTATCGGCCGGATTGGGCTTCAAGTATCTCGGCTTTCCGCGGGTGGAGGGTGTGATCCCGAGAGCCCAGTACAGCGCCATTGGGCTGCCGGATTGCAGCGGGTCGTGTCTCGACGATGGTGAGATCGGCGGCGCGAACCTGCTCACGTTCGAGCCGGCGGTGACCTTCGATGGCCGCGACGACCCGATCCGACCCAGCATCGGGGTGTACGGGCGGCTTCAGTTGGAGCTCGGACGCGCGGTCGATCCGTCTCAAACGACCTGGATGAAGATCACGCCAGAGGTGAGAGGATATCTGCCGTTGGGGACGCCGCGGGTCGTCTGGGCGGCGAGAACCCGGCTGGGGGCCAAGCTGCTGCCCGGGGCGCCGATCCCGGCCACCCAGCGGTATTTCGGCGGGGGCTCGGAGAGTCAGCGCGGTTTCACCATTCGACAGCTGAGTCCATTCTTCGGCGAAGGCGCCGAGGCGGTACCGGTGGGCGGCGAGTCGCTGTGGGAGGTGTCCACCGAGATTCGCGCGCTTCTGTTCAAAATATGGGGGATGTGGATCGGGATCGTCGCCTTCGTTGACGCCGCCGACGTGGGCGCCGATTTTACCGCGCTCGACTTTTTGGAGCCCCACGTCGCGGCCGGCGGAGGTGTTCGGTGGTACACCCCGATCGGACCGCTGCGCGTCGACGTCGGTTATCGACTCAATCGGGTCGCCCCCGGCATCGAGCCCGGTGGTACCGATCGCATCGCGCTGCACTTGAGCCTGGGGGAGGCGTTCTGATGCAGCGATGGGTCCGAAGGCTCGGCTATGCGGCTGGAGCCGGGTTGCTGCTCGTCGCGATCGTCTTGCTGCTGTTACCGACGCCCCCAGGACGAGCGGTCTTGCGGTGGGCCCTCGAATCGGGGGCCGAGGTGGCCCTCGATGGCGAGTTCACGGTGGGGGCGCTCGAAGGGTCGCCCTACCGCTCGCCACGCCTCATCGACGTCCGGCTCCGGACTCGCGACGGGCAGGTCGCGCTGTCGCTGGAGCGCCTCGCGCTCGACTACTCGCTGACCGCGCTCCTCACGGGGCGCGTGCACCTGAGCAGGGCGAGTGTCGAGGGCTTGACCGTCGACTGGCCGGCCCTGGAGCGAACGCTCCCGAAGTCTTCGGCTCCGACCGAGCCCGACACGGGGGACGGGGGCGGCATTCCGGCGGTCAATATCGATCGCTTGGTGCTCGATGCGCGGTCGGTGGTGGTCTCCCAAGATCTCGTCTTGCGGGACCTCCGGATCGTCGGGACGGCAACTCTGACCGACGATGTATACGCGGTGGGTATCGAGCACGCGGCGGCGGAGCGGGCCGGCTCATCAATGCGGCTGCAAGGACGGGTCGTGTGGTCGGGCGGCCGCCTCGAGGCGGCTCGCGTCTCGGCCCGCCTGGATGAAGTCCAAGTCGACCTCCGACGCGTTGAAACGTCGAGTCACGCCATCGATGTCGAGGGGCGGCTGCGGTGGCCGCCGGGCGCGGCGGCGGTTGCGCTCGCAGTTCCCCATCTTCGCGGGGCGGCTGACCTCGAGCTCAGAGCGACCGGCGATCTGGACCGGCTCAAGGTCACGGTCGGGGGGCGGCTGGGCGGAGGTCGAGTCGGGCTCGTGGCTTCGGGGCCGCGCGACCCGATCGAGATCGCGGTGTCCGCGGACCGCTTCGATCCTTCTCGATTGTATGATCGGGCGCCGCCGGCGCGCCTGAATCTCGACTTGCGGGTCGCCGCGCGAGTGGGCTCGGGAAGGCCTACCGCCACCGCCGAGGCTCGTGTGTCGGGCGCGATTCGGCCGCTTCCGTCGGCGGCGGTCATCGCGATCGATGACGCTCGAATCGACGGTCGATGGCGGGACGGGGCCGTCGCCGCGTCAGCCCGCATCGCGACGTCGATCGGCCGGGTCGAGGTCGAAGGGGCCGCCCAGCCGTTCGACGCCCATCCGACCCTCCTCGGCGTCGAGGCCTTTATCGACCAGGTTCGTCTTGCCGACCTCGGGGTGGGGCTCGAGGGGACGGCGACCGCCACGGTCAAGGCCAGCGGTCCTCTGCGTCATCCGACCCTCACGACCGCGCTCCGGGGTGACCAGCTGGCGGTCGGCGACGTGCGAATCGGTGATCTCGAGGGTCGACTCACCGTGGGTGCACCGCCCCTCGGCCAACGAGGCGGTTCGACGCGGATCGAGTGGGAGGGTCTGAGGTGGGCCGCCCCGGCCGCGGTCTGGACATCGACCGCGGGTCTCGTCCTGCTCTCGGACGGCCAGATCGGGCTCGAGCAGGTGTCCTTCGCGTCGCCGCGAGGCCGGATCCGGTTGTCGGGCCACGTCGATTTGTCGGAGCCGCTCGAAGGTGCGACCTGGGTGACGCTCGATCTCGAGGCGCTCGATTTGTCGACCGCCCAGGGGATCGTGCGCGCGCCGGCCGTCCGGCCGTCGGGCCTCGTCGACGGTCGACTCCGCTTCGACCCGCAGGGCGGCTTGGCGGCGGAGATATCGCTGCGGGGGGTTCGAATCGACCCCCGCACGCCGCCCGTGGACGGCCGGATCGGGGCGCTGATCGATTCGAACGACGCCCGGGTCGACATTCGCGCGCGTGGGTTCGGCGGCGGTCGATTGAGGCTCGATGCGCGGGCCCGGCCTCCGGTGAAATGGCGAAATCCTGCGGCCTGGGCGCGGCTGGGAATCACGGCGATCCAACGGATCGATGCCGAGGTCGAGGCCGATCTCCATCGCGTCTTCCCGGATGCGATCGAACGGGGGCGGGTGAGCGGGCACGTCAAGGTCAGCCCGGCGGGTGAGCGGTTGGATGCCCAGGTTCGAGCGACCGAAATCGAGGCTGCGGGGCTGCCGGCGGTGACCGAAGCGAGCATCGTGGCTTTGGGCGCCGCCGATGCAGTGAAGCTCGATGCCCGGGTTCGTCTCAATGGAGAGACGGCGCTGGAGATCGCCGGTGAGGTTCAAGCGGGTCTGCCCGCCCTGGCCCGGCGTCCGTGGCTATGGCCGCCGATCGACTTCACGGCCGCGACCAAACGGTTTCCGCTGGAGCTCCTGCGGTTGGAGGTGCCGCGGGGAGCGACGAACGGGGAGGAGCAACCCGCCCCCGTCGCCGGTCGAATCTCGCTTGAAGCAAGCGGACATCACGGCGACGACGGCGACCGGTTTCTCCTCGACGTCGAGGTTCAGCAGCTCAAGCTCACGCCCGATGTACCGTCGATTGGCGCTCAGGTCGAAGCGCGGGTCGAGGATCAAAGGGTCACCGCCGCGGCCCAGCTGAAGGCCGATGAGCTCGGCGCCCACCGGCTGGTGCTCGAGGGTTGCGTCCCGGCTCGGTTCGACGCCGAGTCGGCGCTGGGATGCCTGGAGCGTCTGCAGTTCGAGGGGCGGGACCTTTCCCTCACCGCGGTCGCCGCATTGGTCGATCTCGCCGGCGTTTCGGGTCGCGCTGAGGCGCGCGTGGTCGCGGGCCCCGGGCTCGCCGACCTCCGGGCATCCGTGTCGGCCGACGACCTGGCGCTTCATCCCGCGCTGGCGCCGGCGACCCTGCGCGCCGAGCTGGCCCAGACCTCGACCGAGACCACGCTTCGGTCCACGGTTCGCGTGGCGGGCGTCGATCTCCTCGAGGTCGATGGCGCAGCGGCGACCATCGCCTCCGATATGCTTCGGAAGGGCTTCGATCCCCGGCGGGTCCCTATCCGGGGGCGAGTTCATATCGATCGGTTTCCGCTCGAGCGCGCGTTGAAGAATCCGATCGATGGCCGTCAACTCACGGGCGAACTGACCGTGGTCAGCGAAGCCCGCGGCACCGCGGCGATGCCCAGCGTGCGGTCCGATGTCGACATCCAGGCGCTGACGATCGGCGATGTTCGCTTCGGTCGCTTCGAGGTCAAGCACCGGCTCGACGGCCCCGCCTCTCGGCTGCAAGCCGAGCTTCGCCAGGACCGAGGCGGGCGGCTCAGCATCGATGCGGACTTCACGGACCCCGAAGATCCGGCCGTCGATGTGTCGTCCGTCGGCTTTCGGATCGGCGTCCTGTCCACCTTGGCGAGCCTGAACGACACCAGCCTCTCGATCGACGGAGCGCTCGACGGGCAGCTCTCAACCCGGGGGCCGATCGACCGACCGAGCGCTGTCGGGCGGTTGATCCTGCACGACCTGGCGGTGGTCGTGCCGGGGGGGCCACCGCTGCGTCAGGGGGCGCTGGCGCTGGCCGTGAATCGAGAGCGACTTTCGCTCGACCTGAGGGCGAAATCGGGGCCCGGTACCGTGAAGGCCGACGTGTCGGCAGGCTTGACCAAAGAAGAGCGGTTCAGAGTCGACGGCCGCTTCGCCCTCGACGACGTCGCCGTTGCCGGTGGTGCGCAGATCGCCATCGTCGACCTCGACGGCGTCGTCTCCGGCGGCCCGGAGGGGGCCGGTTTCGAAGCTGAAGTGATGCTCACCGACGGGCTCGTACGTCTGCCGGAGGAGACCTCGCGAACTCTGCACCCGATCACCGAACGCCCCGACTTGGTGTACAAGACCAGCCGCTGGCAGGGGATGTCGCTCGGCGGGCCGCGGTCGAAGGCGCCGAGTACACCCTTCGCGCTCCGGCTGCGCGCGTCCAAGGCCATCCGGGTGCGAGGTGATCCCGCGGATGCGCTGGTCAACCTCGACCTGGTCGCGAGGTCGTCCCGCCGGGGCCCCTCGGTGTCCGGTGACGTGAGCGCGGAGCAGGGGACCGTCACCCTGTTCGGCCGCCGGTACACGGTGGAGCGCGGTCAGGTCACGCTCGGCGGGCAAGTTCCTCCGCAACCTCGGCTCGACATTTTGCTGAGCTACGAGTTCGAAGCCTGTGCGTTCTTCATCGGCGTGAGCGGTCCCGCCAGTGAGCCGAAGCTCAAGTTGTCGGCGGTGCCCGACATCTATGACGACAAGCAGCTGCTCGGCTTTCTGTTCGGCGCGTCGCCCGACGTGGAGAATCCTGACAAGACGCCGAGTCAACAGGGAATCGACGCGGCGGCGAGTGTCTTGCTCGGACAGCTGCAGGCACAGTTGCGTAAGAATCTGCCCATCGACACCCTGGCCGTCGACCTCGGTGACGGCACCAACAGCGGCCAGGCCAACATCAGTTTAGGCAAATGGCTGACGGATCGGGTGTTCGTTGCCTATTCTTATCGGCACGGAGTCGGTCCGACCGAGAATACCAGCGAAGGTCTGCTGCGCTATCGCTTCCTGCCGTCGTGGCTGTTGGAGCTGGCGGTCGGTGACCGCGGCAACGGTGCCGCCGACCTCCTGTGGACGCGGCGGTGGTAGCCGCGACCCCGAAACGGGGAAGCCGCCCGATGGGCGAGGTTAGCGGCCGAACAGGGCGATGCGGGCCATGCTGAGGCCGGCCTTGATGCGGTCGCCGATCGGCGCCGACGGGCGAAGGCGCTGGTGCCCGACCAAGAGCTTGCCGCGGGCCTTCTCGTGCAGCTTCTTTTTGACCTCGGGGCTCAGGTTGCCTTGACCCGCGATCTCCGCGAAGGCCGAAAACACGCACAACAGGTCGAAGAAATCGCGTTGCCACGACCACTTGTAGTTGCCGGCGTACCGGAACCACGACCCGCCGATGCCGTCGACCTCGATGACGCTGCCGTTGCTCCGCTTGTACGGTGACACCTGCTTCCAGAATCCGACGACTTCACCCTGCTTCTCGTCGATCAGGACCTGCTGGTAGGGGTACGTCCAGCCGGCGAATCCGGCCATCTGCTCGCCGACCGCCCACTCGGCGATCTGGTCTTTGCCTTCGGCCACGAACTCTTCGCCGGGCCCGACGGTCCACAGGTACGTGGCGTCGTCGGTGTAGAAGGGGGCGAGGTGGTTCCAGTCGCGGGTGTTCTCGCTGGCCCGGTTGGCTTCGAGCCAGCGCCGAACCATCTCTTCGAGCTCTTCGCGCGGCCAGGCGTTGTTCTTCTGGGTTCCCGAAAGGTCGATTGCGGTCATCGTGTTTCTCCTCGATCAGGCCTGGGTCAAGGTAATGACCCGGTTGGGGCAGTGCTCGGCGGCCTTGATGAGGGCGTCGTACCGGTCCGCCGACGGATTTGCGACCAGGACTTCCACGTCGCCTCGGCCCGAGATTCGGAAGATGTCGGGCGCCTCGCTGACGCACACCGAGTGCCCCTGACAAAGGCCGAGGTCGAGCTGGATGGTCACCGGACGCGAGCGGTCGAGCTCGATGCTCTTGCGCGCCGCCGGCGCGGGCGGGACGAAGAACCGATGCGACAGGGCCGGCCGGCGGCGCTGCCACACCCGGACCGGCCCCCGAGGCATGACCGTCGCCGCGTTGTAGTTATCGCGGTAGGTGGCGGGCGGGTCGACGAGCGCGAACTCCCGGCGCTTCAACACCACCGCGACCACCGCTTTGAGCTGAAGGAGCCCGAACGCGTTGCCGGTGCACTTGTTCTTGCCGCCTCCGAACGGAATGTAGGCGAACGGGTTGTCGGCTTCGCCGCGAGCGAAGCGGTCGGGGTCGAAGCGTTCGGGGTCCGGGAAGACGCTGTCGAGTCGATGGGCCACCACCGGGGCGACGCACAGCATCTTGCCGGCGCTGACGTGGTAGCTGCTGAACTCGAAGTCCTGCAAGACCTTGCGCAACAGGAAGATGAGGGGCGGATGCAGGCGCAGCACCTCTTTGATGACGTCGCCCAAAAAGCGCATCTGGCGCAGGCGGTCGTAGGTGAGCTCGGTGCCGTCCGGCCACACCGCGTCGATCTCGGCCAAGACCCGCGGCATGAATTCGGGGTTGCGAAGCAGCTCGACGATCGTCCACGTCGCGGTGCCGGCGCTGGTGTGGTGGCCGGCCATCATGGTCGCGATCAGAAGGCCGGTGATCTCGTGCGGCGTCAGTCGTTCACCGTCGTTGTAGTTCGACTCGAGGAGGGCCTGCAGCCCGTCGTCGGGGCGGTCGCCTTCCCGTACCCGTCGCTCGAGGATCGCCTCGACCCGCTCGACCAAGCGGCGTCGCGCGGCGTCGCGTCGGCGAAACACCGGCAGGGGCAGGTCGGGCTTGAAGTAGGCGATCGGGCTGATGCCCTTTTCGAGGTCCTCGTACAGATGGCGAAACTCGACGTCCATGCCGTTGCGGAACTCGGGACCGATCAGGCATCGGCTCGAGCCGTACAGCGTCATGTCTTGCATGAACTCCAGCAGGTTGATCTCGCCGTAGGTGGGCCACTCGGCCAGAGCGGCCATCGTCTCTTCCTCGATGATCGGCGGATACAGGCGCATCCGGTGGTCGCGCAGGAACTTCATCACCAGGCCGAGCTGCTGACCGAGGCGGTCGCCGGGCGCATCGAACACGACGCCCTCGCCGAAGATCGGGGTCATCAGTCGGTACGCTTCGCGGCGGTCGAGGTGATCGTCGGCGGCTCGAAAGAACGCCTCGTGGGCAGCCGGGCTGGTCATCAACACCATGCCGGTGCCCAGGAGATTGAACTCGACCACCTCGCCCCCCTCGCGACGGGCCCGCATGAGCAGGGCGAAGGGGTTCTGAATCCACTCCGCCATGTGGCCGACCAGCGGCAAGGCGCCCGGCAGCAACGGCGGAGCCGACGGAGGGCGAGGCGTGGTTCGATTCTGCAGGCGGGACAAAGTTGCGGTCAGCATGATCCAACGGCCGATGACGGCCCGCGTCGGGCGCTATCACACGCGAGCGGCAGCGGCCAGTGATTCCGGCCCTCCACGCCTCACGCGCGCCAACCCTTACATCGTCGAAACCAGGAACGATCGGCGGGTGCTCGGGTTCCACGACGGGCAAGCGCGTCGGCCGGGGTCTCGCGGTGGTCTTTTGAGCGGCGCTGAAGTCGGTCGAGCCCGGGTCGCGGGTTGGCGCGAAGCCTGCGATTCTTGGGTCGTGTCCCAAGACCGTGAGCCACTCGAAACGAGGGTCCTGGAGTCGAGCCTAGGCGGGGCGGAGGTCAGTCTGCGCGTGGAGATTCTCTCCGGGCCCCAAAAAGGCCAATTCCATCCGGTGGCCAGCGACCGACCGTTCATCGTCGGCACCAGCCCCGAAGCGAGCTTGTCGCTCGACGACGACACTGTCTCCCGCTTGCACTTGGAGCTCGCGCGTACCGAGGGAAAGGTCCGCGCCCGCGACCTGGGGTCGACCAACGGGTCGTTTCATGAGGGTGCCCAGTTCACCGAGCTCGAGCTTCCGGTGGGGGCGGTCATTCGAGTCGGACAGACCGAGCTGCGAGTGATCGCGGACGCCGAGGACGTCTCGTTTCCGCCGTCCGACGCGCACCGGTTCGGCGGGCTGCTCGGCCGCAGCCTCGAGATGCGCCGAGTGTTCGCGGTCTTGGAGCGGGCGGCCCAGACCGATGCTACGGTGCTCATCACTGGAGAGACGGGCACGGGCAAAGAGGTGGTCGCCGAGAGCCTGCACCAGGCATCACGGCGGGCCGAGGGGCCGTTGGTGGTCGTGGACTGCAGCTCGATTCCGGCCCAGCTGATCGAGTCGGAGCTGTTCGGCCACGTTCGGGGCGCGTTCACCAGCGCGATCGCCGACCGTCAAGGCGCCTTTCGCGACGCGCACGGCGGCACGATCTTTCTCGACGAGCTCGGCGAATTGCCAGTGGAGTTGCAGCCGCGGCTGCTGCGGGTACTCGAGACCCGATCGGTCAAGCCGGTGGGGTCGAACACCCCGGTCGAGGTCGACGTGAGGGTCGTCGCCGCGACCAATCGAAACCTCGAGGCGATGGTGCGCGAGCGCCGCTTTCGAAGCGATCTGTATTTTCGACTGGCCGTCATCCGGGTGGCCCTGCCGCCGCTTCGCGACCGCCGCGACGACATCCCGCTGCTCGCGCGCCACTTCGCCGCCCAGCTGTCATCCCCCGACCGAGCGCTGACCATCCGGCCGCAGATGATGGCCGCCCTCATCTCGCACCACTGGCCCGGCAACGTGCGGGAGCTCCGAAACGTGATCCACCAGGCGGTCTCGCTGTCGTCCGAGAGCCTGTCGCTGGCCCTCGCGCTCTCGGCGGAGCGCCCCACCGAACCGACCGAAGGCTGGCTCGGTTTCGAGCCGTACTTCGATCTGCCCTTTCGAGAGGCTCGAAAGGGCGCGACCCTCGCGTTCGAGCTCGCGTACGTCAAACACCGCATCGCGGCGTGCCAGGGCAACCTGAGTCAGGCCGCGCGCGAGATGGGCCTGCACCGAAATATGGTCCGCCGGATCCTCAACCGGGAGCGCGACGGGGATGAAGAGGTCGAAGAGTAGCCGGGGGAGGGGGCGGGATGTGGTCGCTGCCCATCGCTGTCGACAGCAGATGGGCGAGGGCCAACGCGTACCGGGCTCGCGCGATGATCGTCTGCCGGCGCTCGAGGTCGTCGGGATCGGCCTTCGCTTCTTCCAGCTCGACCACCAGCAGCGCCGTTAGGTCTTCGACCCAAGTGATGAAGGGCGCCAGCTCGCCCGGCCCACCCACACGATCATCGCTCGACGAGGCGCTCGGGCGGGCTCTGTGGTCGCCGGCGTTCATTCTTGGGTCTCTTCGAGGAGCTGCTGTTGCCACTGGAGCATCTCTCTTTCGGCTTCTTCGTCGCGTTCGACGATGTCGATCACGAGGTCGTAGTTGGCCTTCACCTGCAGCAGGCGCGCGCGGAGCGCGGTGAACGTTTCGGACCCGACCGGCAGCAGGGCGAGTTGCGCGATATCGAGCGCCTGCGCCCGAGCGTGCCACGGCCCCATCAGGGCGGCGACGGCTCGCGCGGCGGCCAACTGCTCGGGGGAGGGCGCCCGCCGAAGCACGTCGGCGAGCAGCGCGTTGTAGGTGGGGGTGCCCGGGGGCATCCCTTCGAGCCGCTCGAGCTCGTCCGCGAAGGCGGGCGCGGCCACGTCGAGGCGCTCCCAAAGGGCTTCGACGGTCAGCGGTTGCGACGTCGGCCGGACGTGAGGGCTTGGAGGGTGGGCGATGACCGTCATGGTGAGCGCCTCACTTTCCCATCGATTCGAGGGCCATGTTGGCGGTTCGGTGGAGCGAATCGAGAATGCCGAGCACGATCGAGAACAGGTGCTCGCGGTCTTTGATGCGGGCGCGGAGCTCCAGCCGCATGTCGGTCAGCCGTTGCTCCTGAATCGGGCTCAAATCACCGGACGACGCGTAGTCTTGGGCGGCGGCGTTGAGCGCGGCCACGTCTTCGGCGATGCCGTGGGCCTCGCGCTCGAGCAGGACCGAGAACACGAGCACCAGCAGGTCTTCGAACGACGCGACCCCGATCGGCGCGGACGTTCCGGGGGACCAAACGTCCTCGGTCATCGGGTTTGGGCCCTGGTTCGCGTTCAGGGCAGCCACCGGCGCTCGGTGGGCGCCGACGGGGGAAGAGGGGGCGGGGATCACCAACATGAATCAACTCCTCGCGACCGCACCGGCGGCCGCGTCCTCGGCACCGGCGTTCGAGTCTTCGAACGGCGGATGCCGAGGACGAGGCGCTCGCGGCGCCCGGACCCGAACCACGAAGCGGCTCGGATTCGAGGGACGCTCATCTACCGAAAGACGGCTCCGTTGTTGGCTTCGGAACTCTTCATCCGCATCATGATGAACTGGTTCTCTTGTTCGAGGACCTTTTCGAGCTTGCGAAGCCGCTCGCGGATCTCGGTCAGCTGCTGCGACAACTGAGCGAAGCGCGGCGACGCGGGGTCGGTGGCCAGAAGCTCGTTCAGCAGCCCGTTCTTGGTCGTCGGATCTTTCGATTTCGGGTCGCCGATCTCTTTGCCGATCATGGCGGCGATGCCTTCGCGGTGGGTGATGGGTGCGGTCATCGGTTATCTTCCTTTTCTTGAGTTCGTTCGATCGCCGGCGGCGTGCCGACGCCGAGACTTTCAGCAAGGGGCGGGCCACCGGGCGAAGGGCTTGATGCCGAGGTGAAGAGTGGTCACTTCGCATCGGGGCGCACCCAACCCGGTGCACGCTTCGGTGAGTGACCACTGTCGATACGTCCTCCGCCGCGGTCGCCGGCTGGCCCCGCTCTTGCTGAACGTCGGAGTATGACCGCGACCGAACCGACTCCCGACGATTTTATCCGCCAGATGGGCGACCGGCTGGCCTACTTCCAGGCGCGGGCGACCACCGAGAAAGGGGCCGCGGCCCTCGCCGAGTTCGAGCGTGAGCTTTCGAAGATGAAGGTCATCGTCGCGAGGGCGCGAGGAGAGGCGGTCGACGCGGGCGCGCCGGCGCGGTCGACCGTTGCCGCGCCGGTCGGGGCCGCGCTGCTGGTCTCGGAAGACTGACGAGGTCGACATGGTCGAGCCCATCGAACGCAATCGAGAAGACGTCCTGCACGCGTGGTCGCTCGAACGCACGCTGCACACCCAGCTGCCCGCCGACCCGCAGGTCGGGGGCGGCTCCGACTTCCGGGAGCAGGTGGAGACCGATACGAAGCTGTCCGCGCTCCCCGCTTCGATCAAGCGTGGCCTATTCTTGGCCGCGGAGGCGCTTCCGATGGCCGCCCGCCCGCTCCTGGACCTCGCGCGGGCGGAGGCTTTCGGAGAAGACCCAGCCCTCGCGCGAAGGATTCTTCGCCTGCTGCAGGGCTCGGCCAACGGGGCGCGGGTGGTCGCGGCGCTCGCCGCGGGTCTTCGACGGGACGAGGTGCTCGGCTTCGATCGTGTGCTTCGGCGATGGGCGGCCGAGGTCATCGCGGCCGGCGTCGACCATCCGGCCCTCGCGAGGGCGTTCGATGCGCTCCTCGCCGACGCCGGCTTTCAGGCGTCGACCCCGGCCGAGCAGCGATCGCTGGTCGAATATCTGCTCGGACCGAGCCTGTCGCGGGAAGTGGCGCCGATGCGCGGCAACCGGATGCGGTTGATCTGGACCTCGCGGGTCGAAAGCCTCATGGCGCGGTTGAGGTCCGAGGAGCACCGGTCGGCGCGTCCGACCCTCGCCCGCGAGCAGCTCAGAGACTTCCTGCACGCGCCGACGTCGAAGGTCACCTTTCTCGACGCGACGGCGAGAAACGGGCACGCGGCGGTCGTCTTCGGTGAGCCGTTCGACCGCCGGGCGCTCTCGTACGGGCGGCGGTGGACGTTGCGCCAAGGCCAACCGGTGGCGCGGACCTACGCGCCCGACCCGTCGGTCCACTCGGGCTGGACGAAGCCGATGTCGGACGCATCGATTCGCTACCATGGGCGAACGGTCGAGATATCCCGGTTCAAAGAGCGCGCGCTCATCGGTTGGATCGAGAAGAGCTACATCTTCTTCGACGACTTTCGCGCCCGCGGTGAGCTCGGTGAGCAGCGGGTGACCGGCGAACCGGCCCCGTTCGTCGAGAACGTGCTCACCGCGCTGGAAGGGATGTTCGGAGACCGCCCGATGAAGTCGACGACCGCCGTCTATCTCGCCGGTCGGGTCTGCGGCGTTCGACGTCGGCTCGCCCGCGCCTCGGCGCCGTAGCCGAGCCGCGGGCCGACGGTTGCCCGACCCGGCTCGAAGGGGGCGCTAGCTCGGCCGGGGGCCGTTGGGGGCGCGCCGAAAGCGGCGCTTGATCCACTCGGTCGACGGCACGACGAAGAGGGCGGCGATGGTCAGCAGCGGAGGCAGCGACACCGCGAGCACGAGGCCCTCGACCCGGTCGAACCGGGATAGCAGCAGCACCAGTAGGGGCAGCAGGCTGAACAGCGAGGCACCGAGCACCAAGCCCTGCGACCGGATGCTGCCCAGCAGGGTGACTTGCGTATCGGCCTTGGGAGTGATCACGAACTCTTTCAGCCCCCGGGTCAAACCTTCGACGATGCCGACCCCGGCGTGCGCGAACAGCGGCAATCGCCAGAACGCGTCGACCGGGTAGGCCAGGACGACCATGAACGCGGTCTTCCATCGACCCTCGCGCGCATAGTTGAGCGCGGCGGCGGAGTTGGCGGCGAGGAACGGGCTCTGCACGATGGCCGAGATCAGGCCGAAGTACACGACGTCGGTCGGACCGCCGCCGATCAGCGCGAGCGCCAACCACAGCGGAAAGAGCAGGGTCACCAGGAACGCCGGCAGAACGCTGAAGTTGGCGCCGAGCCGGATGAACAGGGCCAGCCGTTGGTTCCACGGCATGGGCGAGCGCATCCACTCGGCCAGGTGCAGCTTGAGGAGCTCGGTGGCTCCGGTCGACCAGCGTCGCTTCTGCTTCTGCTGGGCCCGAATGTCGCTCGGGACGAGCTCGGTCGAGACCATGTCGGGGTTGCTGGGGTCATAGTCGACCCACTTGCCGTTCCAGCCGCGGGCCAGCATCGAGATGCCGGTGCTCCAGTCTTCGGCGACCCGGGCGTCGTTCCAGCGCCCGACTTCGTCGAGCGCTTGAAAGCGGATGAGCGCGCAGTGGCCGTTCAGGGTGGGGATGCCGTAGTGCGCGATGTAGCCCTCGAAGAACCGGCGGACGGCGTCGCCCACGTAGCTTTCCGTCCAGTTGATAACCGTCTCGTCGGGGTTACCGGTTCGAAACATGCCTTGCACGAAGCCCAGCCTTTCGTCGTGAACGAACTCGGTGGCCATCGGACGCAAGGCGAGCGGCGCAAAGCAGTCGCCGACGTCGAGCAGCCCGATCAGAACGTGGCCGGGGTCTCCGACCTCGCCGAGCCGGGACAGGCCGATGTTCAGATTGCCGCCTTTGAAGCCCTGGGTGCCGTCGCGGTGTTCGACCCGAACCCGGGGCTCTTCGGCGTAGTGCTCGGCGACCTGTTGCCAGCGCCCATCGTCGCTGTTGTCGATGAACTGCACGCTGAGCTTATCGCCCGGATAGTCGGCCTGGAGCACCGACTCGATGCTTCGCTGCACGTGGTGAAACGGCTCGTTGCGGCCCGGAATCTGAACGACGATCCGAGGCAGCGCCTCGTCGCCGACGGCCGCTGGCAACTGCACCATCGGCCGGGGCCCTCGCACCAGCGCCACCGCCGTGAACACCCACACCGGAACCGCGGCCAACAGATTGGCCAGGGCGGCGGCGATGGTGACCGTCAGCAACAGTCCCGTGAGGGGCGCGGCCGGGTCGATCAACCAAAGACCAATCCATACGTGAGTGACCACGTACAAGACCTGAGCCGCCACAATCAGGGCGTAAACACGTTTGCCTGGGGTACCGAGTAATCGGTTGAAGTTAGGCATGCGCATAATCTTTCGTCAGGTAGATCAGTGCCTTTCCCAACGCGAGACCCAGTAGACACGCCGCGTCAACCCGTCAATGGGCAGGACGGTTACGTCATGATGAGTGTTTCGAGCAGGACACGGCGGACGTTGGATTTCTTGTGATGAGGACCATGAATTCCTAGTGCGTTCTACGCGTGCGCCTCCACACAAAGGGGTCATCGGGCCGAAATCTGCCTTGCGTCACGGTTCGTCGAAGAGTTTATGGCGACGCGTGGTCATCGTTTTGATGGACAGCCGATCCGCGCCTGTCCGCCTCCGATTCGACAATCGTGAGCGACTCGACATCGGGCCGCGGAGGCCCGACCAAAAGGAGACTGGACCCCACCCGCACGACCGATGTTGGCGACTCGCGCGTCGGTTCGTGGCGAAGGGCTCGTGGCGAACGGATGGCGGGTCGGCGCGCGCGACCTTTGCGTGCGCGACCTTTGCGTGCGCGACCGCACGGTCGCCTTGGCATCATCGGGGGTTCAACCGTAGAACTTCGTACCCTAACCCTCATCGGGTCGGCGTCGGCCCTCGTTTGGGGCGAGATTTCGCGTATGCTTCGGCCCGAAGTGGCGGACATCTTCATCAGCTACCAACCCGAGCGACGCGCGGCGGCCGCGCATCTGGCGACCATGTTGCGGCTGTATGGGTACTCGGTGTGGTTCGAGTACGACCAGGCCGTCGGGCCGGCCCACGCCTTCGACCAGGGGCCATCGACACCGACCGAGTTCGGCCGGCGCATCGATCGAGAGTTGCAGCAGGCGAGGGCGGTGGTCGTGCTGTGGTGCTCGATGTCGCGCAAGAGCGACTGGGTACGGGAAGAGGCGCAACGCGCCCTGCAGCGGGGGGCGCTGGTTTCGACCCGAATCGAACCCGTCGACGTTCCGGGGCCCTTCTATGGGCCCGCGGTGATCGACCTCAGCGGGTGGGACGGCGCGCCCCAAAGCTCCCCGCTCGCGCCCTTACTCGGCGAGATCGCCGACCGGGTGGGCCGGCTGCCCAAGGCCGACCCGAGCGGCCTCGGCGACTACGAAGAGCACTGGCGGCAATCGGGTGGGCAGGCGCTCTCGAGCTTCGAGCTCGGGGCGCCTATTCCGATGACGCCGGTCTTTCCACCCGCCGGAGGGTCGGCCGGTCTTCCACCCGGGTCGCCGTCACCCGGCGCCGGCCCGTCGTTCGGCGCGCCGGCGGGTGGGCCGTCTTTCGGCGGCCCGGTCGGGTCTCCGTACGGGGCGCCTCCGACCGGGCGAGCACCGACCTACGGAACGCCGCCCAGCTTCCCGCCGCCGGGGACGGCGGGTCGACCGCCGCCGCCCGCAGTCTCGGCGGGCCCCAACCGCGGCATCTACTGGGCGCTGGCCTTAGCGTTCGTGGCGATCGTCGCCGTCGGCGCGTGGGTCACCAAGATCGTGATCGATGGCATCGGGTCACCTCCGAGCCGTGAGGGGATGGTGATGGTTCCCGCCGGCTCGTTTTTCATGGGCTGCGACAACGAAGGGGTGCCATGCGAGCCCAACGAGACGCCCGGCCGGTCGGTGTACGTCGGCGCCTTCTGGATCGACGAGACCGAGGTGACCGTCGCCCAGTACGAAAAGTGCGTCGAGGCGGGCGGCTGTTCGACCCAGGGGCTGACCATCGCCTTCACGGATGGCCAAGAGCAGCCGGTCTGGTCCGACCACTGCAACTACGGCCGCGTCCAGCCCAACAACGACCAGCACCCGATCAACTGCGTCACCTGGGAGCACGCCCGCGTGTACTGCGATTGGGCCGGCAAGCGCCTGCCGACCGAAGAAGAGTGGGAAAAGGCGGCCCGGGGCACGGACCGCCGCATCTATCCGTGGGGCAACACCATCTACAGCAACGCGAACCCCACCGCGAACGTCGCCGACCAAGCCGCGGGCCGCCTGTTCAAGTGGGACTTCGTGGTCGAGGGCTACGACGACGGGTTCAGCGGCAGCGCGCCGGTCGGCAGTTTCTCCCCGCTCGGCGACTCGCCGTACGGCGCCAAAGACATGTCCGGCAACCTGGCCGAGTGGACGGACGGCTGGCTCGAGGTCGGCCGGTACCGTAGCCTTCGCGGCGCCTCGTGGGTCGACAACTACGCCGGCTCGACCACCCACTATCCCGACGGGCAAGACCCGCTCGTCCGCTCGGTGGGCATCGGCTTTCGCTGCGCCCGCTCAAACGGAAGCTGATCGAGCCTCGCCGGTCGGCCCGGTGAACCCGGGCGCTTCGACAACGCCGAAGATCGCGTACACTCCGCCTCGGCGTGGCGGACATTTTCATCAGCTACAAGGCGGAGCGCCGCCCGGCGGCGGAGCATCTGGCGGAGGTGCTGCGGTTGTACGGGTACTCGGTGTGGTTCGATTACGAGCTGGCCAGCGGGGCAGACTTCGGGCCGCAGATCGAACGCGAGCTGCGGCGGGCGAAGGCGGCGGTGGTGCTGTGGTGCTCGATGTCGCGGGAGAGCCGCTGGGTGCTCGAGGAGGCCCACCTGGCCGAGCGCCAGGGCTCGTTCGTGCCCACCTGGCTCGAGCGCGTCGACCCGCCCCTCGGTTTCGCGCGGGCCGACACCATCGACCTCACCGCCTGGGACGGCTCGCCCCGCAGCCCGGCCCTGGACCGCCTGCTCGCGGAGATCGAGCGCCGAGTGGGGCGCCGCCCCCGCCCCGACCACCACGGCCTCGCCGAATACGAGCGCACCTGGCGCCGGTTCGGCGCCCCGGCGCTTCAGACCTTCGGCCTGGTCGCGGCCCCGGCCCAGGAGCCGGTCTTCTCGCCGCCCAGCGAGCCGGTCTTCTCGCCGCCCAGCGAGCCGGTCTTCTCGCCGCCCAGCGAGACGCCCCGAGGTCGGCCCAAAGGAGGTTCGGGCACGGTGCGCCCCCCACCAACCCCCGACCCTCGGCCGGCGCGGATAACCCCGATACTATCGGCGGTCGCCACGGCCGCCGTGCTCATCGGTCTGTGGGCGCTGTCGAATCGCTTCGGCTCCTCGGGGCCGCCGCCGCCCCCCACCAGCGACATGGTCGAAGTGCCGGGTGGCGAGTTCTTCATGGGCTGCAACGAAGAAGTGGATTCGGATTGCCAGGATGACGAAAAGCCGGGCGGGAGGGTTCGTGTGTCGTCGTTCCGAATCGACAAGACGGAGGTGACGGTGGCCGCGTACCGCGAGTGCGTGGAGGCAGGGCGCTGCGCCCGGGACACATTCGTCACGAAGAGCGATGTCAATCGCTGCAACTGGGGCTCCTCGGACCGCGACGACCACCCGATGAACTGCGTGAACTGGTCAGGTGCCGATACGTACTGTCGCTGGAAGGGCCAGCGCCTTCCGACGGAAGAAGAGTGGGAGAAGGCGGCTCGGGGCACAGATGGCCGGAAGTATCCGTGGGGCAATGAAGGCTTCGGGAAGACCAAGGTGGCGAACATCGCCGACCGGAACACGACGTTTGGCTGGGCACTAAAGTCCTACGACGACGGCTATGAGGAGACGGCGCCGGTCGGGAGCTATCCGCGTGGCGCCTCGCCCTATGGCGCGCTCGACATGGCCGGCAACGTTTACGAGTGGACGAGCAGCTGGTATGAGCGCGGAAAATTCCGCAGTCTGCGCGGCGGGTCTTGGCTCTACAAACCGAGGTACGTGCGCGCGTCCTATCGGGATTGGGGCGCGCCTTCCGTTCAGGACTACGGCGTTGGTTTTCGCTGCGTCCAGTGAGCGACAGGCTAAGCCTGGCGAAGGAGGATG
>CAZFIV010000062.1:0-21108 GCA_964519665.1 uncultured Myxococcales bacterium
GCGCCCAAAGTCCGCTTCTTTGTCACGCTTCGCTCGGAGCAAGTCTCCTAGTCGCGCTTCGGGATGTGACCTGCTCCCATCGCTCTTGCGTGCGTGTTGAAGAATACGGCATATCCTTTCGGAGTGTCGCGCCGCGTTAGGTGTGTGCGTAGACGATGTTTGACGGTCGTTCGAGTATGCAGACGTGGGGCTTGCATCCGAGCCGCAGGTCGCAGGCGCGTCGGGCGTGAGCTGGCGTCGAGGGGCCGCCGGTTTGGACGCGCAGCGTCGACGACTCAACACCGTCTCGTTTGGTCCTGTTGCTGCCGCTCAAGACTCGACGTGTCACTCGCCGTCGTTTTCTTTGGACGATTCGAGGGTCGACGGTGCCGACCGATCGTCGTTGACACCGACCGCGGCCAGTGAACACTGATGGGTCATGTCCAGCCACGTTGATAGCTTCATGAGCCAGCTCATCGCCAAGAACCCGGGAGAGGAGGAGTTTCATCAAGCCGTCCGTGAAGTGGTTGAATCGGTCATGCCAGTGGTCGAATCGACGCCCGCCTACCGTCACGCCAAGATCTTGGAGCGCATCGTCGAGCCGGAGCGGGTCATCCTGTTCCGAGTGCCGTGGGTCGACGACCAAGGGGGCGTTCATGTCAACCGTGGTTTCCGGATCGAGATGAACAACGCGATCGGCCCATTCAAAGGAGGTCTGCGCTTCCATCCGAGCGTCACCCTGGGGACCTTGAAGTTCCTGGCCTTTGAGCAGGTCTTCAAGAACGCGCTGACCACCTTGCCGATCGGCGGCGGTAAGGGTGGGGCGGACTTCGACCCGAAGGGCAAGAGTGATGACGAGGTCATGCGCTTCTGCCAGGCCTTCATGCGGGAGCTGTATCGCCATATCGGGCCGCGAACGGATATTCCGGCCGGCGACATCGGGGTCGGCGGCCGGGAGATCGGCTTCCTTTTCGGCATGTACAAGAAGATCACCAACGACTATTCGGGCGTTCTTACCGGTAAAGGGCTGTCATGGGGAGGCTCGCTGATCCGGCCCGAGGCAACGGGTTACGGTACCGTCTACTTTGCCGCGGAGATGCTGTCGGTGATCGGCGACGGCATCAAGGGCAAGACCTGCACCGTGTCCGGCTCGGGCAACGTGGCCCAGTTTGCGGTCGAGAAAGTCAACGAACTCGGCGGCAAGGTCGTCACTCTGTCCGACTCGTCGGGGACGATCGTCGACAACGACGGTATCGATGACGAAAAGCTCGCCTGGGTCGAAGAGCTCAAGAACGTGCGTCGGGGTCGCATCCGTGAGTACGCCACGAAGTATCCCAACGCCGAGTACCTCGAGGGACAGCGTCCATGGGGCGTTCCCTGTGATGTCGCCCTGCCGTGCGCGACGCAAAACGAGATCAGCGCCGGCGAAGCAAAGACCTTGGTGGCGAACGGCTGCAAGGTCGTCTCGGAAGGTGCGAATATGCCGACGGTGCCCCAAGGCGTGGACTACTTTCTCGCCTCAAAGATCCTGTTCGGACCCGGCAAAGCGGCCAACGCCGGTGGGGTCGCGACCTCGTGCCTGGAGATGTCGCAAAACGCGATGCATCTCTCTTGGCCCCGCGAAGAAGTCGACGGCCGTTTACAGGGAATCATGAGGGCCATTCATCAGTCTTGCGTCGACCACGGTAAAGAGCAAGACTTCATCAACTACGTCAAGGGCGCGAACGTGGCGGGCTTTATCAAGGTCGCGGACGCTATGCTCGACCAGGGCGTACTCTGAGCGCCGTTCGCTACGGTAGTATTTGGTGCCGAGAGTTTCGGCCTCGGAAAGCTCCGGTGTAAAGTACGGGAAGCGCGGGCTCGCTGATATGACCCGGCAATTCGAAGATAGCTGGTATCTGCGCTTCCACGGGCTGATGCCCTTTCGGGTGCGGCAGATTCTCCTCGTTTCGTCTCCCTACGACGCCTTCACGATGGAAGAGGACGGTCATCTGATGACTCGGCTCTTCCATCAGTACTCCGAGCTCAACCTGTCCGAGCTGCCCACGATCATTCGGGCGCACGACGCGGGGCAGGCTTTTTCGCAGCTGCGGCAGCGGCGATTCGATCTCGTCATCACGATGACGAACGTCGGCGACAGAGACGTCGATTCGTTCACCAAGAGCATCAAAGACGAGTTTCCTGATATGCCGATCGTATTGTTTGCCTTCACCGACACCGAAGTATCCACGGTGCCGTCCCGCCGGCAGACCACCGAGTTCCCGTACGTCGACCGCGTCTTCTTGTGGACCGGTGATGCTCACCTGCTGATCGCCGCGATCAAGGTCGTCGAGGACCAACGCAACGTGGCTCACGACACGGTGTCCGGGGTGCGCGTGATTCTCGTGGTGGAAGACTCAGTGCGCTTCTACTCGAACTTCATCAGTCTTTTGTACGTCGAGTTGCTGCGTCAAGGACACTCGTTGATCTCGGAGGGCATCAACGATCTGCACCGGAGCATGTTACTGCGAAGCCGGCCCAAGGTCATATTGACCTCCCGATATGAAGACGCCATCGAATACTATCGAGCGTACCAGCATAACGTGCTCGCGGTCATCAGCGACGTTCGGTATCCCAAAGGCAATGGTGTCGACCGAGAAGCGGGCTTCAAGCTGGCCGAGGAGATCCGTTCCGACGCGCCCGACATGCCGATTCTCATTCAATCCGCGGACCCCGGCTGGGGTGAGCGCGCTGAGCGGATGGGCGTCGTGTTCTGCAATAAGAACTCACCACACCTGCTGCGCCAGATTCGACTCTTCTTGAGGGAAGACGTGGGCTTTGGTGATTTCGTTTTCCGGACGCCCGACCGCACCGAGGTTGGTCGAGCACAAGATCTATACGAGATGGAGCGAATCCTCCCGGTCATTTCCGACGAGTCGCTGGAGTATCACGCTCGCCACAACCACTTCTCTACCTGGCTCATGGCCCGAGGCGTATTCATGCTCGCGCGCGAGCTTCGCCCCCGCCGAGCCGATGAGTTCGAGAGCATGGAAGCACTCCGGCAGCACCTTCTGTCGGTCTTGCGCAAGGCGCGGCGGCTCGAGCACACCGGCGCGATTTCGGACTTTTCGCCTCGATACGAGTCCGATCGGACCTTCTTGCGGATCGGTTCGGGCTCGATCGGTGGCAAGGGCCGAGCCATCGCGTTCGTCAATTCGACGCTGCGACCGCAACGCCTGGCAGACCGGTTCGACAATCTCAAGATGGCGATCCCCAAGACGGTGGCCATCGGCACCGACGAGTTCGAACGTTTTCTCGAGCACAACGACCTGGCTGAAGTCCTCGAGACCCCGGGAACCGACGAAGAGATTCGGCGTCGCTTTCTGTCCGCCCAAGTTCCGCCCGAGCTCGTGAGGCCGCTGACGCTGGCGTGCAGCGATCTGAGCGGTCCTCTTTCGGTGCGCTCTTCCAGCATTCTCGAAGACTCCCGGCAGCGTCCGTTCGCGGGCATCTATTCGACCTTCATGCTACCGAATAACCACCCGGATCCCGACGTTCGGCTCCATGAGCTTCAGAGCGCCGTTAAGGCCGTCTACGCGTCGACCTATTGCGCCGAAGCGCGCTCGTACGTAACCAATACCCCCTACACGATCGAAGAAGAGCGAATGGGGGTGGCCATTCAGCAGCTCGTTGGACGCCGCTTTGGCGACCGGTTCTATCCGGCCTCCTCGGGCGTCGCGCAGTCCTGCAACTTCTATCCGGTCGCCGGCCAGCTCGCCGAAGAAGGCGTGGCGGCGGTCGTGGTCGGGCTGGGCACGGCGGTGGTCGAAGGCGGTCGCGCCCTGCAGTTCAGCCCCGCGCGCCCTCGGGTGCTACCGCAGTTCAGCTGCGCGCAGGATTTCTTGTCGTTGGGGCAACGCCAGTTTCTGGCGCTCGATATGTCGAAACCGCTCACCGACTTCGTCTCGGGACGCTCGAATCTGATCAGCTGCCCACTGTCGGACGCCGAAGCCGATGGCGTATTGCGCCACATGGGGAGCGTCTACTCCCCGGCCGACGACGCCATCCGCGACAATCTCCGGCTGCCTGGGCCGAGGGTCGTTACTTTCAACAACATTCTCCGGTGGCAGACCGTACCCTTGGCCGCTGCACTCCGGGAGTTGCTCGAGACGATGCAAGTTGGATTCGGTCAAGAGGTCGAGATCGAATTTGCGGTCGACCTCGATGACTCGGCGCGCGGTATCTTGTACGTCTTGCAGGTGCGGCCACAGGCTGGCACTCAGCGGGCCGCCGTCGTTGCCCCAGTCAACCTTTCACCGGACGCGGTCTTGTGTCGAACCGATGTTTCGTTGGGTAACGGCGTGTTTCAGGGCATCCGGGATATCATCTACGTCAAGCGAGATTTTCTGGAGCACGGCGGCGTGCGGGCAGCAGCGGAGGAGATCGGCGCCCTCAACGAGGCGCTCAAGGAGCGACGCTATATGTTGATCGGCCCTGGACGCTGGGGCTCGTCGGATCCCCACCTTGGGATTCCGGTCGTCTGGTCGCAGATATCCGGCGCTCAGATCATCGTGGAGACCATCTTCGAAGGGCGTTCGGTCGAGCCATCTCAGGGCAGCCACTTTTTCCACAATGTGTTGTCGCTACAGCTCGGCTACCTGACTCTATCCACACCTCAGCAAAAGCGCGGCCGCGCGGCGGCGGAGCTGGACCTCGACTGGCTCGATGCTCACCAGGCCGCCAATGAGCGCCCGACCGTTCGCCACATCGTCCTCGATGCGCCGGTTACCGCGTACCTGAACGGGCGGGACGGGTCAGCGGTGGTCCTCAAACCGCGCCCCTGAATTCTCCGCCGGTGGGCAGAAAGTCGTCGGTCGGTGCGGATTCGGCGATGACGGCGATGACGGCGTGAAGGCGCGCTTGGTTCAAAGCGCGCGGGCGACGGCGCGCTCCAGCCGGCCTTTGATTGCTCGCCGAACCTCGGTGCCGTCGTCGCTGATGGTCAATACATGCACGAACAGGATTCGTCGGTCAGGCGATACATCGATACTCAAGGTGCCCGGTGTCAATGAGACCAGATTGGCAAGCACCGTGATCTGCACGTCGGAGGTGACGTCGAGCGGTACGCCGATGATCGCCGGGCGAATGTGAATCTTCGGGCGCAGCACCTCTATAACCACCGAGACCGTGGAGCGAACAAGCTCGACGAAGAAGACCCCGCCCAGCTGGAGGAGGCGAAAGAACCGGCGCACGGACGGTCTGCGGGTCGGCCAAACGCGTCGGCTGCGATAGAGCTGACGGACGATGCTGGCCGAGAAGATGGCCAACAACAGGCCGAACAGGGCGGTGCCGATGTCGAAGCTCCCCCACAGCGCCATCCACACGAGCGTCAGCAACAGAATGATCATCGGGCGCTCCGTTGGGAGAGCACCGCTTCGACGTAGCGCTCAGGCTTGGAAAGGTCGCTCGCCGCACGCTCACTAAAATCGTACAGCATTCCCGGAAACAACCCCACGGCGAGGGTCATCCCGGCAAGGATCGCCGACGCGATCGTCATTCTGCGGAACGGTTCCTGCGCCAATACCGACTTGGGTCGCCAAAAGGCACGATTCCATATCTGGCCCACCGAGATGAGGGTCAGCGCGCTGGTTGCAAGCGCGACCGCCCCCATGAGGCCATAGCCACCCTCGAAGGCCGCTCGGAGAAGGCCCAACTTCCCCCAGAAGCCGGACATCGGTGGAAAGCCGGCGACGGACAACGCCGGGATCAGAAACGCGAAGCAGAGCAGCGGACGATGGTCGTATAGCCCGCCCATGAATCGAGTATCTTTACTGTCGGTCACGCGCTCGACCACGCCGGCCGTCAGGAAGAGACCGGCAATGACGATCATATCGGCAAGAAGGTAGAAGATCGTCGCGGACAGACTCGCCGGCGACAGGATGGCGATGCCCATGATCATGAAGCCAATGGCCGTGATCAGATGGAAGGAGAATGCGTGCCGCAAGACCGTCTGCGACATGGCGCCGAGCACCCCCGCCACCATCGTCGCGCCGGATACCCACAGCAAGACTGAATTCGCCACCACTTGGTCTTCATGGAACAGGAGCGTGAAGCACCGCAAAAGGGAGTAGACCCCGACCTTGCTCAACAGAGCAGCGAAGAGTCCGGAAATGGCGGCGGGCGGAGCGGGATAGGCGCTCGGCAACCAGAAATACACCGGGAACACGGCCGCCTTGATGCCGAAAGCGACCGTCAACAACACCGCCACCGTCGTTACCAGGCCTGTCGACTCGGACTGCGTGATCTTGATGGACAGGTCCGCCATATTCAGCGTGCCGGTGATTCCGTACAGCATTGCAGTGGCGATCAGAAAGGCGCTCGAGCTGACTAGATTGATGGCGACGTATTTGACCGAGGCCTCGATCTGCAAGCGCTGATTGCCGATCGATAGGAGCACGAACGACGACATCAGCAAGACTTCGAACCACACGTACAGATTGAAGAGATCGCCGGTCACAAACGCTCCGTTGACGCCCATGACCAGCACGCTCAACAGAGGCCAAAAGCCTGACTGTCGGCGGGGCTCGTCGATGTGGCCGGTGGCGTAGACCGACACGGTCAGGGAGACCAGAGCCGCCACCCACACCATCGCTGCGCCCAGCAGATCGACGGCGACGGTGACCCCGAAGGGAGGCGCCCAGCTTCCCATCTGGGCGACGACGGTGCCGCTCGACCACACCTCGTGAACCAACACGGTTGCCACGATCAGCAACACGATGTGTCCGATCAGGGCGGCGGCGGACTGAAGACGGCTCGAAAACCGCAACCACAGCGAAACGAGCGCCGTTGCGAGAGGGACGGCCAGCGGCATCAAGGCGAGTGTATCGTTCACGCTGACAACCTTCCTCGCGTGGAGCGCGCCGTCGTTGGGGGGAGCTCGGTATTGTCCATCAAATTCGTATTGAGAGTGCCCAGCGTTCGGTACGCGCGAAACGCCAGAGTCAGCGCGAAAGCCGTCAGGGCGAAGCTGATGACGATAGCGGTGAGGATGAGTGCTTGGGGCAGCGGATTGGCGTAAGTGCCCTCGAGGCTCTTTTGAGCGTGGGGGATGAGCGGTGGTTGGCCTCGAGTCATTCGGCCGACGACGAAAATCATCAGATTGACGGCGTTGGACAGCATCATGAATCCGATAACCACGCGCAAGAAATTGGGTCGCAAGACAGTGTAGATGCTGATGGCGAAAAAGACGCCCAGGGCGACGGCGAGAAGAACTTCCATCGTCAACTCTCTTGGTCCGAAGTGAAGGCCCGTGTTTCGAGCGAAAAAACGATGAGTAAGACCGTTCCCACGACGGCAAAGTAGACGCCGATATCGAAGAGCAGCGTCGTGCCGAGCGTGATGGGATAGCCGATCGGGGTGGGGACATCGATCCACATACTGGTTAGAAAGGGCTCGCCTCCCATCATGGGAACGATTCCGGCGACAAGGGCGAGCGTCAGGCCGAGGGTCGATATGGTCTGAGGCGCGAGCTTCAGCGAGCGCTGCGCCTCGTCGACCCCGCTCGATAAACTATACAAGGCGAAGGCGGCCGAAGCGACGAGGCCGCCCACGAAGCCACCCCCCGGTTCGTTGTGTCCGCGCAGCAAAACGAAGACGCTGAAGAGAAGCGTCAACGGAATGATCAGTCGCACCGTGGTACGAAGGAGAAGGGAATACATGCCTAAGTCTCCGATGAATCGGGGCCAGTTTCGTCTTGGGCCGAACCGGCTTGTTGGATGGCGGCGCTTCTCTCATCGTCCGGCAAGCCGGTCTCGGAGCGTTGCTCGCCGCGCCTAAGTAGCGAATAGACGCCGATGCCGGCGATCGTCAGCACGGTGATCTCCCCCCAGGTGTCAAATCCTCGAAAATCGACCAGTATGACGTTCACGATGTTGTGACCGTGGGCCAAAGTGTAGCTGCTACGCGCGTAGTACTCCGGCACTGCGCGGTCGAGGTCGACAGTGAGGATGGCGAGGGTGAGGGCACCCATGACGGTGCCGACCAGGGCTGATACGACGGCCGTCGCGGTCCGCGCCGCTCGACTCTTGACCTGAAGGTCGGCCGCCGGCAGGTGCACCAAGATCAACGCCACTAGAATCACGGTCAGTGTCTCGATCGAGAATTGGGTCATGCCGAGGTCCGGCGCTCCGAAGAGCAGATAGATCAGCGCGACGGAGTAACCGCTGACCCCAAGCGCCAAGACCGCGCGCAACGGCGTGTTTGCGGTGGCCGCGGCCCAGGAAGATACGAGCAGCAAGGCGACGACGACCCACTCATAAAACCGAACGTCGCCGAGGGTTCGAAGGTCGACTTCGAGATCGACCCGCTGGGTGAACGCCAGCGCCGCCGCGAATCCGACGACCCCCAAGCAGATCGTGAGATAGCGCCGAAGACGTCCGGAGTGAATGGACGAAGTCATGAACTCGGCTCCCTGATGAAGCGCCAGGAGCGCGCGTTCAAAAGCTTGGCCGGGCCCTGTCACGAACGCCCAAGCCAGGGCGCCAATGGCCGAGCTGGCTCGTACGTGCGCGCGAATCGCGAACAAACACCCGCCGAGCGTGATGGTCAGCGCCGAGAGTCCCAGCGCAAGCGTCCATCCGTGCCAGAGCGCCGCGTGCGTTTCATAGGGACCGGCCACGCTGACCGTCAACGGGGCCACCAGCGCGTGGGCAACGCCGGAGGTGGCCGGCCCCAGTATGAGACCAAGGCCCCCGAGCAGCACGGGCGCTCCCCACAACCCGACCGGACCCTCGTGAGGAGCCTTGGGCGTAGATCCCGGCTGACCCAGGAACACATCGAAGAAGAGCGTCAACGATATGGCGATCAACGCGGCGTTGGCCACGACCATCAGGGTCAAAGCGACCACCCCTGCCGCGCCGGCGTGCAAAGCCGCTTCGTACGTCGCCTCTTTGCCGACGAAGCCGAGAAAGGGAGGCGCGCCGGCCATGGATGCGGCGGCCAATCCTACTCCGGCCGCGGTCAACGGCATAGAACGGCGCAGGCCGGACAGTCTCGGAAGCTCGCGGGTGCCCGTTTCATGGTCGATGGTTCCCGCCGCCATGAAGAGTCCGGCCTTGTAGAGCGCGTGAACGACCAGATAGAAACCGAAGGCTTCGACGGCGGCGGTCGTACCGAGGCCCAGCAGGAGCACGAGCAGGCCGAGGGCCATCGTGGTCGTATAGGCGAGCACCTGTTTGAGGTCGGTGACCGCGAAACACGCCCAGGCGGACAACGCCATGGTCGCACCGCCGACGGCCACGCAGGTATAGAGCCACCCGTCGCTGCCTCCGAGGGCCGGCGACAGCCGGGCCAGCAGGAAAATCCCAGCCTTCACCATCGTGGCGCTGTGCAAATAGGCGCTCACCGGTGTCGGCCCCGCCATGGCCGCCGGCAGCCAAAAGTGAAAGGGAAACTGCGCAGACTTGGTGAATGCGCCTACGAACACCAGGGCAAGGATCAAGCCGTATCGCACGTCGGCTTGGATGTGCGAGCCCGCCGACAGGAGCGTCGAGATTCGACTGGTGTCGGCGACCGACGCCAGAAGGAGCAGACCACCCAACAGGGCGAGGCCACCGGCCCCGGTCACCACCAACGCTTGGCGTGCAGCGGCCCGGTTGTCCTCGAGGTGATGCTCGAAGCCGATCAGCAGGAACGACGACAGGCTGGTGAGCTCCCAGAAGACGAACAAGGTGAACAGGTCGTCGCTCAGGACGAGGCCCAGCATCGCGGCCATGAACAGGAGGAAGAAGGCGAAGAAGCGGCCGATGCGCGGGTGGTCGCCCATATAGCTGCCGGCATAAACGGCGATCAACGTGCCGATGCCCAGGATCAACAGGGCGAACGTAAGGCTGAGGCCATCGAGTCGAAACGCGGCTTCGACCCCGAGGACTTCGACCAACGGGTGCACCTCGACGTCAAAATCGCCGGCTTGGACCGAAGGCAGCCGGCTCAGAAAGAAAGCGAAGAGGCCTCCGGGGAGCAATGACACGACGGTGCCACTCCATCGACCCGTGAGAGCGACGGCGAAGGGGACGACCAAGGCCGCCGTAAGCAGTATGATTATAGCGATGATCATGACTTACTGAGGCCGATGTTGGCCGTCGATGGAGCTCTCGGCGGCGATGGAGGCGGCTTCGAATACTCGACGGGGGTCTTGGTCGCGCAGCTCATCTTTCGCCGAAGCTGAGGTCATTGGCACGCCGACGAGGTACGCCGCGCGACCTATCATTTGTGCGGATGCGGGGGAGGTGAGCAACGTGAAGGCCAGAACGGCCGCAGCCCGGGTAACAACTTCGCTCTCCGGGCCGAAGTGGACCGCGACCGCAGCCATCGTCAAGCCAACGCCCACGGTGCCGGCTTTGGTGATCGCGTGCATTCGAGTGAAAACATCGGGCATCCGGAGCGTGCCGATCCCTGCGACCAGGAAGAAGAACGCGCCGGCCCCGAGCAGGGCCAAGGTGACCGCATACTGAGTCATGATTCAGCTCAGCCGGGACCGCCGCTCGAAGTAGCGAGCAAAGGCGACGGTGCCGAGAAACACCAGCAAGGAAAGAACGAGCGCGACGTCGAGAAGTGTCCCTTCGTCGGTCGCGATCGCATAGGCGGCGATCGTGCCGACCGCGGAGAAGGCGACGAGGTCGAGGGCGATGACCCGGTCGGGCAGCGTGGGGCCGACAAAGACACGGTAGCTGCCAATGCACGTGGTGACGCTCAGCAGAGCGAGCGTGACGATCATTCCGAGCCCGAGCTCGGTCGAGCTCTCGACGCTGTCCATGCCAAGCCCCTAATTCGCCGAAGGCTTTCTGTCGAGTGGGAGTTTCGCGGCGGCCGAACGTCCGACCTCCGGAGCGTCGGGGAGCGATGGCCGTCGCCGTGCCGGGGCGATGGCCGGTTGCCTCAGTGACCGGTCGGCCCGTTGATGTGGTCCAGGAGTTCGGTGAGGGCGTGGTCTTCGGTCGCTTCGACCAGGGCCCCGAGGACCGACAGAGAGATCTCGCCGCGCGCTAACGTGTCGAGGTCCGACGGAAGGCGGGCGGCGGTCGCGGATGGTGCCTCGGCCTCTTCCGTGAAGCCTGGAAATCGATGACGAAAGGTCGATGGCGCGTCGGGGTCCGGCTCGAATAACCCCCGGTAGGCGGTTCTCTTGACTCGGGTCATCCGGACGGGCGTCTTCTCGCTCGCCTGCCAGGGCAGATTGATCGACAACCGGGGCGCTCTCGACGGCGCGCCGTGCTCCGCCAACAGGCCGCAGATACGGACCGCGCAGCCGGCTAGGCGCTTCCAAGACTCAAGAAGGGCCCCGTCGCGGAGGCCGCCATCGCCCCACGTACGGTGGACGTTTTTGGGCACATCGGCGGATAGGGCGATTCCTGGGACCCCATTCAGGGACGCTTCGATGGCGCCTCCAACCGTTCCCGAGCTGAGTGTAAACGCTAAGCCGGCATTCGCGCCGATGTTGATGCCCGAGAGCACCAGATCGGCACGATCCGGATACAGGTTCCACAGGGCGAGCTCGACGCAATCGGCGGGGGTGCCCGCTGAGCCGCTCAGCGTCTGCACCGCGTAGCCTTCGAGCCCCCCGATGCGAAGCGCCGACACGGTCAAGGGATCGAACCGGGTGATCGCTTTGCCGATCCAGCTCCGTTCCCGAGCCGGAACGACCAGCCGCAGCTCGCGACACCAGACCGCGGCAGCGATCGCTTCCGCGAAGGCCGCGAGCAGCGGTGAATCGGGACCATCGTCGTTGGTCAGTACAACCTTGAGCCGCATGGTCCTATGCTAAGCATGGCGTTGGAAGGCAGGCGAGGCCGCCAAAACTCCCGCGGTGATCACGAAGGCGGCAACGACCGCTCTCGTCGTGGGGACTTCTCCCAAGATCACCCAGGCGCCCAGCGTACCGATGATCGGTTGAACACCCACGAAGATCGCCACGATCGACGCGTCGACGTACTTGAGGGCGTAGGCGTTGAGGAAATACGTCCCGATAGTGGGGCCGAGCAGGATGAAGCCCAAAGACAACCAAGCCCCTCCGCTGAGCGCGGTCCAGTCGGTTGCTGCGACGGCCGGGCCCGTCCACGGGAGCGCTTCGATGGCGCCGAACAAGAAGAGCCAACCCACCGCCGACATGGCACCGACCCGCGATACCAGCGGTTTCGCGAGCACCAAGTAGAGCGCGTAGCTCGACGTGTTGGCCAAGAAAAGAAGGTTGCCCACGAGGGTCGCGCTCGAAAGGTCGAACCGTTCGATGCGCACGAGGACTGCGACACCGACCATCGTGATGAACACCCCGAGTATTCGCCGCCCGTTGGGCTTTTCTCTCTTGAGCAGCATTCCGATCGCGAGGGTCACGACGGGAATGATCACGACCATGATGATCGCGTTGATGGGGCCGGCGCGCTCGAGGCCTTCGGCAAACAACAGCTGGTTGGCGGTAATGCCGAAGAACGCGAGGGCCGCGAGCGTGAACAGGTCGCGCCGGTTGGGCCATCGCCGACCTCCGCTCACGACCGCGAACAGCAGCGGGCCCCCGACCAACGTTCGAAACCCGATCAACGCGGCCGGACTGAGCTCCTTGAGGGCGACGGATCCCGCGGTGGGCCACAGGCCGAAGAAGACTTGGACGGCGACCAGGGCGACGACGACCGAAGCGGGCACGCTGCCCTGTGCCCGCTGGGTGCACCGAAAGCAAGCGCTCAACATGCGGCTCTGCGGGGCGAGTCCTTCGTGATACCCCGAGACCATGAGCGAATCGAAGCCGTCGCCCCAGTCGTCGGAGCCAGACGATCCGCCGAAGGAATCCGAGCGGTTCGCGACGCTCTATCAGATGTTCGAGGACGACCCCGACCTCAAGGAACCGCTGTGGCCGCCGGTCTTGCTGGGGCTCTTGATCACCATCGTGCTCGTCGCGCTGATCCTCTGGCGGGCCGGAGTCTTCGGTTGGCCCTGGCCCTTCGAAGGGTTCATTTGATTCAAGCGTGTTAGGCCGTTGGGGCGTTATCGGGGGCCCGTAGAAACGCCGCCGTGCCGATTTGCGCCGGCCTCGGCTTGGCGATCGCGCATCGGATCGCCGCCGACCATCGGGGATGGATTCGTGCGGAGTCCACGGAGGGCGCTCGATCCTATGGGTGGCTACCGGGTACCGGGGGGGCCCGCGCGCCCTGAAACCTGTATTTCCGCCGTTCGCCCGATGCGTCGGGGCTGGAACGTGTTGGTCAACGGCTGAGCATGAGTTATCTGCGATCTACGAATGCGCTTTGAACGGGTAGCCATAGCGGGTGTCGGCTACGACCTGCCGCCTCACGAACTCACGTCAGAAGCGGTCGAGGACGCTCTTTCACCCTTGTACGACCGTCTTCGGCTGCATCCGGGTCGCCTCGAGCTGATGACCGGAATCAAGGCCCGTCGCTACTGGGCCGGACCGGTCTTGCCGAGCACGGTCGCCGCCGCCGCCGGCCGCGATGCGTTGGCGCGATCGGGGCTGGACCCGAGCAAGATCGGTTGCCTGATCCACGCGAGTGTGTGCCGGGACTTCCTCGAGCCGGCCACCGCCAACGTCGTGCACCACGCGCTCGGTCTACCGTCCACGGCGAGCGTGTTCGATGTCTCGAACGCGTGCTTGGGGGTGGCCAACGGCATGTTACTCGTCGCCAACATGATCGAGCTCGGGCAGATCGAGGCCGGGCTGGTGGTGGCCGGCGAAAACGGTAAACCTCTCGTCGACGCGACCATTGAACGTCTGCGGTCCGACACCACCTTGAATCGAAAGACCATCAAGGGCGCGATCGCGTCCCTCACGATCGGGTCGGGAGCCGCGGCCGTGGTTCTCGCCCGCAGTGATGTGGTCGGCGAGGGCCGTCAATTGCGCGCGGCGAGTGTCCGGGCGGCGACCGAGCACAATCAGTTGTGCCAAGGCGGCGATGCGGGGGCAGGGCACGTGCCGCAAGACGGGGGGGTGACCTCCGAGACCAATCTCGACATGAACACCGACGCCGAGGCGCTCCTCGATGCCGGCCTAGCGCTGGCGGAAGCGAACTGGGCCGACTTTCGACGAGAGACCGGGTGGACGTATCCCGATCGAGTGATCACCCATCAGGTCGGCCGAGCCCATCACGCGGCGCTGAGTCAGCGATTGGGTTTCGCCCCCGAGTCGGCCTACATCACCTTCGAGCGGTTGGGTAACGTGGGCTCCGTATCGCTGCCGATGACCCTCGGGATGGCGGTCGACGATGGCTTCATTCAGCCGGGTCAGACCGTGGGGCTCCTGGGGATCGGCTCCGGCCTGTCGTCGGTCATGATGGGGGTGCAGTGGTGACCGAATACCCGCCGGCCGTGTCGATCGACCGTTCGGCGTTTGCCGACGAGTATCCGTTTGGGGCGAATTACTTTTCGACGACGTCCGGGCGGCTGCACTATGTCGACGAAGGTCCTCGAAATGGCCCGCCGCTCCTGATGTTGCATGGGAATCCAACCTGGTCGTTTTATTATCGACACCTGATCAGGCGCCTTTCGTCGACGTATCGGGTCGTCGCGCCTGACCATGTGGGCTGCGGCTTATCCGATAAGCCCGAGCGCGCCACCTATACGCTCCGCGGGCACATCGACCGGATAGCGGGCTTGGTCGACCACCTCGGTCTCACCAACATCACCCTGATCGTGCACGACTGGGGAGGCGCCATAGGAATGGGCTTTGCGCTCGAGAATCCCGAACGGGTCGGGCGCTTCGTCGTGTTCAACACCGCAGCTTTTCCGTCTCGTCACATGCCCTGGCAGATCGGACTATGCCGCATTCCGGGTTTCGGTGCGCTCGCGATCCGCGGATTCAATGCCTTCGTGCTCGGGGCCCTGAAGACCTGTACCGCCCATCCGGAGCGGATCACGCCCGCGGTGCGAGCAGGGTACCTGGCACCGTACTCCAACTGGGCGAGCCGGATTGCGAACCTACGCTTCGTCCAAGACATTCCGACGTCTCCGCGCCACGTCAGCTATAAGCTTCTCGAGACCATCGGCGAAGACATCGAGAAGTTTCAGCGGCATCCTATGTTGTTGATTTGGGGCGCGAAGGACTACGTGTTTGACGACCGGTTCTACGAGGAGTGGCGGCGGCGGTTTCCGAACGCCACTCGGCACTATATCGAGGACGCCGGTCATTTCGTGGTCGAGGACGCCCACGAACGTATCGTGCCGCTGATCGAACGCTTTTTGGATGAGGCACCCGCATGACTACGACCGCCGTTCCCTCCTCGGCTGCGCCCGTCAGCGCCACCGAACCCCGACCCCAGCCGTTCAATATTGCTGAGCGCATGCGGACCCAGGCTGGCGAGCGACCTTTCGCCCGCGCAGTGGTGGTGCCCGAGGGCTACACGTCGCAGGGCCGTCGAATGTATGCGCACCTCACGTTCGAGCAGCTCGACGCGAAGATCGATGACTACGCGCGGGGGTTGGCCTCGATGGGCATTCGGCAGGGCATGCGCTGTCTGTTGATGGTCAAACCGTCCCTCGAGTTCTTCGGGCTGACTTTTGCGTTGTTTCGGTTGGGTGCGGTGCCGGTGCTCATCGACCCGGCGATGGGGCGAACCAACGTGTTGGGGGCGATCAGCGAGGTCGAGCCCGAGGCGTTCATCGCCATCCCTCGAGGCCACGTGGCTCGTCTGCTGTTCGGCCGGGCGTTCGGTTCGGTCAAGATCAACGTGACCGTGGGGCGGCGATGGTTCTGGGGGGGGACGACCCTCGATCAGGTCGCGGTCGCCGGCGCTACCGGCGAGCTTCCGGCCGTAAGCACGACCGCCAGCGATCTGTCGGCCATTCTCTTCACCTCGGGGAGCACCGGAGCGCCGAAGGGCGTTCTGTACACCCACGAGATTTTCGATGCGCAGGTGAAGCTGTTCGAGAACGACTTCAAGATTGAACCGGGAGAGGTCGATCTGTCGGCGTTCCCGTTGTTTTCGCTCTTTTCGGTGGCGATCGGAGCCACGGTCATCATCCCCGACATGGACGCCACCAAGCCGGCGTCCGTCGACGGAGCCAAGATCATGGAATCGATCCAAGATCAGGGCGTCACTTATGCATTCGGTTCGCCGGCCTTCTGGCTCCGCGTGGTGACCTACTGCGAGCAGAACGACCTGCGGCTAACGAGCCTGCGGCGGGTGCTGATGGCCGGCGCCCCGTGTCCAGTGAGCCTGCTCGAGCGGGTGCTGAAGCTGGTTCCCGACGGGGCCGACGCGTTCACCCCGTATGGAGCGACGGAGTGCCTCCCGATCACGCTGCCCAGCGCTCGCCGGCTCTTGTCGATCGGGGCGGCCGACAAGACGGCGGCCGGCGCGGGTACCTACGTTGGCAAGCCGGTCTCGAACACCGAGCTCAAAGTGATCCGGGTCGACGACGAACCCATCGAGCGGGCCGAAGACGCCGAGACCCTGCCGGCGAACGAGATCGGAGAGATCGTCGTCCGAAGTCCGGTGACGACGCAAGGCTACTTCCGTCGCCCTGACGACCAGGCTCGGGCCAAGATGACCGGCTCCGACGGCGAGCGGTTGTGGCACCGCCTCGGCGACGTGGGGTACCTGGATGACGACGAGCAGCTCTGGTTCTGCGGTCGGAAGTCCCACCGAGTCGAGACCGTCGACGGCCCGATGTATACAGTGCGTTGCGAGGCGATCTTCAACCAGCACGAGCGGGTCTACCGGTCGGCGCTGGTAGGTTTGGGGCCGCGAGGTCAACAGAGGCCGGTCATCATCATCGAGTGCAATCCCGACGGGCGACCGGCCGACGCTTCCGATGAAGCAACGTTGCGCGAAGAGCTGCTCGACTTGGGTCGGGCTTCGCCCCTCACCGAGTCGATTGACACGCTTCTTTTCCACTCGAGTTTTCCCGTCGACGCCCGGCACAACGCCAAGATCCGTCGGGAAGATCTCACCAAGTGGGCCGTGGGTAAGGTGAAGGCATGAAGGCGCTGGTGACCGGCGGCGGGGGCTTTTTGGGCCAACACATCGTGCGGCGACTCCTCGACCGCGGCGATGAAGTCCGAGTGCTTGGGCGCTCGCGCTATCCGCACCTCGAGGCCTGGGACGTGCCCTGTGTTCGGGGCGATGTGCGCGACGAAGTGGCGGTCAAGTCGGCCGTCGCGGGCGTCGACACGATCTTTCACGTCGCGGCGCGGGTGGGTTACTGGGGCCGACATCAGGAATACGTCGACACGAACGTGCACGGGACTCGCAAGCTCCTGGACGCGGCCGAAGCGAGCGGGGTGACCCGCTTCGTCTATACAAGCACGCCGTCGGTGGTGATCGGTGCGAAAGGGGTGAAAGGCGGTGAAGACGAGTCGATCCCGTATCCCGACCGATACTTGTCGTCGTACGGCCCAACCAAGGCCGAAGCGGAACGCTCGGTCCTGGCCGCCCACCGGGACGGACTTCGGACGGGCGCTTTGCGTCCGCACTTCGTCTTCGGGCCTCGCGATCCGCAGATCGTGCCTCGATTGGTGCGACGGGCCCGCGAAGGACGCCTCGCGCAGGTTGGCGACGGTACCAACAGGGTCGACGTTTCCTATATCGACAATGTCGTCGACGCTCACGTTCAGCTGGCGGACGCCCTCGAAGACCCGAACTGTCCTGCGGGCGGTAGAGCTTATTTTCTGGGCCAGGCGGAGCCGATACGCCTGTGGGAGTTTGTTCGGCAAGTCCTCGAGGGTGTCGGTGCCCCGGGCATTCGGCGCAAGCTCAGCTTCGGGGCCGCCTACCGAATCGGTTGGATGCTCGAAGGTGCCTACAGTCTGCTCCCTCCCTCCAAAGAACCCCCGTTGACGCGGATGGCCGCGGTCATTCTGGGCACGTCTCACTACTTCGATCACCAGGGCGCCCATCGCGATTTCGGTTATCGCCCCGCCATATCGACCGAGGAGGGTCTCGCCCGCACGTTCGAGTGGTTTCGAAGCGC
This sequence comes from uncultured Myxococcales bacterium, assembly GCA_964519665.1. Classification (GTDB taxonomy): domain Bacteria; phylum Myxococcota; class Kuafuiibacteriia; order Kuafuiibacteriales; family Kuafuiibacteriaceae; genus JANQQN01. The sequence goes on from CAZFIV010000062.1 coordinate 17,929, forward strand.
CGAGGGTCAGGCTCAGCTCGATGCCTGACCCCCACCGTGCCCTTCAATGAAGCCCCAAACACGCTGGTATCGCAGGGGCCCCGGTACCCCCTACCGCAAGCTGAAGTCGTGGCAGTATCTGCTGACCCGCGACCGTCGGACCGTTTACGACTTCTTGACCACCGACGCCTTCGCACTATCGCTTCCGGCCCGCGTACGCCTGATCCAGCGCTTTCTTCACGTCACCAACCACGTTCGTGGGTACCACACCCTTGCCGAGATGCTCCGAGTGTCGCAGGCGGTCCTGCGCCTGCAGGGGCGTCGAAATCTGACGGTGGTCGAGGCGGGGGCGGGCTTCGGAGGGAGTACGGCCAAGCTCAGTATTGCGGTCGCTGCTGCAGGCGGTCACCTAATGGTCTTCGATTCGTTTCGAGGGATACCGCCCAACGACGAGGTCCACTGGCACCTGGACGGTCGGAGGGTCGTCTTTCGAGCCGGCGCGTTCGCGGGGCGCGAAGCGGCGGTACGTCGAGTGGTTGAGACCTACGGTGTCCCCGAGGTCTGCACGTTTCACAAAGGCTGGTTCGAACACACCCTCCGAGGCTTCTGTTGCCCCGTCGACGTCGTGCTCCTCGACGTCGATCTCCTGAGCTCGACCCGGACGTGTCTGACGGCCCTATATCCATGTCTTCGGTCGGGCGGCGTTCTGTTCAGTCAGGATGGTCACCTGCAGGCGATCGTAGAGCTGTTTCGAGACCGCTCCTTCTGGACGGCGTTGGGTACGCCGCCTCCCCTGGTGACGGGGCTCGGTCAATCCAAGTTGCTAGAGCTCAAACGGGCGGCGCAGTGAACGCCGGACTCGGTGGTAATCGGGTGGTCGCTCGAGCCGGGGGGCCTATTCGTCGAGCTTCGCGCTGGCGATCGCCGCCGCGACCACTCGGTCGACGTGCTCGGCATCCACTGAGGCGGGCGCCGAGCGCGCGTGCTGGTCGGTGAAGCGGATCTCCGGTGCATCGAGCGGTCGACCCCGGCTGGTCGCCGGCACGGCGAGCATCGCGGCGTCGACGACGACCGTCTCCGCTTCGTGAAGGTCAGCCTCGGGGCCACAGGCCGGATCGGTCGGGGCCGATACCGCGGGCAGGGTGCCGTTGGAACCTTGGGGCACCGTCGACGCCGACTTCTGAAGCGTCGCCGCGTGGGTCGGCGTGAGCCAATCCGCCGTTTTGAGGAGCTCATCGGCCCACTGTTGCTGCCCCTGGGCGTGGGCCCTCAACGCCGCCCGTCGGTAAGCAGCAGCCGCGGCCTCGTTACGACCCAGCCGGGTGAGGCACTGAGCCAAGGCGTTGTGAAGGTCAGCCTGCTTAGGGGCCAGTCGAGTGGCCCGCTCGAGGGCGTAAGCCGCGTTCTCGTAGTGTCCGCGGTCGACGAACGACTGCGTGGCCTGCCAGTAGAGCTGGACGGCGACCCGCTTGTCGGGATGGGCCTCCGCCGCTTTGGCACGGGTCAAGGCTTCATCGACCGCGTGGCGAGTGACCATCGGACCTTCGGGTCGCGTGGCCAACCAGCCGGACATCCGGCGCCGAACCCGTGTCCACCATCGCGGTGGTGAGTTGCCGGAGGCGGCACCGGTCACAGAGGCTATACTGACGCGGTTACCGAGAAACGCAACCCGTCCCCCCGCTTCAGCGGCGCCAACATTTCTGCGCTTAAGTTGGCTAAGGCTGGACCGCAGCCACTGAGTTGTCCTCTTGGGTGACCGAAGGCCGACCGGCAAGTAGGGCCGCCGGGCGACCGTGGTGGGTTGAGCCGTCAGGTGCTCCGCTGCCTGACTGCCTCGTAGACGACGATGCCGACGCTCGTTGATAGGTTGAGGGAGCGGACGACTTCTGTCGACATCGGGATCATGACGCTCTGTTCCGCGTACCGGACTCGAATATCGCTGGGCAGACCGTTGCTCTCTCGGCCGAAGATAAGGACCGTGGGCCCCCGAAGGTCGGTGGCCCAGTAGGGAACGTATGCGTCGGGGGTCACGATCACGGGCTCGCCGAGGTTGGGCAACGCCGTTTCGAACGCCGGCCAGTTCGGCCAGACGGTAGGATCGACACGTCCCCAATAATCCAAGCCAGCCCGACGTACGGCCTTGTCGTTCAGGGAAAAGCCGAGGGGACGCACGAGATGGAGCTGGCACCCGGCCGCCAGACACGTGCGCCCGATATTGCCGGTGTTCCAATGAATCTCGGGCGTATGAAGAACGACGTGCAATGGGGCCTTGTCGTCATGCCCGTCGGCGCCCGTCGGTGGTCGCGACATGCCCGCTACATGCCCGCTACATGCCCGGGATGGTGGTCCCGGTCATCATGGCGGAGTGCCGCGTCTTCTTCATGTAAACGAGAAAACCGGAGTACTTATCAAAGCCGTAAGTCCTTCGTTCGGGCTTGTCGCGTTCCACGAAGTAGAGGTCGCGTCCCATATACGTCTGCTCTCTTCGAACGGTTCCCACCTTGGTCTCGGCTCCGAGCGCTCGTTGCGAGGGCGGAAGCCAGAGCATGTCGAGGTTGTAGGCCCTCACGGGTCCCAGGGGGCTGGTGAGGTCGGCGGCCACTCGCTGTGGAGGGAAAGCCGGTGACGAGGCTCGAATCAAGAACCCGCGTCCCTCTCGTTCAAAGGTGATGGTGCCGATCGCCGCTACACTGTCGATGTGCAGCGAGTAGCCGATGGTCTCACCCCCGTTGAGAGGCGCCCGTTCCTTCTCTTCGAGCCAGTGGCAGCCGGCGGCGCCGGTAGTAAAACCGACCAGCGCGCCTAGGAGGGCCACCAGGCGGGCCTCGACTCTCAGTATCACGATGGCAGTGTAGTCCGAATCGGCCTTAGGCACTACCGCGAGGGCCACGGCACGCCGATTTCCGGCGATATCCGCGCCGCGCCGGCGGGGCATCCGGTGCAAGACGCCATGGGCGGCGGCGGAGCCACAGCGCCACGCCGAGCAGAAGCATCGGATAGATCGGGCGGCCGTCAGGGAGCCGGCTGTCGTTGCAGGCGCCGATGATCTCGATCTCTTCGAATATCGAGGGCCCGACGGCAGCGTCCGCTGCAACACCAGCGTCGACGCCGGTGTCTTGGAAGCCGCCATCGACGCCGGTGTCTTCGAAGCCGCCATCGACGCCGGTGTCTTCGAAGCCGCCATCGACGCCGGTGTCTTGG
>CAZFIV010000062.1:21208-40613 GCA_964519665.1 uncultured Myxococcales bacterium
CTTGGAAGCCGCCATCGACGCCGGTGTCTTGGAAGCCGCCATCGACGCCGGTGTCTTCGAAGCCGCCATCGACGCCGGTGTCTTGGAAGCCGCCATCGACGCCGGTGTCTTGGAAGCCGCCATCGACGCCGGTGTCATCGATGCCAGCGTCTACGAATCCGGCGTCTACGAATCCTCCGACGTCGAGTATTCCGGCGTCGCCGGCGTCGCAGGAGGGCAATACGTGGAGGGGCACCGAGGCCGTCGCGGTATTCGCGCCGTTTCCGGCCTCGAGCTCGACGATGCGTATCCCTTCGGTAGAGAAAGTAGCGTCGTACATCGCCAGAGTGCTGGTGACGATGCCGTCGATGCGCCACGTGTTATCGATGGCGGTCGTGCTGGCGCTGGTGAACGATGTGCGCTGACCGACGCAGGTCGGCGACGGCACGATCACCGGCTCGGCGATCGGAATCGGGGCCCCCCAATAGTCTCGGACCAGTCTGTCCGCGAGACTCTGAAAGCCCGCGCTGGTCGGGAAGATACAGTCGGGGGCGATCAAATTGGCGGGCGACGGAGAGTTGACGTCGGGTGCGCCCGGCTGAAGCGTGCCGAAGAAGTCGATGTAGTCGACGTTCGGGTATACGTTGGCCACCGTTCGGTAGGCCTCGCCGACCGCTTCGCGCTGGCCTGTGTTGATCTCCGCGGTCGTCGCCAGGGGCCCGAACACGTTCACTCTCTCGTCTTGGCAGGCTACGGTGTCGACCCAGTTGCCCCAATCGGGGCCGAAAAAGACCACCCGAACCCTCGGATACTCACTAAACAGGGTCTCCAAGATGCGCCGCAGATTGCGGATATTGGCGTCCCGAATGTTCGCTGGGGTCTGGGTCTGGAAGTCTCGTCGAAAGTCGACGTCGCCCAGCGACATGACGATCCATCGAACGTCGGGGTTGAGGGCAAGCTGGTTCAACAGAGGCGTGGGGTTGGCAGCTGTCGATGCCGTCGACACCACGAGCTGATCATCGATCGTTAGTGGCAATCCAGCTTGCGTGAAGCTATTCTGCAGTGAAGTCGAAGTATCTACCAACCAGCCGTCGCCCCAAAAAACGACCTCGTCGGCCCGAGCAGGCGTCGATCCCAGCGTGAGAACGATAAGGAAGAAGAGGCCGACGAATGACGGGCCGTTCACGATAGACCTCACAGGCTCAACAGAATGCCGAAGCGGACAGTGACGTCGACGACCGAGACGTTCGCGTCCCGAAACAGGTCAGCTTCGCTGCGCTGCAAGGAGCGATTCGGTGGGCCCGAAAAGCCCAGCTGGTCGTAGGACACGCGGGTGTCGCCGGTGATCGCCCATGCGTCTGACAGCCACAGACGCCCCCCCAAGTCGAAGCCCGTGGTCAGGCCTACCGGGCTGTCGCCCGTGCGGCCCGGGCTTTCGTTGTAGGTCGTGATGAGTCCGAGGTCGAAGCCCGCGCTACCTTGGATTCCGCCGATATGGCCCCAGACAGCCCTGAGTCCCACGAAGGGGGCAAGAACGGTCGTGGACAGAACGACCGACTCGGCGTGGTCGTCGACGTTGGCTCGTGAAAACCGCAGGCCCGCCTGCGGCAGCAGGGAGATTTTTCGCGTGAGCAGGAGTCGATATGTCGCGTCGAGTCGGATGTCGATCAGGAGGCCCCCAGGATTGGAATCCCCCCCATCGGCCGCGATCTCGTAAGTTACATTGCGCACGATGCCCGACAGATTCAGGCCGAAGCGGGTGTAGGGCAGGTCCAGTTCAGCCGCCAGACCGAGCAAGAAGACGAGAGGGACGTCGTACGAGAGCGCAGAATCGCCTGCGTCCGAGCTCACCGCGTAGTCGCGAAATACGCCGCTGCCCAAGCTGACCCCGATGCGAAGCGTAGAGGATGGCGGCGACCGAGGCTGTACTTGTGTCTCCACCGAAACATCGGCTCCCGGCGCCGTCAGTCGTGCGGGCAGAGCGGGGAGCCGGCTGCGAAGGGCGTTTCCGGGCTTTTCGAGATCCGTGGGGTCCTGCGGTACGATCAGCGCCTCGTTTGTCTTCTTGGCGCGCCGACTGATGGCCTCGATATCGGAATTGTCCGCTGTCGGGGGCGGAGGGGGTTCGTCAGCGTTCGGTGGCAGACCGAGGTCCGGCGGCGGCGGGGCGGCTTCATCGGCCGGTGGTGCCGCCTCGGCGAGGGCGGGCGCTGCGCGGGCGCGGAGCGCCTCGACGAACTGTTCGGCAAGCGTGCGACCGGCGGCGCTCGCCTCGTCCACCGATGCGAAGCTAACCCGCGTTCGGTACTGCACTTTTCCCGACTCGGTGGGTATCAGGTACCCCTTGGCCTCGAGTCGATCCCTGGACGCTCCTCGCGTGGACGACCGGGTGGCGAGTCGAACGAAGATGACGTAATCGGCGCCGATCGTGCGGCCCGTCCGGGCGAGCCGACTCGGATAGGTCTGTCGCCGAGGGGGGATGCCGAGGTCGCGCTGAGCACGTCGAAACGCCAGCGAAGATCGCAGCTCGCCGATCTCGTCGGCGAGCGTCCTCCGGAGCTGTCGAGAAAGGTCTCGGCGCCCCCACTCGCGCTTGCCGCGAACCTCGACGACGACCCGAAATTCGGCGGGGTCTTCGCGCTCGGCCTGCGCGTGCGCAAGCCCCGCCGCTACCGACAGTAGGGCCGGGGCGATGCCAACCAGCAGCTTCCGCATCTGGGCGGAGACTAGCACCACCCTCAAACTTGCCCAAATTCCCTGACTTGGCGTACGGGGCCGCCAAGGGTCATAACAGATCCACCGGGTCGACATCAAAGATCACGTGCACCGAACGGGGCATGACCGGCAGTCGCGCTTGAATGCGCCTGAGCACGTGGACGAGCCGGGCGGGGGTCGGTGCGATGATCAAAATCAACCGTCGCCAGCGGTCTCGGATGCGTTCGATAGGGGCCGGTGCCGGACCCAAGACTCTCGCCTTCTCTTCGCTCGGTTCTTCGGCGACTTCCGTTCGCGCGATCTCCGCAATGGTCTGGGAGGCGTCGAGCACCGCACGGTCATGGGGCGACTCGACTCGAATCAGACCCATCCGGGCATGCGGAGGATAGCCGGCTTCACGGCGGGCCTCATCTTCGACGGCGAAGAACCGGTCGGCGTCGTGCGCCACGGCGGCCTGGATTGCGTAGTGGTGAGGTTGGAGCGCCTGAATGATCACTCGGCCCGGTTCCTCGGCCCGTCCGGCCCGCCCCGACACCTGCGTGAGAAGTTGAAAGGTTCGCTCGGCGGCGCGAAAGTCCGGGAACGCAAGCGAGGCGTCGGCCATGACGATCCCCACCAGCGTGACGCGAGGAAAGTCGTGGCCTTTGGCGACCATCTGCGTACCGACCAACACATCGGCGCGACCTTCGCGAAACGTAGACAGCGCACTATCCAAGGCCCCTGCGCGGGCCGTCACATCGCGGTCGAGCCGAAGGACCCGCGCATCGGGCACTTCTTCGGCGACCGCCGCTGCCACTCGCTCGGTGCCGGCTCCCAGCGGCATCACTCCCCGAGCCCCGCATTTTCGGCACGCACGATCCAGCGGTTCGGTGTACCCGCAGTAGTGGCACTGAAGTCGCGCCGAGGCGCGGTGATGGGTGAGCGACACGTCGCAATGGGGGCAGGTTCGCGCGTCGGTGCAGGCTTCACAGAAGACCACCGTATTGAAGCCTCGACGGTTCAAGAACAGGATCGCTTGCTGGTTGCGAGCGACGGTCTCCCGCAGACCGTCCGCCAACGCACGCGACAACAGGCGCATATCGCCCTTGAGGGCGCGTCGCTCTTCGGCCAGGTCGACGACCTCGATCTTCGGGAGGGCCCGACCGGCGACCCGGGCCGGCATCTTGAGCTCGGTCAAACGACCGGACTTCACGAGATGAAAGGCCTCCATCGATGGCGTGGCCGAGCCCAACACGGCGACGCTTCCCGTTTGCCGAGCTCGGGCGAGGGCCAGGTCGCGCCCGTGGTACCTCACGTCAGCCGACTGCTTGAAAGACGGGTCGTGCTCTTCGTCGACTACGACCACCCCCAGGTCGATGACCGGCGCCCACAAGGCGGATCGGGCTCCGAGCGCGATCCGGATCTTGCCGTGCCGGACCGCTAGCCACCGGCGCCGGCGCTCGGCGTCGGGCACGCCGGAGTGCAAGACGGCGACCTCGTCACCGAACCGGGCCTGAAAGCGCGCGGCCAGCTGAGGGGTGAGGGCGATCTCGGGAACGAGCACGATCGCCCCTTTTCCCCGCTGCCGGGCCTGCTCGATCAGCTGCAAATACACCTCGGTCTTGCCCGAGCCGGTGACTCCGTGCAGCAGAAACCCCGGCGTTTGGGGGGTGTCGAGGGCCGCGACGAGGGTGTCCAGGGCTTTCTGTTGGTCGGAACTGAGGGACAGAGGTGCCTCTCGAAGAGGCGCGGGCAACGTCGCAGGTTCCATTGAGTCGACGGTCGCCACGGGTTGGGTATCGATGCGCACCAGCCCGTCGTCGAGCAGGCGCTTGAGATTTCGCCGGGTCGAGGCGGTTCCGAAGACCTTTTCGAGCATGTCTTTGCGCTGCGGTCCCGCTTCCAAGCGCGCCCACAGCTCCTGGCGCAGTCGGGATCGACGAAGCGTCGGCCAAGCCGCCTTGGTGTCCGAAGTCGCCGTGACCAGCTCGATGGACTCGTCGGTTTCTCGAGCCCCGAGCGATTCTCGGCGCTCGAGCCAGCCGGCCTCGACGAGTCGAGCGACCACCCGGTTCGACGCCTTCGGCGCCTTGATGCCCCCGGGACGGGCCGATTCGATCAGCAGTCGACGGTCGGCGTCGCCGATCGTTCGGCCATTCGGAAAGCGCACCGCCGAGCTGTCGAGGGCGTTTCGGCCGGCGGCAGTGGCCATGAAGCGGGCGACCGACGCCCCCGCGATGCCCGGTGGAAGAGCCGTCTTCAGCACTTCCCCGGCCGGAGCGAGGTAGTAGTCGGCGGCAAAAGCCGCCAACTCGAGGACGTCGGCGGGCAGCAGAGGCTCAACGTCGAACACCCGCTCGATCGAGCGGATTCGGCCGGTGAGGGCAGGGGGCGCGTCTTCGAGCAGGCGCCGGACGAAGCCCGTCATGCGGCGGGTCCCGAAGGGCACCAGGACCCGATGACCCACTCGCAGGTGACCTTGCAGCTCCGCGGGGACCGCGTAGTGAAAGGGCCCCCGTACGGGAACCGGGACCATCACGTCGGCGTACGCGCTCACCAAGTCAGGGGGCTCACCGGCGGACGGAGGTCAAGCAAGGAGGATTCGAACCGGCACCGCGCAAAATCGAAGAAGACCAATCGATGCTCATCACGGCCGGTCAGGGTTGGCCGGGGTCGATGTTGTCGTCGCCAGACCACTATCCGCGGTCTCGATCCTGACCCGCAACCGGACCTTTCGTTCACAGGCGGTGGCGACCAGGAGTGTGGTGACCATGGCGCCTATCGCCAGCGCACCGAGGCGCCGATGCAGACCCGATCGGGGAATGATGATGCTCATGGACAGGCCGTGCGCTCATCGTAGCCGACGTCGCATCAACTAGGTCGTAGAAACTGCGTCTCGTCGAGACGAGGGTTTACTTCGATGCTGTGGTAGGTCACCGATTGGGTGAGCTGCCCGTCGACCCACGTTTCGATCCGTCGCGGAAAGAAGGGTCTCGTCAGGGGCGACGCGAAGCCCAACCATCGCGTCTCGACCCGGACCCGGCTTCGATCGTAGCGGACGAGGCGGACGGGAACCATCAGGTCCTTGTCGAGCCAAAGCTGCGGCTTGTTCGGCTCTTTGCTGGTCGCCCCGATAATGAACACGATCCGCTGGTCGAGTCGTCCGTAGCTCACCACCGATGTGTCGATACCGAGGTCGCGCAGCATTTCAACGCCTCGGATCCCGTCTTCATCGACTTCGACCGGAAAACCGAGGATCGCCAGGGGGTCGAGCGGCGTCCGGCTCGGCATGACTCCACGGTCGCCAGGCGCGAACGTATACCGCTCGCGCCCCCGATCGAGGACGATCTGTACGTCTTCGCCGCGCCGGATTTCTCGGCGCCACACGAAGCCAGTCTCCTCTCGGAAGATGGCTTCGCTCACCTGGCTTCGCTCTCCGTCCTTCTCGAGGACACCCTTCAAGCGCAGACCCGACAAGGCTAAGCGAAGCCGGGCTTTGACCGCACGGTCCATCAGAGCGTTTGCCGGAACGATGTACGCGTGAGCGACCGACGCCGAGAGAATCACCCCCGTGATCGCTACCATCCCCATGAGACTGTTGCGCGTCATGGCCGCTTGGCTACCATACCGCACAGGGTGGGCAAACCGCCGGTGTTCTTCGAACCATATCGCGCGACCATTCTTCGGGGGGTCGCCGTCGTCACCGCGGCGACCGTCATCTGTTTGGCCGGGCCACAGAGCGCGAACGCGCAGGACTATGAAGGGGCTCGCCTTCTCGGGCTCGGTCGCGCCCAGCGAGCCCTCGCGACCAGCAACGACTCAATTTACGTCAACCCGGCCGGGCTGGCCTTGGAGCGGCGGTACGTGATCGAAAGCGGCTACGTCGACGATTTTCGCGGGTCGGACCGTCGATTCAACGGTTCGATCGTCGACGGCCAAGCGGGCCCGCTCGCGGGCGGAGTCGCCTATACCTACACCGTGCGACGCCCATCCGAGCTTCCCGAGGGCAACGTTCGGCTCGAGGGCCACCGCGCCGAGGTCGCCCTCGCCACCCGATTGGCCAGCGAGGCCAGCATCGGCGTGAACGTCCGCTACCTCCGGTTCGAGCGAACCGACGGCGATCAGGTCATCGACGGAAGCGATTTCGGGATCTTCAACCTCGATGCAGGCTTGCAATATCGGCTCGCGCCCAACCTGTCACTCGGGGTGGCCGGGTACAATCTCATCAAGAACGACCGGCCCGAGACGCCCCTGCAGTTAGGGGGCGGGATCGGCTACCAAGCCGACACCTTCTTGCTGGAGGCCGATTTTCTGTACGATTTTCAAGTCGAAGATCTTCAGCTCAGCGGTAGCCTGGAGCTCTTGCTGGGCGACATGTTTCCGGTCCGGGGCGGGGTGTCTTGGAACCAGGAAGCCGACGAGTGGCGCCTCTCGGTCGGGATAGGCATGGTCCTCGACCAGCTCAGCATTGATCTCGCCTACCGACAGTCCCTGAACTCGGACCGCCCCGGCGACGACGCCGATGACCGCCTATTCGTCGTGTCGCTGCGGGCTTTCGTGCTGTAGAGTATTCGTCGGCTATGCCGCGGCCAGCGATATTCGCTGCCGCTTACGCCATTGAAAGACAAAGATGGCGACGGCGACGCCGAACAAGATCATCGAGATCAACTGGCTGGTCGAGAATAGCCCGAGGACGCCAACCCCTCTCACGTCGTCGCCGCGCATCGTTTCGACCGTATATCGCAAGATGGAGTACCCCACGAGGTAGCCCACCAAGACCATCCCGTTGAACCGCTTTTGGGTTCGCAGCAAGATCAGTAAGAAGAACAGCGCGAGGTTGCCGAAGGACTCGTACAGCTGCACAGGGTGGACTTCGAAGGTGAAACCGGGGTGGTCCACCGGATGTTCGGTGCTCTTGTAGATCAAGCTCTCCTTCGGGAACCGCACCGCTAACGGGTGCCCATCCGCGCGTTCACCCCAGCAGCAGCCGGCGGCCAGGCACCCGAGCCGACCGAAGAACTGTCCCAGAGACACCTGTGGAATCAGGGTGTCGGCCACCACAAAGAAGTCCCGCTTCTTCCGCCAGCAGTAGTAGACGCTGAAAATGATCGCGCCGATCAGACCGCCATAGAATACGAGCCCTCCCTGCCAAATGTAGAAGACACGAAGCGGATTGGAGCCGAAGGTGCCCCGATTCCACTCGACGAACACGTACAACAGGCGGGCGCCGGCCATCGAAGACAGGAGGATGCCGAAAATCAGGTCGAGGACGAACTGGTCGAAGTTCGTGTTTCGGTATCGGTCGACCCGGCGAGCCTCGCGTGCCGACAGTTGCATGCCGATCAGGAAGCCCAGGGCGATCATCAGCCCGTAGGTGTGCAGTGAGGCCGACGTGGGGAGTGCCGAATGGATGTAGCTGAAGTCGATCGGTAGCTCGAAAAGTATGGGAAACATAGGATCCTCACTGGGCGGTTTCGGTCGGCCCAGGGCTGGGAGGGGTCTCCGCTTCGTCGCTGTCCGCCTCGGCGGCCTTTGCGGGTGACTCGGGGGAGGGCTCGGCCGTCGATTTGGCCGCGGCCTTGGCCCCGATGCCCCGCGGGCGCGGTTTCTCTTCGGTGGCCGCTTCCGATGAAACCGGGTCGCTTTCGGCCCGTTGAGCCGGTTCCGCTCCTTCGGCGGGTTCACCTTCAGCCGGTCCCGCCCCCTGGGCCTTACCGAGGGCATCCTCGGCGGCAGCTCCGCTCGTCACATCGGCGGGTCGCCCTCGAAAGATGTCGATGGCCCATTCGAAGATCAGCAGGATGACGCCGGATGTAATGGAAGCGTCGGCCACGTTGAACGTGGGCCAGATGCACTGCTGGCCATTGCAGAGGCGAGGTATTTCGAGGCTGCTCGCGACCCTCCAGTCGATGAAGTCGATCACGTAGGCCAGGTGGAGTCGATCGATGAAGTTTCCGATCGCGCCGCCGAAGACCAGCGACAGCGAGATCGCAAGCAGGCGTTGGTCGTCCCTGAGGCGTCGAAAGAACGCGATGATGAAGATGATCGCCGCGAACGAGATCACGTAGAAGAAGGGCACCCGAATCCACTTCGGCGCCTCTCTCATGAAACCGAAGGCCGCGCCGTCGTTCTCGACGTAATTCCAACTCCAAAAGCCTGGAACGAATTCGGTGAACGGGCAGTTGGGGTGCACGAGCTTTGTAGCGACTCTGCCGTTCCTCATGACAACCGTGCCGTCCGGTGTCAGTACCGCTTCTTCTCGGGGATCACAGGGATGAGCGACCTGCGAATAAAAGGCGCCGATCTCGCCGAGGATTCCCAAATCCCGTTGCTCTTCGAGCTCTGTGATCGCCGGCGTCAGGTGCTTCACGGCCAAAAATTTGGTCCACTGGTCAGCGACGACGATGGTGAGGCCGATCGCGACCAACAGCTTCCAACGCAATCCCACACGCGGGGACATACCGATTCCCTCGAAGCGGGGCAACGGAACTCTCGGCGTTCAGATCCCCAGCGGGCATGGAAACCGTGGCCGCACACCGGGCATTCCGGCCGGATAACCCTGAGCGATCGAGTTGGTCAAACGCCCGCGATCGTAGACCTCACGGCGGCGCGACGACCGTCGACCGCAGGGCCTCGGTCAGCTCCGTCGGATCCCAACCGTCTCGGGCTCCGATGAATACGAGCTCGGTTCGAGGCGTTTCGTTGGGGTGGTCCGCCCACCGGTCGATCGTGCGGACGTGCACCCGCCGACCGACGACGTGAACGGCGATCCGGTCGCCGGGCCGCTCGAGTAGATTGAGCCACCCTTTGGCGCGGACGACCGCGGCCGGAAGGCGGCCCAGGGCGGGCAGTACCGTTCGAAAGCTCACGGGCCGATCGATGCGAAGATGTCCGGTTCGGAAGGTCGCCGCGGCCGGTCGCGGGGCCTCGTCGATGCCTTGATCGCCCGCGATCCTGGGCAGGGCGTCATCGCGGAGTCCGAGCAGGATTTCGGTGGATACATCGGCGCGGTCGACGATCCGAGCGTCCGGGTGGAGGCGACGAACCGCCGCCCGAACCTGCTCCGCCCGCGCCTCGTCGACCAGGTCGAGCTTCATCATGACGAGCAGGTCGGCCTGCTTGACCTGTGCCCGGGTCAACGGACCGAAGTGGGGGTCATCGGGGTCGAACGCATCCGCGTCGATGACGCTCACCAAGCCGTCGACGCGCATGTAGCCGACCCGCTCGAGTTCGATGAAGGTCTCCGCCAGAGCGCCCGGTTCGGAGGCTCCGGATGCCTCGATGACCACGTGGTCGGGACGATCAGAACGTTCAGCCAGCCGCATAACGGTCGACGCGACACTGTCCCGAATCGAGCAACAGATGCAGCCGTTGGTCAGTGTCATCACGTCGTCGTGGACGGCGGCGATCAGGCCGCCGTCGATGTCGATCTCGCCGAAGTCGTTGACCACGACCGCGACCCGGCGGTCGGCCAACGCGCGTAGCAGATCGTTGACGATGGTCGTCTTTCCGGCGCCGAGAAAACCGCCGAGGACGGTGACCGGAATCGGAGGGAGAAGGTCGGGGCGACCCGAACTGGGGGGGCGATCCGTCGCGGCTGGGCTCATGGTCGTGTCACTCGGGTTCTTTCGACGTGATTCCGTACCGGCGAAGCCGGTCGTAAAACGTACTTTTGGACATCCGCAGAACTCGCGCCGCCTCTGTCTTATTGCCGTTGACCGCCTCCAAGGTGGTCAAGATCCGTTCCCGCTCGTTGGCGTCTCGATTCCGGAGAGTGCGGCGCGCATCCCGAAGGGGGCGTGAAAAGGCGTCCTTTGTGAACTGGAGGTCCGCCGCTCGGATCGTGTCCGCGTCGGTCATGAGGATCGCTCGCACGATCACGTTTCGAAGCTCGCGCACGTTTCCGGGCCAGTCGTAGCTTTCGAGAACCCGTCGGGCGTCGTTGGCCAGGCTCATCGGGCGCGGCGCATGGGCTTGTAAGAAGTGTTCCGCGAGCGCGGAGATGTCTTCCGGGCGCTGGCTCAGCGGCGATATCGACAGCGACAGTACGAACAGACGATGAAATAGATCCTCACGAAAGGCGCCCTGTTGAACCATCTGCTCCAGGTTGCGGTGCGTCGCGGCGATGATCCGAGTGTCGACGGGAACCTCTTTGGTGCTGCCGACGGCGCGGACCGTAGAGGTCTCCAGGACGCGCAACAGCTTCGGCTGCAGGTCGAGGGGCAGCTCCCCTATCTCGTCAAGAAAGAGGGTGCCGCGGCTGGTCGCCTCGAATGCGCCAACCTTGTCTCGCAGAGCACCGGTGAATGCTCCCCGGACGTGCCCGAAAAGCTCGCTCTCGATGAGCTGACTGTTGAGCGCGCCACAGTTGAGGGCGAGGTAGGGCTCGGCTCGGCGCCGTGAACGGTCGTGCAGGGCGCGGGCCACCAGCTCTTTTCCGCTGCCCGACTCGCCGAAGACGAGGACCGGCTCTCGCGCGTCGGCAAACCGGTCGATAAGCCGGAACACCTTCCGCATGGCCTCACTAGCGGCGATCATGCCCTCGAACATCATCGGCGAGGTGGCGCTGGGTTCGGGAAGTGCCTCCAATTGCAGGACCGCGTGGCCGACTTCGATGGTCGCCGGGATCGGCAGTTCGGCTTCGTGGACCTTCAGGCCATTCACCTTGGTGCCGTTGGTCGAATCGAGGTCGGATAGGATCCATCGTCCTCGGCGGTTGGCGATCCGACAGTGGTACGAGGAGACAAAACTGTCCTCGAGCACGAGGTCGTTGTCGTCGCTGGAGCCGATGTTGAACGGGCGACTGCTGAGGCGGATGACTTGTCCGCCGTGACGCAGGTTTGCCTGCCAGTTGGGTGTACCCTCCTCGTCCCCCCCCATCAGGCGGGTGTCCCGGCCGCGGTGGGCCGCGGCTCGAACCTTCAAGCGGAGCTCATAAGGCCCCAATCCGACCACCGCTCCGTCGGTGAGCTCGATCTCATCGCTGGGCAGGGGCTGGCCGGCGAGAGTCAGGGTGCCCTCGGAGGCGTCGCGGAGCATGAAGCGATGAGCACCCCGGTCGAGCAGTACGGCGGCGACGTCGGGCACCGCATCATCCGGCAGGACGACGTCGTTGGTCGGCATTCGCCCGATATACGTTTCCGCCTGGGTCAGCCGAACGTGCAGAAGGCTCTGCCCGTTTTTTTCGATAACGAGCTCGGCGACCTCCACGGATGGGGGATACCGCGCCGCACCCTCCGGCGGCAAGCGGGTCGCAGCCGCTCGGAGGGATCCGGCGTAAAGTGAACGGCCGGCACCGGGTCGCGAGCGTGAGCGCATCGACAGGCCCAGGGTCGCTGGACTGCATCGCAGCCAGCTGAAAAGATGCAACGGTGCGGTGGGCGGTTTATTCGCGGTGCGGCGTGAATCGCGGGCGCTCGATGACCGTCGTGTTCTCGGTCGTCGCGTTAACCACGGCCTCGTCCGCGGCGGCGCCCGGCGGACCTCGACCCGTCGAAGCGAAGGATTTGGTCGAAGAGGCGCTGACCGCGAGTGGCTACCGGTCGACATCCTCGCGGCAGCGCGCCCGAGCCGACTTCGAGCGTCACGTGGGGCCCATCGTTCAGGACCTTAGGCGGATCCCGAATCCGGAGCAGAAAGCGAAGCTCTTGCTCCGCGCCCTCCACCGAAAGGGTGGGTTGCTCGGACGCTACGACACGCGGGCGACGACCCTCAAAGACATCCTGACTCGCCGCGCCTTCAACTGTGTGTCGGCGTCCGTCCTCTATAACGTGATCGCCCACCGGCTATCGCTGCCCGTGGCTGCTCAGCTCTTACCCACCCACGCCCGCTCCCTTTTGAGCGTCGAGCGTGGCGGCCGGTTGGCCACGGTGGTCATCGAAACGACCTCCCCGGACGGGTTCGAGCCCGACGCGGCTCAGCAGGCCTCCATACTCGAGGCCGTCGGTCACGTTCGGGACGGTCGTGCGCTGGTCTCCGACCAGGGAGCGATCGTCGACACCGAAGTTCTGATCGGCATCATTTACGTCAATCGCGCGTCGATCGCCCAGGAGTCAGGCGCGCTCGAACGCGCGGAGCAGCTATTTGCGTTAGGGCAGCAACGCGCGCGCGAGCCATCGATGCGTCGGGTGCTGATGGACCAGCGCGCCGCATTGCTGTCACAGCTGGCCGCCGCTGACCTGGCGGCGGGGGGGGATGATCGGAGGCAACGTGCCTTGCGCAGCCTCCGGGCCGCGGTTCGACTCTCTCCCGCGAGCCCCGAGATCGCGGAAACCGTCCAGCAGAATCTTCGCGCGTTGGCCGAGCAGCTGATCTTCGACGGCTTGCGCCATAGCGACGAACGGGCGGTCGTCACGATCACCGGTGAGGTCCTCGGTTTGATCGCCGCCCCCGCAGACCGGGCTGCGGTGCGAGCCTATGCTTTCAACGCCATCGCCGAGGTCCGGTTGAATGCGGGCGATATCGAAGGCGCCGTCGAGCATCTGGAGCGCGGGATGGCGGAACGCTTGTCACCGGATGATGCGAGTCTCGGCCGAATGCTGCAGGCGAATTGGGTCGCGAGCCTTCGGAGCAGCGCGTTCCGCCGCGCCGAGGTCGGCGATCTCGAAGGCAGCGAGCGATTCCTGAGCCGGCTGGCGCGAACGATGGGCGAGGACTCGAGCCGCAAGACCCTGACCGCCGACCTCCGGCGCGTCTTTCACCTGGCAGGCCAATTCCATCTCGATCAGCATCAGCACCGGCGGGCGGCGGAGATTTTTCGGACGGGGTGGCGACGGTTCCCCGAGGACGCTGTGAGCCGCAACAACCTGATCGTCGCGCTCGAGCGCATCGCGTTGCCATTGGTGAACGAAGGTCGGTGCGTCGAAGCGGCGCCCTTCATCGACGAGATTCAGTCGATCGATGAGAGCGCGTCGTTTCCCGCCGACGCGCGGCTTCGATGCCTGATGGAACGCGCGCATCGGCGGCTCTCAGCGGGGGATTATGCCGAAGCGGTTCGG
The DNA here is from genome assembly GCA_964519665.1 of uncultured Myxococcales bacterium. Taxonomy (GTDB): domain Bacteria; phylum Myxococcota; class Kuafuiibacteriia; order Kuafuiibacteriales; family Kuafuiibacteriaceae; genus JANQQN01. The sequence goes on from CAZFIV010000062.1 coordinate 34,879, forward strand.
CTCATGCGGTCGGTCGACCCGGCGCCGGAGGCCATCCGACAGAATCTGTCGGTCGCGCTCCTGAAATGGACGGCCGCTCTCGCCCGCGCCGGCCGATGCGGAGAAGCGTTGATTCGCGCCCGGGAAGCGGGGGCGTTGCCCTACAGTCAACCGGCTGCGGTCGACGCAGCGCTGGGACACTGTCGGTAGTCTACATCCGACATCTGGCAGTCGCTTCGAGGATGTTCGATGATGCAGGGGTGGTTGCCGCTTTCAGCGCGTTGAAGAACGTGCTCGTTGTCGATCCCGCTTCCTTTACGCTGTCGGATTGGCGTCGGCGCAACGAAGCATTGTATGGGACCTTAGTCGAACGCGGCCTGGCCGACCCAGCGACGGTTTCGCTTGAGGCCCACCGCTTCCTCAACATGCATCTCATCCATCATCGAGTGGGGGCCGCCAACGACACCCAAAACGCGGGACACGTCCGGGCCCAGAACGAGAACGTGGTCCACTATGCGCTTTCGATGAAGGCTTCGCCGGCCACGCTGGCGGTCAGCCTTCAAGCCGGTTTCATTCATGACCTGAACAAGGCATTCGGGGAACCGCTGAGGTCCGATCGGTTCGCGCCTTATGACCACCGCGGGCGCCCCCTCCGATCGATGACCACCATGGCTCAAATCGTGGGTCTCAACCATCTCGGCGACCGCACTCGCCGTCTTCTCGGGCAAGCGACAGCGCTCGAGCACGGCGCCTTGGCGCCGGAGGTCGCCGAAGCCATCGACCACTGCATCATTCATCACGGTCTCGGTTCGAGCGAGTTCATCCGTAGTCTCGTGGACGGCCGAAATCCCTGGTGGGGCCACGAATTCGTCGATCCGGCCACCGGGATCCGGCGGCTGCAGCATCCGGTGCCCCCGCCGATGACCGTCGCGTCGGCGATTCATGACCTCGCGGACTCGACACAGCAGATGCAAGGCGGAGTTGCCTGGCTGATGAAGTACCCGGCGGGGTACTGGCGGGCGGCGGGTCGGTCGTATGGGGCGATGCTTTCGGCTCGCGACGACCTGGAGGATCACGGGATTCCAATGTCTTTGGCCAAGCAGATCGAGGAGGAAACCCAGACCTGCCGCGGCATCATTGCCGAAGCGCGCGACCAGGGTCTGCTCGCCGAGTCGGAACGCGAGGCCTTGCATCGGGCGGTCGACCGCGCGGCCCAGCCGTCGGTCGAATGGGTGAGCGACGAGCCGAGTCTGCTCGAAGAGGCCGAAGGCGCCACAGCGTACCACGATGTCGCACACGCCCTTCGAGTGAGCGCCGTCGAAGCGCAAGATCTATTGCGGAAAACAGTTCCGGGTACACCCGAGGGTGACCAGATCGAGGAAGCGCTGTGGGCCTCCGGTCGCCGCCTCGACCGAGAGCGAGCCGAGAGCCTCGCCGCCGCCATCACGGACTCCTCGCCGTACTCGATCGGAGCGTAGGGGCTCGGACATGAGGAGGGCGCGCGCGTCCCGGTGCGCGAAGCGTGTCGGCATCTGGCCTCAGGCGAGAGACCGCGGTACAGCCGATACATGAGCAATGGCGGCGAGCGGATCGCGGAAGTCCTGAAGAGGCGGGGCGTTCGGTTCCTGTTTACACTGTGCGGGGGGCACATCTCCCCCATCCTGACCGAGGCCAAGAAAGTAGGCGTTCGCGTCATCGACGTTCGCGATGAAGCCAACGCGGTGTTCGCGGCGGATGCGACGGCTCGCCTGTCGGGGACCCCGGGGGTCGCCGCGGTCACCGCGGGACCCGGCCTGACCAACACGATCACTGCCCTCAAAAACGCACAGATGGCCCAATCGCCATTGGTGTTGCTCGGCGGTGCGGCGGCCACGATGCTCAAGGGTCGAGGGTCGCTTCAAGACATCGATCAGCTCTCCCTGGTGAAGAGCTGCGTGAAATGGGCGGTGCCCGTTCGGTACGTCAAAGACCTCTCGACGATCGTCGACCGTGCGTTCGACGTCGCGGCGGCTGGAGTACCCGGTCCCGTGTTCATCGAGTGTCCGATCGACCTGCTGTACGAAGAGGAAGAGGTCCGAAAACTTTACCTCTCGGTCGGTTCGGGAACCGGCAAGCAGACGCTCCAAAAGCGGGCCACCCAGTGGTACATCGAACGCCACCTCGAGCGCCTGTTCGAGGCCGAAGGCGGCGTCGTTCCCCGGAGCCCGTCCCGAGTTCCGTCGCCCCCGATGGCACCGCTCGTTGCGCGGGCCAGGTACTGGCTTCGCAACGCGAAAAAGCCGCTGCTGGTGGTCGGCAGCCAAGCGCTGACCCCGGTGGATCGGGTCGCCGAAGTGGCGGCCGCGGTTCGAGGGCTCGGCATCCCCGTGTACCTCACCAGCGGCGCTCGGGGTCTGCTCGGGCCTTCGGACCCGCTGCAGATGCGACACAAACGAAAAGCCGCGCTCCGGGCTGCGGATGTCGTGGTGTTGGCCGGAGTACCCACCGACTTCCGGATGGAGTACGGGCGGTCGATCGGTCGTCGAGCGAAGCTGATTTCGGCCAACCTCTCCATGTCCCAGCTGTTCAAGAATCGAATCCCGAATCTGCCGGTGCCGGCGGCTCCCAGCGAATTCCTCATTCGCCTGGCCGCCGCAGCCGGCGACGTCCAGGTTCCTCACGAATGGATGGACGAGCTGCGAGCGCGAGATCAGGAGCGCGACCATGAGATAGCGGCATTGGGCGATGCTGCGGCGGGGGCGAGTTCCGCTGACCGCGAGGCTTCGGCGGGAACGGCTTATCTCAACCCGCTTAAGGTCTGTCGAGCGATCGACGCGGCGATGGCGGACGACGCGGTGATCGTCGGGGACGGGGGCGATTTCGTGGCGACCGCATCCTACGTGCTGCATCCGCGCGGTCCTCTCAAGTGGCTCGACCCTGGACCCTATGGAACGCTCGGGGTCGGGGCTGGCTTCGCGATGGCGGCGAAGCTGGTGCAGGCGGACGCCGAGGTATGGATCATCTACGGCGACGGTGCGGCGGGTTTCAGCCTCGTCGAGTTCGACTCGATGGTCCGGCATGGCCTTCCGGTGATCGCGGTCGTCGGCAATGACGCGGGGTGGACCCAGATCGCGCGCGACCAGGTGGTGCTGCTCGAAGACGACGTGGGCACCGTCCTCGCTCGAACGCGCTATGACCGGGTTGCCGAGGGATTCGGAGGGGTCGGCCTGCAGGTGACGACCGAAGAAGAACTCGCGCTGGCCCTTCGAGAGGCGAAACGGCACGCGGCCGAGGGTCGCCCGGTGCTCATCAACGTTCAGATCGGCGTTACCGAATTCCGAAAAGGCTCGATTTCGATGTAGGGGTCCGCGGGGGTCGGGGCCGCGCATCCACAAGCCTCTTGCTCCCGTGGATGGGCGCTTGCATCGTGCGACGGTGAAGCTTCGGATCATCGTCGTTGGACGAGATCGAATGGACCCGATCGTGAGCGCGGCCGACGAATATCTCCGCCGTCTCCAGCATTACTGCAGCGCACATGTGGTCGAGGTGCGCGAAGAACCTCTCAAAAAGGGGCGGGCGGTCAGTGAGGTGCAACGGATCGAAGCCGAACGGCTCCGAAAGGCGGTCGGTCAGGACGGCCTGCGCGTCGCGCTCGACGAGAGCGGGCGTGCCCAGACATCTGTCGCTCTGGCCGAACGTTTTCATCGATGGCTGGACGACGGCATCACCCCCGTGTCGATCTTCATCGGTGGTCCCAGTGGCCTCGATCCCAAAATCGTAAGCGAGGCCCATGAGGTCTGGTCGTTGTCTCGGTTCACCTTGCCACACCGCGTTGCCCGTTTGATCGTGTGTGAGCAAATGTACCGAGCCTTCACCATCATTCGTGGCGAGCCGTACCACAAATGAAGATCGACCTGCTCCCGTGGGGCGAAGCCTTGCTCGACGTGCTCTTTCCGCCCTCGTGCGTCGCTTGTGGCACCATCGCGAGCGAGCCGTTTTGCGCGGTGTGCGCCGGGATGGTCGAACCCGAGCCGGAGGTCGAGTTCGATGGCCTCGAGCGGACCGTCGCGGTCTGGGTTTATCAAGGTCCGGTCGCGGTCGCGATACGACGTCTCAAGTACCGGGGGTCGCTCGACGTGGCTCGGCCGCTGGGGGTCGCGCTGCGGGCGCTGACGAGCGGAATGCCAGCCGATATCGTAGTCCCGATGCCCTTGAGTCACCGGCGGCTTCTCGAGCGGGGGTACAATCAAGCGCGCGAGATGGTCAGAGGCCACCCTGGGCCGGTGGTGGTACGGGCTCTGCGTCGGCTCGACGACGGTCCGAGTCAGGTCGGGCAGTCCAAGCTCGAGCGGATGAAGAATCTCGAAGGTGCCTTCGTCGCCGATCACCGCCGCGTAGCCGGCCGGCGGGTGTTGCTGGTCGACGACGTGGTGACCACCGGCGCGACGGCGCAAGCGGCCGCCGTCGCGCTTCGAGCGGCCGGTGCGGCAGCGGTCATGCTCGCGGTGGTCGGTGCGACGCCGTTGGATGCGTCCGGTCATGGCCAAACCGCCGCATGATTCCCGACTTCCGGGGTCGCCCGGCGACCCCTCGTCCGGTGAGCGAACCCAAGTCGACGCTCGCCGTTTACGTCGACGGCCCTCTACGTCCGATGCCGAGGTCAATGAACGTGAAGCGTCCGACCCGGCCGACGACGCGGACCGCGAATCGCCCGAGGCCTCGGTCGATCTCGAGCGGCCGATGGTCGAAGTGCGGGCGCAAGAACTCATGCTCCGCGAGACGATCGCCCGCCGTGGCGCCGTGAGCCTTGTTTCCCCGCCCCAACGCCCGGCGGATGCACTGCGATGGGTTCGAATCCATCAGGTTCGATGCTCCGCCGAGGGGCTCAGCGTTCGTCGGGTTGGGGCTGACCGCCTGGGCTTCGCAGGAACCGCTCGGTCCGAGGGTCGTGTTCGGCTGTGGGCCGAGGAGCGCGAGTGGCAAGTCGACGTGTTACCTGGTGATCGCGCCTTCGAGGTCGCGCGGCGGCTCAAACGTCGATTGCGCGAGGCACACGAAGTCGAGCTGACTCGCGATGGCGAGCGCTCCGTGCTGCACATCGGTAAGCCGCGAAGGCGCTAGGCGAACGTCTCCTACCTTTCGGTTTAGCGGGCGCGCGGTCGACGACTTGAGCAGCTGGACTTCGGGCGGCGCGCATTGTCGCGGAACGATGCGAACCCGTGAACGCAGCAGCATCGAAGCGAAACCGTTGAGCTTCGGTATCAGAGCTCGATTTCGAGGTTCGTGCCGACCGTCTTTCAAATCCCTGGGATCGCGCAGATCGCCCCATGAGGCACGAATTCGAGCTTCGCAAGCTGATGGACTACTTCGCGGGGTCGACCTTGTTCGAATCGGAACCGACGAACGAATGGTATCAGTCGAGCGCAAGTCGAGTTGATCGGGGCGCCGACGATGCATCTTCGATCGGCGACCTTGCGCTGTCCTTGTTGACATCGCATATGGCCATCCGTACATTTCGATAGGCTTCGACTTTCTGTCGAAGGCAAGAGAGGTTACGGATGGCTACTCGTAAAACGACCGCGAAGAAGAAGACGACCAAGAAGAAGGCCGCCAGCAAGAAGAAGGCGACCAAGAAGAAGACCACCAAGAAGTCGGTGACCACCAAAAAGGCCAGCAAGAAGAAGGCGACGAAGAAGAAAGCCGCCACCAAGAAGGCCACCAAGAAGAAGGCCACCAAGAAAAAGGCCACCAAGAAAAAAAACGAAGCGAAACAAACC
>CAZFIV010000063.1:0-40539 GCA_964519665.1 uncultured Myxococcales bacterium
TGATGACTGCAGGCCCCTGCGGTGGACCGGAGCGCCCAAAGTCCGCTTCTTTGTCGCGCTTCGCTCGGAGCAAGTCTCCTAGACCGAAGCGCTGGCTTACCGCTCGCCGAGCGCTTCGCCGATATCTGCGGTCATGCAGGCCCAGTAACGCTTCGGACGTTTGCGTTCGGCCATTAGGCTCTCTCGGGTACGAGGGTCGTTCAGATCGATCAGGCGCTTCACGTACCACTTGCGGATCGCGCATCGACCGGTGCGATTGCGTTCGAGCTGGTCCGACAAATACGTAAACGGGTCGAGCGAGCCGAAGTCACCGAGGGCTTCGAGCACCTCCCACGCCTGGCGCCGCTCGGCGGGCCGCCGAGCCGTTTGGGCGAGCTCGGTGAGCATCGGCAACCACTCTTTCTTCGGTGACTCGCGGAGCTCGGACAGCAGGTGACTGACCTCATGGCTGCGAGCGCCGACCAAGTCGCGAACCAGCGACAGCAACACCGGGTCGTTGGCCAGCGAAGGCGTGCGCCGGAGCGCCAAAACGACCGCCTCGGTCGCCCCGGCGTCATCCTGGCCCGCACGTCTCGCCAATGCGACCGCCAGCCACGTCGTGCCCAGATCCGGGTGGGCGGCGACCATCGCTTCCGCCGCCGCGGACGCCCGCTGCACGGCACCCGCTCGCACCGCCTCTCGGACCACCGCGAGGTCCGCCGTCTCCGCCGCCGCCTGTGGGCTCGCCCATGGAGACCAGACCAGCCCGCCGCCTATGGCCAGGAGCACGAGAAGCATCGCCGCTGCCGGCCACATCCATCGAAACGAACGACCGGGCGGCAGCATGACGGTATCGAGCGCCCCGATGAATCCATGGGCGTCTTGGAAGCGTTCGCTCGGCTCTTTCTTCAACGCCTTGTCGACCACGAACGCCAGCAACGATGCGTCGTAGTCCGGGTCCGGCGCCAACTCGAGCTTGGGCGGCACGACGGACATCTGCTGCTGCATCGCATCGAGCGCGGTCTCGGCCGGGAACAGCGCTTCGCCGGTGATCATCTCGTGCAGCAGGATGCCGACCGAATAGAGATCGGACCGCGGCTCGGCCGCTTCGCCCATCGCCTGCTCGGGCGCCATGTACCGGGGCGTTCCAAACACCGCTCCGGATCGCGTCAACGGGGCACCGTCCTCCGGCGTGATGAGGCGGGCCAATCCGAAGTCCAGCAGCTTTACCGAAGGCTCGGCGGCCACCAGCATGACGTTGTCAGGCTTGAGGTCGCGGTGAATGACGCCTCGCGCGTGGGCGTGGGCGAGGCCCTCGAGAATGCCGCGCGCAATGCGGACGGCTCGGGGAACGGGCATCGGGCCCTTGGCCATCTCGTCGGCCAACGAGGTGCCTTCAACGAGGGCCATGATGATGTAAGGCCTGCCGTCGGGCAGCTCACCAACGTCGGTGACGTCAACGATGCGAGCGTCGTCGAGCCGTCCGGCCGAGTACGCTTCGCGCTCGAAGCGTCGACGTAGGGACTCGACGCGGTTGGCCTGCGAATGCAGCACCTTCATCGCCAGCCGCCGCCCAAAGCCGATGTGCTCGACTTCGTAGACCGATCCCATAGTGCCCGAACCGATCCCTCGGATCACCCGGTAGCGGTCATCGATGACGGTGGCGGCGTCCACGAGTGCGCCGATCACGGTACCTCCTATGGTCGATGCCCCGCAGAGCTCGGAGCGCCCGTTTCTCACTGGGGCCGTAGTGCCCGTGCCGGGGCTCCGACCCTTCGCCCGTCGTTCCCTCCGTACCCGGGCTCCGGACCCGAGCTCCGGACCGGGGCTCCGTACCCGAGCTCCGGACCGGGGCTCCGTACCCGGGCTCCGGACCGGGGTCCACAACGGAATCCGGGCCGGTTCCGGATGGAGGACGCAGCCACACCCCGAACCTTCGCCCTCATTCACTGGGCCGTTGGGTACCGGAGCATCCCCCGTATCGACGATACCCGCGTCGCTGGCAACCATTTGCTGCGGTTGGACCATGATCGGCGAGGTTGCGAACACCATCGCTCGGGTCCGGGCATGCCCTAAACCTTCCCACAGGCGCCATGTCCGCATGTTGCGGCGCGAAACATGTCGGCGGTGGCCGGGTGCGCCCGGCTTTGACCCGTGCGTGCTCTGTCTCGTCTGTCCTCACCTGAGGGTCGCGGATCAGGGCCAGTAGCAAGGCGTCGGGACCGTCCGCTTGCTCGGCGGGATTGAAGAGACTATGGCGTAGGGTAAAGCATGGTTAGGCCGGCCAAGTCGGGCGAAATACCTTTTCTGGAAGTCGAGGGAACCCGTGATTCAGACGGTCAACGTCACCAAAGTATATGAACAAGGGGATCGCCCCGCCCTATCCGATGTCAATCTCGAGATCGAGCAAGGTGAGTTCGTCATGCTCACAGGACCCTCGGGCGCGGGCAAGTCTACCCTCCTCAAGCTTCTGTTTGTGGCCGAAAAGCCAACGAGAGGCCAGATCCTGCTCAACGGGCGAAATATCGCGACCCTCAAGCGAACCCAGATTCCTTACTTGCGGCGACAGGTCGGGGTCATTTTTCAGGACTTCAAGCTCATCCCGACTCGGACGGTGCACGAGAATGTCGCTTACGCGCTGCACGTCGTCGGCCTGCCCGAGAAGGAGATCCGTCGAAAAGTCTATAAGCTCTTGAAGAGCGTCGGTCTCTTTCACAAGGCACACGTACTCCCGCCCAAACTATCGGGGGGAGAACAACAGCGGGTGTCGATCGCCCGAGCGCTGGTCAACGACCCGGTCCTCCTGCTCGCCGACGAGCCGACCGGGAACCTCGACGCTGAGATCACCGGTGAAATCATGGCCCTGCTCGAGGAGGCCAACGCGCGGGGCACTACGGTATTGGTCGCGACCCATGATCAGAAGGTCCTGCAGAACTATGGCAAGCGAACCATCGTCCTCAAGAACGGGGTCGTCCAGGAAGACTCGGCCGACTTCATCGAACAGACCCAGATCTTGAGTCGCGACGGCCTCGAAATCCCACCGCCCCAACCTCCACCACCGCCGAGGACCGCCTACTGAACCCTCGCTGCCACCGCCGGAATACATCGACGAGCCGGTGTCAGCCGCTTGCTGCCGGCTGTCGGAGCCTACTGCGAGCCGTCCGCTGCAGGCTATCCGCTGCGGCCTGCAGCGGGGCCGCTGCTCTTGTTGGCGCTGATGAAATCCAGCAGACTCGGCCTCGTGAGCAGCCCGTACCAAACCCCAATGTCGGCCGGACCGGAGGCGTTCGGTCCCAGCGCGCCCATCGACGTCGGTCGTGCCTTCTCCGACGGATGGGCCGTGTTCAGTAGGCACCTCGGGGTCCTCGTGGGCGCCACGGTCGTCGGTCTGTTGTTGACCATCTTGTCGGTGTTCACCGTGGTCGGTCTATTCTTGGCCGCCCCGGTCATCGTGTGGGGCATGACCAGGCTGACATTAAATGCTATCGACGGAACGCCTGATTTCAATGATCTGTTCGCTGGCTTTCAGCGATACCAAGACGCCCTGCTCAACGCACTGGGCTTCCTGTTCGTTGTCTTTCTCCTCAGTCTACCGAGCACTGCCCTGTCGTTCATCGGCCGGGTGTCCGAAGAGCCTTCGCTCCTGTTCCTGAGCTTCATCATCGGCATCCTCGTGAGTTGCCTCGTGAGTTTCAGAATCGCCTTCGGCTTCTACTTTATCGTCGACCAAGACATGGGCGTCTCGGACGCCATTCAGGAGTCATGGCGGGTCACGAGCACAAACTGGGGTGCGGTCATCGGCATCGGGTTGATCACGACCATCCTCAACACCATCGCCCCCTATCTATGCTGCGTCGGGGTCTTCTTCGTCCTCCCTTATACCTATCTGATTTGGGGCAGCGCGTACCGACAGCTCGTGCCCGGGCCCGACCAGCCCGATCAGTGGTCGGTGGGTGGCCCCCCATCGGGCTACGGCGCGCCGCCCTCGGGCTATGGCGCGCCGCCCTCGGGCTATGGCGCGCCCCCTTCGGGCTATGGCGCGCCCCCTTCGGGCTATGGCGCGCCACCTTCGGGCTACGGCGCGCCGCCTTCGGGACACTGACACCGCTACGCCTGGTTCCCGATTCGGTGGGCCCGTCGGCGGAACATCGGGGCCCCGGAGTCGTCCCGGTCAACCGATGTAGAGGGCGCGTTCAAAGTCGGCCGGATTGGTGGCCGCCGCCTTCGCCGTTTCCAGTGAGATAACGCCCCCCTGATACAGCTCGATCAGGTGCTGATCGAACGACTGAGTACCGTACATCTCTCGGCTTCGCTCGATGTAGTCCTTGAGCTCCGCGGTCCGGGCGGGATCTTTGATCAGCTCCTGGGCGGTGAGCGTACAGACCATGATCTCCATGGCCACGACCCGCCCCTGGGTGTCCGATCGCCGAAGGAGTCGCTGCGAAATCGTACCCTTGAGATTCTCGGCCAATCGGAGTCGGACCGACTTTTGAGCGTCGTGCGGAAACACTTCTATGATTCGGCCGACCGTCTTGGCCGCGTCGTTGGTATGCACGGTCGAGAAGACGAGGTGCCCGGTCTCGGCCGCTTTGAGACCGGTGTCGATGGTGATGGCGTCCCGCATCTCGCCGACGAGAATGACGTCGGGATCCTGTCGGAGGGCGGCGCGCAAGGCCATTTCGAACGAGTCCGTATCCGAACCTACCTCCCTCTGCGTAACCCGAGACAGACCGTCCTCATGCACAAACTCGATCGGGTCTTCGATCGTCACGATGTGCTTTCGGGACTCGCAGTTGATCTCGTTGATCATCGCGGCGAGCGTGGTGCTCTTACCCGAGCCGGTCACCCCCGTCACCAGGATCAGGCCGCGCTCTTCCCGGGCGAGTTTTTTCAGCACCGGGGGCAGGCCGAGATCGTCGAGCGTGGGGACCTTTCGTGGAATCACGCGCAAGACCAGGGCCCACTTTCCTTTTTGGCGAAGGACGTTCGCCCGGAACCGGCCGACTCCGTCGACGGTGTACGAAGTATCGAAGTCACGAATGGCTTCGATCTCGTACCGGACCGTGTTTCGGTCCAGCATATGCCGCACGAGTTTTTCGAGCGCGTCATTGTCAACGGCGTCGAGCTTGACCTCCTTCAGCACGCCGTGGACCCGGAGGGTCGGCTGAGACCCCGCTTTCATGTGAATGTCCGAAGCCCCCGCCTTGACGGCGGCAGCCAGGAACTTGTCGAACATCCTTGAATCCACGGCTCGATGTTGGCCGGGGCTCGCGACCGTTTCAAGCCAGGGACCGCGACCGTGAGCCGTCATCGAACCGATAGACCAACGCGCCGATGGACCTGGGTCGGAGGTTTCGGGTAGACATGTGATGGTACTCATGCATTCGTGCGGCGGAGTGGTGCGCTCTTGCCTGGTCGAGCCGTTGGTGCCACCCCTCCGCCGTGCCCAAGCTGTAGGTCGAGGTGCCCGCGGCATCTTCCGTGGCGGCGCGGCCTGGTGCCCCATTTTTGGTCTCGCAGGCGTTCGCGGCACACGGAGTGAGGCTTAAGTGAGGCTTGAACGACCCGTCCGCGAGAAGATGGAGCGAGAAAATGGGGCTCGGACGGAACTCAAGACACAATCCGGCTGTCGTTGCCGACTATCCGTGGACCCGTGACCGTGCACCCGCGACCGTGAGGGCGGCCAGGGCCGCGGCCGGTCCGGACGACCGGTCGTCCACGCAACAGGAGAACGAGCAAAATGGATTTTTTCAAGGCAATCGGCGACGCGTTCATCAAGGGCGGTGAGGGCATGTATCCCATCGCGCTCTGCTCGGTGTTCATCCTCGCGATCACCGTCGAGCGGGTGATGTACCTATACTTCAAGGCATCGATTTCGAAGGACGCCTTCGTTCAGCAGATGCGTAAGTACATCCTGGCCGGCAACGTTGGAAAGGCCCTCGCCCTTTGCAGCCAAAACCCTACACCACTGGCCAACATCATCAAATCGGGTCTGGTGAAGGTGAACAAGTCGGACGCCGAAGTTCAGGCCGCGATGGATGAAGCTTCCCTCCGTGAAATTCCCCGCATCGAAAAGCGAACCGCCTATCTCGCGATGCTCGCGAACGTCGCCATGCTGGCCGGTCTGTTGGGCACCATCGTCGGCCTGATCAGGTGCTTCTCGGCGGTGGGGGCGGAAGAGACCACCGATAAGGCCGCCGAGCTCGCCAGGGGCATCTCAGAGGCCATGAACTGCACGGCCTTCGGCCTCCTGACCGCGATTCCCGGCCTGCTGTTCTTCTCCCTTTTGCAGGGCAAGACGCAGGCGCTGATCGACGACATCAACGAATCTTCAGTGTCGGTGCTGAACCTCGTCGTGACCAATCGCGACAAGCTCGACCTGTCTACGCTCGGAGCGGCGCGCGAGGACTGAACCGCCGTGCGCGGCGAGAAGGATTGAAACATGGCTGGCGGTGGAGCGACGCCTACTCCCTCCGGGGGTGGTGGCAAAAAAGCGGTCGACTTTCAGTTGAACCTGGTCCCCTTCATCGATCTTCTGTCGGTTCTGATCTCGTTTCTGCTGCTCACTGCGGTTTGGACGCAGATCGCCCGCATCGAGGTTCAGCAGCAACCGAACCTGCCATCGAACGACATTCCGGACGAAGAAGAGCGCGAGCAACTCAAGTTGACCGTAGTCATCAAAGCTTCCGGTTACCTGATCTCGGTCAAAGAGGCGGTCTACAAGGACATCCCCAAGACTGAAGGAGAGTACGATTCGAAGACCCTCCGCGAGGTGCTCGAAACGATCGTCGGCGAGCATCCCGAAAACAACGACGTGATCATCACGGCCGAAGATCGCATCGAATACCAAGAACTCATCACGGTGATGGACCTGTGTCTGGAGAACGACCTCCAGGGCATCTCGGTGAGCGGCGTGAGCACGAGCTGACAGGAGAAGGCGTATGCCCATCAAACCCCCTGGAAAGCATCCATTTGCCCCTTGGCTTCAGAATCATCGGGCTTTGACCCGCAAGGGCGGCCGCGCGATCGGGTCCGCCGACCTGCTGCTGACTCCGCTCATCGACATGTTCGTGATTCTGGTGGTCTTCCTGATCATGAACTTCTCGGCGACCGGCGAGCTCATCAAGGTCGATCGAACGGTCCGATTGCCCGAAGCGCGGGCCGGCGTCGAGCTCGAAAAAGCCCCGGTGATCGCGATATCGAAGCAGATCGTATCTCTCGACGGACGATTCGTCGGCGACTACGCGGACATCCTCGCCGATGAAGACCTCCGGATTCAGCCGCTGACCGACATGCTCCGCGACCTTCGGAATCAGAACACCCAGCGCGGAGGCCCCGATTCGTTCAAGGGGCAGGTCATCATCAACTGCGACCGCGAAGTCGATTTCAAGGTCGTCCGCAAGGTCATGTACGCGGCATCCGAGGCCGGGTACCTCAAGGTCAACTACGCCGTCTTGCAGAACAAGCGTGGTCCTGCCGAAGCCAAGGGCGGACAGATCTGACCGAAGGGGTCAGGGTCCAGGCGCCCGGCCGGCCCTGGCCGCCCCCCGCCCGTCACCCTTCGCTGGCCGCTACATACTTGTCGATGGCTTCGGACACCGGCGGAAACAACGACAGCGTACGCGCCACGTCAGGGGTAACGAATTCCGCCGCGACCACCTCGCGCCGGTCGACCTGGACATCGGGGCGGGTATCGACCTCCAGCGTGAAGATCTCGACGCGGTCGGTCTTGCCTTCCCACGTGTCGGTTCGGTCGACCGTCGGCTCCAGTCGCTCGATTTCGACGACGATGCCAACCTCTTCCGCCAACTCGCGAAGCGCGGCTTGCCGGCCCGTCTCGTTCCGCCGCACGTAGCCTCCGGGCAGGCTTCGATAGTTCGTATAGCTGTTCTGGATCAGCAGGATTCGGCCGTCGTGCCATACGGCCACCAGCGCCCCGTGGGTGTTGGGCCGGCGCACGAACCAATAAACCCGCATCAGCCGATAGGCGACTCGGTACATGACTCGAAAGGCGTAATCGATTGCACTCACGCCTCGGCTCCTTTCGATGACTCGCCCACGCTCTCCGTATGAACGTCGAAGTCGAGATCGATCCCCACCGAACGCATCAGGCGGATCGCGTTGGTCGAGCGGACCGGCCCCTCTCGCAGCCGGTAGTCAAAACGAATCTTCTGCCCCTCGACGGAGTCGGAGAAGTGGCGGTTGGTCGCCATTTTGGGGGCCAGAACGTCGCCTAACTTCGCAAGAGCCAGGTCGTGGGTCGTCACGATACCCATGGCCCCCGCCTCCGAGAGCCACTGGATGACCGTCACCGCTCCGATGTAACGCTCGCGACTGTTGGTTCCATGCAGAACCTCATCGAGCAGGTACAGAAGGGGTTCGGCCGGGTCCCGAGCCTGATCGACGATGTGCTTGAGCCGCTTGACCTCGGCGTAGAAATGGCTCGTCCCTTCGGCCAGCGAGTCGACGATGCGAACCGAGGTCGCGAGCCGCAGGCGCGACAGCCGAAGCGACTTGGCGGGAACCGGAGCTCCGGCGCGTGACAACACGCACGCGAGCCCCACCGCGCGAAGGAGCGTGCTCTTGCCGCTCATGTTCGAGCCCGAAAGGAGCAGGACCGACCCGGGGCCGTCGAGCACGACGTCGTTGGCCACCACCCGCCGCCGGTCGATCAGGGGATGACTCAGCGCCTCACTCTCGAAGCGGGCGGGTCCGTCGACAAATTCGGCAAAGCAGTAGTCGGGCCGCTCATATGCGAAAGCCCCCCACGACGCCAAGGCTTCGACCTCGCCGACGGCCCGGAACCAGTCGCGCAGCCGCGGGCCGACCACCGTCCGCCAGCGCTCGGTCCGCAGAGCCATGTTCAGCTCCCAAAGCAGCACCGGAGAGAGCGTGATGGCGAAGAAGAAGTTCAGCCGTGCCTCGAGGAGGTCGATCAGGTACTCGAGCCCTCGGATCTGGGCGACGGCGGTCTTACCTTCCGTACGGAGCCTCGCCTGCACCGCTTTTAAGCTTGGGGCGTCGTACGGGGTACTCTCGATGGTCTCGATGAGGCGTGCATATCGACGAAGCGAGCGGTCGGGCCCCGATATGACGTCGACCCGAGGGCCAGTGATCTGCCGGGTGAGGATGAACACCAGGCCCTGCACGGCGACCATGACGGTCAGGAACCACTTCACACCCGCGAGGGCGAAGACCGCCGCCGAGGCGATAAGGATCACGGGCAACACGGTGCCCAAAACGCCGAGCAGCCGCGTCATCGGCATCGGGGAGCCAGATTCCGCCCATTTCAACAGGGCCTCGTCGGCGAGCGCGTTGGGTGACTCGCCCGCGGCGGCGGTGATCAGCGCCTCTCGGCGGTCGATCGCCTCGGAAAGCTCTTGCACCGCAGCCTGCCGTTGAACCGCCACATCGACCGCGCTCGGGCTGACCAGCCACCTCGCCACGGTCCGTCGCCCTTCGGCCGTTCGGGCTCGATTGAGGAGCTGGAACGTCGATGCGGGCCCAAAGAGGTCTAGGTCTTCCGCGTAATCCTCCGGCGTTCGGTGACCAGCCTTCAGGTCGTCGCCGGTGTCGGGAAGCTTGCGCCAACCTTCGGTCAAGCGCTCGAGCCCCTCGCGGTAGTAGGTCACGCTGGCCGCCGCCTGGCGGCGCCGATCGAACACTCGGTCTTGCATAATCCCGAGCGCCACGAAACCGACCCCTAGGGGCAATAGCGCCCACCAGGGGCGACCATCCTTGGTGACCAGGGGCATGATCACGAGGATCAGCGCGACGCCAGCCATCAAGAGACGGAGGTTTCCGAGGCGGTCGGCGCTGACCGAAGCCGCCTTGAGCTTCGCCTCGCGGTCCGCGCATCGGCGTCGGTATTCAGCTTCGACCGCGGCGGAAGCGGGGTGAATCGACGTGGGGTCAGGGGGCGACGGGGGAGGATTCGTCATTGACTTCGACGTCGTACCGCACCTTGAAGCGATCTTTGGCCTCAACCGTTATGTCGTCCGCCTCGAAGGCCACAATTTTCAGGACGGTGTTTCGCCCCTCGATCACGTCGAGCAGGTATCGGGACCGTACCTTGAACTTATAGCCTTGCAGATAGGTGAAGACACCCACCGAAGCGCCCCGAAACATCATCTCAACCTGGATTTGGTGGCTGCCAGCGGTCAACGGACCGTCGAAGAGGACGATCTCCTTCGCGTCAGAGAGGCTATCGCCGGACCGCGAGAAGATCTCTTCCCCGTCGAGGCGGTAGACGGCTCTTTCGAGACGAAAGCTTCCGCTCATCTCGTTTCGATGGACCAGACGAGCCCGGGTCGCCATCACGGCGCCCACCAATACCGTCTGCTTGAGGCCGGCTACCCGGGCTTCGACGCCCCCCAGCTTGCTCCGCAAGGAGTCGACCCGGATCTTGAAGGCGTTGAGCTGAGCCCGGTGGTCAGCCAGGCTGATTCGCCCCAACGACACGGTGCTGGAGCGGGCCGGGGCCGAACCGGCCTCCTCGGCTGCGGCGGGAACGGCCATCAAAACCGTCATCGCCGTCGCCACCACGACGGCCGCGACCTTCGACCACCGAAGCGCCCCGAGAATCCGAACGGATCTCCGGTCGCGTGCACTCGTCCACTCCGTCATGCGTCTTCGCCTTAGCATTCGCTGGCCCCTGAGCCCAGTCTTCGGTACCTATCGGCGCCCCAAGCTCCACACTTGAGGCAGTCAAGGCCTCACGTCGGGTACCGGCCTGGCTTGCTTGATGGGGTGCGCCCGGGATATGGGCGCCCGGCGATGGCGAAGGAACAAAAAGGCCGGATCACTCCCCGCGCCGAGAGCTATCCCGACTGGTACCAAGACGTCGTCCGGGAAGGGCAGCTCGCGGAGGTGGCCGGCATCGTCAAAGGCTGCATGGTGATCAAACCCAACGGGTACGCCATCTGGGAGCAGATTCAGGCCGAGCTGGATCGACAGTTCAAGGCGACCGGACATCGCAACGCCTACTTTCCGATGTTCATCCCTGAGTCGTTCATCAAGCGCGAAGCCCAGCACGTGGAAGGATTCTCGCCCGAGCTGGCGGTGGTCACGGTCGCCGGCGGTGAAGAGCTCGAAGAGCCGTACGTCGTCCGTCCCACCTCCGAGACGGTCATCGGGCACTTCTTCAGCCAATGGATCCAGTCTTGGCGCGACCTCCCCCTGCTCATCAATCAGTGGGCCAATGTCGTTCGGTGGGAGCTGCGCACCCGCATGTTCCTTCGGACCACCGAGTTTCTGTGGCAGGAGGGGCACACCGCCCACGCGACCCACGAAGAGGCCATCGACGAAGCCCTCAAGATGCTCAATGTGTACGCCGACTTTGCCCGTGACTGGATGGCGATGCCGGTCATCCGGGGCGAAAAGTCGGAGACCGAGCGCTTCGCCGGCGCCGAGGCGACCTATACCATCGAAGCGATGATGCAGGACGGAAAGGCCCTGCAGGCGGGTACATCCCACGATCTCGGCCAGAACTTCGGCAAGGCCTTCGACGTGAAGTTCCAAAACACCGAGGGGCAGCTGGAATACGTCTGGCAGACCAGCTGGGGCGTGTCCACCCGCCTTGTCGGGGGGCTGGTGATGACCCACTCCGATGATGACGGTTTGGTGTTACCCCCCAAGCTCGCCCCCACCCACGCGGTCATCGTGCCCTTCTTCCGGAAGAAGGAAGCCGAGAACGAGCGGGTCCGGGAAGCCGGCCGCCGCCTGACCGAGGCCCTCTCCGACGCCGGGTTGCGAGTGATCTTCGACGATCGCGAGGGGCAGCCGGGTCCGAAGTTCTACCGCTACGAGCGCGAGGGCGTGTGCATGCGCTTCGGCCTCGGCCCGCGCGACCTCGACAACAATGTGGTCGAATTCAAACGCCGCGACCAGGCCCAGAAGCGCTCGGTTTCCATGGATAATCTCGCCCAGTTGGCCACCGAGCAGATGAGCGAGATGCAGAACACGTTGCTGGCCGAAGCCGAGGCCCGGCGCGACGCCAACATCGTCCGCCTCGATAGCTACGATGAGTTCAAAGAGCTGATGGCCGAAGACTCGAAGTTCGTCTACGCGCACTGGGACGGCACAAGAGAGACCGAAGCTCAGGTCAAAGCCGATACCGGGGCCACCCTGCGCTGCATGCCCCTCGAGGGCCAGGGCTTCGAGGTCGAGCCTGGAGAGTGCATGGTGACCGGTGCCCCATCGCCCCGCCGCGTCATCTGGGCCAAGGCGTACTAGCCCCGGGCGACGCGTCCGGTCGTCGCTTCAGCTGAGCTCCGCAATGAGCCTTTCGGCCTGCGTTCGGGCCTTGGACCCCTTCGGCGCCCTTTGCACCACCTTTCGGGCCACCGACACCGCCTCCGCGTCCCGGTTCTGCTGACGGCGAAGCAGCGCCAGATTCGACAGGGCTGCCCATCCGGCCGGCGAGGGGTCGTCGGCCGCCGCTTGAAGGAGCTGATCGGCCCGCTCGAAGCTCTTGAGGTCGGTCGGGCGCATCAGCAGGAGCGCGAGCGCATTTTGCGCCCGGGCCCCGCCATCCAGAGCGACCGCCTTTTCGTAGGCAGCCAGCGCGGCGGCGACGTCTTTTCGGTCGCGAAGTTCGGCCAGCTGGCCGCGGAGCAGCCACCCCCTGCCTCGTTCCGGTGCGAGCTGCTCGACCCGAGCCAGAACCTTCTCGGCCGGGTCCAGGAATTCTCCGGTCAGGCAGAGCTCGGCGTAGTCGAGCAGCAGGTCGACATCCTGACTCACATTGGCGATCGGCGTCATGACCGTGAGGGCCTTCGGTACGTCGCCGGCGTGCACCAGGCAGTCGGCGTAGGCCAACACGATCCGGTCGCGCCCCGAAGCCTGAGCGACCGGGCCGAGGACCCGCGAGGCCGCCGCGGCAGCGCCAACCTGGATCGATGCCTGCGCGTATCCGAGCCACGCGAGCTCGAAGTCTGGGCGGAGCCGCGTGGCGGCCTCGAACGCCGCCCTCGCCGCCCCAGCGTTCGCGAGGTCCATTTGGGCCAATCCGAGGGCGTAGTGCGCGTTCCAGTTGTCGGCGTCGATCTTCTTCGCCTGCTCGAAGTGCTTCACCGCTTCTTCAAGGCGGCCGGCCCGCCCAGCGAGCTGCCCGAGCCCTTCCGGGACCCGCGCGTCGCGAATGCGCGCCTGCACCACCGCCGAGAAGAGCTTTTTGGCCGTGTCGCCGTCGTCGATGAGGATGAAGCCCAGGATCAGCTTCTCGTGAGGATCGAGGGGTCGCTGCTTCGAAGCTCCGACCAGCCGCTTGCGCGCGCCTGCCACGTCTCCACGGATGACCGCAAGCTGGGCTTCGATCGCGTTTTGAACGGGACCCGGAAGGGCCTGGCCCTCCACCGACCGGAGGGCCTGCTGAAGTTCGTCGACGGAGGAGGCGTCGCGGTCTCGCCAGGCGATGCGAACCCTCTCCCACAATGGAAGGCTCATGAAGAAGCAGGTAACGTCACTCGCGACGGCTGTCGACACCCGAGAATAGGCCGCCCACCCAGCCGGTGAAGGCGTTCCAGTCTTCCTTCATCTGCCCAAAGTCGACCCAGACGTCGTTTCCATGCCCCGCCGTCACCCCCATGCCGCCCTTGGCGAAGTAGCCCATGCTGAGCCGGCCGTCTTCGTAAGTCGCGTGGCCCTGGGCTTCTGCGCCCGCGCCCAAACCGACGCTGTTGCGCTGACCGACGCCGAAGTACCGCAGGCCGACGCCCCATGACGTCTCGGCGTCGACACCCGCGTAAGCGCCGCCCCGACCGGCGATCGCGGCCTCGCCGTCTTCCCATTTGCCGGCCACTTCGGCTCCGACGTAGGCGTTGGCGTCGACCGCGGCCCGCCCATCGACGCCTAGGTCTTTGCTATCGCCCAGATTGCCCTCGATCTCGGCGAGGGTGAGCTGGCCTTCGGCGCCCGCACCCACGTGGGTGGCGTCATCAGCAACCGCCCGGCCCCGCTCATCGCGGATGGTGTAGTTATCGGTAACGCCCGCCCAAACATCGCCGGACGCCTCGAAGGCGTTGATATCGAGGCCGATCGGGCTGGAGTGGCGGTCTTCGGCGACCTGGTCGATACCGTCGCCGCTGACCGAGCCCAAAGGCTGATTGTTGAGCAGCGCGTCGAGCTGGCGACCGTCGAGTTGGCCGGTCTGCTCGACCCCGTTCTTCTCTTGCCACCGTCGCACCGCCTCGGTGGTGCGCTCGCCGTAGAAATGGTCGGCTACGTCACCGGCCGCGGTACCTTCGGGGTACAGGCCCTCGTAAAAGCCACCATTGAAAAGCTGTTCTTGAACCTGCCGGACCTCTTCGCTCTTGTGCCCGAGCCCGAGCGCTGCATCGCCGGCCCGGACGTCTTCGAAGCTCGGCGCGCCGTCGTAAATGATGCCACCGTCGGCCGCTCGCCGAATCGTGCGGTCACCGGCGCCGAAGTCGGGGTCGGTCTCGCCAGGGCGGGTTCCATCGGGACGAGCCTCGGTCTCGGTCTCGGTTTCGGCGCGCGCGTCGCGCTGGGACGCGACCGCCGCCCCCGCGAAGTCGTTTCCGGAAGGGTTGCGCGGATTGTAGAACTCGGGGTCGACGCTGTAGCGCTCCTGAAAGTAGGCATCGACGGCCGCGGCGTTAGTGTTCGTCATCAATCCGGCCAGGTGGGTGCGATCGTCGGTACTCAGCCCTCCGTCTTCCATCGCCGTGCCATACAGGGTTTGCACAGAACGAAGGGCGCTGGCATGGTCGTGGGTCGTCGCGTTCTTCGGGTCGAAATAGGAGCTGTAGCGGCGGTGATCGCGCAGAAAACCTTCGACGTAGCTTCGGTTCACGGCCTGGGGCGATACGGGAATGGACTCGAGCACCATGACGTCCGGATTGTCGGTCCCGCCCGCGTTCACGTTGCGGTTAGTTCACCAAAAAAAATCCGGCCCCTCCTGACCACCGAGTGCACGGGACGTCGGACGCCTGTCGCCGTGGCTCGGCCCGGCCTCAAGTCTTGAAGGTGCGCCGGCGTGGCCCTTTAGCGGACGACGGGTCGGAATCCGGCGCACCGCTCGGGCGGTTCGTCCTCGCCGCTGGGCCGGGTCGGGCGCTCGGGGCCGAACCCGACGCCGGGGGGCGCCGAGCCGGACCCGGTTTCGCTCGTTGCTGACCAGGGTTCAAAAAGGCGTGCAGCTTTAATGAGCCATCGGGCGCCTTGGCGTCGACCCGAGGGGCCCGCTCGACGTCCCGATCATCGAGGAACTGACGATACTGCTTGGCCTGGGCCGTTTGCTGGTCCTTCGCCCCCCCCAACAGCCGGACGGTTTCCGGGTCGGCGAGCAGGGCCCCTCCGATCAGGGCGGCTGCCTTGGGACAATTCTCGCGCTCCTCGAGCACGTAGCAGAGCGCGAGGGCGCGCCGGACCACCTTGGCTTTCTCTAGGGGCGGTTCATCGGACAGCATCAGCGCCTTGACCGCGGCCTTGATGACCTCAGGGCCCGTGGGATGAACCGTGTAGGCCTCGTCGGCGCCGGGCGCCCGACGAACCATATCCAGTGCGATTTCAGCTAACGGGAATCCGAGGTCCTCGGTCGGTTGCTCCGACATGCCCGAACGATACCCCACCTGGTCACGCGCCCAAAAGGGCGACGGCCTTCGAGCGTATGTGAAAGAAGGCGTAGGTCGTCGCTCGGGCTTCGAGTCATCAGCCCGTCGAAGCACCGGAGACCGGGTCGGTCGGCGGATCGTGCTCCAGGGTCTCGAGATACAGCGTTTTCATGCGCTCGAGCTGTTGGTTGGTCTTGTCGACCCACTCGTTTTGTTCACCGACCCGCCGCGCCATCTGCAGCGACGATTCGTACACCTCGATGGCCTTCATGACCAGCACGCTCACTCGGTCTCGGAGCTCCGCTCGATACACTTCCTGCTCCGACTCGGAGAGCCCCGTGGGCAACGGGAGTTCCATCAGGTCATCGTGAAGCCGCTCGTAGAGCGAACCGATCCGATAACCGGCCGCCGTGGCCCACCCGGTGTGACCGGCCCGAATGGTGCGGATGAAGTGGTTCTGAGACCGCAATAGGAGTTGACATTTCTCTTCGAGCTCGAGGCCCATCGACTTCGCCCACTCTTCCTGATCGGTCGTCGAGGTCGGCGGGGTCAGCTTCAGCCGCTCGAATTCACGAGCGTTGATTTCACCCAGGTAGAAGCGCGCCTGGCCCACCCAGTACTCCGCCGGCAGGTACTGCAGCTTGCTCTCTTCTCGGTGGAACCGGAGCGCCGACAAGAACTCACGCTCGGCGGTGGCGTGATCGTCGTCCATGAACATGGCCACTCCCTGCCCCACTCGGGCTTCGAGCTCATCGAGCGGTGAGAGGTCGTCGCGCTGCCGAATCGCCCAGAAGGTATCGGCCACTTCGGACCAACGGTCGAGCTTGCTCAGGTTGAACGCCATCTGAAACATGGCTTGCGTGTGCAGCGCGGCGTCCGGATGCTCCGCCACGACCTGGGCGAATTGCTCGTAGGCGAGCCGGAACTCGGCCAGACGCTGAAACGACAGCCCCTTGCCATAGATGGCCGAGGGCACCAACGACGAGTCCGGAAAGGTCTCGATGAGCAGGTCGTACACCTTCAAGGCGCGCGGGAAATCATCCTTTGCGAACTGCTCGTCGCCGACGTCCAGGAGCTGCTGGGCATCGTACCCATCTAGACCGGTCAGCGGATCGGGACTTTCTCGCACCACGATCGGCTCCATCTGAACGTGGCGCGGAGACTCCGGTTCATGCGCCGGACGAAGGGCGTCTTTCGCCGTCGGGGCCGGCGCGGAGGCACATCCGATGTGAACGGCGACGAACAGGACGACCCCGCCGGTCATTCGAAGCGTTCCCAGCCTCGAACCGAAACGCCAAACGAAGCTCGGAACGAACCTCGGAACGAAGCTCGGGACGAACCTCGGAGCAAGACTCGAAACGGCGTGAGATTGGCGAATGACGTTCATGACTCCAGCTGCTCCAGGAGGACGCTCGCCTCCTTCTTCCATAACGCGCCCATCGGCTGGTTGCTTCCTAAGGGCCCATCGGCGGTCTCGACCGCCGGCTGAGCCTCACCCCATCAGACGCCTCGAAAGCTGGTCCGGTTTCCGACAAAACGACTCATCCGGGCCCGAGAGCATTCCGCATCTCGCCCAAGCCTCGGAGATCGTGAACGTCTTCGGCGAGCTCGGGCACCGACACCATCGAGATGTTCGGGAAGCGAGCGGCCAGCGCCGAGATCGCTCCCTGCTCCGACCGGGCCCGATCGTGGTCGGCGGCGGCTGCCGCGTACAGCCGTTCCGCGAGGTCTCCCTCACTCTGGTCGGGTTCCCGTCGGGCAACCGACGCCAAGGTCTGCCGGAGCACCTCGATCTTGGGCGGTGGGGAGGGCCAAGGATCCACGGTCGTTCGGTTGAACACGACCGCGCTCACTTGCAGCGACCGCGCGTCGAGGCGCGACAGAAATGCCTCGGCGTCCCCGACGCCCGCCGGAGACGGCGTGCTCACGACGACGAAGGCCGTGTCGGGGGCGGCGAGCAGCGCGTCGACCGCCGCGGCCCGGTCCCGAAAGCCGTCGAACATGCCCTGAAAGCTCAGCAGCAGGTCGGCCAGGTCCTCCAGCATTTCGGTGCCGATGAACCGGCCAATCGAGCGAATGAAGAACGAAGAACCGGCATCGAACAGCCGCCGGCTGAGGCGCCCGTGAACCCGGTAAGGCTCGACGAGCCACCGCGTCGCGTCGTTGTCGAGCGCGTTCACGATCCGGCTCGGCGCCTCGAGAAAGTCGACCGCGTGATTCGCGGGGGGCGTATCGAGGACAATGACGTCGAGCGGGTCGTCGGTGCGGGTGGCGAGGGCGTGCAGCTTCTCCATCGCCATGTACTCTTGAGAGCCAGCCAAGGCGCTCGACATGGCTCTGTACAGCCGATTGTCCAGCAATCGGCGGCGGCGCTCTTCATCGGGATGGTACTTCAACACGACCTCGTCCCAGGCTTGCTTGATGTCGAGCATCATCGCCGTGAGACGACCCGAGGGCGGAACCAGGCCCGCCTGCTCGAAGGCCGCGTCGGGCACCGGGCGTTCGACCGAGCCGATCTCGGTCAGCCCCATCGCGTTCGCCAGTCGCTTTGCAGGGTCGATGGTCAGGACGACGGTTCGCTTGCCTTGGGCAGCGGCGTACATCGCCATCGCGGCGGCGGTCGATGTCTTGCCGACGCCGCCCGGCCCCACGCAGACGATGCACCGGTTGCGGTCGATGGTCGACCCGATGCTGACCGGATGGAGGTCGGTCATTCATGCACCTCGTCGCTCAAGGGCCGAAGCGCTCCCGCCGCCAGGGCGTCGAGCTGCTGGGCCACCGCGTCCACGAAGCGATGGCCGGCCTGGTCGGGCGGCAGATCGGGGAGCGCAAGCCAGGGCAGACCGGTCCCGGACACGAAGCGATCGATGTATCGCCGAGCAACGGCTTCGCGTCGTTGCCGGCGAAGCGCGACGTCGATGAACGGCGCGACCTCCGGCGGCAAGCCGTCATCCCGCAACCGACGAAGCCCGTCGGCCTCGCCGCCGAACACCACCGGCCTCGACAGCCGATTGACCACCCCGATACCGGGAGCCATGCGGAGCTTCTCTCGGCCCGCGACGGTCAGCTCGAGCGCTTCGTTGACCGGCATCTCCTCGGCCAACGTCACTACGTGAAAGCAGGTGGCGTCCGCATCTTCCAGGAGCTCCGCCATCTTCGTCGAGGCGCTGGCCAAGATGCCGGGGGGGGCGATATCCGCCACCAGCCGGGCCAGCGATAGAAACGTGATCGCGTGCCCGGTCGCCGGCGCGTCGATGATCACCCGCTGAAAGCGAAGCCCACCTCGAAGGTACGGCTCGGTCGCGTGGTGCCACGCCTTGCCGAGCATCGTGAACTCGCCGAGAGATGGGATCGACTTCAGAAAGTACTTCACCAGGCGGTTTTCGAAGACCAAGCGGTATAGCGCCTGAAACCGCAAAGTCATCAAGGCGTACTCTTTGAGCGCCCCGTCGGGCGTCATCCGGCAGAGCCAGAGGTTATTGAGGACCTCGCGAGGGTGATCGACGGCCGGCTTGACCCGAAGCTGACGGGCCGCGCTATCGGGCGCGTCGACCTCGAGCAGGAGCGTACGGTGGCCCGCATCGGCGGCGCGCTTGGCGAGCGCGCTCGCGACTAGGGTGCGACCCACGCCACCCTTGCCCAACACCACCTGCAGGTGTCTATCGAGGCGGCGAGCGGCCTCTTCAGGCTCGGGGGCGTTCCCCCAAGCCGGTAGCGGCAGAACCGCTGCGCTCGGCGCCGGCATGTGGAGGGGAGTCATTGCACGTTTCCGCGGAACATCTCAACACAAGGCGTTGCCAAACCCAGGCCTTCAGGTCATCTCCGCCCGTATGCCGCTCGATCCTGACTTTGTTCGAGACTGTCCCTACGGGCCGGAAGGGCTGCTGCTCGACGAGATCCTGCACGTTGACCGTGAGTTGGGGTTGGTTCGGGTTCGCCTGCCGACCGACCGCGACCTGCCGATCACCAACACTCAGCGGACGCATCCGACTCGCCATCCCGCTCACGTGGCGGGGGGGCTCATGGTCCACCTCACCGGAATGGTCGGGTTCGTTCACGCCTATTACGTGCTGGACCTCCGTCACGCCGACGGCTGGATAGGCTATGGAGTTCGGATTCACGACGCTCGATTCAGCGCGATCGCACCGCCGGGCGAGCCGATGATCCTCGAAGGACGCGCCACCCGAGTCCGGAGCATTCGCGAGCAGAAGTTCGTGCGATACCGGTTCGTGTTCACCCAGGGGGAAACCGTCATCTACGAGGGCGACCAAACCGCCGTCTGGCAGAGAGTGGAACCGAAGATATCGCCGAACGAGTCTACGTCGTCGTCCGGTGGGCCACCGATTCGTTGAGGTAGGGTTCAACGTAAGGAGCGGCGGTGGTCAGCGAGGGGCGCCGAGCCTTCTCGCTCATGAAGGTACGAAGCCGAGCGATGAACGCCGACGGACACTCGAGGTACGGCGTGTGTCCAAACTCGACGGGCCGTTCGATCCACGCCGCGGAGGGCAGGTGCCGCGCGTAGAAATCAAAACAGGCCTCGGGCAGGAGCTTTTCGCGCTGCCCCCAGATCAAATACGTTGGTGGCCGCAGCGTTTCGAGGTCTTCCGCGCTCAAGAAATCGTCGTATCCGACCGACGCCAGCAAAGAACGCACGTGGCGGTCGGCCATCGTCTGTCGAACGCCCCAAGCCAGGGCGTGACGAATCGGCGCCACCGGTCGACGAGCAAGAAACCGGTCGACGAAGGTCAACCCGTCGGCGTGGCGGCGAAGCACGAAACGCTGCTTGAACTCGCTCAGGTCGGCGCCGACGAGCGGGGCGCCGCCAGGCGAGCACAGCACGAGCCCGGCCAGCCGAGCGGGTCGCGCGGCGGCATACCGGACCGCGCAAAAGCCTCCCAGAGAGCTTCCCAAGAGCACGAACGGCCCGACATCGAGGTCGTCCAACGCGGCGCGCAACCCGTCCCACAACCGGAGGGAGTTCAACGGTTCGGACGGCCGTTCGCTCAATCCGTGACCGGGAAGGTCGAGAGCGAGGACCCGTTGGGTTTCGGACCGGAGCGTCCTCAGAATCGGGGCGAAATGTACTGCACTTGCGCTCAAGCCATGCAGCAACAGGATTGGAAAGCCATCGCCCGCCCCCTCGCCGTCGAGAAGGTGAAGGCGACCTTGCGGCGTATCGATCCACCGACTTCGGAACCCCATGAAGTTGAGCTGATGGCGCGCGACCCGCGTGCTCATTTGAATCAACGCCGACATTCGCAAGTCCTGCCCCCAATCAAGGCTGGCGTCGGTGGTACCTTGAAAGGGTCTATGGCCGTCAAGGGCGCATTCGTTCGGTGGTGGAACCGCTATGAAAATCCTCCCTGGGGCACGGATATCGATGACTTCGACGATCGAACGATCACTCGGGCGCTGTCGGTGCTCCGACGCGCCTTCGGACCCGGACGCTGGTTCAAGCTCGACGTCCAAGGATGGGACAACCTGCCCCCGGCCCCGGTCCTGCTGGTGTCGAACCACTCGGGAGGAACGCTGATCCCCGACGCCTGGGGCTTTGTGACCGCTTGGTACGATCGGTTCGGGCTCGACCGAATCCTGCACCCGCTCGCCCATGAGATCATCCTCTCCAATCCTCGGACCGGCCCCTGGCTCTCCCGCTGCGGGGTATTGAAGGCCGACGCGCACGTGGCCGGTCACGCTCTGAGGGACATCGGGCGCGATGTCCTGGTGATGCCAGGTGGAGACTTCGACACGTGGCGTCCCTATCGAGACCGGTATCGGGTCTGCTTTGGCGGGCGCAGAGGGTACGCGCGCCTGGCGGCCGCGACGGGGGTGCCGGTCGTCCCGATCGCGAACGCCGGCGCTCATGAGACCCTGATCGTGCTCGCTCGAGGAGAACGACTCGCCCGTTTCTTGCGCTTACCGCGGCTGGCTCGAGCTCGGGTCTTCCCAGTCCACCTGTCCTTACCTTATGGGCTCGCGGTCGGCCCCTGGCCGCATCTGCCGCCTCCGTCAACCTTGTCGTACCGGATCGGCCAGCCCGTACCGCCGCCCGACAGTGCCTCACCGGAAGCCGTCGGGGACTTCGACCGAAGAGTACGCACCGCGTTACAGGGTCTTCTCGACGGCCTCAAACATGAGCGGGGCTAAAACCCCCGAGTGTGATAAGCGCCTCGCCGATGCGCGCCACGACGTACGCCGGCTGGGCCACCCTGACTGTGCTGACTGGACTCCTGACCCAGTCGACGACGGCTCACGCCGAGCTGAACCTCGAGTACGGCGGACGAATTCAGTCCAACGTCCGGTTTAGAATCGAGGACGTCGAGGCCGGCCGATTCTTCGAGCGCCGATCGTTCAAGCAGGGTATCGCTCGAAACGAACACATTCTGAAGTTCCGAGGCGCGGCGACCACCGAGCGCTTCTCCGGCGTCATCGACGTCGACTTCGTGTGGCTGAACTTCCCTCGCGACGTCGAGACCTTCGAGGACCTGTCGCTCCGCGAAAACGTCGAAGCGACCCGCTTCGAAGCCCACTCGGTCTACGTCGAGGGGCTCGATCTATTCGTCGACGGCCTCGATATCCGCCTCGGTCAGCAGATCATCGCGTGGGGGGTCGGCGATGGATTCAATCCGACCAACAATCTGAACGCCGACGACATCGAGGACCGTCTTCTGTACGGCATTCAGCAGGCCAACCTCATGGGCAAGCTGTCGTACACCTACGAGGATCTCTTCAGTATCGAGGGCATCGCAGTCCCGGTATTCAAGCCCGCCCTGTTGCCCGCCACCGGGGAGATCGCGTTGGCTTTGACCGACCGGCTCCCGATGCTCGGCCGCGATATTCGGCACCGGCTCGCCTCCGAGAACACGTTTTCGTCCGACCAGAGTAGCCCGACCCGGGTCACCAATATCAACGTCGAAACCCCCGAGACGAACTTCGATAACATCCAGTATGGAGCCCGGCTCGCGACCACCATCGCCGAACAAGACGTTTCGCTCAGCTACTACCAAGGGTTTTTTGATATTCCAGTCCCGATCGAGAACTTCACCGTGCCGAACGAGGGTCCCGTCTGCGATCCGGACGACGAGACCAACTGCGTCGACGCCACCCTCGACACCACCACGACCCTCGGCTATCCGAAGATGAAGGTGGCCGGCCTGAACGTGTCGGGTGAAATCGACGCGCTGGGCTGGATATCCGATTCCATCAACCCGATCGGCTATTGGATCGAAGTTGGGGTGTACTTTCCCGAGCAACGGCGCATCCGCCTCTTCCAGGACAACATCACCCTCGGTCCGGTGACCGTCGACGGCGAGTATGACTACAACGGAGCCCGCGCCGATGGCCTGGGGGAGGCGCCATTGGTCGTCGATTCGACTCCGTTCACCAAATGGGTGGTCGGCCTCGACTACACCTTCGGTCCCCACGTGTACCTCAATCTCCAGTGGGTTCATGGGCTCGCCGACGAGTTCGGCGCCGGAGACTGGATCAGCGAGGGCTATACGGTTCGTGAGAGTTCCGCCCAGCCCGGCATTTTCGTCAACGACAATGGCTTCGAGCAGGAGGCGTCCGTCTTCGACTGCGCGATCTTCGAGAGCACCACGAGCCTGGGCGTGCCCCCTCAAGTCTGCGCGAGGGAAATTTTGCGCCCCCGGATCGGGGACTACCTGGTCATGGGCCTCGACATCACGTTCGATTCCAGCCGCGGCCTACTGCGCCTGTTCACCATCCTCGACGTGACCGCAATGGTGGAAGAGCGATGGGACAACAATCAACAGCGGCGCGTTCGGTCGAATATCTCGCCGTTCAGTGACGAGGGCTTCAGCATGGTTCTGTTCCCCGAGCTCAACTACAACTTCGGGAGCGGGTTCGAGCTGGGCGCCGGCGCCCTGCTGTTCCTCGGTCGCGACTACACTAAGTTCGGGGATCCGGCGGCCGGCGGCTCCATCATCTGGACCCGGGGTCGTTTCTCGTTTTAGCCAGAAGCCCGGACTACAGGGCTGTCGCCGAAATCCGCGCGAGCTTATTCGCGACCCAGCGTCTGGGGCAGCTACGCCATCGAGTCGAAAGCAAACGACCGGCCGATAGATTGACGGCCCGGCCATTTACCCGCACCATGTCGACCTTACACCCTGGCGAGGGAGCGAATATGGCGAATCAGCGGCACCCCATGCACCTTCACCCGGCAGTCTTGGCGGCCACCTTTGGGTATCGGAACCGAGCCGGCGCTCCTCTCGAAGCCGAAGTGGTGGCTCGGATCACTGCGTCGGCCTCGTCGGCCCCAACCCCAACGCCGGCTCGGGACGACTCGAATGACGCCTCACCGCCTCCGTCCCGCCTGCAACTGGCACTGCGCTTCCTGAATGCGGCGCAAGAAGTCATGCAAGAGGCGGTGACCGGTGCTCACCGCTCCTCCAAAGCCGACGACGTTGGACCGACCGCTGAGATCAGCGGATGAGCGACCGATTTCTCGACCGACGGCTCGGCGGCGCGAGGATCTCGTGCAGAACCAGGGCGGCCCGAACATCATCGGCCGTGGTCTCAGTACGGCGCCGTCGTCGTCGTTGTTGGTAGTGGATGTCGGCCGGTCGACGCTCGTCGGAGCCTCGACCGATGATCGAGTGGCGAACCGCGGCCGCGATCCTCTGCGCCTGGCCGGGATGCGCGGCGAACGCCTCGATCGCCGCAATGAGCACCGCTCGAGGATGGTCGGAACCGACCGCATGACCGTTGCCGATATCCACGGCGTAGCCCTGGGCGCGCGACCACTCCCCCGGACTGAGCTCGAAGCCATGGATGGAACGGAACTCCCGACCCGCCATCGACTCGAACGAAGTCTGATACAGACCGAGAACGATTTCCCATCCCGCTTGGACCATCATCGGCGTCGGCACGCTCAAACCTCCAGCGGGCAGCGCGGGTAGAAAGAGCGCGTCGGGCTCGCCGTGCAATTCGGTCCACCGCCTGATGAGAGGCTTCGCTTCGATGTCGAAACCGACATGATCGAGGAGCTTGGAGGCGAGCAAGACCCGCAGGTGCGCGGGAGGATGCGGAGCGTATTGCTGGCCGTCGGCCGCCGCCCACTGGACTTCTTCCGGCCGATGGGGTGATTTGAAAGACTCGACCATGCCCCGCAGGCCCGCTGGCCCCAGCGTCAGCATCGCGAACATGTCGGCCACCATCTCTTCCAGCCACGCGGAATACGCGGCCCGGAGCTCGAAGGAGCCTCCCAGGTTCAGGTCGAACAACATGGGCGCGTAGTCGAGATCGAGCCGGTCGCGGACCTCTTCTTCGAAACCAGGCGCGCTTCGGAAGACCAGGTGTCCGATTTCGTGGGGCAACGACGCCCATCGATAGATGTTGCGGCCGAAGTCTCGGGGGACGAAGACGAGAGGATAGCCGGGCAACAACCCCATCCAGAGGGCTTCGTGGTCGGGGTCTGCCGGCACGCACAGCGGCTTCTGCTGCGCAAAGGCGAAGCTCTCGGTTCTCGACAGGGCCGCGAACGGCGACATGAAAGCATCGACCAGGGCCTCGGCATCCGCCAGGTACTCTCCGGTTTCGGGGCGCTTCCGAAGACTCAGCAGCTCCGACAATACCTGCAGCCGAAGGCGGATGAGCTGAAGGACCTGGTTCGCGAAGTAGGGCTCGGAGGCGGCCAGCTGCTGCCTGACCATCTCGAAATCGGGCATGACCCGGTTGTCCAAGGCCTCGACGAGGATCTGGTGTTGAGGAATCTCTTGGAGCTGCGCCCGCAACACGACGGCCCGCTCCTCGAGATCCTTCAGCATGGAGACGGACCGCATCACCGCGCCGCCCAGCGCGACGCGCTGATCGTCGGAGGACGCGCCCTGTTCATCGGCTTCGAGCCCGATCTTGACGTTGGGATCGTTGGTGATGAGCTTATAGAGCGCTCTGAGCCCGGCGAGGATGAGGTTGATAATCAACGATTCCATGGAGCTCAGTCCTCTTCGGCCGTAGTGTCGGCGCCCGCCGTCGGCTGCCCCTCGGCCTTCGACCCGGTCGCGGATCCCGTTGTCGGTTGCGCCGTTGGTGACTCGGCCGCGGTGGGCCCTCGGGCGGGCGACCCGAACGGCCTAGTTGGCCGGCGGTGCGCCAGCGGCGGCCCCAACAGCTCCGACAGAGCGACCCGTCGGGCGAAGACCGACGGGTGCGAAAGCAGGCCGATGAATTCGGCGAAGCTTCGGGGCTTTCTATGGTCGGGCATCACTCGCCGTCTTTGGAGCCGTCACCCATGCGCGAGATGCTGGTACGCATCTGGGTGTCGGCCACCACGTTCCGAAGATTGTAGTAGTCCATCGCGCCGAGGTTCCCGGAACGAAGGGACTCGGACAGCGCCAGCGGCACCTGGGCCTCGGCTTCCTGGACCTTGGCGCGGGCCTCCTGGAACCGGGCCATCATCTCCTGCTCTTCGGCGACGGCCATCGCGCGGCGGCTCTCCGCTCGGGCCTGAGCGATGTTCTTATCGGCTTCGGCCTGGTCGATCTGCAGCTTCGCGCCGATGTTGGCGCCAACATCGACGTCGGCGATATCGATCGAGAGGATCTCGAAGGCCGTCCCCGAGTCGAGGCCCTTGCCCATGACCGTCTTGGAGATCATGTCGGGATTCTCGAGCACGTCCTTGTGGGACTTCGAAGAGCCGATGGTCGAGACGATGCCCTCACCCACCCGCGCCAGGATGGTGTCCTCACCGGCCCCACCGACCAAACGTTCGATGTTGGCCCGAACGGTGACCCGGCTCAGCGCCATGAGCTGAATGCCATCCTGAGCGACCGCGGCGACCTTCGGGGTTTGAATGACCTTCGGATTGACGCTCATGCGAACGGCGTCGAGGACGTTCCGACCGGCGAGGTCGATCGCCGCCGCTCGATCGAACTGAAGATCGATGCCTGCGTTGTTGGCCGAGATCAGCGCGAAGACGACATTGTCGACGTTACCCCCGGCGAGATAGTGCGCCTCGAGCTTTTCGACCGGGATATCGAGGCCGGCCTTCACCGCGCTGATCCGCGGATTGACGATCGCCGCCGGCGAGACTCGCCGCAGCCGCATCGCGATCATCGTAAAGATGCCGACGCCCGCACCCGACGACAGCGCCGCGATCCACAGCCCTACCGGAACGAAGTAGAAGAAAAGCGAAAGAACGAGGACGGCACCGATGACCGCCACGAGCGGCAAGATATCCATGCGCAGCCTGTACTACTTCACGTAGCTAAAAGGAACTGGGGGTCGCCGAGCTCCGGTTGGGCCACCCCCTGTGTTTCTCGCGTTGGTCAGCCTCGGTCACTCGGCCGGGGATTCGGTGACCGACGCGTCGGCGGTCGGCTCCGGTTCGACCCGCTCCACCCGGACGGACATCGTCGAAGCGGATACCACGCGAACGGACTCTCCCCGGTCGATGTAGTCGTGCAAGCTCGAAACCTCGACGACCTTGCCTCCGATCTTGGCCTTTCCGGACGGACGAAGATCGGTCACGGCCACCCCGACCTGTCCCACCATTCCTTCCCGTTCGAGACGCTCACTGTAAGCCGCGCTGTCAGTGGCGCGGTCACCGACGGCTGTTCGCAAGACGAGGGCGCTCGTCCATCGACTTGGTAGGAACCGGAACAAGACGACCATCAGCGCGATGGCGACGGCGAAAGAGATCAAGACCTTGGTCATGGCCTCCCCGATGATCCCGGTCTGCCAGGATACATCGAGGGGCAAGCCTATTAAGGCAAGCACCATACTGGAGGCCAAGCAGGCCACCCCTAAAGTCCCCAGCACCCCGAAGCCGGGGGTCACGAAGACCTCGACGAACAGCAAGATCGCGCCGATCACCGCCAGCACGACCTCCTCCCACCCCGCGAGATGCACCGCCATGTGGCCGCCGAAAAACAGGCTTAGGAAGATCACGCCGATCCCGCCGGCCAGCCCAATCCCGGGGCTGTAGAGCTCGGCGGCGAGCGCGATGAGGCCCAGCGACATCAAGATGCCGCTGACCTCCGGGCGGGTGATGAATCGGACAAAGGTCTCAGCCCAATTCTCGGTCACCTGAATGCGTTCGGCGTCTTCGAGACCGAGCGCCTTGAGCACGCCGCCCAGGGTTTCTTGTTGGTCGTTGGCCCACCCTATGGCCACCGCTTCTTTCGTGCTGAGGGTAAGAAGCTTGCCGTCGGTCGAGACGCCGTCGACCACCACGCTCTTGTCGACCATGGCCTCGGCCACCCGAGGGTCGCGCCCTTTCGCCTCGGCGGTCGCTCGCATCTCGGCCCGCATGTAGCTCATCATCTTCTCACCGACCGCCTCGGCCTGACCGTCCCGAATCTGAATCGGGGTCGCGGCGCCGATGCTCGCCCCCGGCGAAAACACCATCTGGTCGGTGGCCAACGAGATGAGGGCGCCGGCGCTGATGGCGCGCCGATTGACGAACGCGATCGTGGGCGTCTCCTGCGACAACAACAGATCCCGGATCTGCACCGCCGCGTCGACGCGGCCCCCGAAGGTGTTGACGTCGACGATGACGGCGGCGACCCGCTCCGACTCGGCGGTGTCGAGCGCACGTTCGACGAACGGCACGAGGCCGAGGTCGATCGGCCCGTGAATGGGGATGATCAGGACCTTCTCTCCGGCGCCCCCTTCTTGGTCGAGCGGCTGGAGCGGGACCGGCTTGAGCGAGGGGGCGGCGCTGGTCGAGGTTTCCGTCGTTGGCGGAGAATCGGGCTCCGCGTGAGCGACCGCGCCCGCGAAGAAGAGACCAGCCCAAAACGACCGCAAAGCGAAGTTGCGAAGGACACGCGTGGTGAATCGACCCATGACGTTATCGAAACGGTCGTCTAAGCCTTGAAAAAGGTCAACCGAAGCTCATTCGAGGGACCATGAGCGTCGAGCTGGGGTGTCGTAACTCACGCCTGTCGGGGATAGCGAGCCGAGAGCGAGCCGAGAGCGAGCCGAGAGCGAGCCCAGAGTAGCGGCAGGTCGGCCGACGGTGGGACATGAACGCAGCGGGCAACCGATCCCGCAGCCGTCCCCCGGTTGGCGGGTCAGCGACCGCTAGTGGTGCCGCGAGCCAGGTGGCGGCGAGTGAAGACGCGATCGCTGATCCCTTCGTTGGGCTTCCACTCTTTCGACACGAGCTTGGTCCAGTGGCCACCATCGAGGTGATCGGTGAGCTTCATGGTGTGGGGCGCGCAGATGTCGCCCTTGCACTTGTAGTCGAAGCGCTCTTCGGTCTTGGCGAGCTGCCCTTGCGCGGTGAAGTACTGAAAGCGCTGTGGCTGGTAGTCTTTCTTCTGCACGATCGCCCGAATCATCGGGAACGGACCGTCACCATCCGGCTTTTCGGTCAGCTCGAGCTCCCAGGTGGTCTCGTCCTCGTTGATCAGCTTCGGGGTGTAGTGCTCCTCGTACCGGGTGATGGCCAGCAGGTCCTGACTGTACGTCGTACCCATGAAGCCCTGCTCGGTCGTATGGCTGGCGACCCGGCGCACCCGCTTGTAGGCCGGCAAGTACACGTACATCTGAGTCTCGGACAAGATCAGCACCTTGGTGCCCGCGAGGTCGGCGGGCTTGGTGAAGGCCGTCAGGCGCTTGTCGCCCTTGATGTAGACCTCGAGCCCGAGCGTCCGAACGCGTTCGCCCGGCTGCTGGTCGATCATCTCGTACAGATAATACGCGTCCGTAGGCATGTTGAGCGCATCGTCAAGGCCCTTGAGAATCGCGTCGGCGTCCGCCGCGAACGCGATCGAAGGCGTGGCGATGAGGGAGGTCAGGA
Organism: uncultured Myxococcales bacterium; assembly: GCA_964519665.1. Lineage (GTDB taxonomy): Bacteria > Myxococcota > Kuafuiibacteriia > Kuafuiibacteriales > Kuafuiibacteriaceae > JANQQN01. Next base: position 29,323 of record CAZFIV010000063.1, read on the forward strand.
CAAAGCACAGCGTTCGAATCGACATCATTCAGTCCTCGGAGTGTTTAGCGCGCGTTCCGCGCACGGGGTCAACCAGCGTCTGACCGACGCGACAAGGCCGGACGGGCGAGCATGGCCGGCACGGCCCAAAACGTCGACAGGGCGGCGACGATCATCGCCGCCGCGGTCAAGCCGCCGACGTTCTGCAGGGGGCGCGCCTCCCCCAGCGTCAGCAGGAAAAAGCCGGCCGCAACCATCAGCGCATTGGTCCAGATCGCCATCCCGGTGGCCGCCACCGCTGACCGGAGGGGGTCGGCGTCGACCCTCGCTTCGGCCGCGCGATGGGCAGCGACGAGATGCACGGCGTAGTCGACCCCGGCGCCGATGATCAGGCTCGCCAGCATCGAGGTGCCGATGTCGAGGTGCACTCCAAGGGCGCCCATGGCCCCGTACACCACGGCCAGGGTGCAAACGGTCGGAGTCGTGGCGATGAGACCGAGACGCACCGAGCGGAATAGCGCGCACAACAACAGCGCGACCAGCGACATCGCGACCATGAGGCTCGCCACCTGATTTCGGCGCGCGCTTCGAGACAGCCCTCGGTGAAGGACCGGCAGTCCACTAACCTGGGCCCGGATCGACAGGTCGCCATCCGATGCGGCCACTGCGAGCTCGGCCGAGGGCGCGGTCAACGTGATGATCTCGTCCAGGATCCGGTCCCGTAAGCGAACGCCCGCGTGCCCCCCCGGCAGCTCCAGCCCCCGCGCCTGCAGCGTCCGGACCCAGGACTCGGCCGTCGCCACCTGCGCGGCCCGCTCGCCTTCGGTCTCCCCCGCGAACAGCAGATCGTCGACCGTCTCCGGGTCATCCGGGAACCGGCGAGCAAGCGCGGTTCGGCGGGCGTCGAGGTCCGGTCTTATCAAGGCCTCGGCCACCTCGGACGCTCGTTCAACGTCGCCCTCGAAGTTGACCAGGCACTCCGGCGACAACAAATGTTCGCGCAGCCGAGCCGCGACGACCTCCCGGCTCGGTGGTGGGGGCGGTCCGGCCAACAGTTCCGCGAAATCGGCTATCTTCGATGCGGGCAGCGGCACATCCGCCCGTCGAGCCAGCGTCTGGATACGCCCCGCCACCTCGGTGGCCAGCTGGAGCCGGGCCGAAGGTTCGTTGGTGACGGTGACCACTCGGGATCGAGCCGGCAGCCGGGCGGTCACCGCCTCGACCGCGGCGAGCGTCTCGTCGATCTCGTCGAGGTCACTGGTGCCCACCTTGACATGCATGACCGCTTGCTTTCGATCCGGCGTCACCAGCTGATCGAGGGCCGGCACACCGGTCAGAAAACGATACAGCAACTTTGCTTGCGGATGGGTGTCGGGGATGCGTCGCTGGCCCGCGAACGCCGAGTTGAGTTGGGCCACCACCTGACCGACGTGTTGAACGCTCGACACATGGGGCAGCGCCTCGAGCTGGTCGGCCAACGCCCCCCACTTCCTCAGCACGGCCGGCGAAGAAAAGTCCGCCTCCGCGTGTACCTGGATGAACATCGCGCCCCCGAAGTGCCGGCGGAGGAATCGGTCGGCGGACGCCGGTGGACTCTCTTCGGCAAAAAACGCGGAGTGGTCCATTCGGGTATCGACCTGCGACGTGCCGAACGCCCCGGCCACGAACACCGTCGCCAGGAGCGCCAGCGCCCACCCCCGATGAGAGGCGATAAAACGGGTCGTCCACGTCAGGGGCCCCTGGGCCCGCGGACGTCTCACGTTCCCCTGAATACCGAACACGATGACCATGGCCGGCACGAAGGTCAGCGACGACAGCAGCGCGGCGGCGATGCCTGCGGCCGTGAACAACCCGAAGCTCCTCAAGGGCTCGATGTCCATGGTCAAGAACGACAGCAACCCCGCCATCGTCGTGCCCCCCGCCGCGAGCACCGTGGGCCCCACCTCGGTCAGCGCTTCGATCAGCGCCTCTCGGGGCGGACGTTCCGCCGCGTGCGCGTAGTATCGAGCCAGCACGTGAATTCCGTAGGCGCTTCCGATCGAGAACAGAATGACCGGCATCGAACTCAGCACGATATTGTAGCGATGCCCGGTCACGACCATCAGCCCGAGGGCCACGACGATGCCGAAGGTGGTCGTCAACAGCGCCAGCAGGACGCCCCGCACGTCGCGAAACGCCAAGAAAACCAGCAGCACGATGGCGGCCACCGCCCACGGTGTCAGTCGCCGCAGGTCAGCCTGCGTGCTATTGTAAATATAGGTGGCGACGAATGGGGCCCCGCCCAAATATACGGAGCGGGCCGGGAACCGGGACAGCACTTCATCGTGTACCCGCTGCGCGAACGCGCGCGCATCTCCACCGTGGGCCGCGAACGCGTACAGGATGGTCGCTTTTCCCCCCGGCGAGATCAGCTGACCCACCACGAGATCCCGAGACATGACTTTTTGCCGGAGTCGCCGCTGACCTTTCAGATCGCCCGGAACCTCTCGTACGAGCAGGTCGGTCTCGATACCGCCGTCCGGCGAGGGCCGAAAGTCGTTTACGTTCGCCAGCGAGAGGGCGAACTTCACCTCGGGTGCATCATTGAGGACCCGCGTCAGATCCCGAAGCTTGTCGAAGAACTCGGGGTCGAGCGGGTTATCGGCTTCAATCCCGACCACCGCGACATCGAGCCCTCCGAAGGCTCGATTGATCGACCGAAACGCGGCCACATCGGCGTCGTCTTCGGGAAGAAATGCCAGGACATCATCGTCGTGGTCGATACCCGTCGTGGTCACCGCGGCGATCAGTCCGACCGCCGTCACGACCGCGACGACCAGGCGGGCGACCCACGGACGAGTCAGCCACTCGGCCAGGGCTCGATTCATAGACGAGGATTCAGACGCGCTTCAAGCTTGGCCCACTGCTGGACTGAAGTAGCCTCGAACCCTTCGATATTGAAGGTCTTGAGGATCTGCTGTCCTTCGGGATCCTTGACCATCCCCACCAGCGCCTGCCCCAGTCGACGGCCAAAGTCGGCGTCGACTCGCCCGGACACGACGGTGACCGGCGGCGTCGGAACCAGGGGCGAGGTGTGCAGGAGCTTGAGCTCCTTCTCGAATCTGCTCCCCTCGAGGGCACGATACTGCGTTCCGTCGAGAATCACGGCGTCGGCCCGGCCCGATATCACTCGGCGAACGGCGCGGAGGGAGCGCTTGGTGGGCAATAACTTGAGGTCCTCGACCTTCAGCCTACGGCCAAAGACCGCGTCGGTCAGAAATCGCGGCGAGTCGAGATGAGTGCCCATGATCGTCTTGCCGGCGAGCCCCGCCAGATCGAAGTCCGCGTCCTTGTGGACCATGACGTAGAAGCGGTCTTTGCTGCTCCCTTCGATGCGCAGCTGAGCCACCGGGACGAGCTTCAATGCTTGTTTCTTCTCGATGAAGATCGGCAGAGATGGGAAGATCACCGCCGGTTTCTCGGACAACGCTTTTTCGCAGGCCCTCGCGGAGTTTGCGTAGTGCCCTCGGAATCGACCTTCTTCCAAGTTCATCTTCTTCTCGAGGTGGCGGAAGAGTCGGTCCATCACCGCTGTCTGCTCGGGGTTGAGATCGGGTCCACCTGGCTGACACACCAAGAATCCCAATGGCTCCACCGCCTGGACCGAGCTTGCGGTGAACAAAACGGCAGCGAACGCCGCCCAAGAAGCTCGCATGCCCACACCCAACCTCACTTCGACCTTCTTCGACAAGGCCAGACCACCAAACCTGCGGTTCATCACGAATTGTATGACGCAGCTCGGGCTACAGAATTCGCTCGCGCGGCGCGTCACATATCGGACGGCCGCCGACGCCCTCGAACTTCATGAGGTTCAGTTGGGAGCATCAACGTAAACCCGCGCCAGGAGGTCGTCGATGACCTCGTCCTGAACCATGTGAGGGTTTACGGGCCGCCGCAAGGCGGTCATCAACCGGCGAAGCTTCGCGACGTCGAGCGCACCGACGGCGACGAATGCCGTGTCATCCGAGACGAACAACGCGACCGCCCGATTCTCGCGAGCGACCGCCTCGGGAAGCTCCCGGGCGACGGACAAGGTCAGGTTGAGCCGCGCAAACTCGGCGGCTTTGGCCCGCTCGTGAGGCGTTTCCGGCCCCCGCTGCATCGCGAGGGGGTCTTCACCCAGCTTGCGGGCCTCGGTTTCGATGTCGCCCAGTTGTTCGAGCAACCGGGGAACATCGGCCCGCCGCGGGGCGGACCGAAACGCATCGGCCGGCACCAGGGCATGAGCCCGCCCCCGACGCCCCCCCTGAAGTCTCAGCGTTCCAATGGACACGCTCGCCTGCGGCCCCAGCGCCAGCGTGTCACCGATCTGGACCGGACCGCCGACCTGCAGCGCAATCGGTCCCGGTCGCCCGTCCGGGAAGTGCCAAACGTCCCCGTCGAACGACTCGACCACCAGCGGTCCGTCGACCCGGTGAAGCTCGACCACCGTCAAGTCAGGCTGCTCTTTCATCACGCTCCCTCTTCGAGCCATCCCATGGTCATGAGTTTGTTCTTCGCCATGCGATTCAGGCGGGCGTCGGACGACTCGGCAACCATCATGAGAAGGTCTCCGCCTAACCCTTGGGTGTCTTCGCCGCCCTCCGCCAGCGAAAAACCGAGGTAATAGAGCTCTTCGTCTCCGACGAGTTCATCGGCCATCAGGCGGTCGATCAGGCGAAAATCCCGGGTCCGGGAAAGACCGTGAAAGGTCGACAAGCATGGGTCTCGATTGGGGCCCCGACTGATCTTGCGCCGGGACATCATCAGCTCGCATACCCCGAGCTGAAACTTGGCTTCCGCCGTGGCCTGCGCGCCTTGCCCGATTCGCCGCAGTAGCGCCACCGCTTCCGCGTAGGCACCCTCTTCTTTCAGCGCCATCGCCCGGTCGAAAAGGCTCTCCTGCGCTCGGCCACTGTCGATCCCCCCGTGCTTCAAGAGGGCGATGATCACCGTCCCGACCTCCTCGGGGGCCTCGACGGCCGCTTCGCTCAGTGCGTCCAGCGTGCTCTTCGGAAGCTGGGCGACGTGCGGCTTCAGCGCCGATGCGGCCGCTTGGGCTCGACTTCCGTCCGCCATCTTGATCAGCTGTCGCGCGAGCGCGGTCCGGCCCGCTGGGGTCGTCACCCCGACCTCGAGCGCGACCTGGCGGTCAGTCGCGTCACCGGTCTGCGCCACCTCGGCGACCGCTCGGGCCGCCGGGGCAGAATCGAGCCCCCCGAGCGCTCGGATCGCCCACCGTCGGACGGGGGTCGTCTCGCTGGTCAGCAGCGCGCGCACCCGCCGCTCGAGATTCATCGGCAGGTCAATGCCGGCGAGCGCATCGCAGATCGGCCCCAGCAGACTGGGCGGGGTGTCCGGGGCCTCCAGCAGCGCCAAAAGGGCCGAGAAAACCGAAATCGCCTGTCGACGGCCCCGAACGACCGTCCGCAGAACCTCGAGGGCGCGCAGCCGAACCCCGTCGTCGGTCGGCGTCGCGGCGATCGTACACAACCCCTCGGCGGCTTCCGGGTGCCCGAGCGCCGACCAGAGCTCCACCATAACCCGACAACGCCCCGCGGCCTCGAGATCGAGCTCGTCGAGCCGAGCCGTCAATGCGGTCGCGGCGGCCCGCGCCGGCATCTCGTCGAGCTCCGAGTAGATGTGATGCAGTGCATCTTGCACCGCCTCCCAGATGCGCGACGACCCGTCGGTGAGCTGGTCGAGGATCCTGTCTTGCGCTTCCGGCGTCCCGATCGCGCCGAGCACCGCAATCGCGCCTGCGCGTTGTCGTTCGTCTTTGGCCGACAACATCGTGGCGATGTCATCTTTCGTCAGGCGCTTGCCGGTCGCCAGCACCCGCCGGACGGTCTCTCGCACGGACGTCTCCGGGTCCTTCAGCAGCGGCATCAAGTCATGCACCAAGCTGTCGGGAGCCAGAGCCCCGAGCGCCTCGGCCGACCGGGCCCGCAGCACGGCATCATCGGCCCGTCGACAGGCCCTGCGGAGCGCATCCAACGTCCCGTCGTCGGGAACGGCCAGCGCGCCGAGCACCACCGCGGCCGATCGCCTCCGTTCCGCTTCGTCGACCTCCAGAAGCTCCACGATCCGCCCCAGGAGGTCATCACGACCGGCTGGATCCGTCGCGCCCGATTCGGGGTCCAACGGGCCCCGGGACGCGGCGGCGGGGCGGGGGGAGCCAGGGCGTGTGGACGAGCGGGCGGCCGGACGAGCGGGGGCGGCCTCCTGCCGAACGTCCGCCTCGGTCAAGGTCGCGGTCGCCGTAGCGCGAGTGCGGGCCGAAGTGCGCTTCGTGGCCGCGGTCTTCCGGGTCGCCGTCGATTTGGCGGTTTTTGCCCGCTTCGTCGCGGTCTTCGTCTTCCTCGTCGCCATCCGGTCTCCGAGCTGTGGCCGCCCGGCGGGGGGCCATCCTGTTCATCGGGCCCTATCGAGGGACCGGACATCGCCGGTCCGCGGGGCCCGTCTTGGTCAGACTCGATCAGGCCACCATGGGCTGGCCGATCTTCTCCAAATAGGTCCACGTATACAGGCCAGTCTGATGCCCGTCGGACCACGAAAACCTCAGTGCGTAGGCGCCGACCTCTTCGATCTTCAGCAGCGCGACTCCCGATACCTGCGGGGGCTCGACCTCGCCGGGTGAATGACCCCGACACTCTGCGCACGGGCATGCGTTCCGGAGGTCGTCCAACGGGTACTGAAGACGCAGGTCATCGTCCCACTTAATGATCACGCGACCGTTCTCTCGGTCGTTTCGAACTTCTACGGGGTTGCGGTTACTCATCGGTCGGACTCCTCTAGGGCCCGTAGAGTCCGCTCTCTCTCGCGCAAGCGTTCCTGGAACTGCTCGCTCCCTTTTTGCGCTTCCTCGACGACTTGGCCCGGTGTGGCGAAGGTTCGATGGCCGAGGCCCGACGACCGATAAAGCCAACCCAGATACGCCAGCGAGATGAACCCGCCGGCCAACAAGATGAACAGGCCCCGAAAGAACAATGCGCTGCGGCCCCGGCGAAACATCGAGAACAAGAACGAAAGCGCGAACGCCGCCGCCACGCCCAACAGGAACGACGGTGCGTCCACGCTGCCGAGAAACGACTCGGAGCGCGCAGGGGCGCGATCGTCGCCCACCCAACGCTCGCCGACCGAACCGACGTCGTCGGACCGAACCTTGGGGTCGTCCGCGGGCAGGACGGACGTGGCGCCATCGAGGTCGACCCTCTCGGCCCTGGCCCGAAACTTGCGCGGCACCTTATCTAATCCATCCACCAGGTGTACGTTTTGGTCGTCGTCTTCGTACCTATAGAATGGATCAGCCACTAGATTTCTCGGTCGGATTTGCAATCCGGGTTTTACCCCGTTACACCACAGGTGGCCCTCGGAGGCCTGATTCCGTCTGTTTAAACCCTTTTAGTAGGGTTTCTTCAGCCGATTCCTTTGGTCGGTCTCTTGAGTCGGCTCGATTCGGGAAAACGAGAATCCGCGCCGCCCTCTGAGCCAGGCTAGCAGCGCAGATCGCTGGACTCAACCCACGCCGACGAGCCTTCGGACCTGGCGCACAGTACGGGTTGGCCGATAGGATACGAAAAACACGATGCCCGCGACCAGTCCTGCTCAACTCGGTGCCGACAATGTTATCCGTTTTGTCGATCTTCCGCATTTTTTGGAAGAGCTGGCGGGCAACCTCGGCCGCGGCCGTGCCTTCGTTCGCACCCGTCGCAAGTTTGAATTGCGAAGCACCATCGACGTAAGCATCGAAGCGCCGTCGATCGACTCGCGCGTCGAGGCCCGTGGGCTCATTGTATTCAATCGGGACGGATTCTTAGGGCTGGAGTTCGAGAATTTCGAACGAGACGTCCTGCCCGAGCTCGACGCGCTGGGCGAGGCCGCGGATCGTTTGATGCACTCGTCGGCCGGCGAAAATACGGTCGTCGCGGCATTGCCCCATCTTCAACCCGCGATCGAAGACGAGGACGGCGGGGACGCTCAAGCGTCTGCGGAGCCCGAGCCGCCCACGGCCCGAGGCGCCTTCGACGAAGGACGAGCGCCGCCGAGGATGCCTCCGGCCCGCGGGCCGACGATCCCGGCCGCCCCGCCGCCAGCCCGCGCTCGCCGTCGCCCGATCCTGACGGAAGACTTGCTCAACCGCGAGGAGCCGGCGGCCGAATCGAACCCTCTGCCTCGTCGCCGTCGACCCCTGGTCGACGACCTTCAGGCGCCCGCGCTCCTTGACGGGGAGCCACCGACCGCGGACGAAAGTGAGCGGCTCGACGAGGCGGATCCGTCCCTCGTCGCTTTCGACGATATATCCGCCGCACCGACGATCGAAGGGTTGGCGCCGATGGGGCTGCGGGGGCGCGCGGTCGAGGCACTCGGCGCCCAGACGGCCGACGAGCTCTCGGACGGCCGATGGGTTCTCCCTCGCGCCACGGCCAGCGGGGTCCTTCGCATGACCGACCCGATCGATCTTCTCGGGCTCTATCTGTCCGCCCTCCGCCACGGCACCTTGACCGTTTACCAGGGGCCGGAGGCGGAACCGGGAGAGACGGTCGCGCTCGAGGTGAGCGCTCAACGAACGGTCACGTTAACCGGGACCGTCGTGGCTCGCATCGGGCCTTGGCTCACCCTATCCATCGAGGATGCCGAACCGGTCCGCCAGCTTCTCAGCGAGGCTCGCGGCGAGTGGCTGCCCGCGCTCAGCTTCCTGAAAAGCCCGCCGGGGCCAACGAGCGAAGGTGAGTATGTGGAGGTCAATCCGGCTCGGATCGACCGCATCGGGACCGGACGAGACCGACCTAACGAAAGTGATCTTGCAACCGCCGACGCCGACCGTTCGTCGTCGGCGTCGGGCCGGTCGATGGATCCGTTCCCCGCCTCGGCGGGCGATCCATCGACCCCCGAGCGGCTCGACCATCTTTCCGCCTCCACATCCCGGATCTCTATACCTGTCGACGGCCCGCCCGGTCCCGATGAGCGCTCCGACGACCGCGCCGAGGGCTCCGAATCAACCGGCGACCTGATCGACGCCATCGTCTCGGCCTCCCAGCTGCAACAGACCGTGCCGGCGACCCAAGACTCGCCGCTGCTCGCCGCCTCGCCCGGCACGGTCGGAATCGTTGACGTGGAAACGGGGGCCGACGAAGCCAGCGCCGGCGTTGGACCTCCGCCCGGCCCCTCCCAGAGTGCCCTCGAGACCTCGGTCCTCGCTTCGACCACCGAGGTCGCCGACCTCCCCGTCGACGCCCGGGAGGTCCACTCCGCGGACACCGCCGAGCCGACGCCGGACCTTTCGCTGCCTGATGACGACGACGACGACGAACACCCTCCGTCCCGTTCCGACGCCGAAACCGTCGCCACCGCGCCCGATTCCGACCCCCGAGAGGTCCCCGACACCGGCCCGCCGCCGAACGACATCGCGGACGACGATGCGCCCCGCGTACCCCAGCCGCCTCGACTCGAGGGTGACGTCGTCGTGTTCGACCATAAGGCCGACTTGATGCAGGAGCTCACCGCTAACTTGAAGAACGGCGGCCTGTTCGTAGCGTCGGAGCCGCTCCCTATCCGAAGTAAACGCCGGCTCATGGTCCGAGTGGGGCGAGATCCCCTGCCGATTCACCTCGAGACCGACGTCGTCTTCGCCGACCAAGGCCGGATCGGGTTTTCAGTCGCCAATGTCGCGACCGCGCAAAGAGACTTGCAGCGCTACCTCGACGGCGAGCTGCCGCTGGCGGAAGACGAAGCCAGCATATCGCCGGCCCCGCCTCCGCAAACCGGAGGCCTGGCGACCACCGACGTCGAAACACTGAATCGCGACGCCGCGAGCAGCCAAGACGTCCAGTCGTTCTCGGGCGTTCTCACACCTCCTCCGAAGAGCGACCGGTTGACGTCGTTGCAGGCCGACCGAATCGAAGACCCCGCCGAGCTCAGCTCGGTTTCGACGCTCCACTTGTTCGAGTACATTTTCCGCCAACAGTGGAAAGGCGTCTTGACCCTCAAGAGTGGCCCTCAGCTTCGGCGGGTGTGGATGCACGAGGGCTCGGTGGCGTACGTCGAATCGGAGCCCTTCGAAGAAGCCACCGGCCTGGGGCGGATCCTCGTCTCGATGAAGAAGGTTACCGAAGTTCAGCTTCGCGAGGGGCTCGAGAACAGCAAACAGACGTCCCGCACGCTCGGCCGCAGCCTCGTCTTGCTCGGCGCACTCAAGCGCACCGACGTCACCGCCGGACTCCGCGAACAGGTCCGGATCAAGATGGATAGCGCGTTTCAGTGGACCGAAGGGCGATACGAATGGACGCCGTGGACGGAACCACCGGGGCAAGCCGACCTGGTTCTCACCCGCGGGGTGGGCGTGCTGGCTAGCCACGTCCGGAGCCGGCTCGAGCACCTGAACATCGCCCAGCTCGAGCAGCTGTTCGGGTCTGGACTCGGGCGTCGAGCCGCCCACGCCGAGGATGTCGATACGCTGGCCACCAGCCTGTCCCTCAGCCCCCGCGACCTGCGCTTCTTGCAGCTGCAGATCGACGGAACCAAGACGGTCAGTGACGCGGTTCTGGGAAGCCCCATCGGCCGGCTCGCCTCGCTTCGACTGATCGCGCTCGGTTTGGCCATGGGCTTCGTCCGGTACACCGATCAGGCCGCCCCAGCCCCGGCGCGGGCACCGAGTCGGTCCGATGGTGCTTCCCAGGGTGACCGAGAGCTCAAGCGACACCTCACCGAGAGCGTCAAACTCCTGCGCTCACAGAACCACTTCGAAAAGCTCGGTGTGCACTGGTCCGCCCACCATCGAACCTATCGCGCGGCTTATGAGCAGGCCGTCCAGGAGTTCGATCTCACGAAACCGCCTCTGCGAGACGCGTCGGACGAGCTCAAGAGCCTGGCTCGCCAGGCCCGAACCGAGCTCGAGAAGGCCTTCAATGCCCTTCACGACGACCAACAGCGCGCCCAGTACCGCAAGACCTTGTTCGATAAGACCGAGCGCGAGTACGCCTCGGACATGCTCGTGAAGCAAGGCGAGGTCGCGCTGATGCGCGGTGACCGGCTCAAGGCGATCGAGTGCCTCGAGACCGCGGTCGAGCTCAGCGCCACCCAACGAAACCGCACTCTCTTGATGTCGGCCCGCGAAGGCCGCAGCTGACCCCTGATCGGCGGCCCCGACGAAGTCGAGCCTCGAAGTCTAGGAGACTTGCTCCGAGCGAAGCGTGACAAAGAAGCGGACTTTGGGCGCTC
>CAZFIV010000064.1:0-40365 GCA_964519665.1 uncultured Myxococcales bacterium
CCCGACTTGCGGCCTGATCTGACTGTTGGCTAGCACCTGATGACTGCAGGCCCCGGCGGTGGACCGGAGCGCCCAAAGTCCGCTTCTTTGTCACGCTTCCTCGGAGCAAGTCTCCTAGCGAGGGGGGTCCAGCGCCGCATCCGACAGGTAGCCGAGATCCTTGCTGCACAGCACAGGAGCAGGTCGTCGGTCTCGCTCAGCGAGCCCTCGCCTGCGTGCGTGTGGTCCGACCCATCTTCCAGCGCCTCGATCCACAGCTACCGGACGACGCCCCCACCCCCTCAGGAAAGCCTGGAACGCCTGCGAAAAGGAACTCGAGAAGATCGTGGCCCGACTTGCGGCCTGATCCGACTGTTGGCACCTGATGACGGCAGGCCCCGGCGGTGGACCGAAGCGCCCAAAGTCGGGTTCTTTGTCACGCTTCGCTCGGAGCAAGTCTCGTAGATGTGCTCGGCCCGAATACCGACCCGCTTGGGGTTCGGCTATCGGCGCTCGTACATTGCTAGGCCGAACTACATCGGCCGAGACTTGGCGGCCTCTTCTCCGTACTCGTGCGAGGTGACCCGCTGCCGATGACGGTGGCGGAGCGCGTCGTAGGCGTGAGCCATCGAAGTATAGGACTTCTTTCCCCCCGCGAACTCCGCCGCGATCGCGAAGAGTTCGTCTCGCCGCACCCTCTTGTCGGCCGCGATCATCTGCAGGGCCGCTTCGAAGGCCGCCGGGTCGCGACCTGCCCGCCGGAGCACCTCGAGATGTTCGGCGACCAGCTCGGTCCGAAGCCCTCGCTGTGACCCCGCGGGACTGGGAGAGGTTCGGATGTGCGCGGCCAGTTCGGCCACCGTGGTCGACTCCGAGGCCGAAGCCAACAACTCCAAGACCTTCGTGACGCTCTTGAGGGGCGTCTTCTTTCCGCCGGCTCGGTACGCTTCGGCGAGCGTTTCCAGCATCGATTTCAGGTCGCGAACCGTTCCCGCCACGTCCTGCCTCAAATCGCCGACGTTCGCGCGGACGGCGCCGCGGGCTCGTCGGCGCCTACCTGAATCCCGAGCGCCTCGGCGACTTCGGCGCCCAGGTTGTCGAAGATCTCTTGTACGGCGGCGCTGTTTCGTCCGCGCTGCACGTAGGCGAGCTCGGTGCTGTCCGGGTGCGAAATGGCCGACGAATCGGGGATGGTGGCTTGAAACAACCGCGGTCGGATACCCGCATCGTACAGGGTGTCCATCATTTCCTCGACCACCCGCCCTTCGGCGGCAAGGCCGCGTGACGACCTCAGATTCTGAATGATCCCCCCCAGCTCGACCCGGGCCCCGACCTCCGCCGCGAGCTCCGAAATCTGTCGAATGGCCGCGATCGCGCCTTGCGTCGACAGGATCTGGGGTCGGGTGGGCACCAGGTAGTGCGTGCTGGCCACCAAGCCGGCCACCGCCGACAGCGACAGGCGCGGCGGCGCGTCCAAAATGATCAGGTCATACTGGGCAAAGGGCTCGGACCACAACACGCGCCGAAGGCGCGAGCGTACATCGTCGGACGTCATTTTGAGCAACCAGCGTTGCTGCTCGTTCTCTTCCAGTTCGGTCAACGCGAGATAACTCGGTAGGACGTGCAAGCTGGCTTCTGCGCCGGTCTTCGGTTGCTTGAGCGCCATGACACCGATGCCGTTGCAGATCTTGCCGAGCATCGCGTCGCTCGGCTTGGGACACGATAGGACGTCGCCGAGCGAGCTTCGGGGCGCTCCGCTGGCGAGCGGATGGGTCGGCAGCATATTCGACAAGGACGCCTGATAGTCGAGGTCGACCGCGAGCACCCGCCGGCGCCCCCGAAGTGCGAAGAACGCGGCCAGGTTGGCGCTGATGGTGCTCTTTCCAACCCCACCCTTGAAATTCATGACCGTCACGATTCGCGGCCGAGGATGACCTTCGCTCGGCGCGAACGTTCCGTACTTCCAGAGCGGCACCTTGTCCGTCACGTGTTGAACGAGCCTACGGTACCGTTCGGCGTCCCCTTGATTCTTTTGGGCCTCCAGATGCTCCCGCTCCGAGTAGCGGTGGGTCAGATGGGGGTGCGCTGGAGACTGAGCCCCGCCCGATGGCGGGGCCGGATGCGGATGCACGGGGGGCGGCGAACCCGCCGGAGCAGGCGGGCTAACGGGCTCCGCTGCCCCGGTTCCGGGGGCCGCTCCGGCTTTCTCTTTGTGCAGACGCCAGTAGACGACGAGTCCCCCGACCGCAGCGCCAAAGATCACCGCCGCGATGAACTCCACGGCGACCGAAGATAGGAATTCGTTGACCAGCTCCACCCGCAAACCTCGAGGCGAAGCCTAACATGCAGCGAAATCAACGACCTTTGAAGTGGGGTTCACGCTTTTCGAAGAACGCCGCGATGCCTTCCGCGGCGTCCTCCAGCATAGAGTTAAGCGTAATGTTACCTTGAAGATGCGCCAGCGCCGCTTCGAGCGGCATCCCCTCTTGATGGAACAGGGCCTGCTTTCCGAGCCGAAGGACGGCCGGTGAGAAGCCGGCGAGCTTCCGGGCCCACTCTTCGACCGTATCGTCGAACGTGTCGGCCGGCACCGTCTTATTGACGAGACCGTAGGCTTCGGCATCTTCGGTGGAGAAGTTGTCGCCCATGTACATCATTTCGGCCGCCCGACGCCGCCCGACCGTGCGGACGATGAGCGCCGAAATCATGAACGGGAACAGACCCCGCGCGATCTCCGGAGTACCCATCTTGGCCCCGGCCTTGGCGATGGCGAGGTCGCAGGCCAGCATCAGGCCGAGGCCCCCCGCCACGCAATGTCCGTTGACCGCAGCCAGGATCGGCTTCGACAGTCGCTGCATGCGCATGAACAGCGCCGGGATTTGACCCCTCGCTTCGTGAATCTCCAAAAAGCTGCGCCCTTCCGCGCCCATCCCACCGAGATCGGCGCCGGCACAGAAGGCCTTGTCGCCCGCGCCCCGTAGCACCACCACGCAAGCATCGGTCTGGTCGGCTTCGGCGAACGCATGATCGAGCTCTTCGAGCATTTTCGGCGTCATGGCGTTCCGCTTTTCCGGGCGATTCAGCGTAATGCGAACGACTCGGTCTTCGCGGGCATACAGAATATCTTCGTAGGTTTGGCTCATGTCGGAGATGCGGTTAAACCCCGATTCCCAAAGGCCGGTCAAGGCAGCCGGGCGCGATTCGAGCCTCGCCGCTCCGCCGATCGTCGGTGGCGACGAGCCGAGGTTCCCGCTAGGTTTTTTTTGTCGCAACCGCGCAAGCGGATGCGTCGATAAATCAGGTAACGGGCGAGGCGAATCCTCCGAGAACCCTACGGTAGGTTGGGGCAGGTTAGGGAACCCTACCTACGGTACCTTGCGTTCGGTACCCTTCGGTATCTTACGTTCAGGAACTCTACGGGCGCTTCGCCGCGAATCGAGGAGACGGAATGAGCACCTCAGCAACCGGTGGCAACGGCGGCGTTAACGGACTCGGAAGCCTGATGGGCATCAGCGAGTACAACTACAGCGGTGGTACCTGGCGTGAGCGATTCGGCGAGGGCCTGTTTACCAACCGTCAGAAGCGGATTCACGCGGAGCGCGAAGCGCAAGCCGTCCTTGACCGCATCCGCTTTTCCCGACGCTACAGCGCCGGGCTGAAGACCAACATCGACCGGGCGGTAACGCTCACCGGCGGCCAACCGGCCGACACCAGCAACGTGCAGACCGTGGCCGAGTCTCATGCGCCCAAGAGCAACCTTCACCTCTTGGCCGGCGTGCCCGTCAAGGTCTGAACCCCTGGTCGTCGAACCACTCAAGTTCCGAGCTTTGCCAACCTCGACTCGGTCCCAGAGTGATCCGAAATCCAATCGCGGGTGCCGCGAGGTCCCGCCCCCATGTCACTGACGCCTGAATCGCGCCGCACTGACATGGCGAAACATACTCGACGGCAACGTGGGCCGTTTGGATCGGCAAGGTCGATCGCGCGTTCGGATAGACCTGCCGCAGCAGCGTGGTCGACTCGGCCCACGACGTCGCCAAGGCCCAGCGCAGCCGCAGCGACTCGGTGAAGCGAATCCGGCCGCCGGTCGCCACCGAGGTTTGCGGTCGCCACGGAACGGAAGGTCCTCCAGGCCCCGGCGAGACCCGCCCGTATTCCGCGAGCTGCGACTGGAGAGTCGTCGAGGGTAGGAGCTCTTCCGGCGCGATGAACCATCCGGACGGCGGCGTCCGGCCGAAGAGCGTCACCCGCCCGTAGACCGACCATTTCGGCATCTCGAGAGCCGCGGAGCCCACGAGGGCATCGAGCGGATCGTCCGAAGTCACGGAGGCCAGGGTGGACATCGAAAATCGCACGCTGACCGCCTCGCCGGTCCAGTGGCCACCGCTCTCGACAAAGACCGGAGCCCACCCGGCCCCGGCCTCGCCCCCTGCGCCTAGGTCGCCTCCGCCGGACACGTCAACGAACAGGTCGCCGCCGGGGAAGGTCCAGTCGGAGTACAGTCGCAACCTAACCTGCGCTACTGGAGCTAAGAGTTCGACTTCGTCATCGGTCACGTACGCCGACGGCACCCTTCCGTCGACCACCGGCACGTAGACCGCCGAGACTTCGGGGGCGAGCCGATGGAATGTGTCTCCAAACCGACGTCCGAGCTCATACCGAAGCGTGCTATCGAGCCGAGGGCCCCACCGGGTCACGGTCCCCGCATCGTCGCCGACCCAGGTCGTCGTCCGCAGGGCGAGGCCAGTCGTGAGCGCGCCTCCTCCGGGCGACGGAGCCCGAAGCTGCACCGCTGGCCGAAGGTCGGTCCGGAAGAAGCTCGAGGTCGAGGGCCGCGGCGCACCGAACGCTTGGACTCGCGCATGCGCAGCACCCTCGATCCCCCATCGACGGTCGCCGGTCAGCGTCGCGAGTGGAAAGGGCCGCCCGGTCACCACCAGCTCGGCCCACCGTTGACGAATCGAGAGCGCGACCGGGTCGGTCAACAGACCGACCTGGCGAGGGTCGGGTCGGTCGCCGTACGTTCGCGGCCGGAGGTCTTGAAGGAACTGAAGGCCGGCGGCGACATCGACCCAACGACCAGGCCGGTACCCAGCGAGCCGCGTTCGCGCCCACTCGGCTTGCCGAGCCGCCAATCCGATCGCCTCGTCGTTGCCCGCCACGTCGCCCAGTAGATCGATCTCGGCCGTCATTTGGGCCGGCGCCCACCGGATGGTCTGCTCACCGCGCAGCGCGTACCGAACCTGTCCGTTGCGGCCCCACCTCCATCCCCGGCCGTCGGGCGTGCCCTGGTCGTAACTGAGCCGACTCTCGAAGCGGCCGCGGGTTCCGGGCAACGGATGATTGCGCAGCTCGAGGGCGCCGGCGAACCCTCGGTCACTGCGAACTTGCGGCGTCATCGTTGCGTCCCATGAACGCCCGAACACCGCGTACAGGGGCTGCTCGGCGACGAAACCGAAGGATGGGTGGGTTCGGACCTTCGGGAGCAGAAGGCCGCTCTTGCGATCGGCGATCGGCCAGTACCCTCGAGGGAACGCGAGCACCGGGATGCCCGCCACATAAAACACCGGCCAGCTGAGCACCGCGCCTTCCTCTAAAGACAGCTCGGCCCGGTTGGCGCCGACCGACCACAGCGCGTCGGATACATCGGACCCGCGACAGGTGGTCAGCCGAGGCGCGTCGAGGCGAAGCACCCGCGGTTCGCGGTCGACCTCCAGGCTGAGCCGTCGCGCCGTCAGTCGAACTTGCGGCGCCATCACCGGCCGCGACTCGACAGGGTCGTGGTCGCCTTCACGGGCGTCGTCCGGCGCCGTCAACGTGAGCGTCAGTTCGACTCGCCCTTCGGCGACCCATCGCTCCGACGAAAGCAAGAAGCGATCGGCCTCGATCGAGACCTCTCCCTCGCCGAGTGGCTCGCCCGCGGCGACGTCCAGCGCGATGAAGACGCCGAGCGCCGCGATCACCGCGAAGGAGCGTAGGGATCGAGACTTCCGGAGGTGCAGAGGTGAGCGAGTCAGCGCCGTTCGAAGTAGACCGCGATCTCGGGGCCGTTGCGCTTGATGCGCCACTTCACTTCGTCGCGAAGCTTGATTTCGACCCGGGTGAGCCTACGCCGAGGTCTCGCTTGAACGTGCAGGACGGGGCTGTCGAAGTACCGGGTCGGCAGCGGATTGAGGTCATTTCTGCGTGGAACGCGCGTATCGAGCAGCTCCAGCACGAAGGTTCGGCCTTCGAAGTGCTGCCGGTAACGGGTGAGCTTATCGGTCTTCACGAAGACCTTGTCGACCTGAGGGCCATCCAAGAAGCCGATCTCTCTCATGGCCCGTCGACCGTCGACGCCCAAGTCGGGGCGGTCCATATCTCGGCCATCGCTCGGCACATCCGAAAACTCGTCAGCGGATTGGCTGCTCGCTGCGAAGCCGGCCGCCGCCTGCGGGGAGGCGCGGAACGCGCGGCGACGCTGGGGGCGACGAGGCGGCGGAGCGGCCGGAGGCGGAGCCGGCGGAGCTTCGAACTCAGGCCGCGGGTCGGCCGCAGGTGGGATCTCCTCGGCCTCCGGCGGGTCTTCGAGATCTTCGTAGGGGTCGTCATCCAGCTCATCGAGGGGCGGAAGCTCGCCGTCGGCCATTTCGAGCGACTGGTTGACCTGGTCGAGGGTGATATCGGGGGTCACCGACTCTTCTTCGTCTTGCGGCGGTACGTCGTCGGGCACCAAGAGGGGCGAGGTGCGCGGCGGTTCGGCCGGAGGGGGAGCCGCCTCCGGCGGCGCGTCTTCGCGCGGCGCATCTTCGGCGGGCAAGTCGTCCTCGGAATCACCGAAATCATCCAGGGGCTCGAAGCCGTCGTCACCGAGGTCGGGGTCGGAAGGCTCGTCGAGATCCCCGAACTTATCGGGGTCGAGCGGCTCCGGATCCTCGGGCTCGGCCGGGTCCGGCGGCGGCGGAGGAGGCGGCGCAACCGGAACGAAGTGCATGATGACCGCGTTGCCGTCGGCCTCGACCCGATAGGTCGTGGGCTCCACCAGCTCGACGATCACCCGGCTGATCTGCTCGGCTTCGGAACTGAACTGCCGAACGCGGATCCGACGGATCAAGCCGCGGTCGAACTCTCGCTCCAGCTGAACCCCGGCCAGCTGGCTGCCAGCCCAGTCCAGTACCACTCGGAAAGGCTTGTTGAGCGTGAACGAGGTGAAGTTCGGCGGCTGGCTGCCGCGGACGACGACCGCGATGTCATCGTCCGAACGCGCGACGGAGACCTTCGTCAGCTGCGAGGGCTCCTCTTTGGCGAAAGCCACCGAGCCCCAAGAACCTGCCGTGAGCACTCCTGAGTAGACCAGCGTGCCGATGACCGCCGCTAAAGCGCTACGCATGCTGAACCGTAGCATCGGGCGGAAATCGGCCACAAGGCAAGCCGCTCAACCCAAACGTAACAAGGCGCGAACGTCCCCGATCAGATACAGAGACCCGCACACGACGACCCAGCCGCCGTCGGCCTCCGCCGACGCTCGCGCGCTCGACAGCGCTCTTTCGATCGACGGCTCGACCGACACCGTCGGGCCCGGCGGTACCAGCCGCGCCACCTCCGCCGGGGACCGGGCCCGAACCGAGCTCGGAAGGGTCAGGGTGAGACTCTCGGCGAGCGGAGCGAGAATTTCGACCATCGTGCGAGCGTCTTTGTCGGACATCACTCCAAAGACGAAGTGCAAGGGGCCCGCGAATCGCCGGCGATGGATGCGCAGCGCTTCGGCCAGCGCGGTGGTCGCATGCGCGTTTTGCGCGCCGTCGAGGAGGATCGGCGCCCTCTCGGTGCGAACGATCTCCATCCGACCTGGCCAGCGAGCCTTGGCCAGCCCTTCGACCAGCGCTTCGTCCGATATGGCGGGCTCGAACAGAACGGCCGCTTGAGCCGCCAGCGCCGCATTGCGCCCTTGGTGAGGACCGAGCAACGACAGCCCGAGGGGAGGCAGCCGTCGGTCGGTCAATCGAAACGCGTACCGTCCATCGGGCTCGCGCTCGGCTATGAAATCGCGACCCAGCCGATAAACCGACGCGCCGGCCGCTTCGGCCAGCGCGTCGACCTCCCGCATGGCCGCCGCCGGTCCATCCGCGCACACGAGGGGCCGGTCCGGGCGGACGACCGCCCCTTCTTCCCGCGCGATCTCCTCGATGGTGTCGCCGAGGATCGCGGTGTGCTCGAGAGACAGGTCGGTCAGCACCGCGACCTCGGCGTTCACCACCCGGGTCGCGTCGAGACGGGCGCCGAGCCCGGCCTCGATGGTCGCGACATCGATGCCCTCCTCGGCGAATACGACAAATGCGGCCGCAGTGATCACCTCGAAGAACGACAACCCCTCGAAGCCGGGCCGAAGTGCCTCGACCCGTTCGACCGCGCGCACCATGGACGTCTGGTCGACCTGGCGAGTCATCGGCCGGCGCAAGAGTTGAACCCGCTCGGTCATCGAGACCAGGTGCGGCGACGTGTACATGCCCACGTGCCGGTCGGCGCAGCTCAAAACGGTAGACAGAAACGCGGTCGTGGAACCCTTACCGTTTGATCCGGCGATATGTATGGACGGGTAGTTGCGGTCGGGGTGACCCAGCTCGGCGAGCAAGCGAGCCATCGGCTCCAGCCCGAGCTTCATCCCGGTCCGCGACAGGCTGAACAGTCGCTCGACCAGCGCTCGATAATCAGGATGAGCGCCGGGCGGCGCCCAACCTGGGCCATCCTGAATCACCTCTCCCGTCAAGCAGGGGCCCCCGTCAGCAGGTTACAGAATACCGACACCCGGTTCCGTAGTTCGTGTCGAGGCACGACTTGGTCGATCACGCCGTGCTCCAGCAGGAATTCGGAGCGCTGAAAGCCCTCGGGGAGGGTCTGGCGGATAGTCTGCTCGATCACTCGGGGCCCGGCGAATCCGACCAGGGCGCCCGGCTCGGCGAGGATGACGTCTCCCAGCATGGCAAAGCTCGCCGCGACGCCGCCCGTGGTGGGGTCGGTCAATACCGAGATATACGGTTGCCGGGCGGCCCGAAACCGCGCGATCGCCGCCGACGTCTTGGCCATCTGCATCAGCGACAGAATGCCTTCCTGCATCCGGGCGCCTCCGCTCGCGGAAAAGATGACCACCGGCGCTCGCCGTGCGAGACCCTCTTCGAACGCCAGGGTCACCTTCTCGCCCACGACGCTACCCATCGAGCCTCCCAGGAACGAAAACTCGAAAGCCCCGGCCAGGATCGCGCGGCCGTAGAGTCGACCACGAACGAGCACGAAAGCGTCGCGCTCGTGAACCTTCGCCTGCGCGCCGGCGATCCGCTTCGGGTAGGGCTTGCTGTCGGCGAAGCCCAGCGGGTCGCCAGAGGTCATCTCGGCACCGAGCTCTTCGACCTCGTCAACATCGAGGAACTGGCGCAGGCGGTCGCGAGCAGAGATACGGAAGTGGTGGCCACAGTTCGGACAGGTCTCGAGCGCGGCGGCGATGTCCTGGGCCAAGGATGACGCCCCGCAGGCATCGCACAGTCGCCACACCCCGGACGGGACAGAGGCCTTTTCGTCGCTCCGTACCCCGGGTGCCGCCATCCGCTTGAACCAGGTCACCGGCGGGTCATCCGAAACTGGGCTTAAAATGTCTACCGTCCTGCGCGCGGGGGCCGGGCGTGAATCGCGTGTAGGCGAGGGGGTGCCCTACGAGCCGCCGAGTAGCCGGCCCGGGTTTGACGCGCTCCGCTCAACCGGCCGACGGACGAAGGTACCGTCCCAGTCCGGCGGTGGCGGTGACGCTCGACAGTAGCGGGCGGTCTCAATGTAAAGGTCGCTCACCCGGTCGCCGCTCGCACCACTGAGCCCCCGGGCGACTTCGAACGCGGCGACCGCTCCGTCCCAGTCCCGGGTCTGAAATCGCTCGAGCCCGCGTTCGAACGCCTCGACGAAGGGCAAGCGCCCAAGACCGGCTGGCTTTTCGTCGAGGAGCTCGAAGATACGGACGGGCTCCGACTTGCCTTTGACGCGCAGCAATCCGAGCGGTCGGCCCAGCATCTCGCTTTCTACGGCGAGGTAGGTCGCTTCGCTGATAATGATGCCCACGCCGAGCTCCTTGGTCTGGTTCTCGAGGCGAGACCCCAGATTCACCCGGTCGCCGAGCGCGGTGTACGCGAAGTGGTCGTCCGAGCCCATATTGCCGATGGTCATCGGTCCGGTGGACAGCCCGATACCGATCGTGATCGGGGGCAGGCCTTCTTCCGCGAACCGCTGGCTCAATCGACCGACCTCTCTTTGCATCTCGAGGGCGGCCCGGCACGCGCGAAGCGCATGGTCGGGCTGCTCCACGGGCGCGCCCCAGAAGGCCATGACCGCATCGCCGATGTACTTATCGAGGGTACCCTGGTGCGCAAACACGATGTTGGTCATCGGGGTCATGTATTCGTTCAGCAGCCGACCGAGCGCTTCAGGTGTCAGCGACTCGCTGATGGTCGTGAAGCCGCGAATGTCCGAGAACAAGACCGTGGCCTCGTATCGCCGGCCGCCCAGCTTGAGATATTCCTCGGGCTCGGCCAGCACGTGTTCCAGCACCACCGGCGACAGGTACTGGGCGAACGCGCGTCGGGTCTGCCGGCGCTCGCGCTGTTCGACCAGGTAGCTCCACATCGACATCGCCAGCAGGCTGAGGAAGATCTGGACCATCGGTAACACGGTGGCGATCACCAGCCCTTGATGAAAGAGCAGTTGACTGACCACCAGGTAGAACAACGACAAGCCGACCGCTGTGCCGAGCTGCCCCCACAGGCGAAACCGAGCCATGACCACGCCGGCGACCCACCCCACGACGATCAGGATCAGCAGCTCCAGCAGAATGATGAAGGACGGGCGGCGCAACCGGCGGCCCTCCAGAATGTTTTGGGCGAGCGTGGCATGCACATACACGCCGGGGACGGCTGGCTCCAGCGGCGTCACCCGCTGGTCGTGGGTGCCGACCGCGGTCGCGGCGACGAACACCACACGGTCCCGAATCTGTTCCGGTGGCACTTGTAAATCGATGACGTCGACGACCGAGACGATCGGGAACCGCCCGGGCTCGAAATGGGCCGGCCAGTCGAGGATCGTCGTGCCTCCGAGCTCGGTGTCGATCGCGAGCGCTCCCAGCCGAATCGCATCGGCCGATGCGCTCGTGGGCTCCGCGACGACCTCCAGCTCTTCGACCTGCAGGGCGACCTGCGCGGCCTTGAGCGCTAGACTCGGCACCGCGACCCCCTGGCCCTTGACGGTCGCGATCAGGGGCATCCGCCGGTTGACGCCGTCGACATCCGGGGCGGCGTTGATGAGACCGAAATGGCGGCTCGCCGCTGCCAGGCGCTCGGTCGGCGGTTGAACGGCGAAATAGCGGCGATACAGCCCCCTCTCGAAGTGCTCGCGGGCGTCGAGCACCCGAGTCAGACCTGAAGGTTCGTCGACCACCACGCTGGTGATGGTGGACGTCCCGATCCGAGCCGGGCCCGACGAGTCTCCCACCATGGCCAAGGCCTCGGCTTCCCGTTGCGAATACGCGACGACCCCCAAAACGACCCGCCCATTCTTTTCAATGGCTTGCGCAAAGAGCTCGTCGGGGTCGGGGCGAGCCGACCGGATCTCGAGTACCTCTTCGAATCGATCGATTCGATCGGCGATTCTCTTCATGCGACGGGCCGCCGCTCGTCGGTCGGCCGAATCCGGCTGCCCAGGCTCGAGCTCCGATAGGTCCTCGGCGCCGGTCCGAAGCGCCTGCGCGCTCGAATCGAGCTGGGCGTCCCGAAATGCCTCGACGACGTCGAGCACCGCTTGCTGGGCGAAACCCGATGCCGGCCGGTCGAATGTCATATCGAACGCGATCGCGCCCGCCTGCAGGTCGCCCAACTTTTCGACCAGCTCCGCGTGCAGGCTTCGATCCCACGGCAAGGGGCCGAACCGCTGCAGAGCGCGCTCATCGATGGCCGCGACCGCGACCCGCCAGGGGTCCGGTCGGCGAGGGCCACGGAAGGCCGTCTTGACATCGAGAGCCGTCAATTCGAGCCGCTGGATAAAATTGGCGGGCCCCCCGGCCAGCACCCGAAGCTCGTTCGCAGCATGAAAAGCCGCCAGCGCGAGCGCCAGTGCGACCGTGATGCGAGGGCCACGGGCTGTGAACCAGCGGAACGTCATGGGCTCGCGAAGGCCCTACCAGACTCTCGAATGCCTGACACGTGTCAGCCCGCCGGCATCCTCCGGGGCCTTTCGACGGCGAAGTCCGTCAAATCTCAGGCAGGCAGGGGTAATTTTTCAGCGTAACGAAACCGGCACGGAAACTGTATTGCCACCGACGGCCATGTCGACCTGGATTACGCTTGTCCTGCTTTTCTTGCTTGTCGCCATTCCCGCGGCCCTGATCGTTCTGCCGCGCTTACGGACCTCGTCATCGGTGGCGGGCCTGGACTTCACTCGCAACTACCGTCGAGCCCCCCATACCCGACGCCCGCCCCCGAGCCGCCGGCGCGGCCACGAGCTCAGCTTTCGCGAAGGTATGCGGCTAAGGGGATTTCAACGATAAGGGCGTCTCCCCACGCCTTCGAGGGCTCATGGGCCGTGGCCCGGGGGCGCGGTCCGCGGCCTCACCGGTACTTCATGATCGTCCAGATGATCTTGTACCCTGCCCCGACAACCCCTCGGACCGTGCCCGCGACCTTGCTCTGACCGGCCCGCCGCACCCGGTTGTGGACGTCGACCTCCACGACCCGAAGCCCGTGCTTCGCCGCTTTGATCTGCATTTCGACTGTCCAGCCGTAGTTCCGGTCGACCATGTCCAGTTCTTCGTACGCCGACCATCGGATAGCCCTAAACGGCCCAAGGTCGGTGGTCGTCGTCCCGTACATCCGACGGAGGAGGAAAGACGCCAGCTGGTTGCCAAACTTCTGAGTCGGCGTGAGCGAACCCGGGTCGGCCAGCCGACCCCGGGCGCCGATCACGAGGTCCGCCTCATCGGCGATGATCGGCGCGAGCAGCGCCGGGACCTCGCGGGCGTCATTGGAGCCATCGCCATCGACAAAAACGAGAATATCGGGGGCCCCCGCGCGCTGACCTCGCAGATGGTCGATCGCCCGCAGGCAAGCCGCACCATAGCCTCGTTCCGGTTCTGAGACGACGACCGCCCCGGCTTGCCGCGCTCGCACCGCCGTCTGGTCGGTACTCCCGTTGTCGCCGACCACGACCGCATCGAAGACCGGACCGGATGCTCCGGCGAGTTCGACCAGCTCCGCCACGACGCCACCGATGGCTCCTTCTTCGTTGAGGGCCGGGATAACTGCGGCTACGCGAAGCTGTTCCTGGTCGGCCAAGATGGGCGCCTTGTCCGACATCGGACTTCCAACGTCAAAAAGAACCGTTCGCCGGTCGCGCCGGCTCACCGCTCCGATCGTCGGACCCGGCGGACGCCGAACGGGCGCGTATCCACTCCACCACCGCGCGATAGTCCTCTGCGCCCCTTCCCTTGGGGGCGTGCTCGAAGATGGTGCGGCCTACGCTCGGAGCCTCTTTGAAGGCCGTGCTCACCCGAACCACGGGCATCACGCGGTCGCCAAAATGGGCCTCCAAGGCCGAGACGGACTGCCGGCAGATTCGGTTGCGAACATCGAAGAACGTCGGCAGTACCCCGAGGACTCGGACCGGATGCTGCAGCGATTCGTTCACGTGATGCACCGTTCGCAACACCTGTTTGACCCCGACCAAGGCCAGGTAGTCACAGGACATGGGCACGACGAGATCCCGCGCTAGAGCGAGCGCGTTGTGCCCGATGAGTGAGACCGATGGGGCACAATCGATCACCACGTAGTCGAAGTCCGCGGTGATTGCCTCGAAAGCGCGCGCCATGACCCGCCAGCGGTCCGGCTGGCGCGCGAGGGCCAGCTCTGCCGCCGAGAGGGTCCGGTCGGCGGTGACCGCCCACAGATTCGCGCGCGCCGGGACCGCTACCGCCATCGGGTCGAGGCCGTCGACCAGGACATGGTAGAGCCCTCGGGGCGCGACGACGCCGAGACACACCGCCACGCTGCCCTGCGGGTCGGTGTCGACGAGCAGGACTTTGGCGCCCTGCTGGGCGAGGCCCGCGGCCACGGTCACCGCGGTCGTGGTCTTGCCGGTACCGCCTTTTTGGTTGAGCACGGCCAGTACCCGCGCAGCGACCGCGGAGGTCGAAGGCGGCGTTGGTTGAATGGCAGCTCGGCACCCCTCACTGCACACGCGAACGCGGCCGGCGGGCAGGTCGACGGTCTGAAGCGCATACTGAATTTGAAACGTCTTTCCGCAGTGCGAACACTCGGCGGACGGACGGGCTTCGGTGGCCGGAGCTGGCCCGGTACGACAGGCGACGGAGCAGAAGTAGCCAGCGCGTCCGTCACGGCCACGGGTCGTCTGGTACGAAAATCGCGGTACGAACGACCGACCACACGCGCTGCACGAGACGGACTGCACACCACCTCACGGATTCCCCCCGCGGCGGAGCGCGTACGGGGCCCCTGACAAGGACGGCCATCCCGAGCCAGATTTGAGAAGCGGGCTATCTTCGTCGCAGCGGGTGTGCGGTGACCGGCATGAACTCCGGCATGCCTTTTTCTTCCTGTTCGCGAGTGATCCGACCGTAGGCGGCCGCCCCCGGCGCCGCGGTCAGCCCATGAAGGACGATGCTCAACAGCGCGGTCAACACCACGACGTTGAACAGCAGGTCTTCGTGAGGCGCTGAGGCCTCCGCCACGATCAGGATTCCGTAGAGGATCGACGCGAGCCCCCGAGGACCGAACCAGCCCAGAAACACGTGGCTCGGGGCCATCAATCCGCTCCCGATCAGAGACAAAGACACTGGGAGCATGCGCACGACCGTCAGGCTGAGCACAGCGTAGGCGACCGCCATCCCCGTCGCCCCGTGAAGCGCGGGGACAACGAGCGAGACCCCAAGCCCGAGGAATACGGCCAGCATGAGGAGCTGGCCTTCAGCTTCGAGAAACACCAACGTGCCATGACACCGATTGCGTTGAGTGTTGCCGAGCGTCACGCCTCCAACGAAGGCCGCGATGAAGCCGTTGCCACCGGCGAGCTCGGCGCCCCCGAAGCACAGAAGCGCCAGGGCCAACCCGCCGAGACGTTCGAAATTTTGGTCGATGAAGCCGATATCGCCCGACCACTTCAGCAGTCGTCCGCCGAGCCACGCGACCGCTACGCCCACCAGCGGGCCGAGGGTGACTTGCAGCGCTGCGAACTCGATCCACTCGGCGGTGGTTCGCTCGTCGCCCTGCCCCATGCTGGCCAGCGAGACGAAGATGAGTACGAAGGGCAGCGCAATGCCGTCGTTCAGACCGCTCTCAACGTTCAAGGCCTGCCGAATCCGAAGGGGCACCACCGGACTCGAAACCACCGCTTGCCCGAGCGCGGCATCGGTCGGTGCGAGGACCGCGCCCAACGTCGCCGCCTCCCACCAGCTGAGCTCCGGCAAGAGAACTTTCGCCAGCACCGTGCCCAGCCCGATCGACAGCGGCAGGCCGATGCCCAACAGACGAATGGGCAACCCCAGCTCCCGGCGGAGCGCCGACAGGTCGATCCGGGTCGCGTCCCCGAAGAGCACGAGCACGAGGGTCAACTCGGCCAAAATATGAAGGGCACCTTCACCGATCTCGAAGTGCAAGACACCGAGCACAGTCGGGCCCACCAACAGGCCGAGACCGACGAATACCATGGGCGCCGTGATCACCGACCCTTCGATCCGCTTCGAGATCAGGCTGAAGCCGAGGACCAGGACAGATAGGAGGGCGACGTCTTCCGGGTTCATCGCGGCTCAGCGGGGCATCGCGCCGAGCGACGTGGGGCCGCCGGACAATGGAATCCGGTGCTCGGTATCGACCAGCTTTCCGCCGTCGATCCGGTACACCGCAAGCTGGCGCTCCAAATTGAACTGGACGACCAGCCGCCGGCTGTCGCGCGTGAACACCACGCCCTGACTCGCCGCGCCCGTCGGAGCGCTCGAGACGTGCTCGTACCGTCCGTCGCGCCGCTCGTACAGCGCCAGCTGCCCGCGGTCGGCATGGCCCGGAGCACCCTCGGGCAGGTTCGAGCCGGCCATGGTCACGGCCGCGATGTATCGGCCGTCGGGCGACATCGCGGCGCCCTCCGGAATCGCGGGGGTCGTCAGGAACTGGATGGCTCGAAACGGACGCCGCGAAGTGTCGATGACCGTCAGCGAGTCGCGGTCGTCGCCGTGGAGTCGACCCGGGCGGCCGTCGATGGCGGCCAGCCCGACGTTGCTGACCACCGCCCAGCGACCGTCGGCCGACACATCGATCGCATACGGCGTCACTCCGCTCGACAGGCGCTCTTCGGTGTCTTTGATCGTCCCCGCGTCGACTTCGAGGACCGCGAGGCCCATGTCATCGCGCAGCGCCACCAAGACCGAGCGGCCGTCGGCGGTGAACGAGATGCCGGATAGCTTGCCCTTGCTCAGCTTGATCTTTCGATCGAGCTTCACCGTCTTGCCATCGATCGACAGGACCGCGACGTGCCCGGCCGCCGTAGCCGCGACCAGCCACTTACCGTCGGGGCTGATGCTCAAACCCTGAGGATGCCCCCCCACATTGACCCGACGAACGAGCTTCGCCGGCTTTGCCTCGAGGTCGATGGCCTGAATGTAGTCGTACTTCCGTTGCCGACGGGCTCGATAGTTGTAGGTATCCGGCGCGCCGACGAAGGCGAGCTTGCCGTCGGGGGTCACGGCGACCGATTGCGGAGGTCCGTGAATCGTGTGCCGTACGGGCACCGTGGCGACGACCTCGGGCGGCTGTCGAGCCGCGTCGACCACCGTCAGCGAGTCTTTACCAGCCCCGGGTGGGTAGGTCCCCTGGCCGTTGTCCCGCACGAACTTACCGTCGTTGGCGGAGACGATCAGATCGGGGCCGCGCGACCGCAACGCGCCCTCGGTCGACAGTCGGATGCGCAGGATTCGGGTGTTGGCGGCGACGTACAAGGTCGAACCGTCGTCGCCCCACTCGAGGTTCGCGGTTTTCACCCCGGTGAAGAGGGTGCCGAGATGCGCGCCGTCGGGCGCGAAGACATAGACCCCTTCCGGCCCCGCCGTGAATAGATAGCCATTTCGGTCGACCTCGATGCCATCGGGGCCTCCTTCGCGTTCTGCCATGAATGGCCGAGCGTCGACCAACTTCTTGCCCGGCCCCACCGAGCCGTCCTCGTTCACCGCATACGCCCACCAAGCCGGGCCCTTGGGGTCGACGTCGCTCACGTAGAGCGTTCGCTCGTCCGGCGAGAAGGTCAGCCCGTTGGGCGCCCCGAGGGTCTCGATCACGAGTTCGACCGGCTGGCCTTCGACCACCCGGTACACGCCCGTGATCGGCAGCTCGCGCTGAGGGTCATCGAAGGTCTTCGGAAGGCCGAACGGCGGGTCGGTGAAGTACAGCGCGCCCGACGAGTGCACGATGACGTCATTGGGGCTGTTGAGCCGACGCCCCTGGTAGTGGCTGGCGAGTACGGTTTGTGAACCGTCGGCCTCGATGCGGACGATCTGGCGGTCGCCGTGCTGGCAGATGATCAGGCGCCCCTGGGCGTCGATGGTGAGGCCGTTCGACCCTGGCTCGCGCCCGGTGAACGGTTCCGTGCCGGTATAGCCGCTCTTTTCGCGAAGCACCCGCGCCCCGTCCACCTCGGACCACGCGTGGATGCGGTTGTTGGGAATGTCAGAAAAGACGAGATCGCGGGTATGCGGCCGCCAGGTCGGCCCCTCGAGCCAAGCGAACCCCTCCGCGACCACCTCGAAGTGGGCATCGTCGGGAACCAGGGCGTCAAAGCGCGGATCGAGCCGCTCGATGCCCAAGGCGCTCGAGGCGCCCTTTTCGACTTGCCGCCCGGACGACGGGCTGGAAGCGGGAGCGCTCGCCACTGCGGAGCCTTTGCGAACGCCGGTCGTCGAGGTCGTCGTCGGCGTTTGGCATGCGATGCACGCCGCCAATGGCAGTGCCCACGATATCGATCTGGTCATGACGACGTCATGATGCTCGGCGCACCCAGGTGGTTACGGGTCGGGTCGGTCGGTCGCTCAACCCACCGTTCGACACCGCGCCGGACGATCCTTCGCCCATTCGGTAACTTGTGCCGGCCGAAAGTCATCGGTGAGCTGACTCTTTCCTCCAGGAGATACAACATGAGAACAGCCTTTCTGCCATTGGCCCTCCTCGGCCTCGTATCCGCATGTGCGGCCTCGTCGGGAGCGCCGCCGAGCCCCGCGAGTAGCGCCGCTTCGTTACCGTCGGCCGCCGAAACCCCCGCCCCGATGGCGATGAAGACGTCGATGGCCCAGGGTACCCCTGACCCCGCCGCGGTCCCTGAAGGCACCCCGCTCGCCACTTTGGACCTCATGACCACCGCCGGCGCCGAGGCCGTTGGCGGTCAATGGCGTTACAGCGACGTGAAGATCGTCGAAGTTCCGTTTACCGAGGCCGACGCCAACGGCCAGCCCGGCAAGACCCCCAACCGGGCCTACGACATCTCGCCGCGGGCCGGCCGGTCCGACTTCGACGATGGCGGATGGAAGACGATCGCCCCCGAGACGCTCGACGTTCGCCGCACCGCCGGAAAGGTCTCGTTCAACTGGTACCGCATTGCTATCGAGATCCCCGAAGAAGTCGGTGCTTTCGACCCCACCGGGTCGACGGTAGTCTTGCACTTTTCGGTCGACGACTACGCGGAGACCTGGGTCGACGGCGAACTAGCCCGGGCCTTCGGGCAGCGCGGCGGGTCGGTCGTCAGCGGTTGGAACGCCCCCAACCGGGTGGTCATCGGTCGCGACGTCAAGCCCGGCCAGGTGATCAAGGTCGCGATCTTCGGCATCAACGGGCCGATCTCGCAGGCCCCGACCAACTACATCTACATCCGCAAGGCCGACCTCGAGTTCTTCGAAGGCCCCCGCGACCCCGTCCCCGTCGAGCCGCAAGAAGTGAACGTGCTCGTCGAACGCAAGGATCCCGCGATCGAGGCCATCCTGCCCAGCAACCCCAAGATCTTCAAACTGGCCGAGAACTTCACGTTCACCGAAGGCCCCATCTGGGTGGGTGACGCTCTTCGATTCAGTGATCCCAACGAAAACCGCATCTATCAGCTGAAGCCCGACGAGAAGGAACTGACCATCTTCCGACGCAACAGCGGCTACCAAGGGGCCGACGTGGCCCGGTACGGCCAGCCTGGCTCGAACGGCCTCACCCTCGATCCGCAGGGCCGCTTGACCACCTGCGAGCACGGAAACCGTCGGGTGACCCGCACCGAATCCGACGGCACGATCACGGTCCTCGCCGACAAGTTCCAGGGCAAGCGCCTCAACAGCCCCAACGACCTCGTGTTCCGGTCGGACGGCACGCTGTACTTCACCGACCCGCCGTTCGGGCTCCCGAAGTTCTACGATGACCCCGACAAGGAGCTTCCGTTCAGCGGAGTTTATCGAGTCAAAGACGGCAAGGTCACTTTGCTCGACAAGCGCCTGCGAGGTCCCAACGGCATCGCCCTCTCGCCCGACGAGAAGACCCTCTACGTCGGCAACTGGGATCCGAAGCGAAAGATCGTCATGCAGTACCGGGTCAAGAAGGATGGCTCGGTTGGTCGAGGCCGAGTGTTCGCCGACATGACCAGCGCGCCCTTCGAAGAGGCCATCGACGGGGTGAAAGTCGACGTGGAAGGCAACGTGTACGTCGCCGGTCCGGGCGGCATCTGGATCTTCTCCTCGACCGGCAAACACCTCGGGACCGTCCGAACCCCCAGCGGTCCCCACAACATGGCTTGGGGCGGCGAAGACGGCAAGACGCTGTACATCACCGCCGAGTCGCGTGTTTACCGGATGCCCCTCAAGATCGCCGGCGTGCGGCCAAAGGTGGATTCGACGACGACGGCCGGGATCTGGTAGCTAGACGACGACGGTTGGCCCTGACGGCCCCTCCGCGAGAACTCATGTTCACCGTCGAACCCGCCCTTCGGTTCTGATAGGACCCGCTGGTGGCTGCCAAAAGCGGCGCCGGCGGTGGTGGCCGAAGGGACGCACTCTCCGGCGCGAGTTCAGCGGCGATGAGTGGTGAGTAACGCTCGGTCCGTGGAAGGCACCGGGTGTTCGACCCACGGGGTGAAGGCGATCCATCCCGTCGGGAGCTCCACGCCAACCTGAAACGAGATCGTGTTGGTGGCGCTGATGATCGCCTCGACCGGGCATCGGCGGTCGGGCCCGACCATCGTCTCTTCGAGATCCGCGACCGTCGCGTCGACGCGCGATCGAAAACGACACCAGCGCACCCCTTCGAGAGGCTTGCCTGGACCTCCAACCAACGGGGTCAAGACCAGCTCCAGGCCGTTGCGAGTCCACACCGGTTGTCCGATCGCCGGTCGCTCGGCCAGCGGCCACCGCTCGCTGTAGTCCGCCAGAAGGTCTCGGTACGCCTCGTCGATAGCGCTCCCGTCGAGGCGACAGCCTTCGTACAGCGCACTCCACAAGGCCGCGCCGGCCAGGGGTCGATCCGGAAGCAAGGCCGCCTGACGGATCAGGCAAGGCACGGCTGAAGGACCGGCCGTGGCCACCACCGCCTCCACGAACACCAACCCAAGCGGGTACGGTTCGAACGGATCGTGACTGAGCGAGCGCTGTCGATCGTCCATTAGGGGATCGAGGGGCTGGCGATCGATCTGATGGAGCGCCGCCGCCCACGCGCGATGGCTGTCGGTCTCCAGCGTGTTGGCCGTCGCTCGTTCGGCGATCCATATGGCGAGGCCCTCGTTGAAGAATCGGGTCTCGTTGTTGTGCCGCATGAGTCGTCGATCCGAGAGCTGGTCGGTGTACGCATGCGCCACTTCGTGGGCGAAGACAGCATCGGCGTTCTCGCCGAGCGCCATTCGGATCTTGCCGCCGGAATAGACCCCGGTGTGATACCGACCGCCGCCGGTCAACTCGACGTCGATCGAAAGCGGCGCCTCCACGCCGAGCAGCAACCGAACTCTCCTGTCGACCTCGGGTATACGGGCCACCAGCGCCCGGCCCGCCGCTACCCGGTTCGCCGGCACGAGCACGCGGAAGGATCCAGCCGACATCAGTACGGGGGGGCCGTCCGGCTGACCACCACGCGCCGCCAGTCGCGCCACGGTGATCGTCGCCATCAGGACCAGCAGCCCGCTGACGCCCGCGGCGATGACGGTCTTCAGGCCGCGGGAAAGACCGTCCCAGAGGTCGACCAAGCGGTCGCCGCGCGCCACGAAGATCAAACCGGACGCCAGGCAGCAGCCGGCCCCGTAGGTCCCCCAAAAGACGAGGGGCCACAGCACGATCTGGGGTTGGTTGGCCACGAACCGAACCGCGCCGTAGCCGTGAAAGAGCGACAGCGGCCGCAATGAATCGGTGATCTCGGCGGCGGTCATCAACACCACCAACCCGACGCCCAGCAAGGCCCACCCGAAGCCCCCCATCCATGACAACAGCAAGCCGGTGGCATAGAACGAGAACATCGCCACCACCACCGCCCCGAGGACCGTCGCCATCGTCGGCGGCGCCGTGTCCTGCCAGGTCAGCTGCGTGATGCCGATTTGCCCAGCCGAAATCACCGCCGCCAGCAGTACGATGACCAGTGACCCGGCCAAGATCTTGGCCAGGTAGACCTGGGTGCGATCGACCGGCAGCGCGTCGAGGAGCTCGACGTGCTTGTGGCTGAGCTCCGGTCCGATCTGGCTGTGCCCGAGGGCGAACGCGAACGCGCCGAGAAGCAAGATGATGCCCTCGAGGCCGCTGGTCAGGATGGCCGCCAGACCCTGCAGGGGCTCGGCACTCAACAGCTCGGCGATGAACAGGAACCCGCCGATGATCAGCGCGGTCATCAGATGCGGCCGGACCGAGAGCAGCTCCTTGTACAGCATCGGTCTCATGGCCTCACCACCTCCGACCATCCCATCACCTCACCCTCGACGACCCACGCGGTCACGATGCGAAGCCGAGGGTCCATAAAGGTCGGGAACCGCCCCTCCGCCTGCTGAATGGGCAGCGAACGGATCACGTCCTGAGGAACAGGCCGGGGATGAAGGTCATCGGCCACCGACCACCACAGCTGCACCGTCGTCTCATAGAAATCGACGTTCAGTCCTCGCCACGACAGGGCGGGGGGACCATCGGAAGGTCGATCGAGATGGACCTCGGGCAAGTCCCATTGCGGCGCCGGTGGAAGATGAGTTTGTTCTGCCGCGAGGAGCTGCCGCCACACGGTCTCGAGCTCTGCGTCATCGACCCCAGCGGCGCGCAAGATCCCGGTGGGATGAACCGTTCGAGCGGCGGCGAGACCGGCGCCGGTCTGCGAGCGCGACTCCGCGAACAGGGCATGCGCCAGGGCCTCGACCGCCTCTGGGCCGCCGACCTGAGCCACCGCCCGCCACCCCAACCAACCGGCCGCCTCGACGCCCTGACGCCCGTAGCGCTCGCGGAGCGCATCGCCGTCGGACAGCCCGTTCACCGCGTCTGGCGAAAGGCGAACTGCGGTGGTCCGAAGCGTCTCGTCATTCAAGGCGAAAGGCGCGAAGCCGACCGCCCAAGTCATGACGGAAGAGACTCTCTCCCAGTGGGTCCCGGTCGATCCGACGAGGATATCGGTCACCACCAGGCGAACCGCCGAATCCGTCGGCAGGTTGGCCCGCACCCCCACGACGAGTTCGTGGGGGGAGAGGGCCTTCGTCAGCACCGCTTCCGGGCGGTCGTCGCGCCGAACCCGGATCAAGACGCGGGGTCGGGGCTCGAAGTCGAATCGCTCGCGTAGGCGCGCCAACGCGTCATCGACGCGCGCGACCAAAGGCCTCAGGTCAGCGTCGGTGCTGTGCAACAGCGGGTTATCCGGAGCCATCTCGACAAGGCCCTTCGACGTCCGGCTCACATTCGAGATGACCTCGAATCCGATGAGCACCACGATGAGCGCGCCGGCCACCTCGGCCCGCCGACGACCGGACATCGGAAGGAACCACTCATCGACCAGAGCGCCTCCTCGGAACGCGGCGAGGGTCAACGTCGCGACCAATGCCGCGACCGCCCAACCGAACCCAAGAAGCACCGCGTCCCACGGCGTCGCGTACCGCGTGACCTCGAGATTGTCGGCCAGAGGCGCCGTCCAGAATAGGGTGCGGGTCGGGTTGTCGAGAACGTCCTCGAATCCGACCAGCGCGATCAGGAAGACCACCCAGACCGCGAACCGATACCCGCCAAGCTGGGCGTGAAAGGTTGCGAGCGCGAACCAAGCGAAGATGTAGACCGAGACTTGAACGGACAACCGCCCGACCCATCCATAAGTGATGATCTCCTGGTCTCGCAGCGCCCCCGCCGTCACCCACAGAACGGCCAGATTGATGGTGAGATTGAACAGGAGGCCGAGCCCGAATTTGGTCGCCACGATCAAGACCGGCGATACCGGAAGCGATCGCAGCAGTTGAATGGTCCGGTGTTCTTGCTCGAGGACAAACAACCGCCGGGCCGTGAATGCGGCCAGCAGGGGCCCGGTACCCCACACGAAGTTGGTCGCGGCCACCAGGGCCGTTGGTGGCTCGTGCCGAAGCGACAGCTCGAGAAAGGCCAAGTACTGGGCGACCGCCAGCATCGCCACGCCGAGGGCGACCCAACAGTGCTCTCGAGCCTCTTTGAGAATCAGCTGCCCTACCATGCTTCGGACCGCGTGATCGCGTAGAAAGCATCGTCCAGGGACACCCCTTCGGACGGGATGCCGGCTGCGCCGAACAGGTCGGGTCGCCCGAGCACGATGACCGCGTCGGGCTCTCGCAGCAACAGCCGGAAGGGGCCCGGCGGGATGTCCGGCATTCTCCGCACCCAAAGCGAAAGTTCGTCAACGCGGCCTTGATACAGCATCCGTCCCTCGTGAAGGATGCCCACCCAATCCCCGATGTCCTCGACCTCCGAGATGTGGTGCGTTGAAAAGAAGACGGTGCGCCCCCGCTCGCGGGCCTCGGCTTTGAGGAGAGTGAGGATCTCCCGTCGAGCGATCGGGTCGACGCCGGCGGTCGGTTCATCGAGAATCAGCAATCGGGGCCTGTGGGCCAGCGCCAGCGCCATGGCGAGCTTCATCTTGGTGCCCCCCGACAGCGTGCCCACCGTCTGTTTCGAGTCGATGTTCAGCTGGGCGAGCAGCTGATCGAAGGCGGCTGTGCTCCACGTCGGGTAGAAGCCGCCCACGAATCGCTCGAGCTGCCGCACGGTCATCCACGGGTAGAAATGTTGCTCCTGCGAAACGTAGCCGATTCGCCGGCGGTCCCTAGCGGTGACCCGCTGTCGCAACGCGCCCAGGATTTCGATTTGACCCTGATGCGGGGCCAGCATGCCCATCAGCATCCGGATGGTGGTCGTCTTGCCCGCACCGTTGCGGCCCAAGAACCCGTAGACGACGCCCGCCGGCACCCGGAGGTCGAGCCCCCGGATGACCGGACGGTGACCATAGCGCCGACCCAACTGATGGGTGACCACGGCCGAGGCGTCATCCGGCGATATCGCAGTGCTCACGGGGCTGGTCGAGACCTAGCCTACCGTCCGGCTTGGAGTCGAGCTTTCGGGTTGGCCTCGATGCGTCATCCATCGGGAATGACCAACACGATAAAATGGCGGGAATCCTTAGCCGCTGTCACGCCTTTCCATGGCGTCCGCGTTCACCAACCGGTATGGCGACGCCACGAGGCGGACCAGCGTCTCGATAGGAGCCTATGATGCGCAAGACGTTCACCATCGCTTTGACTCTCGCCCTGCTGACCCCGTTCACCGCCCGCGCTCAGATGGGGCCGGAGCTGCCCGTTCCGAGCCCCGCAGCGCAGGTCATGCAGCGCGTTGGCCTGACCGATATCACCGTCGAATACAGCAGCCCCGGCCGCAAAAAACGTCGGGTCTACGGCGGTCTCGTGCCCTACGGAGAGCTGTGGCGCACGGGCGCCAACCGAGCGACGACCATCGAGTTCAGCCGCGACGTGACGTTCGGCGGCAAGGCCATTCCGGCTGGAAAGTACGCCATCTTCTCGATCCCCACCCGGAACCGAGGCTGGACGGTCATCCTCAACAAGAACCCCGACCAGGGCGGAACCAGTCAGTACGATGAAGCCCTCAACATCGCCGAAGTGAAGGTGAAGCCCGCACTGATCACGCCCCGACGCGAGCGAATGACCTTCCTCTTCTCGGAAACCACCGATGAGAGCACCCGGCTCGACCTCGAGTGGGAACGCCTGCGGGTGTCGGTGCCGATCACGGTCGACACGAAGACCCAGGTCGCCGCCAACATCGAAAAGGCGACCGGCGAAACCTGGCTGCCGGACGTCCGAACCGCGGCCTACCTGCTCGAAACCGGGAAGACCGAAGCCGCGTTGAGCCACGTTCAAAAGTCGGTGACCATCAAATCGCACTGGTACAACAACTGGGTCCACGCCCAGGTGCTCGAGAAGATGGGCAAGAAAGACGAAGCGAAGGCGGCCGCCGAGACCTCCCTGTCGCTCGGCGACGACTCGGGCGCATTCAACTTCTACAAGCCGCAGATCGAAGCGGTCGCTGGCGTAGCGAAGAAGTAATCCATCGATGGCCGACCGCTTCGCTCACGCCTACCTGTCGGGCGATGCCCGGACCACGGCCTTTGTGCCCAACCGCTACGACGTGCCCGAAGACCGGGCGCGTGCGGTCGCGGTAGCGGCGGAGCGGTCGGTACCCGTCGAAGTGCAACACACGCTGCAATCCCTCAATGGTGCGCTCACCCCGAGCGCGGCCCGAGACGACAACCTCTCGGCGCTCTCGCGACCCGGCACCGCTTGCGTGGTGACCGGGCAGCAGGTGGGGCTGTTCCTCGGGCCTCTGTATACTCTTTACAAGGCCGCGGCCGCGATCGTCACCGCCCGAGCGCTGTCGTCGGAGACCGGCCGACCGGTCGTCCCTATCTTTTGGCTGCAGAGCGAGGACCACGACTTCGAAGAGGTGGCGACCGCCTACGTGCCCCAGACCGGCGCCCCGCCGATGCCCCTCACCGCTGCCGGCGACGCAGACAGCCGGGTGTCGATGAATCATCGCCGCTTCGGCGACGATCTCACCGGGATACTGGCTCAGCTCTCCGATGCCGTCGGCCGGCTCCCGCACGCCGAAGTGGCGATCGAGCGCTTGCGCCGTCATTATCGCCCGAAAGCTGGCTGGGTCGAAGCTTTCGCCGGCCTTCTCGGCGAGCTCTTCGCCCCTGAGGGGCTGCTGCTCATCAATCCCCGCGTGTCGAGCC
Organism: uncultured Myxococcales bacterium; assembly: GCA_964519665.1. Classification (GTDB taxonomy): domain Bacteria; phylum Myxococcota; class Kuafuiibacteriia; order Kuafuiibacteriales; family Kuafuiibacteriaceae; genus JANQQN01. Next base: position 26,271 of record CAZFIV010000064.1, read on the forward strand.
TCAATCGATGCGCGGGCCGCGTCCATCGGCAGGCGGTCGCCCAGGCGTCCGACATATCCGACCGACTGACCGCTCGACAGCAAGCTCTGGTCGAAGCCGGTTTTTCGGCGCCGGTCTTCGTGCGCCCCGGCGCGCCCTTGTGTTTCTTTCACCCCGATGGCCCCGGCGGCCCCCGCTACCGGCTGGTTCCGGCGGGCGAATCCTCCGCGTGGACCCTCGTGGGCGCAGACCGCTCGAGCGGCTCTATCAGCCAGGAGACCCTAGACCAGGCCCTCGAGACCGACGCTCGGTGCTTCTCGACCAGCGCGCTGTTACGCCCGGTTCTTCAAGACAGCCTGCTGCCGACGGCCGCCTATGTCGGCGGGCCCGGCGAGATCGACTACTTCGCCCAGCTCGGGCCCGTCTATTCGGCTTTCGACCTTGCGATGCCTCTGTTGGTGCCCCGAGCCCGCTTCGCGGTCGTCGAGCCCAAGGTGCGGCGCGCCTTCGACGATCTTCAATTGACGCTGGACGCCTTCGCCAAACCCGAAGAAGACCTCCTCGATGCGGTCGCGGCGCGGCCGACCCATCTGATCGCCCCCGACGCGCTGCACGACCGGTTGATGTCCGCGGTTCGCGAAGAGCTCGCCCGGCTGGGGCCGGAGCTCGACCCCCTTCAGACCGGCCTTAAAAAGGCCGCCGATAAGACCGAGGATACGATCGAACGGGCCTGTAGTAAATTCGTCGACAAGTACAAGAGCGCGCTCAACCTCGCCGACTCGCAGCGCGTCGAAACCATCCGACGGATCAAATCGGCGCTATTTCCCCTCGACGCGCCCCAAGAACGCATTCACTCGTTCCCGTATTACGCCGCCCGATGCGGGGACCGAGCGTTCGTCGAACGGGTCCTCGAGCGATGCCGGCCGTACCATCCAAACCTCGAGGCACTCGAACTGTGACGAACCTTGATGCGCTCGCCGTGGGCCCTCACCCCGACGACGTCGAGCTTTTTTGCGGCGGGACCATCGCCCGGATGACTCAGCTCGGCTACCGAGTCGGGGTCCTCGACCTCACCGAAGGCGAGCTGGCGTCGAACGGAACGGTCGAACAGCGACGACAAGAAGCCCACGCGGCGGCCGAAGTGCTCGGCCTGGCCCTTCGTGAGAATCTGAAACTTCCCGATGGGGGCATCCAGCCGGGAACCGACGCCGCCCAGATCGCAGCGGCGGTCCGCGCGCTCAGGCGGCTCCGGCCCGAGCTGCTGCTGATTCCGTGGCTGGAGGCTCGTCATCCCGACCACGCGGCGGCCGGCGCGTTGATGCGGCGGGCGGTCTTCACCGCCGGCCTCCGCAAGTATGAGACGCATCACGAAGACATGGCCGACCACCGAAGCGCAGCGCAAGAGCCGTTTCGCCCCCGCATCCTATTCTACCAACTGCGACATCGCTTTACCCCGAGCTTCGTCATCGACGTCTCGTCCGCCATCGAAACCAAGGTTCGCGCCATCATGTGTCATCAGAGCCAACTCAATCCCGGCGCGGCCGGCAAACCCACCCTCGTGGGCTCACCGGAAGCCCTCACCGCGATCGACGCCCGTGACCGCTACTACGGTAGCTACATCGGGGTTCGTCACGGTGAACCGTTCAAGAGCGAAGCGACTTTGGGCATCAACGACCCCATTCAGCATTTCCGGACCCATCCCTTCCGCGGCGCACACGCATTCGAGGCGCTCCAATGAATCGTCTGCGCATCGGAATGGTTTGCTTCGCTACCCCTGGCGGCAGCGGGGTCATCGCGGCTGAGCTCGCCAAAGGCCTGGCCGCTCGCGGGCACCGCGTGCATCTCATCTCGCGCCGGCCGCCGGCCCGGGTCGCGTTCGCCGCCACGCCGGTATTCTTTCACGCGGTTTCGATCGCCAGCTACCCGGTCCTCGAGCAACCGCCGTACGCGCTCGCCGTCGCCTCGAAGATCGTGGAGGTCGCCCAGGAGCACCGACTCGACATCGTGCACGCGCACTACGCCGTGCCTCACGCGACGAGCGCGTACCTGGCCAAGCAAGCGTTGGGCGGAACCGCGTTCCGGACGGTGACCACCCTTCACGGCACCGACGTCACGCGGGTCGGCGTGGAGGCCAGCATTCAGCGGATCAATCGATTCTCGGTCGACGCGTCAGACGGAATCACGGTGCCGAGCGAATATCTGAAGGGCGCTGCCCACTCCGAGCTCGGGCTGCCCGACTCGACGCCGATCGCGGTCCTCCCCAACTTCATCGACACGGACCACTTTCGGCCTGCGGAGCCCCGGCGCCGCGAAATCCTCGGTCGGTTGTTCAATGGCGGTAGCACCCCGATCGGCCCCGACGAGCGAATCTTGGTGCACGTGTCGAACTTTCGACCAGTCAAGCGGGTGGGCGACGCCGTGCAGGCCTTTCACCGCATCCAGGCCGAGCGGCCGGCCCGCCTGCTGTTGGTCGGCGACGGCCCCGAGCGCCCCAAGGTCGCGGCGATGGTCCGAGCGCTCGACTTGAGTCGCAAGGTCTGTTTCCTCGGAGCCATGGTGGAGTTTGCCGAGCTGATCCGCCACGCCGACCTGTTCATGCTGCCGAGCGAAACCGAGAGCTTCGGCCTCGCCGCCCTCGAGGCGCTCGCATCGGGCGTGCCCGTCGTCGCCTACAACGTGGGTGGGCTCCCGGAAGTCGTCAAGAATGGCGTCACGGGCCGCCTCACCGAGGCGGGCCACGTCGAAGGCATGGCCCGAGCCGCGCTCGAGCTGCTCGCCGATGACGACCAACATCAACGCGTCGGGTTGGCCGCTCGCGCCGACGCCCTCGCCCGATTCACGCTACCGGCGGCTCTCGACCGCTACGAAGCGTATTACCGTCGCCTGTTGAGCGAACCCCGAAGATGATCATGTCCCACGTCAAGTCGTTCTGCATTTTGGTTCTGGTGGTCTTCGCCACGGCCGCGCCCGCCGCGGGGCAGGAGAAACCGATGTCGTCCGCCGGCCGCCAAAAGATCGCGCTCGAGCGCCTGCGCACCACTGCCCGCGTCCTTTACGTCGCCGCGCACCCCGACGACGAGAACACGCGATTGCTGGCCTACCTGGCCAATGCACGGCATCTGGACGTCGCGTACCTATCCATAACCCGAGGCGGAGGCGGCCAAAACTTGATCGGTCCCGAGCAAGCCGAGCTGCTCGCGGCGATCCGGACCCAGGAGCTTCTGGCCGCCCGGCGGGTCGACGGCGCGCGCCAATTCTTCACCCGCGCCCGCGACTTCGGGTACTCCAAGACTCCGGAGGAGACCCTCTCGAAGTGGGGCCGCGACGCCATCCTCTCCGACGTGGTGTGGGTCATTCGAAAGTTCCGCCCCGACGTCATCGTCACTCGGTTTACCGAGACGGGTCCGAGCCACGGCCATCACACCGCGTCCGCTCAGCTGGCGCGCGCGGCATTCAGCGCGGCCGGCGACCCGGAGCAGTTCAAAGAGCACTTCGCCCACGGTGTGACGCCGTGGGCTCCGACTCGGCTGGTGCTCAACGTACCCCGCTGGGGCCGTTCGGACGATGACGTCTCCGGGTACCTCGCCCTCGACGTCGGCGGGTATGACCCTCGGCTGGGCGTCTCGTACGGCGAAGTCGCGGCCATCAGTCGCACGAACCACAAGAGCCAGGGCTTCGGCTCGTCGGGCCGACGAGGCCCGATTCTAGAGTACTTCGAAGGCCTGGCCGGGCCGCCGCCGACCCGAGACATCCTCGACGGCATTCCGGTGGGCTGGCAGCGATTCGAGCAGAGCGACCAGGTCGAACGGGGCCTCGCGATCGCTCGCGACGCATTCACCATCGAAGCGCCCGAGCGCATGGTTCCGGGCCTACTCGCGGCCCGGGAGGCCTTGGTGACCCTCTCGGCCGACCATCCTGTCCCGCGCGTCCTCGAGCGTATCGACGATATCGATGACCTCATCGCCGGTGCGTTGGGGCTGTATGCCGAGGCGCAAGCCGCCCGCTCAGAGGTCGCCCCCGGCGAGACGATCGACGTCGCGCTCGAGATCTTGCTTCGACGCCCCGGTTCGGTCCAGCTTACGCAGATCGGATGGCCCGACGGTCCGCGGGCGGCAAACACGGTCCTGTCCGTGCATCGTCCGGTCACCAAGGAGCGGTCGGTCCTCGCGGCGCGCACCCTGCAGCCGTCGATTCCGCACTGGCTGCACGCGAAGCGCCAGGCCAACACCTACTCGGTCCCATTCCCGGCCCGCGTCGCCGAGCCGGAAGACCCATCCCCCTTGCACGTCGACCTCGAGCTGAAGATCAACGGTCTCCAGTGGCGCCGGCGGGTTCCGATCACCTACCGGTGGACCGACCAGGTCCACGGTGAGCGACGTCGACGGGTGTTGATCGTGCCCCCGCTGACGGTCACTCCGGTGAGCCGGGTGAATCTCTTCCCCAGCGGAAAGACCGCCGAAATCGCCCTCAAGGTGCGCGCCGGACGCCCCGGAGTTCGGGCGAAGGTCGACCTGGGTCTGCCTCGAGTGTGGAAAGCCGAACCTCAGGTCCATGAGATCAGTCTGAGCCAAGTCGGTGACGAGACCACGGTCCGATTCCTGGTGACGCCGCCGAGCGCCAACGAAGCGCCGATCGTGGTCAATCCCATCGTCACCGTCGACCGCAAGGCTGAAGCGCTCCGCCTCGACGTCATCGACTATCCCCATCTTCCCGTGCAGGCAGTCCTGCAGCCATCGAGCCTGCGACTCGTACCGCTCGACTTTCGAGCGCCGCGGGGCCGCATCGGCTACATTCCCGGCTCCGGCGACGCGGTGGCTGCCGACCTGCGGCTGGCCGGCGTCAACGTCGAAACGATCGATGAGGCAGCGCTGAGCGCCGGTCAGTTCGATGGTTACTCGGCCATTCTGGTCGGGGTCCGTGCGTACAACACGCGAGAAGACGAGATGCGGGCGGCTCATCCCGCGCTCATGAAGTGGGTAAAAGGCGGAGGCCGGCTGGTCGCCCAGTACAACACCAGTCATCGATGGCGAACGCTGACCGTGCCGGTCGGTCCGTTCCCGTTCGAAATCAACCGAGGCCGGGTGACCGACGAGACGGCCGCCATTCAGGTTCTCGCTCCGGAGCACGCGGTGTTCAAACGACCGCACAAGATCGGCCCGGCGGACTTCCGGGGTTGGGTGCAGGAGCGGGGTCTGTACTTCGCCGAGAAGTGGGAAGATCCGTACACGCCGCTGCTGGCGATCAAAGACCCGGGGGAAGAGCTTCAGCAGGGCAGCCTGCTCATGGCGCCCTACGGCAAAGGTTCCTTCGTTTACACGGGTCTATCGTTCTTCCGCCAGCTACCGGCCGGTGTGCCGGGTGCATACCGTCTGCTCGCCAATCTGCTCGACAACGAGGCTACCCGGTGACTCCACCGCGCCCTAACCCCGAGGAACCGCCCCCCATCATGGGCACCTGGTTGAACGTGTACCTGCTGCTGGTGGCCCAGCTGGTCGTGACGATCCTCGTCTTCGCCGCCGTCTCGTGGTGGGCTTCGTGACCAACCTCGATTGGCTGGTGCTCATCGGCACCATCGTGGTCATCGTCGCCTACGGCGCCTGGAAGACTCGCGACGCCCGCGACATTCAGAGTTATTTGAAGGGCGGCAACGAACTGAACTGGCCGACGATCGGGTTGTCGGTCATGGCCACCCAGGCCAGCGCGATCACCTTCATGTCGACGCCGGGACTGGCCTTCGAAGACGGCATGCGCTTCGTACAGTTCTACTTTGGCCTGCCCCTCGCAATGATCGTGATCAGCGCGGTGTTCATCCCAATCTATTACCGGCTGAAGGTCTATACTGCGTACGAGTACCTCGAATCGCGCTTCGACGTGCGGGTCCGCTACCTCGGGGCCGCCCTCTTCCTGATCCAGCGGGGGCTGGCCGCGGGTATCACCATCTACGCGCCCGCGATCATCCTCAGCTCGGTGATGGGGTGGTCGCTGCAGATCACCGTGTTCGCGATCGGGATCGTCGTCATCCTCTATACAGTGTCCGGCGGCACCAAGGCCGTCAGTCAGACTCAGAAGCACCAGATGGTGGTGATGATGAGCGGCATGATCATTGCCGCCATCGTGATCGGCGTACAGCTCTCGGACACGATCTCATTGCCCAACGCCGTCCGGGTCGCCGGCGCGACCTCCCGCATGCAGATCGTCGACTTCAGGTTCGACCCCAACGACCGCTACAACTTCTGGTCGGGCATCACCGGCGGGTTCTTCTTGGCCTTATCGTACTTCGGCACCGATCAGTCGCAGGTGCAGCGCTACCTGACCGGCCGCTCCGTCACCCAGAGCCGGCTGGGCCTGTTGTTCAACGGTCTATTCAAGATACCCATGCAGGCACTGATCCTCTTCATCGGGATCCTGGTCTTCGTCTACTATATCTTCAACCCAGCCCCCCTATTCTTCAACGAGCCGGCGCTCGCCGCAGCCAAGACCACTTCTGCAGGGCCGGTGATCACGCTCCTGGAAGACGGCTACATGAGGGAGCATGACGCCCGCCAAACGGCCGCCCTTCGCTACTCCGAGAGCCTCGACGCCGGCCAACCCGACCTCGCCGCGAAAGCCGACCTGCGGCAGCACGATCTCAACATGACCGCGTATCGCAAGGCGACGAAGGTCTTGGTGGCGCATGCGGTGCCCGACACCGAGGAAAAGGACGGCGACTACATCTTCGTGACCTTCGTGCTCAAGGTCTTGCCGACGGGTCTGGTGGGCCTGTTGTTCGCGGTCATCCTGTCGGCTGCGATGAGCAGCACCGCCAGTGAGCTCAACGCGCTGGGATCGACCACGGTGATCGACGTGTACCGCCGCGGGCTTCGCCCCGACGCGTCCGAAGCCCATGCCCTGTTTGCGTCCCGGGTATTCACCGCGATGTGGGGCGTGGTCGCGCTGGCCTTTGCGAGCTTTGCCTCGCTCCTCGACAACCTGATCGAGGCCGTCAACATCCTCGGCTCCATCTTCTACGGCACGGTGCTCGGCCTTTTCTTGGTCGCGTTCTTCGTACGCCGAGTGCAGGCCACCGCCGTCCTCATCGGGGCGGTCATCGCCCAGACCACCGTGGTGTTGCTCTTCGCCACGTCCGAGATCGGCTATCTCTGGTACAACGTCATCGGCTGCCTGATCGTGCTGGTCACGGCCACCATCATCCAGCTGATCCTCGACTCCCGACGCTCACTCACGCCGTCGGGGTGACGGCGTCGCGTGAACGCGCGCGTTCCGGACACCGGCGGACGTCTGAACCGTAAGCTCAGATCTGGAAGGGTTCGTTCGAGACGAGACCCGCAAAGATGTACAGGTCGACCGCGTGCTCGGTTACGTCGCGCTGGCAGTGGCCCGCGGCGGCCATGCGGTCGAGAATCCGACGGCACGCGTCGAGCTTGAGGCCGGTCTCGATGCTCGCGAGGGGAACGGTGAGCCGACCGTGGTGCTTGTGCGCTGCACGCAAGATACGTTGCTCGTCGTTCGTCGGGGGTGGATGCACCGGTTCGGGCTGTACGGCCGGCAACGACTGGGGCAACGGCTGGGGCAACGGCTGGGGCAACGGCTGCCGCGTCGGCGGTGGAGGCCGTTGCGCCGGAGGTCGCGGAGCCCCGGGAGGCGATCCCGACCTGCGCTCAGCAGCCGATGCAGCCCCCGAGGCGTCCGAATATCCACCCTGGGGATCGCCCCGGGTCGGCATCGAGGCGGACGGCATTGACTGCGCCGGAGGATAGGGCTGGGGATGCGGCGGTATCATCGGCGCCGGCATGGGCCGGCTCCCCGAATACAGCATTCGGAACTTGTAGTTCTCTTCGTCGACCAAGCCCGGCAGCCGAAACAGGTCGACGATCGTTCCGATCCCGCAAAAGCCCCAAGTGAGCAGATACAGCACGCCCAGCACAGGGTTGTTCAAATAGAAGTGGTGCAGGCCCGCGACCGGCAGGAACAGGCCCAAAATGGCCAGCAAATAGCTCGTCGATAATTCACGCACAGGCGACGTCAGGTAGAATCTCCGCCCTCGCGCCGGATGTCGAGGGCTGGGTGCCCCATAGTTGGCCAGGGCCAAAAGATTGGCGTTTCCGAGGACTTCCCAGCCCCCCGAACCCCTCGGACGAACGCCTGGCCACCGGTTCTGCGCGATTGCGCTCACAGCTTCGTGGCCGTCGCCGTGCAAACGCGACGGCCGGTGAGCGACACCCAGCCGCGTTGAATCGTCGGGCCAGCACAGCTAACAAGACAGCGGTGATCGCGTCAGAAGTCGTCGAGGCCATCGTCGAGGCCGTCGGGTCCGACCACGTCGTCCTCGGAGAAGCGCAAAAGCGTACGTACGAGATGGATGGGCTGACCGGTTACCGGGCCACTCCCGGCCTGGTGGTCCTGCCGACGGCGCCCGAGCAAGTGCAAGCCATCATGCGCATCTGCCACCGGGCCATCGTTCCGGTGGTGCCGCGCGGGTCGGGGACGGGCCTCTCCGGTGGTGCCCTGCCCCACCCCGACGGCGTACTGGTCACCACCAGCCGGATGCGTCGCATCCTCGATCTCGACCCGGTGGGCCGCCGCGCGGTGATCGAGCCGGGCGTGATCAACAGCGACGTCTCGAAGGCCGCCCGACCGCACGGGTTGTATTATGCCCCTGACCCGTCGAGTCAGCAGGTGTGCAGCATCGGCGGCAACGTCGCCGAGAATGCCGGCGGCGCACATTGCCTGAAGTACGGATTCACCACCCACCACGTCATCGCGCTCGACGTCGTGCTCGCCGACGGCACTTTGGTCACCCTCGGCGACCCCAGCGACGAGTCGTTCGGGTACGACCTGCGGGGCGTCTTCGTCGGCTCGGAGGGCACCCTGGGCATCACCACCCGCATCGAGGTGCGCCTCTTGCCTCTGCCCGAAACGACCCGGACCCTGGTCGCCGACTTCGAGAGCCCCGGACGGGCCGGCGAAGCGGTCTCGGCGATCATCGAGGCCGGAATCATCCCGGCTGCCGTCGAGATGCTCGACACTCTGGCCATCGAAGCCTGCGAGGCGGCGACCAGCGCCGGCTACACTCTGGGCGCCGGGGCCGCGCTGGTCGTCGAACTCGACGGCCCCGAGGCCGGCATCGACGACGAGTTCGCGACGGTTCGAACGCTCTGCGAACGCGCGGGGGCGCAGAAGATCCGAGTGGCCACCGACGCGGCGGAGCGGGCCCTGATCTGGAAGGGGCGCAAGGCGGCCTTCGCCGCGATGGGCCGCCTCGCCCCCAACTATCTCGTGCAAGACGGGGTCATTCCGCGCACCCAGCTCGGCGTCGTGCTCGACCGGATCGCGACCCTGGGCGCGGAGGCGGGCGTGCGGGTGGCCAACGTTTTTCACGCCGGAGACGGAAATCTGCATCCTCTCGTTCTGTACGATGCCCGGGATACCGCCGAGGCGGCCCGCGCGGAGGCCGTCTCGACGCAGATCGCCGAGCTATGCGTGGACTACGGCGGGTCGATCACCGGCGAGCACGGGGTCGGCGTCGACAAAGCGTGCTCGATGCCCAAGATGTTCAGCGAGACCGACCTCGAGGTCATGCTTCGAGTCCGGCGCGCTTTCGACCCGACCGGTATCATGAACCCCGACAAGCAGTTTCCAACCCCACGGCTGTGCGGTGAGGTCCCCGGGCCGTACCGTCCCCACCCCACCGAGACGGCGGGCTTGGCGGAGCGTTTTTGATGGTCCGCCCCGTCTCCCCCGAGATGGTGGTCGACGTCCTCCGTGATTCGGCGGCCAACGCGCAAGCGGTTCTAGTGCACGGAGGCCAGACCAAGCTCGGTTGGCTTCGAGACGCGGGCAACGACGTCGACGTCACGGTCGACATGACCGGCCTGTCGGGGATCGTCGCCCACGACCACGGCGACATGACCGCGACCGTGTACGCAGGCACGCCGATGGCCACGGTTCAGGCCGCCCTCGCCGAGCGCGGGCAGCGGTTGGCGATCGACCCTCCACTCGGCGCCGACCGTCAGGCCACCATCGGGGGCGTTTATGCGAGCGACGACGCGGGACCGGCGCGGCTGGCCTACGGAACGCTACGCGAGCTGTGCATCGGGGCCCGATATGTGCTCGCCGACGGCACCAGCGCCAAGACGGGCAGCAAGGTCATCAAGAATGTCGCCGGCTTCGACCTCGGCAAGCTGCTGTGCGGGTCACGGGGGACCTTGGCGGTGGTCACCGAGCTCACCGTTCGACTGCACCCGATTCCCGCCACCGAGTCGACCGTTCGGGCGCAATTGTCGTTGCCCGACGCCGCCCGCGTCGCGGCTCGGCTCAACGACCTGGTCGCCGACGGCGTCACCTATCACGGCGCGGATCTCCAGTCCGGCGAGTTATGGGTCCGCGCGACCGGTCCCCGCGGCCTCGTCAAAGCGCAGACCGACTTCGTGCGCAAAGAGCTCTTGGGCTCGGATGCGAACGGGGTCGAGGTCGTCGACGATGCCGTGAGTCAAGAAGCCTGGCGCGAAGCCACCGAGACGCGACGGGGGCGCGACGGCGAGTCCGTCGTCGCGATCAGCGTCCCGCCCCGACGCGAGCAGGCGCTCGCGAGCGCGTTGGTCTCGACCCTTCGCGAGCTGTCCGACCTTCGATGTCGAACCGTGGCCGATCCCCTGCTCGGCTTCGTCCTCATCATGCTGAGCGCCCCGGACGGCGACCCCGTCGGGCCGCCGCGCATCGCCCAAGCCGTGGGGGTCCTCCGGACGGTCGCTCAGCATCACGGCGGCCACGCTCGCCTCCGCAGCCGGGTCGCCGGGGTCACCGACCACGTCGACCCCTTCGGCCCGCTACCGTCGAGCCTGCCCATCATGCAGCGAATCAAGGCCGCCCTCGACCCCGAAGGGCGCCTGGCGCCCGACCGATACTTGACCCAACCATGAGCTCATCTTCGCCCCCTCTATCCCGATCTTCGGGCGCGTTCGACGCCCAACACCCACCGTCCGCCGAGCGGGTCGCGGATTGCGTGCACTGTGGCTTTTGCCTGCCCACGTGCCCCACATACGTGTTGTGGGGCGAGGAAGCCGACTCCCCGCGCGGTCGAATCCATCTGGTCAAGCTCGCGCTGGAGGGCCATGCGTCCCTCGACGCGCCGTTTCGGCGGCACTTCGACAACTGCTTGGGCTGCATGGCATGCCTCACGTCGTGCCCCTCCGGCGTGCAGTACGACGTCATCGTGGAGGCGACCCGGCCTCAGCTCGAGCGCCACTCGCCGCGAACCGCCGCCGATCGACGATTCCGGGCCGCGATTCTGGCGTTGTTCCCCTACCGGGGCCGATTGCGCATCGCCGCCATCGGAGCGTGGCTGGCCCGGAAGACGGGCCTGCAGGCCCTGTGGCGCTGGCTGCAGGTCCCTCGTCGCCTTCCTCCGCGCCTTCGCGCCCTCGAGGCGCTCACGCCCGACGTGTCGCTGGTCGATGCGCTTCGAGGCCCGGCCCGGCCGGCTCGGGTCGATTCGCCGCGAGCCCGGGTCGCGATGCTCGAGGGCTGCGTGCAATCGGTGTTCTTCGCCAATGTCAACGCCGCCACCCAGAGGGTCCTCGCCGCCGAGGGAGTGCAGGTCGTCCCGGTTTCGAGCCAAGGGTGCTGCGGTGCCCTCGAGCTTCACGCCGGCGTCGACCACCGCGCCCGGCGCCGGGTGCGAGACCTCGTCGAGCGATTCGAGCAGGTCGACGTCGAGCGGGTGCTGGTCAACGCCGCGGGTTGCGGCTCGCACCTCAAGACGGTCGATCGGCTCTTCGACGCTGACGATCCGTTCCGCGCTCGGGCCGAGGCGTTCGTCGCCAAGGTACGGGATATCTTCGAGTTCCTCGCCGAGATCGGCCCGCAGGCCGAGCTGCACTCGATCCCGGCTCGGGTCGCCTACCACGACGCGTGCCACCTCGCGCACGCGCAGGGCATCCGCGCCCAGCCGCGCGCGATGCTCCGCCGGATTCCAGGTCTCGAGCTGTTGGAAGTGGACGAACCCGACATCTGCTGCGGATCCGCCGGCATCTATAACCTCGTAAAGCCCGAGCCAGCGGGCGCCCTCGGCCGCCGAAAGGCGCAGCATGTTTCGGAGACCCAGCCCGACATTCTCGCCGCGGCGAACCCGGGATGCCTGCTTCAGATTCGCCGGCATCTCGCCCCGACCATTCGCACCGTGCACCCGATCGAGCTCCTGGCGGAAGCGCTCCGACCCGGCGCTCACGGCCGGGCTATCGCTCCGAAGTCCACGTCGTCGACAGGACCCGACCATCGCCCCTGAGGACCAGGACTTCATTTTGCCCTGGAAGGCGCGCGAAGGCGGTGTATTCGGCCGGCGTAAAGGCGGGGACTTCGCCTTCCGGGGTCAATAGACTCACGCAGCCGGCAGGATCGGAGCGATTCGACACTTCATCCAAGGCCATCGTCACTACCGCTGTACAGTTCTGGTAGGCGAGATACAGATAGCGGTCGGTGACCAGGACATCGACGATGGCCTTCAGCGACAGCAACTCGCCGCCGGCGCCACAAGGGACGAACCGGGGCGGAAAGTCGGGGGTCACCCGCGCCCAATCGGAGGTCAGCCCCGCCCTACGAACGAGCGCCCCCCGGCTGGCCGACGCCCACAGCTCGACGTCGTCGTCGCCTCGCGCCCGTCCCGCGATGCCGAAGAATTCGAGCAGCTCCGGCGAAGTAAAGATGTCTTGGACAATCGGCCACTCGACCCAACGGCCTTCATCTTCATCGAACTCGTGCAGAAAGCCCTGCGTGCCGACCACCCATCGCACCGATGCGGGCTGGAATGAGCTGATGGCGGTGACCCAGTTGGCGCCCGGTTGGTCGCGAGCGACGCGGACGGGTTCGATGGCTTCGAACACGTCTGAACCGGGCCGCTTAAGGGTGAGAAAGCCGCCGTCGCCGCCCACCAGAACCGCGCCGTCGGCCGCGACGTGGGCCGTCCACAGCATGACTCCGGGCGTCTCGAGCACGGTCTCGACACTCTCGAAGCCGTTCGGACCCACGACCACCTTGAAGAGAGCGCCGTGCGCGCCGACCCGACCCTCGCCCTGAGGATTGTTGCCCCCCGGGAAGCCGCCCGTGAGCCACACCGTCCGCCGGCCGTCGGGCGCGGGCGCCTCCGCGGCCCCCTCTTGAAAGCGTCGATAGGGGAACCGCTCCGGGAGCTGATCGTCGGCAGGCAGCCGGTACGCGCCGGTGGACGTCAACGTCCACGCGACCTCCCCCCGGCGGATGAGGAACAGCTGCGCGTAGGCCACGACCAGGGCTCGATCGTCTTCCAGCCAAATGAGATCCTGGGTCTGGGATAGGGCCGGGTTGGGGTTCAGGGCGTCACCGAACGGGGCCGCCGACGCCGCGAATGGCTGAAGCGGCGTTTGGCCCCTCGGCCGACAGAATTCCGGCTCGACCGGAACCAACAGGGTGACGCCGTTTTGGGCGGGGTCGGTGGGCCCCGCCACGGCGTCGAGCGCCTCCAGGGTCTGCGCGCGACCATTCAGACGCGCCACGTAGTAGCTGGCCGCGCCGGGAAGCGCGGCTCGCCGCACGGCCGGGCTGCTCGGAGGGAGGTCGACGAAGGTCGGTTTGAGGGGAGGCCTCTGGAGCTCGACCGACAGCTCGGTCGCGCGCGCGAGATCGACGTCTTCAAAGGCCTCGCGAAGCTGGTCGACCGTAAACGTCACCAGCAAGACCTGGTCTTCTTCCGCCTTCAGCTCGAGGTCGGTGCTTCCGAACACCTCCCCTTCGTGACGCCCAAAGACGGAGCCCACTCGGACCGGACTCCCCCCGTCGCTCAAAAAGATCGCGATGGCATAGGAGAATTCGATGTTGTCGAGGCGAACTTCGGTCACCTCCGGCGAGCATCCCGCGCACCACGCGCTGGCGACGAGTGCCCACCGTCCTAGGCCCCTGCGCATGGCGAAAGTGTAGCGGTGGGAGAAAGATTTGCCAGCTCCTCTGGCCGATGCTGACTTCGACCCTCGGTAGAGCGTTTCGTCGACGGGCCGCGACAACAGGGTTTCGCAGCACCATCGCTTCAGCACCGTCGGTTCCGCACCATCGGTACAGCAACAACAGTGCAGCACCAAACGAACCGCAC
>CAZFIV010000065.1:0-40295 GCA_964519665.1 uncultured Myxococcales bacterium
TCCTGTTCCTTCCACATCACGTGGATGACTGCTGCAATCTTTCTTGCGATCGTGAGCTTCGCCAGGTTCGGCTTGACGCCGTCGAGCATCTTCTCGTAGTGGCCAGCCAACGGGTTGGCTCCGCATTCGGGTCGGCCAGGTGGTCAGCCACTCTTTTCGATCCGGCGTCGTGAAGATTCCCTTCGGCGTCGCGATGCCTCGAGACCGAAAGACCGCCTTGAGGCGGTTCTTGGTGCGGGCGACGTCCTGGACGACCTTCACGTAGACGCGGACGAGCTCCCGGAGCTTTCCGAATTCGCCAAAGCCCTTGAACACCGGCGTATCGATGCCGCCGAGTCGAAGCTGCTCCGCGAGGGCGTGAGCGTCCTGCCGGTCGCTCTTGTTCTGCCGCAGGCGCTTGCGCGTGCCCAGTCCAGCGACGACGATACGATCGACGTGGGGGATCAAGATCTCGTACAGCCACTGGCTCTGCGTTCCCTCCTCGAAGCAGAGATGCCGTTCGCCGGGGACCGTCTGCAGAAACTGAATGAGCGCCGGGCCGCTGGTCTCCACGACCGCGGTCTGCAGTCGTCGGCCGGTTGGGCCCACCACCACGAAGGTGCAACTCGTTGAATGGACGTCGAGGCCGATGTATCGTTGCATTGCGGGCATCCTCCTTCTGGCTCGAGAGCCAACTTCCCAATTCACATTGTGCATCGAGATGAGGAGGGGGCCCGCTCCAACCCGCGACTGGCCCAGTCGACCCGAACGCAACCAGTGCCATCAGCGCCCCGCCGAACCGCGGCTGCTGATGAGATCGCCATCGGTGTCGGGTCAGCTCGGGAAATGGCGCACGAAACAGTACTTCCAAAACATACCTATCGGTGGTCGTGACGCGCGTCGGCGACGGAGCGGTCTTGATCAACCGGAGAGCTTGTTCGACGGGCGCCCGCGTGGTCTCAGCCATCACCTTGGGCCGGAGCGCCCACGCCATGCCCCGGCGCGAGAAATTATCTTGTACCGTATGAAGAAAGACCCTCGTACCATCGAGAAGCCGGATGACGGCGGTTCCCAAGTCCTCTACCGTGACGAATCTGGGCGAGCCTCGACGAGGCCAAGAGTGACGGGCGGGCTTTGGGATGCCGAGCCCCGGGAACAAGGAGACATTGCCGGATTCGGCGATGGCCTCGCGGGTTCTGGGGTCGTACTTTGGTCGAGGAGCAACCGACATCAGCTTGGTCTACCACCTGATCGCTACCCCGACACAAGACGGAGTGGCTACCGGTGGTACGCAAGTGCGAACCGGAACTGCGGGTAGGCTGTGCCACGGTGCTCGGCATTGGTAGACTATCCAAAAGGGCGAGACATGATCTATCCGTCAGATAGTCCTGCTAGAGGCTTGGGTAAGATTACTCAATGGGCTCGTGACACAGAGGCGATGTGGAGCGCCGATGCTTTTGCCGAGGAGATATGGTTTCGAGGCCACGGTGACGCCGACTGGAGTCTTACTCCCGGTTTTCTGCGTCCTGGTGTTCTCGACGAAATCTGTGGCGATGAGCTGAGCGTCTTTCTGACGTGGCAGCAGCACGCCAAGCCCAATACGCCGGCGCGTACGTCTACGAAGTGGGACTACTATTTCCTCGCCCAACATTATCGCTTGCCCACGCGTCTGCTAGATTGGACTCGGGGCGCATTGACGGCGACCTATTTCGCGCTTTCGTCCGAGTTCGAGCAACCGAAGTACACCTACGGGCGGGTGCGAGCGCTCTCCGATCGCCGGGTTCTGCGGTACTTTGCAGAAGAGAGGCCAGGGGAGACGCCGCCGATCGAGGCCCAGGATCCGTCGAGCGATGTCGAGACGGCCGCGCTGGCCAAAATGCAAGAGGGTTTGGATGAAGGAAATGCGGCGCGAATCTGGATGCTCGATGCAAGCAGCTTGAACAAGTACTCGATCAATTGCGCGGAGGTCATCGTACCCGAGGTGACATCGGACAAGAAATGGCTCGAGGCGTGGTTGCCTGGGCAGGTCTCGAGGGTCACGCCGGTCAAAGCCTTCGATGAAGACGCCGACAACTCGGCGCCTTTGGCGCTCTATCCCCCGCAGTTCGATAAGCGGATGAGCGTTCAGCAAGCTACGTTTACGTGTCACGGAAGCGTGCAGCTTGGCCTCGACGAGATCGCGAAAGACAACGACACAATCCGCCTTGCTTATCTCGATATCCCCCCCGAATGGCGGGTTGTCGTCTGGCACCACTTGTGGCTCGGAGGGCTGACTCGGGAGACCTTTTTTCCCGAGCTGGAGAGCACGGCTCATTTGCTTCGCCGGTGGATGTGGTCCGGCGGCAGCAAGCCATAGAACGCGAGGACCGCGTCCTGGCTCTTTTTGTCATCCGGCTGTGAAACCGAGCACTTGCGAGTATCTCGACAAACTGGCAGCTTCGCTGCCATCGGGAGTTCTTGGGCCGCTTCGTTGGGAACATTCCTGAACCATCGACTCGGAAAACTAGAGCATGCGTACACATGCTCGCCGTGTCGGCCCCGGGATATCCACGAGACCAGTTCCCAGGTGGTGAGGCGCGGTTCGGCGCTGGTCAGCTACTGGGCGTTCACTCGTGGGGGAGGACAGGGGTCTCGCCCCGGCATGCGGCGGTGGCGGCGTAGGGAAGGTACGCGTGGGCATCGACCCCGTTGACGCGGGCGCTCTCGACGACGGTGTAGAACCTCGCTGCGACCATCATGCCGCGCTCCGAGCGCGCGCCGATGTAGTTGCGGCGCCCGAGAGCGAGTCCGATGAAGCTCGCTTCGGTCCGGTTGTTGTCCAGCGGGATCCTCGGATCGTCGAGGAAGCGCGTCAGGCGCGTCCACCTCGTGGCGACGTATTGGAGTCCCTTCTTGAGCAAGCCTCCCGGCACGCAGGACTGGTGGAGGATCCATTGTTGGATCCGCGCGCAGACGTCCCGCGACTCCGTATTGCGAAGCCTCTTGAGCTCGTCGAGATCGAGCAGATGCCGGTATCCCAAGCGAGTATCATCAGGCGGCGGATCTCGCGCGGTCTTGCGGTCGATCTCGTAGAGCTCTCCAACGAGATCGAGAAACTCGGCGACCTGTCCAGGCGCTTCCTTGTCGGCCTTGAGCACGGTGCGACGCGCGTAGCTCCAGCACCCGGCGGTGCTGAATCCGAGGCTGTTCGCGATCGCGAGTAGCTCTGGGGCACCGTCCATCATAGCGGTGCCCGCGAAGCGACGTTCCTTGCCGTCATCGCCCTTGATGATGAACAGCTTCTTGCCGTCATCAGCCTTCTTCGTATCGAGCATCTCGAAGTAGGTCGCGGTTGGGCACGACATCTGCCAGACCTGCTTCTTCGTCGAGCCCCCCTTCTCGATCAGGCTGAAGCCCGTCAGGTCCACACCGATGACCGGCTCGCCCAGGATGTGCCTACGAATGCGTTCGCACAGGGGCGCAAGGACGATGGCAAGCGCGAGAATCTGATCCCACAGCGCTTGCGTCGTCAGCTGAACGCCCTCGCGGCGGGCCATCTTCACCTGCCGCTGAAGCGGAATCTGGTTGTCGTACTTGTCGATGGCCGCATCGACGGCGACCCCGACCCCGTAGCGTCCGCCTTTGATCAATTTATCGGGCCCATCGGCCGTGACCACTGTGCAGCCATCCGGAAAGCGATACTTCTTCTGGCGGCAGCGCTTCACGATCCACTTGCGCTGGATCGACTCGATAACGTCCGATTCGTCATCGGCGTCGGCCCATTCCTCGAGGGCCTTGGCGCACTGCGGGCAGACCTTGTCGGCTTCGTCGAGGTCGAAGGTCTCGTGAACGACCTCTATGTTCGGCTGAGGCGTCGGTCCATGACCGGTCTGCGGCTTCTTCTTCTGGCTCGGGTCCTTGGGGCGTGGGCGTCCTTCGTTGCCCGAACGAGTCGTGGTGCCAGATGGCTTGCTCGTGATCTGCTCCAGGAGCCCAGGCAGGTTCTTGTCGACCGCCTCTTCGGGCATGCCTTTGAGTTTCAAGTTCTCACGAAGCAGGGCGACGAGCTTCTTCGACATGCGCTCGTTCTCCGACTCGAGCACCTCGGCCTTCTTGCGAAGCAGCTCGATGTTAGGCTCGTCGGCGACGCGCATGCACCAACAGTATCGTCAAACGAACGATAGTGGTGCGTAAAGAACGGATTCGATAGTGCGTTCAGAGGAATGAGCTCGTCGGGACACGACGCGCCTTCGCGAGATCGGTCGGCGGTGGGCTCGACGCCATGCGGCCGACGACCGTGCATCCTTCGAGGAGGAGCGACAGCTCGTTTCATCGTCAGCTCGATCTCACTGCCGTCGCTACGGCCCCAGAGGCAGGCAAACTGGCCAGCGTCGAGCCTCTTCGCCAGGAGACACAGGCCCGTACCATCATGCCAAAGGACCTTCGCGCGCTTCCGATTGCGCGACACGAAGGCGAACACATCGCCGGCCGTCACGTCGCGACCCATCCCGAGAACGAGACCGGTCAGCGTATTGAAGCTCTTCCGCATGTCGCACGGCTTCGGGTACCCGAAGACACGAACGTCCGCTCGGGCCGATCATGACAGAGCCCGAATCAACGCCGCGAGACCCGCGATGTCGAGCCCCTCGATGGTCAGGCCACCAGGACCTCGAACGATGATCGCGCCCGACGATGTGCGGACGACGCGAACAGGTCGCAGACCTTCGGAAGGCTCCTCCAGAGCCCGCGAAACCGTGGACTCGCCGACTCCGAGCTCTCTGGCGATGGCGTTCTGGCGAGCACCTTCGTCGGCCCGCCGTCGGGCGTAGCGATCGATCAGCGCCCGCAGCTCCGGCGGAATCCGCCGTGCGCGACCCTTGGGCAGACCTGCGAGGCCCTCCCTGATTCGCTGTAGCTCATTGTTCGTCGTAGACATCTGACCTCCTCACTTGCGTGAGGCGCCACGTCCACGATCCGTCAGGTTGCGGTCAGGACCGACAGGGCGAGCATGTACTTCCATTCGGCTTTGTCGCGCGAACACCGACCTTGGGTGCCGATGGATGAACTCGTTTTCGCGGACGTCTCCAACCGCGGTCTCGGACGTATCGGCACCACGTAGCAGGCGCAGCAAATACGGTCCCGAGACGCTGAGCCAACATGGCGAGTGTCGAGGTCGCAACGTGCCGATATTCAGGCGCAGTCGCCATGTCGCGCATCAGTCTCACTTCCTCGGGAGTCAGGCGTGTTGGATGCTTCTGGGGGCTGGCGACCGTGTCGTCGAGCTCGCATTCATCTGCTTGCCGCCAAGCCGTATAGCGCGAGGCGCTCAACCCGATCACTCGGAGGGCGGAGCGCAACGTCAGGACCGATCGAGCCCGTTGTACGGCGCGAAGGATGGTGGCTTTATCCGTTCCGCTCCGCTCGTTGTACGTGAAGAGCACCCTCGCGATGAACGACCGACCGAAGCAGATCTGAAGGTGCGTGTTGACTTGCGCGACGAAGGCGCCTTCTCGCGGAGCCATCCTTCGCTGGTGCCCAACGGAATGTCGACGGCTCGGGCGAAGGCGTAGAGGTCGTCGCGTTGCCGCGCGTGGGTGGCCTTCTCCATCGGAACGCATGGCGGAAAGCGGCGCGAACGGGATACTGGCGAGCCACACCAAAATCGGCTACGATAACGCTGAAAACAGCGCTCGGTATCGCGGAGGCTACCCGTCGCAACTCCGTATTCCCGACTGCGGCGCGTTCCTTGATCGGAAGTTCACGGCTCCTTATGCTCCCTCCTTGTGCAGCACCCAACTCATGCGGGAAGACGCCGAGTTTTGCGATTACGAGCTTCCCAAACACGCGCCGTGCTCGGCGCCCTGTGTATCTTATGGGCCCCAAGCCGTGCTCTAGCCCAAGAAGAGAATATCCTGGAGTCCGATGAAGAGGGGCCCGGTCGGAATATCGACGTAGAGGTGGGCCCCAAGACGTCATTCCAACTCGGGGGCGCCCTTTGGCTCCGGGCCTCTGGGCAGAGATGGGTCGCGGAAAGCAGTGCCAATCGCCGGGGCTTATTTTTCGATCAGTTCAGGATCAGCGTTTTAGGTGAGCACGGCTTTGATAATGAAGTGAAGCTTAAGTTTTCAAGTCAGACGCGGTGGTGGAGCTACCAATTTGCGATACAGCATTTGTGGTTCGGCATAGAGCTCGACGAGCATCACGACATAAGGCTCGGAATTATCCAGGCGCCTTTTGGAGCGCTCCCGTCAATCTCTTCAGGCTTCTGGTACTCGCTGAATTACTACCACGGAATCGAAGGCGATCACGATGCCGGTCTCCAATACTCCTTTAAGCAAGGTGGCTTTAGCCTTCACTTGGCATACTTCCCAAATGAAGAATACAACTCGCCGACCGCCACCAACCGTTGGGCCCCGGATCTCGTTATTTCAGATGATCAGGAGAACTTCGAGAGAAACCAGGGTAACCTTCGCCTCGCCTACGCCTTCGGCCACGGCACAGACATGACCACCGAGGTGGGGCTGTCGGGCCAGGTTGGCGAGCTGCCCAATCAACTAACGGGCAGTCCGGGGTGGAGATGGGCCGCCGCGCTTCATGTTGTCGGGACGTATGGCAAGTGGAATGTCTACGCTCAGGCCGCTAGGTACGAGTTCAGGCCTAACAACCCAGATGGTGTCGACGATCGCACCGTCTTGATGGGGTTCTTTTCCAGTACACGACCGGTGGCCGCCAAGGCGACGACGTTCGTGGGGGGCATCAAGAAGTACTGGAACCTGGAATGGTGGCTGTTCAACAGACTGACCGCATACATTGAATACAGCGAGGTTTTCAAGGATGAAGATGAGTTCAGGACTTCAAGACTTGTCGATCCGGGCGTAGTCGTTCAGGCCGGGCCATTCTATTTCTGGGTCGACGTTCTGATTGCGCAGAACGCTTGGTTCTTCAACGACTCTTTCGATAACAGTGGACCGGCCGAAGGCGCCGCCGAGAATGTCTGGGAAACTAGAGTGAATATATCGTTGCAGTGGTACTTTTGACCAACAGATCGGAATTACTAAATGCCTTCGCGGCCGGCGGTTAGCTCTTTTCGTCGCTGAAGTAGAGGTAGAGCATGAAGCCGACGAACGCGAAAATGAGGATGTTCAGGAGGGTGTCCAACAGTTCGGGGCTCATGGCGAAACCTCCCGGTCGGTCTGCTTTGTGGACTCGCTGATGGGTTCCACGGCGTGGGCGGTGTCCGGCTCGTGCTTGATCGCCTTGAGCAGACAAACCATCAGCAATAGCACGATGAAGACGAAGGGGTTGGCGCTGAGCGCGATGATGGAGCGTACGGCCTCCACGCTGTCGGTGACGATCATAACCAGCCCTAGGGCCCCTAGAATGACGCCCCAGATGAGCTTCATGCGCGTCGGGGGGGTTTCGTCGCCGCCGGAGGAAAACATGGCCAGCACGTAGGCCGCGCTGACTACGCTGGTGATGATGAAGAGCAGCGCCGCCGCCATGGTCGCCGCGGCTAGGATGGTCGAGCCGGGCAGCGTGTCTAGGAGCGCGAACGTCGCGCCGTTGATGTCTGTCGTGACGATGTCGAGGTCGTAGCGCTTGTTGTAGACCTGGAAGAAGCCGAAGGAGCCCAGCACGCCGAACCAACACAGCGAGAAGCCCGTGGGCACCAGCAGCACCCCGCCCAGGAACTCGCGGATGGTGCGTCCTCGGGAGATGCGGGCGATGAATACGCCCACGAAGGGCGCCCAGGCCAGCCACCAGGCCATGTAGTTCAGCGTCCAATCGGCAAAGTACTTAGGCACCTCGCCATCCCAGAAGGCGTAGGTCACCATCCCGCGGTGGAAGAAGTCCGTGAGGTAGTCTCCGGTGGCCTGGACCAGGGAGCCGGCCAGGAAGCCCGTGGGCCCGGCCAGCAGGATGAAGACCATGAGCGCGACGGTGATGAGGATGGCCGCGTTGGAAAGTTTGGCCATGCCCGCGCCGAGCTCCCTCATGAGCGGCAGGAAGTAGGCCACGCAGAGCGCGGCGAAGATGGCCAGCGACAGCGTCAGCCCTGGGTCTTCGATGCCCAGGAGCCGCACCAGCCCGGACTGGGCCTGGAAGACGCCCATGGCGAAGGAGCCGGCCAGCCCGATGGCGATGGCGTAGATGGTCAGGACGTCCACCAGCCAGCCGAGGGGCCGCGCCCAGGGCCTGTGGCCGAAGACGTGGACGATGGGCGCGCTGAGCATCTGCCTCGTCCCCAGGCGAAAGCCGAAGTAGGCGATGACAAGCCCCACCAGGCCGTAGATGGCCCAGGCGTGCAAACCCCAGTGGAAGATGGTCATCACCATGGCCTGGGCCGCCGCTTCCTGCGGGATCTCGAAATTCCTGAAAAAGAGGAAGTGGCGCACCGGCTCGGCTACGCCGTAGAAGAGCAGCCCGACGCCCATGCCGGCGGCAAACATCATGGTCAGCCAGCTGAAGGTGGAGAACTCCGGGCGGTCCTCGTCGCGGCCCAGTCGGATGGACCCCGTCCGGCCCACGGCGAGCACCCCGCAGGTGATGAGCAACGTGGTGGCCGTCAGCATCACGAACCAGCCCCGACTGCGAAAAAGCTTGGAGACGGCCTCGCCGGCGAAGGACGCCAGTCCTGGGGTGTCTAGCATGCCCCATATGACCACGGCCCCGGTTAGGCACATGGCGGCGATGAGCCGGGAATTGCGTAACATTCAATCCTCCTCGAGAAGTTTAGCGCTAAACACGAAGCGCGGCGGACTGTTTTCAAGGCGGGGTCGCCACGTCAAGATCTTCTCCGGCCTTGTTAAAGCTGTAGGCGCGCTTGCCGCCCGAACGCCCTTCCGCTTGGAGCACGAGCGTCGTCGAGGGGGCGAGGATCGAGGTCAAGGCGATGGCCATGAATGCTGCTCTTCGTTGCATTTGATTCCTCCTGGGGAGGCGTTCGAGCTACCTGCAGTGGCCACCGCTCGCCATTGCGGGTGCGTTCGAACGTTTATCGAGATCGTTCGTGCCGTCGGCGACGGCGCCAACCCGCGTGACGGCCGGCGACGTGTTCCTGGTGACGATGGGCGCGCCCCATTCACTGATGGATGAGCAGGGCCGGGCCACAGTGTCGCTGGAAGAAGCCAAAAAGCGAGTCGGGTTTCGGCGAGGTGAACGAGACAAGCTCTCCACGTTGTCCGATGGACCGTCCAGAGCCTCCCGGCCGGGATAATCTCTCGAACACGTAGCCGGCTCCACTCCCGGCGGCGCCCCTATCGAACTGGTGGCCCTCACGAGAGCAGACCAAACACTCGAAATCCGGTAAGGCCCAATGGGGATCTAAATTGGGTATATTCAATGCGACGCCGAGGCCTGGGGAGCCTGACCAGAAAACCGGTGGCTCGGCCCCCGTCGCCACAGCAGCGATTCGAGCGTTCGCATCGCGCTGGAGGGTATTGATGCTCTCGATGATCTGCTGTACGTTGCTCGGCGCTGTTTCGGTCAAGGTTCGGCCTCCGTCGCGGCGCGCCTCCTTTGAGATCGCGTTAAGCCACCAGGCGATCGGTCACCAGGCGATCGATCACCAGGCGATCGGTCCGTCGGCCGCTGCGCCTGGCGATCAAGGGGAGTCTTTAGACGACGCCGTCTTCCGCTTCCGGTCGTCCGACCTTATCAGGGAGACAGTCGTTGACTTATCCGGGCTCGATCCCAGTACAGAGCTTGTCGAGTCCATACGTCAGCATCTGCGGCTTGCGCCGAAGAACAAAGAATCGCCGAACATCTTGGTGGGTTCCTTCGTCGGCGATGACGATGCCTTCGTCCTTACGTTCCTCAGGGTCCACACGCGGAATTGGCTCGATCAGCACATGCGCGTTCTGAGCGCTGAGGCCCGGGACCTCGCTAGGCAATTCAGGATCGCCGCGCTCAGGCTGGAACGGTACGAATCGGAGTTACTTGAATTCAGAGAGAGCACCGATTCCGAATCCACCGATTCGCCTGAGCACGACCCGGAGCAACTCGAGTCCCTTCGAGCGCGAGAGAAAGAACTGCAGCTCAGCTACACCGCCAGTATGGAGGACTATCGCCGGCTGTACAAGAAGCTGAGAACGGCGGAGGCCCAGCTCGATCTCGAACGCGCCCGGTACGATGTTATCTCGCAGCCCCACTTGCATCAGGTCCCCGAGCGACGGGTGCTGGCTCAACGGAGCGGGGTGGGGGGGCTCATCGGCCTGGCCTTGGGCGGGCTCGTCGCCTTGGGCCTCAGCGCGAGGCGCCGGTAGCGGGGCTGTGCTTCGCCAAAACGCCGACCACGCGGTTATCACTGGAGGATTTGGCCTTGCTCCGCCGAGCGCCCGCCCATGACCCGATCGAGGACAAGGGCGAAGCGCACGCGCGTATCGGCCGCGTCGAAGACGAGCAGAATCCGTCCCTCGCACATGGGCGGGTGCGTTGGCCAGGGCCGCATCCGAGCCCGTCGTCAGACGAGCGCGAACGCCAGCCGCAGCGCCCCGCCCCGCGCGGCCCGCAGATGCGGGGTTCCACGGTTGTGAGCACGGCCCGCCGTGCCGTACGAAGGGTGGGCATGCGTTTCGTAAGCTCGCTTATCATCGTGGCAGCGTCGCTTCCGCCTTCACTCGCGCTCGGCCACGACTACTGGCTGCAGCCGGAGTCGTTGCGCCTGAAGCGCGACGGTCCGGTCGACATCCGCCTGTTCGTGGGCGAGCGGCTCACGCCCGAGACCGAGAAGGTCTTCGAGCCCGAGCGGTATCCGCGCGCCGAGGTCGTTCATGGGGCGCGAACACGGTCGCTCGTAGAGGGCGGGCGTAAACCGGGCGCCAAGCCGATCTTTCGCGCGACCCTCGAGGGCACGGGCGGACACTTGATCGTCGTCGATCGAACGGCATCCCACATCGAGCTCGCGGCCGACAAGTTCACTCGGTACCTACAGCACGAAGGGCTCGACGGCATCGTCGCCGAGCGGGCCAAACGCGGAGAGTCGAAAGAGCCCGGGCGGGAGCGCTACCGCCGTTGTCTGAAGTCGCTCGTCCAGGTCGGTCGAGAACGCGATCGGACCTATGCGACCCGAACGGGGCAGACGCTCGAGCTCATCCCGAAGTCCGACCCCGCGTTTGCGCGCCCCGGTGACGTCATCGAGGTCCGCGCCGAGTTCCTGGGGAAGCCCCTCGTGGGGGCGCAGCTGCAGGCCGTGTCCGTCGCCAAAGGGTCGAGCCAAGTCGCCACGTATCGAACGGACGAGCGGGGGCGAGTCCGCGTGAAGGTTGACCGCTCGGGGCGATGGGCCCTTCGGCTCGTTCACATGGTTCGGTGCGCCGACTGCGACGGCGTCGACTGGGAGAGCTTTTGGACGACATACACGTTTCAGAACGCTGAATAGGACGGCGATCCGAGGTCGTTCGCGTCCGGCTCAGGACTTCGGATCCGCCGGCTTCGGATCGTCGCGCCCCCGTGGGTCGCGTCCGGCAGATGCGAGGACGTCGCCGGGGTGTCCCCCACTCGCACGGTTCGACGCGAGTACTTGGACCCAATGCTGTTCTGGAACGCTACCGATCTCGGACGCAAGCTTGGTTGCTTCAGATGGTATTGCAATCAGCATCGGGTCCATCGGGGTCTCGATGGGCATGTCGTTCGGCCTCGACCTCGTGCTTCGAGGGGTCGCGAAGCACGCCTATCGCCCATCCTCATGCCGCATTGACGACGGGCTTGGCCTTGGTGCCACTGGTGGCGGTGGGCGAGGTACCCGGCAACGAGATCGAGCACCCCATGGTTGCGGTCATTCTCGGCGGTCTGATCTCTTCGAGCTTGGTCAATCTGTTCGTGGTCCCCGCGCCGTACCCTGCGGGGGTTGTGATTGGCAAAGAGGGTGAGGCCGCCCTATATGTCGCGCCATGAAACAAGCGCGCATCCAGCTCTTTTCCGATCTTTTGTGCGTATGGGCCTACATCGGTCAGCGGCGCCTGGATCAGCTGGTCGATGACCTCGGGCCCCAGGTCCAGGTCGACCATCACTTCTTGACCGTGTTCGGAGACGTGGCCACCAAGGTGGAGGCCTCGTGGGCGAACCGCGGCGGCCTGGCCGGCTATAACGCGCACGTGCAGGAGGTGGCGCGCCGATTCCCTGAGCTGACCATTCACGAAGAGTGCTGGACGCGCGCCGCGCCGACTTCGTGCGTTCCTGCTCATCTGTATGCGTGCGCGGTGCGACGGCTGGAAAGCGACCGCGTGGTGGCCGCGGGAACGCTGGACCGCGTTCTTCATCGACTCCGAAGCGCGTTCTTCGAGCAGGCTCAAACCATCTCGGATCGCGCCGTGCTCGATGCCGTCGCGGAAGAGCTTTCCGTCCCCGTCGACGCCGTGGACCAGCGGCTCGCCGACGGACGCGCTCACGCCGAATGGGCCAAAGACCTCAAGTTGGGCCAAGACCTGCAGGTGCGAATGAGCCCGACGTGGGTGCTGAACGACGGTCGTCAGCGGCTGCAAGGCAACGTCGGCTACCGCGTGATCGAAGCCAACGTGCGGGAGCTCCTCGACACGCCCGACCACGGTGCGTCTTGGTGTTGACCTACGACGACTTATCTCGAAGGCCAGCTTGAGCTGTCGGCGGTCGTCGCAGTCAGCGTCAGCTGTGTTCATGCTGAGCGGCTTTACCGCTCGCCCTTCCGGCCCTTGCGACGCGCGAGGCGCTCATCGACGACGACAGCGGCTGGTCACCCGCGGCCGTGACTTTTGGCGTCGTGGCTGGAATCACCCGGGCGGTGGGTTTTTTACGTTGGGTCTTCTCAGTGCCGTCGCTGGCCGAGCGTGCCGCCCCCCCTTCGACCAGGACGGCGGAGGTTGTTGTTTTCGAGGCGACGCATCAGCTCGCCCAGATCGCGGTGGGCGAGAACATCGCCTTCATCTGTCAGGGATTCTGGATGCTCCTGCTGGGCCGCGCCACGGTTCACCACCGAGGTTTCGATCGACGCCACGCCTGGGTTGGGGTCGGGTTGGGGCTCGGCTTCATGGTCTACGCGCTCGAGTAGCCGGTGGCCGCTTCGCGTGGCTTGGCGCGCTCAACGTTCCTGTCCATGCGCTCTGGCTCGGCTGGCTGCAGCTGGCCATTCAGCTGTGGCAAGAGCCGAAATCCCTCGGCTGGCGCCCCACCACGGCCGCCACCGCCTTTGTGGTGACCCTCCTTTTCGTCGTCTACATTTGGTGTCCCGGGCGGCACCCTGGACCCGGAGCGACCGCCGCGGCGATGATGCGCCCATGGCCGGTCAGATCAATGCGGTAGTGGCCACGCTCGTCTTTGAAGGACTCCGCCCGTTCGTGCCGGAGGTTCTGCCGACGCCCGCCCAACTCGCCGCGTGGAACGCCGACGGCGCTGTGCCTCTCGAGCCCTACCGACAGTGCCTCGAGCAGGCCGTGTTACGGGTGGGCCGGGTCAGTCTATTGAAGGCCGGCCGCTCGCTCGAGCAGCTCGAGCACCCCCTCTTGTTCGTCCTGCTCAACACCGATCGCCCCGAGACCCTCATCGCCAAGGAGGAGCGGCTCGGGGCGTTTATTCACTCCCGCCATCGGGTCGTCTTGATCGAGTCGAGCGAGCACCGGATCCGGCTAGAGCACGTCTCGCAGGAAACCTCAGCGCCGACCTTCCTGGAGGACCTCGCCGGTTGCGGCCAACATATCGTGCTGTTCGAGGAAATCGGCGCCCGCGGGCTTCGCTGCCGATTCCCCCTCAGTGGAGACGCCGACCATTGGGTGTACGAACGCGGGACTTATCGTGAACCTTGCCCCGAGGGCAGCTACCGAGAGTGGCTCTTCGAATGGGAAGACTTCGTACCCAGCCGGCGTCCGATGGCGGGGCTCGACGAGGTGCTTCTCGCCGGCGACGACTCGCGGACGCTCCGCGAGGTCACCGACTCTGCCGAACAGGTACAGATGGTCCTCCGCCGCGACCTCGGTCGCACCTGGAAGCTCGGCGAGGTCGCCGCCGCGCTCGATTGCTCGCCCCGTTCGCTTCAGCGACGCTTGGGTGAGGAGGGCACCAGCTTCCGGGCCGTGGTCGACAAGCTCCGCAACGGCGAAGCGGCCCGGTTGCTCGGCGACACGTCGTTGAGTTTGACCGAGATCGGCTATGTTTGCGGCTTCGCCGACAGCGCTCACTTCAGCCGGAGCTTCAAGAAGCTGCACGGGAGCTCCCCGAGCGAATACCGCGCCCTGCGAACCAGCCAACTCCGGGTCGACCGCTAAAACGGACTTTCGCCCGCGAGCAAGCAGGGTATCAGAGGAAACTCACCGACGACGAGTCGGGCCGGAACTGAGCTTACGGGTGAGTTGCTGGATACGCTTTGCAGACTTACGGAGAGGGACGGCGTCCCCCTGCCCTCAACCTGTCCCCGGCAAGTCATCTTTGCGACGTCATAACGCAGGCGACGGATATGAGCAGGATCCGCCAAGCTGCCGATCCGGGTCGACAAACGGCCGGGGGTGCGTTCGTCGTCGGTCGTCAGCGCGCTGCGGTCATTGCGTGTCGGTAGCCTATCGCCAGCAGCGCCAGGGCGCCGACTACGAGTTCGATGACCATTACGGCGATGATGCCCTCCGACGGCATACCGTCGAGGCCAATGCTCACCAGGCGGGATACGCCGTAGGTTCCATAAACCAAGGCCGCGAGGCCGAGACCGACCGATGTCAGTCGCTCCACCACCGCGCCGAGCATGATAAGGACGCCACTAACGAGTAGAAGGCCAGCGGGCGCTCGGATTTCCGACATCAGGTTGGGATCGCTCCCCAGGACGACACCGTTCTCGGCGAAGAACCAGTGGGGCTCGAACAGAAGGAGCCCGCCGATGCTCAGTAGGAGCAGGCCCGAAAGCACCAAGAACGCCGCGAGTGCGAAGCGCTTCATGTCACTGTCCTCCACGCGGCCGCGTCGGCCGCAGCAAATCGTTGGAGTCTCGGGCTGATCGGCCGAGCGCTGGGGTCACCCCGTTGGTCAGGTAGGCGTTGCGCCCGTCGAGCAAGGTTCCGAACAAATAGTCGAAAAGTGCAATCGCCTCGGCCGGGGCTCTGGCATCGGTCGCGCCGCCGAGGAACACCTCGTGCGACACCGGCAGGTAGCCTATTGGCCGGCCGGTCGCCGTCGACCACGCGTTCGCCGCTTCGCGCCGTATGGCGTCCACGATTTCGATGAACGCTTGGGCGAAGTAGACCACGAACGGAGCCGAGATGGGTCCTTTATTGGCCACTCGGACGCCTTTTCTAGACCCGTGAGCCGCACCTGTAAGGGCTTTGTCTTTCTTTCTCGTCAATATATACTCTCAGATCGAGTGGGGGGTAGATCGAATGGAAGCTTATCAGATTTCGGTCCTGGTTGGTATCTTCGTAGGAGTGACCGTCGCGGGTGCGTTGCTGTTTCTGGCGAGGAAGCTCACCGACGTATTCCCTGAGTCTCTCAAAGTATTCGGGCCGACTTCGAGAACGATCGGCGGCCCTGGGAATTTCAAGGGGAGCTGTAAGGGCGAAATCGTCATCTTCAGGGGGGGTGCCAATCATATTATTAGTGTGACCCTCGAAAACATGGGGTCCTGTGACATCCAGCTGGAGCTGCGAGATCAGGTTACATTCCCGTCCACAGACATCACGGCGACGGTTCCGCCGGGGGCGACCATGACGGTCTGCGGTTTTGCGGTGGAACATGGTCCTTCAAATAAAGCCCACTGGAGCACACACAGCAGAGTCACCGCGAAATGCATGGGTAGCGAGTCAAGCGATTCGGTATGCAAGTATCGCTGGCGCATAGACAGCCTGGGATACATACCAAACAAGGATTACGTGACGCACTGAATTCGCAGCGAAACGACACGTCTTTGACTCGCACTGTGTTCGAGGCGGCGATTCTGCTGCCGCCGACCGTTATCAAAGGACTGTGTGCTCCAAACGGCGGGGGACGTGAGGACGGGTAGGATCTCAGCGTCTGCGCCCGGGCGACCTCGTCGAGGATACGGCGGGCGTGAGCGAGGAATCGGTGGCTCTCGGGTCGCAGGTGCGCGGGTCGCGGCCGGCATCAGCACCGCCGACATCGATGCATGGGTGCGTGCCGACACTGCTGCCCGCGGCGCGGACCCGAGTCAGCTCGGTGGCAGACATGGCATCGGCCGGGCCATGCAATGGATCCTCACGTGCCAAATGTAGGCTCGCGCGGGCGCGGAGTTCGGCTTCGACCCGGGATGGCGCTGACCATCGAGCCCATCATCACCCTCGGCGACCCGGATCTCGTCGAGGATGCAGATGGCTGGACGCTGCGAACGGCCGATGGGTCCCTGGCGGCCCTGTTCGTGCACATCGTCCTGGTGACGCGGAGCAGGCACGAGATTCTCACGCGAACGTAGCATCGCCGGGCGCTGTCGCGGACGCGGACCCGCCGTTGTCCGGTGACAACATTTCGGGCATCATCCAGCCTCGGGACTGCCTCGATGAACGCCAGTGCTTTGTTGCTGACCGCGAGCCTTTCGATAGGCCACCCTCCCGAGCCACCACGGGTTGATGCTCCAGCTCTTCACTCGAGCCGGACCGGTCGCAGCCTGGCGCTGCCGCGCCAAGAAGACGCGTTTCACTTCGTCGTGTTCGGCGATCGCACCGGCGGCCCGATCAGCGGCCTCGAGGTTCTTCGCCAAGCGGTCTCGGACACGAACTTGCTCGACCCCGACCTCGTCATGACCGTCGGCGACCTCATTGAGGGCTACAACGAGACCGACGCTTGGCTCGAGGAGATGCGAACGTACCGCAAGATCATGGCCCGGCTCCAAGCGCCCTGGTTCCCCGTCGCCGGCAACCACGATGTGTATTGGCGCGGAAGCGAGCCGCCCCCAGGACAGCACGAAAAGAACTACGAACAGCACTTTGGCCCTCTGTGGTACTGGTTCGGCCACAAGAACGCCGCATTCGTGGTGCTGTACAGCGACGAAGGTGATGCGACGACCAACGAGAAGGGCTGGGGCGAGGCGCGCCTCAATCAGATGAGCGACGAGCAGCTCGCTTGGTTGAAAGATAGCCTGCAGGAGACCAAGGCCTTCGACCATGTCTTCGTGTTTCTGCATCACCCTCGATGGATCTCGAAGAACTACCCGGACAGCAATTGGGAGGCCGTTCATCAGCGGCTGCGCGCGGCGGGCAACGTCACCGCGGTCTTTGCGGGGCACATCCATCGCCGTCGATTCGACGGGGTGCGCGACGGCATTTCGTACTACACCTTGGGCACCACCGGCGGCGGTATTCCCATTGAGAGCACCGCCAGTACCGGATGGATGCACCACTTCGACGTCGTTACAGTGCGCAAGGAAGGCATCTCGGTGGCCACGCTCGGCGTCGGTCAGGTGGGCGATCCTCGCGAGATGACGCCTCAGCGCCTCGATCAGATCGACCGCTTGCTGCTTTCGGAGCTGGACGTGTCGACGGCGCGGCCTCGGGTCAACGGCCGCGGTCGGGGTGCCGGTCGCGCTCGGGTCGTCTACACGAATCCACTGTCGGTGCCGGTGCGGATGACGGCAGAGCTCGATGCGACCGACCCTGGATGGGCCTTTCGGCCCGACCATATGCATCGAACCGTAGCGCCCGGTGGCACCACCACCCTCGAGTTTTTCTACCGGCGACGACCCGTCGACGCCGCCGTGGCGCCGGTCGAGCTGCGGCTCGAGCTCGAGGCGGATATCGAAGGTATCGCCGTTCGGAGCCCGGCGCTGCGTCCGGTGATCGATCCAGTACTCTCGCAGCGGGCGCCGCGGTCCGCCGGGCCCGACGGGTGCCTCGTCGGGATGCCCGACGGTGGTCTTCGCGTCGCGGCGGCGGACGCATCGCTTCCCGATGGTCCGTTCACCCTCGAGGCCTGGGTGCGTCCGGACAACCTCGAGGGCCCTCGAGCGATCGCAGGCAAGCCCGAGTGGAGCGGGTACGGCCTGTTGGTCCGCGATGGCTTCGTGTCGTGGCTGGTCGCGTTGGGCGACGCGTACAGCTACACCTATGTACGGTCGGAATCGAAGCTGCCCGTCGGGCGCTGGGTCCATGTCGCGGGGGTGTACGACGGTCGCGAGCTACGCCTGTACATTGACGGCACTCAAGTTGCGCAGAAACCAGCGTCCGGTGCTCGCAAGATGAATCGGGTGCCTTTCGTCATTGGTGCAGATCCGAACCGTGAGGGTCGCCTTGGCGATTCATTTTCCGGTCTGATCGACGGCGTTCGACTATCAAAGTCGGTCCGTTACACCGAAGCGCGGTTTACGCCCCAGCGACGCTACCGGGCCGACCGCGATGCCGTCCTGCTGTTCCACTTCGACCGGCGCATTGACTCATTCGTCTTCGACGACACCGCGCGGCGGGTGCAGGGGTATTTGGTGGGGCCATCGAAGGTTCGCACCGAGTCCTGTCAATGACGCCGATCGCGAGCGTCCGTCGACCCGCGGCAGCCGGTTGTATGGCGCCGACGAATTGCCTTATGCAGTCCGCGACCGGCCCTGGGTCACGGACGCAGCCACGTTCGGACGAATGGGGCCAGATTGGGCACGAGGTCGGCCAGGCCGTGGAGGAGCACCAGGAGCAATAGGTTGCGAGTGCGTGCCCACAGCACTCCGAATAGAATACCGAGCGGCGACACCACCGCAATGGAGTAGGCGACCGCGGTGATGAGGTCGGGCGCCTCGGTCATCCCCTCCGCCACGTGAGCACCGCGGAGCACGTAGCCGGGCGCATGGGCCAGTCCGAACAAGACGCTCATCAGGACGATCGCGGCGACCTCCGACCGCATCCACGCGGCCAGCCGCGTCTGCAAGAGCGTTCGAAAGAAGAACTCTTCGGTGAGGCCTGCTTCGGTCGCCATCCACAGGAATGCCGGTACCGCGGCGAAGGCAACAACCCAGATCGGCTCATCGAGGGACCGAATGTCCGCGGGACCTCGTCCGACGGTCAGCTGCAGGCCAACGAGTAACACCCCCATAGTGATCAGCACCCGGACCTCCCGCCCGTGGAGAGTCCAGACTCCGCCGAGGTCTCGCCAGGAATGACCCAGTCGTGTGAGGAGCCAACCTGGAATGACCACTATGGTCAGGAGCTTGAAAACGAGCACGGATACGTCCTCGAACCGGCCATCCGGCACCGTGTCTTTGAGCCAAGATAGGCCGTACCCGAGCACCACGACCGAGAAGACAACGAGGTAAGAGACGATCGCCGCCAATTCGCGACCCGGCGACAGAACGGTCACCTTACGGGGGCGATTGCCGCGGGTTACAAGCCACGCCACTGAAGAGAACCCGAGGCCGAATATCAGCAGCACGGCCAGAGATTCGCCGGCTTCGAAAGTTGGCGACTGCGATAGAGTCGAGAGTGAGGCCCCATAGGCGAGCAAATAGAGGGCCACGGTGACCAATGAACGTGCAAACGGAGTCATCGAACCGCACCCTGGCAGAATATCTTGGGTCTGTCATAATCCGAATTACCCGTGCAGAATTGAGCTGACAGTGCATGCAGTACTACGAAGGCACCCGGCTAGGAGTCTATTTCGAGATAGTGTCCGGCCAAGAATTTGACGATGATCTTGCCAAGAGGAGGGTGGAAGAGGATCGCTGTCGAGGAAAGAATAAGTAACGAGAACAAGACCGTCGGGAGTAATTTATGGATTCCGGATGATCGTCGAAGGCGTTCTATTGTTCGGTCAATAAGTCAAGGCGTCATGAGGAGACACGTCGCGTCCGCATCAGGCCGCGGTCGTCTCGGGGGACGAAGGCATCGGCGAGTCGGTCGAGGATGTCGGTGAAATCGCTCAGTACTCGGCGCCGACGCACACGTAAGCAAAGCCGGCGTCTTCGGCGACGTCGTCGAGGCCCAGGACGGCGCCGCAGCCGGCGAAGGCGGCGTACGGCGGTTCGACCTGGGCGTAGAAGCCACCGCTGACGAACGCCGCGACGGTGCCGGTACCCGGGACGTTGTAGATCACGAGGCTGACCGCTAGGCCGGCCGCCGCGTCATCCAGGCCGTCGATGCCGTTGTTCGAGCGTATCTCCTGAAAGATGGGTTCTGGATACGGCTCGCCGGTCTCCTCCGTGAGGCAGTCGCGCATGAATCCTTCGGGCAGGGTGCCGCCATCGCGCACGATGTCTGCGGCTTCTTGCGAGCAGATACGGGTGGCGCGGGACGCTCGCACTTTGTCGAGCCAGGCGCGGACCTCGGTCAGGTCGTAGCCGGCGGCACCGATGAAGTACGCGGTCTCGAGCGTGTCGCCGTCGAGGTTGCCAACTCCGGCGACGGTGAGAACGGTCAGCGTCGAGTTGTTCGCGTAGGTGGTGGCGACGTCCTCGATTTCGGCGCAGATCGCCTCGATTTCCTCCTGTCCCCAGCCGCGATTCTCCGTCAGACGGATCAAGAAGGGCCTGGTCGCGAAGGCATCGATGCAGTCGTTCGAGTTGCTCAAGGCGAAGGCGGCTTCCGCTACTTCGACTTGGGCTTCATCGCTGGTCCCTCCACAGGCGGTCACGGCTAGGAACGGAACAGCAAAGAACAAGGGGGCATACGAATTCAGGGGTCTCACGTCATCATCTCCTTAGTAGGCCCCGGTTCACGTTAACCGTCGGTGACGACGCCCCGGGGTACCTGTTCCAACCAGGGCATCGAACAAAAGTTTCGGTCGATGAAGTGTGAAGGCCGCCACAGAGACGGATTTGTTCTCTGACCGGCGGCGACCCTTCACGCGGCGGGAGGGAAAGGCCGCCACCAGGTCTTGATTTCATCGTCTTCGTAGACGGCGATGTCTCCAAAGCGAAGGAAGACCGCTTCGCTCTGTTGGGGCCGGAAGAAGACGAAGTCGTCGACCTTCACGTCGGCGCGGGGCCCGACGTTGAGCATCTCTTGATTGGACGAGCGACCGAAAGTGGGGTTGTAGGCCAGACCCGGTGGGTCGATGGGGTCGGCGAGCCAGTGTCCGCCGTAAATGAAGAGCGTTCGTCGATAGTTCGGGTCCCACGCGTGTTTCGCGCCGTCCAACAGCGCGAGTGCGGCCGGCATGGTCGTGCGGTTGGAGGTCTTGATGACCGGCGTGGCGATGAAGCTGGCGGGCTGGTGATCCTCGAGCAGATCGGTATCGCAGTGATTCGGTTTGACCAGCGCCGATCCGACGGCCACCTCGTTGGCGAGTTCGGTGGACTCGTACAGGCGATAGGTGGGGCTGCCGGCGGCGTTGCGGGTGCTCGTGGCCACCCGAGCGTTGCCGAAGACTTTTCGGGCCATTTCGAGAGCATGTGAATAGATCTTCCATGCCTCGTCTCGAGCGCTCGCCCGCAGGCCGAGCGCCTCGGGGACGGCCGCGATGTGGGGCTCGTACCCCATGAATCCGGCGAAACCGAGGCGCGGATGGTCGGCTAGCGTTCGGAGCGCGCGGGCCAGCTCTCGGTCGGTCTGGAACCCGCCGCGGTGGAGGCCCACGTCGATCTCGAGGTTGATCCGCAGGGCGACATCGAGACTGTGGGCCAACGCCGAGTACTGCTGCAGCCGGGCGGAGCTGTCGATGAGCCACTGCACTCGAGGCGCCACCGATGGATTCTTGAGGCGCTCGAAGTAACGATGCGCGGCCTGCACCGGCAGGGGCTTCCCGAGGAGCTGATCGGCCTCAGGCATCTGTTCGCTCAGGATGGAGAGCATCGGAAGGTTGAAGGTCATCAGGCGATCGCTGCCGGAATGGGTGCGGACCTCCGCAATCAGGTCCAAAGCGGGCAGCGACTTGGCGACGATGCGGTAGCCCATGCCTTCCGGAAGGTGGCTTCGCAAAGTGTCGACGTTCAGGCGCAAGCGCTGGCGGTCGATGACGAGGGTCGGAGTGGCTATGCCGGCCTTGCGAAGAGCCTCTTGCAAGCGAAGAAAGTAAGGCGCTCGCGGGCCGCTCCTGTCTGCGGGTCGGGCGGCCCACAAGCCGCCGGTGGCCATGGCCGTTCCGCCAATGAGGAGGTTGCGTCGGGTGAACCTCGTCGCCGTCCGGGGGCCGGTCGTTGAGCGCTTCACAATGGTCGTCTGACTGTTCGGAGAGCCCGGCAAAGTCAAGGTTGCCTCTGTGCGGAGGCCCGTGCGGCATGTCTCGGCGGTGCTTGGGGCTACTTAGGGCCGCCTCGCGGCCCGCGCTGTTGTATACGGCCGGTCTTCCTAACCCGATGCATCGCGGGCGTGGCGTCGGACCTTCCGGTCGCCCGACATTATCGATGACAACGTCGGATTTCGGTGCGCGAAGTCGGACTGAGGCCGTTACGCACCCGATGCGCCTGTTGTATATCGGCGGGGATGGTTCGACAGGCGAACATGAGTCGATGGTCCGGATTCGCGGTCGCCGTGGCGGGTGCGCTCGTGGCGGGTTCCACGCAGGCCCAAGACCCACGACAGGTGGTGGCGGTGTTGGGCCTCCAGAATAAGGGCGCGACGCTGAAGGCCCCGGTCGTCGACCGGATGTCCGAGTACATCTCCTCTCAGCTGTGGGTGTCGGGGCGATACATGGCGGTACCGAGCGCACAGGTAAAGCAGGCTCTGTCGCGCCGGCCGAGTGGGGGCTCCGCGGGCTGTCACACGGAGGCATGCCAGATCGAGGTCGGCAAAGTGCTTGCCGCGCGCAAGGTGGTAGCGGGCAAAATTCTAAAGATCGGTCGGCGGTGCATCGTCACTCTGACGCTGATCGACCTTCCGAAGTCGGCCCGAGAGGCGGTCGGGAGCGGTCGGGGGGCCTGTACCGAAGACGGAGTACTGGAGTCGATCGACGCCGCGCTCGGGCAACTCCTCGGGACACCCAATGGTGGAGCCGCAGGGCCGGTGCAGCAAATAGCGTTGACCCCTCCCCCAGCGGCCGACCCCCAAGGTAGCGCCCGCCCAAGAACGGAAGCCAAGAGGCGACTCGATACCTCCGAGACCGTGGCGGGGATGGTTCGGGTGCCGGCGGGCCCCTTCTTCATGGGCTGCAACAAAGAGGTCGATTCGGAATGTGCCGACGATGAAAAGCCGGGCCGCAACGTGCGGGTCGAGGCGTTCCTTATCGATAAGACGGAAGTCACGGTGGCCGCGTACCGGGAGTGCGTCAAGGCGGGCGCTTGCTCGGCCGGTTCACTCACGACGGCCTTCCTGCAGGGGAAGGTGCAGACGGAATGGACGAAGCTCTGCAACTGGGGGGCCCCGGCGCGGGAGCGGCACCCGATCAACTGCCTTAGCTGGGCTCAGGCGAAGGCGTATTGTGAATGGAAGAAAAAGCGTCTTCCCACTGAAGAAGAGTGGGAGAAGGCGGCTCGAGGCGCGGACGGTCGTAAGTACCCGTGGGGAAATGAAAGATATGGTCGCGCACTTGTCGCGAACATCGCGGATGTGTCCGTCAACGGGCAGTATCCGAAGCTCAAGTTCGCCGAAGGCTACGACGACGGCTTCGTGGCCACCGCACCGGTCGGGCGTTTCTCGCCAGCCGGAGACTCGCCGTACGGAGCAAAAGACATGGTGGGCAACGTCTGGGAGTGGACGAGCGACTGGTATACGCAAGATAAACTGCGAACGGTTCGAGGTGGCTCGTGGTTCAACGATCCGCCGTACGCCCGCGCCGGTCAGCGAAACGGTGCCGACCCCACCGAGCGGGGGGCCAGCATCGGCGTTCGGTGTGCAATGTCGGACTGATCCCAACCACCGCTGTGGTTGAGAGCGACTCGCCTACCGGGCCCAGGGTTCTGGTCCGGGTTCGATCGGGTCGCTCTTTGCTTCGATGTCGACGATCGCGCGGGTCGGGCCAAGCTTCGAGGTCGCCCAGGGTAGCCGCCGCGGTCGAACGAATCGGCGGGCCGGGCGCAATGTGCCTTCACGGCGGCGCTCGAGTGGGCTACCTAAGGTGGTATGGCCTCTGCTGCGTTCGACCGTCTCACGGCTTTGGATCGAGGCTTTCTCGATATCGAGGAGGCGAGCCTGCACATGCACGTGGGATCGGTTGCGATCTTCGATGCCGGTGACCTGAGTACCGACCACGGGGGCATCGATATCGACCGGTTACGCGACTACGTCGCGGCGAAGCTGCATCGGGTCCCCCGGTATCGGCAGCGCATCGCGTACACCCCTTTCGAGCGGCATCCCATCTGGGTCGACGACCCGCACTTCAACGTCTTCTATCACGTTCGCCATACGGCCTTGCCGCGTCCGGGCGACGAGCGGCAGCTAAAGCGGCTCGCGGGGCGGTTGATGTCGCAGCAGCTCGACCGAGGCAAGCCGCTGTGGGAGCTGTGGGTGGTCGAGGGGCTTCAAGGCGGCCGGTTTGGGCTGATCAGCAAAGTTCACCACTGCATGATCGACGGCATATCGGGCGCGGAGATTCTGCAGCAGCTGTTCACCCCTCACCCTCAGCTGTTGTCGCCCCCGCCCAAGCCCTACGAGCCCCGACCCCTTCCATCGAGGATGGCGCTCATCCGCAACACGACTGGCAACACCCTGCAGACGCCGCGCACGCTTCTCACCTTGGCCACTCGCACGGTGGCGGCGCCGCGAGACGCGGTGCGTAAGAGTTTAGAGACGCTTCCGGCGGTCGGAAGGGTCGTGCAGGCGTGGTCGCAGTCGGCGTCGGTCACGCCGATCAATAAGCCGATCGGCCCCCATCGCCGCTTCGACTGGCTCGACATGGACTTTCGGCGGGTCAAGTACGTCAAAAACATGATGGGGGCGACCGTCAACGACCTCGTCCTCACGATCGTGTCGATGGCGATGACGCGCTTCTTCGAGCGCCGCGGGATCGATCCGAAGCGCCAGGAAGAGCTCCGATTTCGAGTGTTCTGCCCCATCAGCCTGCGGAGCGCCGAAGAAAAGAACGCGCTCGGCAACCGGGTCGCCATGCCGATCGTCGACCTCCCGCTTGGCGATGTTGCGCACGAGACGCGGCTCGCCAAAGTGCAACAGAGCTTCGGTCGGTTTCGGGAGACCAAACAGGCCCTCGCCGCCCATGTACTCACCTCGGTCGGCGAGTGGGTGGCTCCATCGCTGGCGACGCTGTCGGTTCGGATGAGCTACAAGCGCCACGCTGGCAACCTGGTCGTCACCAACGTGCCCGGCCCGCAGATCGAGCTCTATCTGCTCGGGGCGCGTATGCTTCAGACGTATCCGGTCGTTCCGCTGTACATCGAGCAATGCCTGGGCATCGCGCTGTTCAGCTACGCCGGGCATCTGTACTGGGGCTTCAACGCCGACTGGGACACGATGCCCGACCTGCACGATCTCGTCGAAGACGTCGAAGCGGTCTTCAACGCGCTCGAAGCGCACTTCACCAAGGCCGCGCAGTCAGCGTAGCGGGGCCGAGTTCGCCACCGCTCGAACGTTGAGGACGACCGTATCGCGGAGGGAGGGGGGCACGTAGTGGCCCATTCCTTCGAGCATCAGCAGCCGGGCCCGTCGGATGCTGTGAGCGAGCCGGATCCCTCCTCTCAGCGGCAGGAGGGGGTCGGCCGTGCCGTGAATGACCAGGGTCGGCTGCTCGATCTCGCGCAGACGCTCGCGGGTCGATGGCGACGCGAGGACCGCGGCGAGTTGCCGCGGGGTACCGGGTGGTTCGCTGCTGTGATTCCAACAGCGAACCGCTAGATCGCGCCAGTATGCCTCGTCGTAGGGGTAGTGGGGCCCCGTCAGGAGCTGCCCGACCTCCGCGAGTCGATCGATGGTCGCCTCGCGGCCCTGGGGTGGGGGCTTGAGAAGGGTGCGGATGACGCTCGGTGCCGCGATGCCGTCGAGCCGGGACCCGGTATTGGTGTACAGCAGGGTGAGCGAAGCGACGCGGGTCGGCGCCTTGAGCGTCACCCGTTGGGCCACCATCCCCCCCATCGAACCGCCCATGACGTGCGCGCGCTCGATACCGAGGTGGTCCATGAGCCCCAGCGTGTCGTCGGCGAGGTCTTCGAGCGTGTAAGGGGCCTTCAAACGACCGCCGAGGAGGCGGCCAGCGGTCATCAGACGCACATTCGGCGTGCCGAGGGCGTCGAGGCGGGTCGACTGGCCCACGTCGCGGTTGTCGAATCGGATGATCCGGAAGCCCTGAGCGATGAATCCGTCGATCAGCTGCCGCGACCACCACTCGTGCTGCGCGGACAGTCCCATGATCAGCACAAGCGGTTCACCGGACCCCTCTTCTTCGTAATACAAGTCGATTCCGTTGGATTGGGCGATGGGCACGGACCAGAGCCTCGTCAGCCGGAGGCTTCGAGTCAATCCATCTCGCGCCGGTGTGGCCCCTTCCGTTAAAGGCTTCGCTGTCGCTTGAATAGAGACCGAGCTCGTCAGTCGTTCGGCGTGGCGGGGGCCGTATTCTCACGAAGGTGTTGGCAGAGCACCGTGAAGAACTTGGCCGTGCTGGGAAGAAGCTCGGCGCCGTCAACCGGAAGGTCGGGGCGCAACGAGGCCAGGGTGGCCTCCATGCTCGAGGCGGCGGGCACCCATCGCGCCGGGTTTTCAACGACGAGGGCCGAACACTGACCCAGGGCAGCAGCAAGAGGCGGATGAGGAGATTGGAGCGCTTCGAGGCCCGCGGCGACCAGCTCGGCGTCGTCGAGGTCGCGGGTTAGCGCACAGGCGGTTTCGGCCTCCACGATGGTTCGGATCTCGAGCGGGTCGGCGTCGAGATCCTGCAAGTACGCATCGAAGCCCCGAAGGGCGTCCATCCAGCCCTCAGGGTCGAGGGCGAGTGGAGCGTGCTCGACGAGGCGCTGCCGATGGGTCTGAACGCACCTCGAGATGCGCTCGAGCGCGTAGGGAGCTTCGGGGTCGAGCTCCAGCCGCACTCTGCGCAGGCCCATCCACGCCGCAAGGACCTCGATCGCCGCATCGCCCTGCTCCTCGGGTTCGACTTCGTCGTCGGCCTCGACGACCGCGTCGTATAAGTCGACCGCAGTTTCGGCCCGCTCGATCCAGGTCGACGCCGAATCCTTGGCCCGCCGTTCGCGGTCGGGTACATGGGCGATGAGCGCCTCGAGCTGCTCCGTCCACGCGTGCTTCACGGTCGAGCTCCGTTGGGTTCGACGAGCTCGATCCAGTCCCGAAACTTGAGTCGGCTTCGGGGGGGCAGGCGGCTCTTCAATAGCGCGAAGTCCTTGCGCTTGGCGCCCGTTTCCTCGGGTTGATGGTGATGGTCGTGAATATACTGAACGGCGTTCTTGAACACGTAGTAGTACAGCTTCTCTTGGGTGCCCCACGCACGCTCGTGGCGCTGCTTTTGGCGCCGCTCACGGGGTGACAGCAGGCGGGCCCTGCGCCCGGATCGCATCCCGCCAGCGCTGTCACGCAAGAGCCGTTGGGGCTGCGTTCTGGTGCGTTCAACGATGGCCGCGCTCCCGAGCAAGGGCAGATAGGAGGTCAGCAGGACGATCTCGCGACCTGAGGTGCGAAACGTCGTCAAGACGCCGCGAGGGCTGAGCGACACCATGACTCCGGGCGACTCGACGAGCCATCCGAGGCGGGCGGCCTCGACCTGGGCCCGGGCCAGCGTGTTGGCAAACGCGCGGCATAACGCGCGCATCCGAGGTGGGTCCTGACCGATGGCGAGGCCGTATCGGTCTTCGCCGTCTTCAGGGTCAAAATGGTCGCGCAGGGTAGGGTCGACCAATGCCCAGCCGTGGCACTCCGGCTCGGAGAGAAGGTGCGCGCAGACGTGCCGTTGAGCCGACATCGGGTCTGCGAAGAACCGAACGCTCGCCGCGTAGCGCGGATCCGGTATTCTCAGGTCATCCGGTTGCAGAAAACCGGGACGCCCAGCCACCATCTGAACAACCTCCCTCGGAGTGTTTTCGCATTCCGAGGTCGCGAGGTCCAGAGACCGATTGCGCTGAAGGCGGCGAGGTGGCGATCCGGCTAGAAGGTGTAGCTGACGACCGCGGCGATCGTCCGGTCGTCACCCTCGGTGTCGATGAACGAGCCGAGGATCGACAGCGAGACATGATCGTTCCAATTCGGCGGTGACGTATAGATCCAGATATCGACCCCGACCAAGAACGGGTTCCGCAGCGTGGGCCCTCCGTCAACGATGAGTGGGTCTCGGCCGGTGGCGCGGACGTCCAGCCGGGAGGCGACGCCCGGCGTGAGCCAGGCGTATGGACACACCGAGATGTAGTCGCTGACCGAGATCTCGGCCATGGCACCGACGCCACCGGTGAGGGTCGAGAAGCTCAGCTCGACCGACTCGCTGTTCTCGCTGCCCTCCATCGAGTAGTGGAATCCGCGCAGGTTGACGAACAGGGTGAGGGCCGAGGGGCGCTCCTCGGATTCATCGACCTCCGACTTCCACACCATCTTGTAGGCTCTCAGCTGGCCGGCGACCCAGAATCCTGAGGTATCGAGGGAGAGTCCGTCGTCGCCGACGATGGACCCGTCGACCTGTCCGGGCCCGATGGCGGCGCCGACCTGGAGCCCGTACCCCGATGACCACTCGAACTGGCCGATGTACTGGGCGCCGAATCCCGACAATCGTAGGTCGGTGTCCACGGTTGTTCGGTTCTCGCTCACGTACACCAGGCTCGGTGAATGAACCGTCACGTCTCGGTCGATGCGGACCTCGGTCAACGGTGGTGAATAGGCTGAGTGGGCTAAGGTAGGCGCCATTACCAGCACCGCAATCCCGATCGAACGAAGAGTCATGACCACGTATGGTGGTCGGTTCGCTCGGCGGCTTGTGACCGATGGCCGACATACGCTGAGCCTATAGGGCAAGTGACCTTCAGGGAGGCGCGCCCTTCAGAGGGCGAAGTTTCCGCCGAAGACGAGGCGGGGAAAGACGTTGAGCACGGTGAACGGGTCGTCGGGCGCGCTAGGAATGGCGAGCTCGAACCGCAGCGAGTAGTTGCCCGCCGATTCTCGGGCCCACTCGGCCTCGATCGCCACGTCGACGAACGCAAAGTAGGGCTCGGTATCGACGAACTGCCGGCCGTCGATGTCTTCGAACAATATCCACTGGATCGTCACGCCCGTATCGAGGGTGAAGGCGAGGTTGCCGAACCGAAGGGTCCCGAGCAGGCCCGCGTAGGTGGAGACGTCGCCCCCGATGTCGACCCCGTCCTCGACCGCGCCCACCAGCTGCACCGAGGGATAAAGACGGGTGCCGATCGCCCACTGCTCACCGCGCACGAACCGAACTCGCGCCTCGGGACCGAGGCGGTGGACCAGCCCGAGCTGGGTCGAATAAAGCGCGCGAACGTCGATGGCGTCGGTCAACCCCCAGGCGATCTCGAGGTCGCCGGTCAAGACCGGCGCGAAGGGTACGCCCGGGATATCGATGCTCAGCAGGTTGAAACCGCCCGTCGCATGCATCATGACTCTACCTGCGGGCACCGTCTCGGCGGTGCGCACCGGGACGATGGCCTCATCGCCAGACGGGCTGACCGGCAGATTGGCGCACAGAAGCAGCGGCAACAGATGGACGCTCACGGGATGCTCCAGGAGTGGCCGATGACCACCCACGGCAGGAACCCGAGCACTTGAAAATCGGTCTCGATGGGCACTACTGCGCGCACTCGCAGCCAGGTGGAGCTGCGCTCACCGCTCCACTCGGCGCCGACTTCGAAAAAGGCGTGGCGAACCGACAGCTCGAGCTGCCGAGTCACCGTCTCGAACTCGTCTTCTTCGAGTCTCAGCCAGCGCACCGCGGCGCCGCCCAGCACGTGCACGCGAGCGTTGTCGCGTTCAAGCACGTTCCATCGAATATCGGGAGCGATGGTGGAACCGTTCGAAAACGGTGAGCGAACCGCGAGGATGCCGGAGAGCTCTTCGATGGCGAAGAAGCTGTGCGAGAGACTGAGGCCCACCGCGAAGCGATCTTCGACCCGGACCCGGCCGGTCAGACTGACGTCGTGCACCAGACCGGCGTGAGTGTCGTATCTGAGATCGAGGTCGAATCCATCGGTGACCCCAGCGGTGGCGCCCAGTGTCACCGTCGGTAGAAGAAAGTTGAGCCCGCCCCCGGCGTATAGCGCGGCTTCCCCTTCGGGGACCAGCGCCGTGCCGAGCATCGGACTATTCGCGCACAAGAACGCGCACAGCATGGATGGCAGTGCTGTCATACGGAAACTCGGGCCGCGAGGATTGGGTCTTTCCGGTCCCGTCGAAAGCACGGACGCGCAGGATGTGTTGCCC
Organism: uncultured Myxococcales bacterium; assembly: GCA_964519665.1. Taxonomy (GTDB): domain Bacteria; phylum Myxococcota; class Kuafuiibacteriia; order Kuafuiibacteriales; family Kuafuiibacteriaceae; genus JANQQN01. The sequence goes on from CAZFIV010000065.1 coordinate 30,084, forward strand.
AAGAGTAGTGGGCGTCCACTCGAACCGGTACAGACTCCACAGAAACGGATTCCGGCCGTCGCCGAGGCGGTTGAAGGTCATTTCGGCCGGTTGCCACGGCCCATTGTCAACCTGGATTTCGACCCGGGCGATGCCGCTCCCGGGCGAGGCGGCCAGGCCGGTAATGGTGAGCGTTTCGTCGAGGCGGGCCTCGGTTCGGTCGCCGGGGTTGTCGATGCGGCTGCGAACCTCCTTGATGCCGTCGACCTGGGGCGCGAGGCTGCGCAGAGCACCCCACGTGTGGTACGTGCGCGCCGCGGTGATGGAGTCGAGCCACTTGACGGAGAACATGCCGAATCGGTCGGGCAGGAGCAGGCGAACCGGTGTTCCGTGGTCGAGGGTGAGCGGTTCACCGTTCATGGAATGCACGATCAGGGCGGTGTCAGCTTCGGCGATCGCGACCGGCAGGTAGACGGGATAGCCGTCGAGCCCCATGAACTGCAGGCCGCGCGCGCGTCGGCTCAGACCCGCTTCGGCCATCACGGTTCTCAGCGGCGTGCCGGTGAACGCCGCGCTGGAGATCAGGGCTCCCCCCGGCGTATTGCCGATGCATTCGAGGGTGTGCTCGCGGGTGACCTGCTCGAGGGATAGTAGGTCGTCGAGACTGAGGTCGACGGACGCATCGACAAGCCCACGCATGCGAAGGCGCCACTGTTCGACCGGGCCCGGTTCGGGCACGCCGAAGTTATCGGTGATGTAGAACTGGTCGGTGGGGGTAAGCGGCTGCTCGGGGGTTGGAATGAACGGCGAATCGATCGCGCGAAAGCCGCCCGGCACACACGAAAAGTTGTACGGCAACATTCCGGCTCCGACCACGCCGCCCACCAGGCGAACGAAACTGCGTCGAGATAGGCCGTCGTCATTCGCGGACGGGGGTGTCATAATCGACTTACGTGGCACGGCACTCCTCGTTGCACTCACGGTTGCGAATCGTGGTCGTCATCGTTGGCCTCGGTTTCAGCGTTGCGGCCGGACTCGCGCCGACGACCGCCCGAGCCGGTGGCTGGGCCCGGCCGGCGGGAAGTGTCTACGTGCGGTCCGGAGTCGCATTGTTTCGGGGGCAGGGCGCCTTTCTGGTGGCCGAAGACGTCACCGGCGAATTCTACAGTCTCGCTGCCGAGCTGTACACCGAGGTCGGCATTGGGAAGAACCTCGAGGCCGACATATCGCTGCGGTGGGTCGATAACGTAAATGAACTGAATGATGGGTCAACGTTGCGCGAGCGCGGTCTTGAAGACCTCGAAGTGCGGCTCGAGTGGGCGCCGGTTAACAAGGGGCAGGCGCTCGCGTTCGTCGTCGGGTTTCGGCAGTCGTTGTACGACCGACGCCCCCTCGATGAGATGGTCGACGGCCGCCCTCAACGGGGTCCCGGGGGCACCGATCTGCTGGTGGGCGCTTCTTACGGCTACTCTTTCTTTCCCGATTCGGCGTGGTTGACGGCGGATGTGCTCCTTCGCCTGCGCCTTCAAAACCCGAGCAGCGCCGTGCTCACCCGGGTCGAAGCCGGATGGATGGTCTTCGAGCGATTGGGCGTGGCCGGTTTTTTCGAGCTGCAGCCCGCGTTCGGTCGGGACGAAGACCTGGAGCTCGACGCCCCCGCCCCGGTGCCGACCGCCCTCGGTTTCGGGGCGAAACTGTTGGTACCCGTCCATGCTGGCTTCGGTCTCTCGGCGGAGGCGATCGGATGGCCCGACGTTTTGAACGACGGCCCGGGTTATCGACTAGGCTTGAGCCTCACCTACGAACGATGAGGTAGATGGACCGAAGAGGCTCGATCATTCCGCGTGCAAAGAGAGGCCCGGTGGCTCGGGCATGGGTGCGCATGCGGTCGCGACACCGATGCCTCATTCGCTGGTTGGGTAGACCTGTGAAGGGGCGCGGATAGCCGAGCCGTGAAGAGGCTCGGTATCCGCGCCGATCGGATCGAGAGGTGGGATCTAATAGGGGTCAGCGCTCGCAGGCGATCAGCTTGTTATCGCCACGATTGCCGCGGCATCGGTCGGAGCCCTCGCCGCCGTCGATGAAGTCATCGTCGCGTCCACCGCGGATGTCGTCGTCCCCAGCGCCCGCGCAGATGGAGTCATTGCCCCGTCCGCCCCGGATCGTGTCGCTGTTCGGGGTACCGATGATGACGTCGGCGCCCTTGGTGCCTCGGAGCAGACCGGCGTACGGCTTGCCGTCGTCCGGTCCACCGACGATCGTGCCCGTGGCATCGACGAAGATGGTGGCGATCCGGCCCCGGCAGTTGGGGACGAAAGACAGCTTGACGACGAGCGGGTCGTGGTCGCTGGCGCGCGCCGGCGTATCCGCGAACTCCGAGTTCACGTGCACGATGTCGAAGAAGGTCCCGGGCACCTTCACCGGGTTGATGAGGATATGGTCGAGGGACTGCGAGTTGCCCTGGAAGTTGAACGTGTAGCGCTCGTCTTCCGGCAGTTCGAGCATCAGGTTGTCGAGCGCGCCGCCCAGGTTGACCGAAACGGGGGAGACGAACTCGAATTCGTTCATGTCGCCGAGGACGACCAGGTTGGCGTCAGCATCGGCAGCGAGGACGCCGTCGATGAAGTTGCGAACCTCCGCCGACTGGCGAAGACGCTCGTCGAGCGAACCGTTGACCGCGACCTCTTCCTGGCGCGCTTCGAACGGCTGCGAGGTGCCGAAGATCGGGGCGCTGCCGCCCTTCGACGAGAAGTGGTTGTTCACGATGATGACGGTTTCACCCTTGAACGTGAAGCTCGCGATGAGCGGCAGGCGTGAACCCGTGAACGCGCTTCGATCGTCGACGGTACGGACGGAGTCCGGGACCAAGTCGACCCGGGCTGGGTCGTACAGGAACGCGGTTCGGATGTTGCCGCCGGGCTGACCGCCCGAGGTATTGTTGCCGATGAAGGTGTTGTCGATGAACGCGTAGGTCGGACCACCGGCGGCGACGATGGCGTCGACCAACGTCGTCAGGGTCACATCGGCCGCGGTGACGCCGTCGTTTTCGGAGCCGGAGTTGTCCTGGACTTCCTGAAGAGCGATGACATCGGGCGTGCGGAGATTGTCCACGATGTGGCCGGCGATCGCTGCGAACCGTCCGTTACCCACGTCGTCGTCGTCGTCGCGGTTGTTCGGGTCGAGGTTGAGCACGTTGTAGCTCGCGACCAAGAGGTTCGTATCGGTTCGGCCAACCTGGCTGAACTCTGGCGTGAGATTCCCCGGGGTCGCCGTAACGGCGCCTTCCGGCTGCACCTGGAAGTTTCCGAAGTCGTAGCCGATGACTCCGGTGATGTCCGCGAGGGTCGCTCCGGTATCGACCGCGGGCAACTCGACGAGGTTCGGATCGAAGTCTTCGCGACCGGGATCGATCTGGATCTTCTCCGGGTTGAAGTCGGTCGGAGAGATGTTGAGCGTACCGCGGGCGCTGATACCGGTGGCCCCGACACCGTTGTCGCTCACGACGAAGATCTCGCCGAATCGATTGGTGTTCGAGATCGCCAGCGGGCTCTGGACGGTCACCCGCATCGCCTCGAGGGATTCGAAGAAGTCGATCGCGTCGGTCGTGGGGTCGAAGCTGGTGAAGTTGTCGTCTTCGATCACCTCGGTCGGGAGCAGGCGGCCGCTCGCGCCGATGATGGTCGGGGTGGGCAGGGCGACGCCGGAAGCCGACACCGTGACGCCCGACGCCCGAATGCGAGTGTAGGTCAGCTCACCCGAGAAACCGGATTCTTCAACCGTACCCTGGACCACGACCTGGTCGCCGACGGAGACGGCGGCGTTCGACACGACGAAGATGGCGTCGGAGGTGGCGATGTCGCCGTCCCCGGTGGGGTCCTGAACGAAGAAGCCGCGCTCGTCGCTCTGACCGACAGCGTCGAAATCACCGACGGCGGTGACGACACCGCTGGTCTCGACCGCGTTGCCAGCTTCCGGCGAAGTGTGAGTCGCGCCTTGAATCTGCATGACGGTACGGGGGGTGAAGCTCGGGCCGCCGGTTCCATTGCTGGTTCCGCGAGTCTCAGGGATGGGCCCCGTGAAAACGCCATTGACACGCTGCAGGGAGAAGCCAACCGGCGTGTTGCCGCTCTCGGCGACGCCGATATCGGTGCTGGTCTGGCCGGCGGCAGGTCCGGACGCGGCTACGAAGGTTCCCTCGTAGCTCAGGAACTCAACGACCCGGCCCGTAGGTTCGACCAGGGCCAAGCCGTCAGGTGCGCCGTTCTGGAGGCCGTTAGTGGGGAGGCCGATGACGAAGAAGCCCATCGTGGCGTCCGGAGCGTCGGGGGTGAGGATGTCGGAGGCCGACAGCTCGATGGTGTTGTACGGCCCGCGAACCGAGGACGTTCCGTTGTACAAGACCACCCGCCAGCCGCCGAGGTCGGCATTGGCGGGACCGGCGAGCTCGATGAACTCACCCACGTCGGTGCTCACGTTGTCGTAGTGGAACTCGTTGATGGTGACGCTCGGGGTCGAGCCGCTGTCGTTCGGCGCGCCCCGGGTCTCGGGCAGCGGGCCGACGAATTCGCCGTTGATGCGCTGCAGCGACGAACCGATAGGGGTTCCTCCAGACTCCTCCACGCCGATGTCGGTGCTGGTCTGCCCGGCGGCGGGGCCGGAGGCTGCGACGAAGGTCCCCTCGTAGCTCAGGAACTCGACAACGGTGCCGTTGGGGTCTACCAGGGCCAGGCCGTCGGGGGCGCCGTTCTGGATGCCGTTGGTCGGATACTCGACGACGTAGAGGCCGTTCGCGTCGAGCGTGTCGTTCGACGTGAAAGCGGTCGTATTGTAGGGGCCACGCACCGAAGAGGTCCCGTTGTACAGAACGAGTTGCCAGCCGGCGAGACTGGCGCCGGGGGTGCCGGCGAGCTCGACGAATTCACCGACATCGGTGCTCTCGTTGTCGTAGTGGAGCTCGTTGATGGTCACGTCGGTGGTTCCGGTGGAGCCGCCGTCGATCTCTACGCGGAGCGTGGGGGGCGGGCCGTCGAAGTTGTTCTGGCCGGCGAAGGTCGCGGAGACCGTGGGCACCGTCGAGACGAGCACCAGACGGATCGTCGAGCCGGCGTTCACCGCCGCGAGGATCGCTGCTTCTTCCGAAGGGTCGAGGCCGGCCAGCAGGTCGACCGTATCCACCGTGCCGTCCGAGACTTCGACGAAGTTGGCGCCTCCGAGGCGCTGCAGGTCCGTCAGGATGGGATCGATGGCGCCCACGCCGTCACCGCCCTGATACTGAAGGGGCGAGGCGCCGGCCGCGATGCTGACGGAGGTTTCCGACGTGAGGTACACGTCGTAGGTGCCGTTGGCGGTGAAGGAGGCGTTGCTCTGGGTGAGCGATAGGCTCAAGCCCGTGATGTCCGACCCCGCGGTGGCGGCCGGCTGAAAGTCGAGGACGCCAAAGCTCGCGAATCCACCGTTCGCGCTGCCCTGGACGTTAAAGAAAATGGTTCCGTTGTTTCCCGTGCGTACGCCAGCGGGCTGGACGGTGGCGTTGGCGTTCGCAACGGTGGTCACCGTCGTTTGAGCGCCGGCCAGAGCGGGCGCAGCGACGAGGATCGAGATAAGACTCGACTGCAGGAGTGATCGCATTGCTTTCCTTTTCGTTGAGATGAAGCGAGCGTTGCGACGGAAATTCGCCGGGACTGCTCACGTAAGAACTAAACGCTCGGAAAGAAATCCGCTGTTACAACGGAATGACGACTATGGGGCGGACACGTTGAACTTACCGCTTGGCTTCACGCATACCCGGATCTTGATCTCGTCGGGCCCGAGCTGTGGGCCCAGGTGGAGAAGGAACTCTTCGGCGGCGCGCGACCGACTTGGGGCCGAGCGGACCGCGTCACCGAGCGTCGGTCAGCGTGGTTCGAAATCGCGCAAGAACGACTGATAGTCTTCGAGCTTGCCGTTGTTGCCGTTGCGTTGATCGTACAGGCCACAGATTCGGCGGCATTCGTCATCGAACCAGCGCTCGGCCGCATCGACGGTGACCTGCCCGTCGCGAGTTTCGACGGGTACCCCTTCGGGCAGCCTCAGCGGTAGGGCCTTGTATTTTGCGGCTTGAAAGCGACGAAGGGACACGACCGCGGCTCGATAGAAGCCGTAGCGAACGTTGGGGAGCGGGTTCGTGACGGCGTCTTGCAGGTGATGTTGCAATATGTCGAGACTCTTGTCCGTAGGCCCGTATCGGGATGCTTCATAGGCAAGGTGAGTCCCAATGGCAAAGAGGAATCGGGTATTCCGAAGCTCGGGATAGCCAGCCTCGTGGCATCGGTCGGCTTCGTCGAGCCGTCCGGTCGCCAGAAGCGGTCGCAGCATGTCTGCCCACGTGGTCGCGGGCACCGCGGCGCAGCGTAGCGGGCTAGCCACGATGCTCCGCCACGCCTCGAGGGCTTCGTCGACCCGCCCCAATTCATTGAGTGTTTCGGCCAGGGCATCGTTTTCGCACAGGTCGCAGTCGGCCAACCCGTCGCGAGGAGCGTCGACCCAGCGCTGATAGTGGCTTTCGATGGCGTCCAACGAGAACCGCGACCGATCGTAGTAGAGGCGGTGCTGGTACAGAGGCCGAAGCGAATAACCGTTTGCGGACAACCTTCGTTCGAAGTCTTCCAGGAGGCCCTCGATCCGGGAAAGCGGGACCGAGGGGTCATCATTGATCGTATTGAGGGCCCACTTGTAATACCAGAGCACCTCGGCGCCGAAAAACTGGTCTGGGTCCTCGTCGTGGCGGGCGAGAATCCAAGCGAAATGAATGAGAAACCGGTCCCACGCGGCGTGCTCGATGGAACGCCCCAACAGGTGCTCTCGGAGCTGGTAGCCGAGCTCGATGTCGTTGACGGAATCCGCCAATCGGATGGCGCTTTCAAGCAACTCGACGGCGACCAAACTCGACTCTGGCAAGCTGAGCGCTTCGTCTTCGAGGCGCTCGATTTCGGCCCTCACGTCCATGCACAACGTGGTAACGCACCAGAACCGACTTTGCGAGGCTCGATCGGCGAGTGTCGTTGGCGCCGAGCGTCGAGGATCGAATTTAAGAATACTGATCTTTAGGCGGCGGCCGGCTCGAAGACCCTCACCACGGTGGGATCGAGGTCGAGAGATACACCCGGGCGGACATCCGCTCCGAGCGCCTTGAGTACGTAGCGCATGGCCTCGATGCGGGCGTTGTACTTAATGTTGCCGTCGACGATGACCCAGGGGGCGTCATTGGTGTGGGTCAACTCATACATTCGGTCCTTGTATTCCGTGACCATGTCCCACCGTTCCTGCGCCATGCCGTCCACCGGACTCAGCTTCCACTGGCGCCGAACGTCGACTTTGCGCGTTTCGAGGCGGCGTTTTTGGGTCGCTTTGTCGATGGAGAACCACAGCTTCACCAGACGGATGCCGTCGTTGATGAGCATCGCCTCGAAGGCGGGCACTTGCTTCATGAAGCGCTCGTACTGGTCTTGTGTGCAGAATCCCAAGACCGGTTCCACAATGGCCCGGTTGTACCAGCTGCGGTCGAACAGGACGATTTCGCCGGCCGCGGGTAGATGCACTACGTAGCGCTGGAAGAACCATTCGGTCTTCTGTCGGTCGCTCGGCTTTGGGAGCGCCACGACGCGGGCGGCCTTCGGATCGAGGTAGCGCGTGAACCGGAAGATCGCGCCGCCCTTTCCGGCCGTGTCGCGCCCTTCGAAGATGATGATGACGCGCTCGCCATTCGCCTTGACTCGATTCTGAAGGCGAACCAGCTCGGTTTGTAGGGTGTCGAGCTCGATCGCCTGGGAATGATCGAGAACCGACTCCATCGGCAGCGGCAGATCGTCGTAGTCCTCGATTCCGTGGCGGTTGTCCTCGGTCATGCCCCGAGTGGCCCGCGTTGTGCGGTTGAGGTCAAGAGCGCTTAGTACCCGACGTTGGCGGCGAGGTCAGCCCGCAGCAAGATGCGTTCGTCGGTCGGATCCAAGGCGCGTATGACGTCGCCGAGCAGCCAGTAGCGAAGTCTTCTGGGTTTAGTTTTGTTGTCCCATCCTGCCTGGGCGAATCACGCCGCTCACCGCGGATGGGAACGCTGACCCGCCTGGCCGTTCTATCGAATCGACTCGCCGGGCATTCAGTCGGCGCGCCTCATCGAATCGCGTCGTCGCCTCCAAACACCAGCTCCGGTCTGGCATCCCCGGTCTTGACCTCAGTTGGTTTCGTATCCTCGCCCGCCGCACGGCGCCGATCATGCGGCGTGCATCACAGACGTCCGACGAGATGAGTCAATCGGTCGAATCCGGGTGACTCGGTCTTTCCATCGGGGACACACTTGGGAGGCTGTGGTGACGCAACCGGACGACGTCGCGAGCGTGCTGGGTTTGGTCGAGGAAGAGCGCTTCGATGAGGCCTTGGAGTTGGCCCTTCGAGTCTGGCAGACCACTCGCTCGAGCACGGTGGCGGTGGTCGTCGAATGGCTCGACGACCGGTGCCAAGAACGGGTCACCCATCCGGACTGCGCGGACGACGACGCTTTCGACAAGGCCTGGGTCGCGATCGCGCTCGGCGCGCCGGACCCGGTGACGACCGGTTGGCTGGCGCGGACGATCGGTCGCCACTTGTCGGCGATGGAGCTCGCCCGGGATCGTCTTCATCATCGTCTCGACCTGCTATCGCGCTTGGGGCCGGATCCTCGCTTCGGTAAGCATCTCATCCCGATTCTGGAAGCCGTCGACTCCAGTACCCCCGTGGTGGCCGTGCTGGACGCGTTGACGGCGGCCGGTGATCCTCGAATCGTCGTAAGTCTCGCGATGTACGGGCGACGACCACCCGGGTCCGAACGCCAGATCCGAGCTCGGGTCTTGCTCGAGGCACCTTCGGTGATCGCCGCTCTGGACGCCGTCAACGTCAACGAGCCGTCCGACCGGCAGGCCTGGTACGACGTTATTCCCCGCACGCAGGTGGTCGATGCGGAGACCGAAGAGCTGCGCCGGGAGCTTCTCGAGCTGGTGCATGCCGAGCCCTCCGATATGGACCGCCGTCGCGTGTACGGCGATTTCCTCCTTCAGCACGACGACCCGCACGGGGAGTTCATCATGCTTCAGCTTCAGGCCGAAGCGCTCGATGCCGCCGGAGAGCCGGTTCCGCCGACTCAGCAAGACCGAATGGATGAGCTTGAAGAGCGGTTTGGGCACCACTGGCTCGGTGAGAACCTCGCCATGTGCCTTCAGCAAGTGGTGTTCCAAGGCGGATTTGCGGCGCGGGCGATGTTGTCGTGGGTCCTCATGGTGCCTGCGCATCGGTGGACCAAAGCCGCGTCCGATCCAGGCTTGCGTACGCTCCGTGCCCTCGAGTTGGGGCGAGGCGCATCCAACATCTATTGGCACTTCGTGCTGTCGGAAGCGATGCCCAACCTCCGAGAGGTCCATATTCACCGCAACGATGGCCTGCTGAGCCGCCTCAAGCGTTCGAACACGCCGCGACGCATCGAGATGCTGGTCTTTCACGAACGGCCGCCGCCCGACGGGCTCGCCGACTTGCGTGGATATCCGAGCCTTCAGAAGCTGAAGGGTCTCGGATTCGTGACGACCGAGCGAGATGCCATTCGCGACCGGCTTTTGCACGACCGTGCGTTTCTCGACGGCATCGAAGAGCTCCGGTTCGTATTCGCCCAGGGTCGCCTCGGCGAGCTCCACACGCTGAGTCGATTGTGGGCCGGGCTGCCGGATCATGTACGCACGATGAGTATCTACCGAGGGCTTCGACAGCCCTTCCTGGTGTTCACGCGCACGCCGAGCGGGGTCCACGTCGACTTCGATCGGACTCTAGACCATTTCATGATCAGCACCCCGGAAGTGATCTCGGTCTTGCCGACCGACATGATCTCTTTGCGTTTTCGGTGCAAACGGGCGGAGGATGATCTGATCGAACACCTCGGGCGTCTTCATCCCGGCTGTCAAGATCTGAAAGTCGTCACGGTTCGGGGCCCGTCCCGGGGGGACGACAAGTAGCCGTACCTATCGCGAGGCGTATCCGGTCGCCCGATGCAGCGCGACATCGACTTGTAAGAACTCTCGGAGTGGGGAGGATAAGAAGCACTCGGTCGATGAGGCCTGCGATGGCCGCTTAGTAGCCTTAGTAGCTTAGCGAGGCTGCGCCTCAAACGCTCGAGTTCATTTGCGATTCCGTGCTGGCGCAGCCTCGCGTCGACAGTTCTCAGCTCGCAGCCGACAG
>CAZFIV010000066.1:0-40128 GCA_964519665.1 uncultured Myxococcales bacterium
ACGGGCCGATTCCGGCGCGACAACAGCACGCTCCAAGTGAATCGGCGCTCTAGGAGCGCCGAACCGTTCGAGATAGCACCACCCCAGACGCACGTGAGCCCGATGGTCGAATTCGGAAGGGAGGATGTCTCCGCGCTCGAACTGCTCGATGTAGTCGTCATGCACCACCGGGCACCTCCTCGAGCTGGTGACTGTCGGCGGCGGTCAGGTCGAGCTCGTAGACCTTCTTGAGCTCCGCGATCCGCTGCCGCGACGCTTCGCCGAACGCGGACTTGCCTTCGAATGCGTGCAGAACGATGCCCTCCAGCAAGTCGCCCAACGATAGGTCGTGATACTCCGCGAGGCCCTTGAGGACCTTCAAGATGCGTTTTTCGATTCGGACGCCGGTCTGCGTCCGAGTCACGGTTCGTCGAGACATATGTTACCTTGGTACCGGGGTAGCGATAGAGTCAAGAAGCGGCTCACTCGTCGGGCTCGAGCTCGGGCGCTTCCGTGCCCGCCGGGGCCTCTCGTTCGAGCTGGGCCCCAGGCGCCGCACCGCTGCCGGGAGCGACGTCGGTTGGCTACGGCGCGTCCCGACGTCGCAAAGGGCGGGGATGGTTTCGCAGTGCACCCCACTCGCGACGGTTGGGCACCGGTGAACGGACGCGAGCGGAGGACCAGCGGAGTCGCCCGAAGAAATCGTGCGCGAGAGACCATATTCACAGTGTGCTGGTCAGTGAGCGGCCCCGTCAGTGTCCGGGAGCCGAACGTCGTGGGATAAGTGCGTCCCGGCCCGGACAGGCAGGAGGCATAGGAGAAGACGGCCTCCAGTAATGGACCCCGGGGTGCTCATGAAGCATCCTGCGTGCATAAGCTGCGCGTTCCCGATTCCGCCCGCTTGGCGCGGCTGGGAGTGGACCGCGCCGTCCTTGAATACCGCAAACAACGGGGCTGGAACGGATTTCGCTGTGCTCTGCTCGTGGTCGACGGCATCGCAGCTCCTGTTCGCCGGCGTGAAGTGATTCCCTTAGGTGCGGCGAGACAGGATGCCGTCCCGAGACAGGATGCCGTCCCGATCGGGGCTGGAATCGAGATTCGCCCTGAAGACACCGTCTCCTTCGATGGGGACGCGGACTTCGCCCTGTTCGCGCGCCAGTTCACGGCGGGAGGGGAGGCCGGTGACCCCGTTTTTAGGGGCGACATCGAGGTTGCCGAGGCGCTGGGGGCAGACGGACTAGAGGGGGAGTGGCTCGACGGCGACGCGGTTTGGGGCGTGCCGGGGTCCACGATCGGCGCCTTCGGGGATGCCCGGGTTGTCCAGGTCCAGCATGCGACGGGAGGCGACGACGGGCTCGTCGTCGATGCGGCGGGGGGCGGTGCCGTCGATGAGGCCGACGGAACGGTCGTCACGGACCTGAGCCAGCTCGACTGGAGCCCGACCGACAACGACGAGGACTACCTCATCGTCTTCGGGGAGAGCAGCGACGGCCAGGGCGAGCGGGTGTTCGTCATCCCGGCCCGTGGCTTGATGCTCACCGCCGAGGCGCGCACCGACGCGCCCGTGGTTCGGCTGCCCGCGGTCGGACACGGCAGCGCCCACCTCGTGCACACCGGGCAGGGCGTTGCGGTCATGGTTGACGTAGCCGGAAGTCGCAACGGTCGTCCGGCCGCGGTGCAGGTCGATAGCATCGCCGCCGTCGCCAGTCGATACGGCATCACTCGCATCAATCATATCGTTCTGGCCCACAACCACGCCGACCATGTGGCCAATCTTCCGGCGCTGGCCCGAACGCGCATCGGCCAGGCCGCCGAAGTCTACGTTGCGCCGGGGTTGCGGGGTGTGACCTCGGGGCCCTTGTTCGAAGCGTTGCGCGACGCCCGGTCCGCGTACGGGGCGAGCTGGCAGCCCCGCGAGCTCACGATGCGGCCGTTGGACGCGAACCAGCGGGTCACGCAAGGCGACTTGACGTTCGGGGATCTCCGGTTCCGGGTGGTCGCGACGACGGACCGGCTCCAGTCGTTCGTCTCGGCCTATCAGTCCGGCGGTTGGCCGGCGGCCCGCCCCGGGGCCGACTCGGCGACTCTGCTGACCCGCATCACTCCCGTAAGCGGCGGTTATGACTTCGTGGTGGCCGGCGACCTGCGGGGCCGGGACCTTCTTCGCTTGCAGGAAGCGATGGGAGCGACCGCGTTTCGAGACTTCTTCCGGAACACCCGGACCATCTCCGGGCTCCATCATCTGGGTCACGTGAGGTCCACCGATGTCCCGGGTCTGCGAGTCCTCTTGGAGGCCGTGGCCCACCAGCGGGTGACGGTCGTGTCGCAGACGGCGGGGCGACCGCTGGACCCGCGGCTCGTTCGCGCTCTGCACGAGTCGGGGGTCAGCGTGGTTCGGCTCGGGCAGCCACCGTCGACGGGCCTCGGGCAGATCACCATCGGCCAGGATGGGAGTGTGTCGGCCCAACACGCGCACCGACCGCCCATCGCCGACCGGACGCAGTTCCGAGACGTTCAGCGGGCCCGGTGGCGGCTCGAGCAGCTGCAACGAGCGCTGACGACCATCGAAACCACGTGGCGCTACCGGAGCCCGGATGGAGCGCGGCGGGGCGATGTCATCACCGGTCTTCGGCTTCAGATCGACCGTCTCGAAGGTTTGTTGCGGGCGCGCGTCGGGCTTGCGGTCGGACAGATGCGACCCAGCGACCGGGTCGCTCCGGATGCGCACGCGCTCGCGCTGCAGACCAACACCGCCGCGCTTCGCCAGGTCAACGGCATGGAGCGCTTGCTGGGGCGCGCGGAGCTGGCCCGCCTGGCCGAGGCGAGCCGCATCCGAGACGGGATGGATACCGCCCGCCGGCGCGGGTACATCGGCCCCGACCTTCGCCGCCTGATCGCCGCCGTGGATCCCCAAACGGCGCGAGCGGTCTTGATGGATACTTTCGGCCAGCCGTTGAGCCGGCATGAGCTGCGGTACCGGCTGCGGATGCACGCCCAGGCGCTGCGGCGACAAGCCGAGCTCAATGCGCTGGTCTACAGCACGACCGGAGCCTCGGCCCGGGGTCGAGGGTTCGCGGGCGTGATGCTGGGCATCGAGGCCTTCAATCTCACCGCTCCGATCATCGCCGAGGTCGTGAAGGCCCGGCGCAATGTTCGCCACCGGGACTTCTACGGCGGACTTCGGGACATCTCGTGGTGGCAAGAGAAGGGCATGCCAGTGGTCTTTCGGGCCCGGACCGACGACGGAGAGCTCGCACCTGCGGACATACCGGCGAGCGTTCAGCGTCGGTTCTATGACGATCTTCCGGCCGATGCCCGGCGCGGCATTACTCTGTCGGCACAAGCCGAAGCGGCGGAGCCGGCCCGGTTGCTCTATGTTCCGCCGCAGTCGACCTGGTCCGACGAGGAGCGACGACAATTCTGGGACAACTACCTGCTGTGGGCCAGCACTCACGTCCAGAACATCGATGACTTCGCGGCGGAGTTCCTGGATACGGAGACGCCGACGACCCGCGATACTCAGCTGGCACCGGTCCGAATGGACCCGACCAGCGATGCGCCCTTCTCGCGGCGCCCGTGGCAGATTCGGGTGGGGGTCGTCGAAAACGGTCATGTGGTGTATCGCTGGGAAGACTCACCGGAGCTGACCCGCATCATGAACGCGACCGCGAGCCGAGTGATCCGCACGACCACCACGGAGCTGGGGGTCGAGTGGGCCACTCGAGGCCAAGGCTCGACGTACGACGGACCCTCGGTGAGCGCGTCTGGCGCCGACCAGGTCGGCCCACCCCCGCCGCCCCTGCAGTCCGAGCGTCCCACCGAAATCCGAGCCCTTGGGGGCCGAGACACCCCTGTTTTTGCTCGGTTGCTCGATGGTACGGCGACCGAACTCAACAGTTTCCGTTTCTTCAACGATTCGCCCCGGGTCTTTGTGCTCGGCGGAATTCCGGCGCCCGACGGGTACGTATGGGTCACGGGGGCCGACTACAGTACGGAGACGGCCATTCGGACGCAGGATACCTTGTCGTTCCCCTGGTTCGAGCATCTGCCCCGGAGGCACTGGGTTTGGGACATGCGGACGGGCGCGCCCAGCCTTCAGGGACGCATGGACCCGGAACAACGACGTGTCTGGAACGCTTACATCCAGGGACGGGCGCCGCTGCGGTTTTGGCGCCGTCCGGATGATCCCGATTCGATCGGGTTGCTGTATTACGTACAGCGGTCCCCGAACACCTCGACCCGGGTTCTCGTTCGGGTCGAGGACCTCGGACGGGTCGTCCGCCCTGAAGAGATGCCATGGTACCGGGACGACTAAGCGAAGCGATTCGTAGGCTCGAAGCCCCCGTTCGGGCCCTGGGGCCCGATGGGTATGCCTTTTGGGTCGACGCGCTCTTCGCGTTCCGGTGGGCCAAGCTCGACCCGAGGAACGCCGAACCGTCTTCGCAACCCATATTGCGAGCGCTCGTCGACGCGATCTGCGCGGTCCCCGTTCCCCCTTTCAAGACCGTGATCGAGCCCATCCTAGCGCTCGAGGAGACCGCTCAGCGCGCGCATCTCGCTGTCATGCCCGGTTTCGCACCGGTGGCGTGGGCGGAGGCGCTCGCCGCGGCCCTTCGTCGACACGACTGCATGCCGAGCTTCTTTCGCCTCGGGGGACTGCTGGCCCAAGCGTCGCCCCGGGCGTGCGATGCGTACCTGGCCTGGCTTCGACCGCGGGTCGGATTTGGGTCGGCGTTATGGAGCGCCGAGGTCTCCGACGCCGTCGTCACTTGCTTGGACCACGCCCGACCACCCTGGCCGGGTCTGCAGAAGCAGTGGGACGAGATTCTGAGCGTCAACCCGTACTCCCAAGATATCGACGGTCACTATGTGGCGCGGTTACGAGTCGCTGCCCGCAGCGACCTCGACGATGCGCTGGCGCTCTTGCGAACGGCGCTCGATGAGGTCGGGGCGGTATCGGCGGCCGCGGGGCGCACGGCGGTGGTGGCGCGCGCCGCGCGCGCCAATCCGAGCGCGGTTCGGGTGGTGATCGACGAGCTGGTCGATGAGCCCGACAGCAAGATGCTCATGGTCTCCGACGCCGTCTTGACCCTACCGCCGGCGACCGCGGCCCATTGGATGGCCGACGTCGTCGACGATTGGGTTGCTCAGGGCGAAGACCTGGATCTGGAGCGACAGTTCGGGGGCACGATGGGATGGGCGGCTGCCTTGGCCGCGGCGGAGGCTTGGGACGAGACGCTCGCCCCCAAGGGCTTCGCCGTCGCTCGATTGCCGCCGTGGCTGGTATTGGCCGCCACTTCTGTTCCTCGGCGGTGTCGAAACTTCGGGACGAAGACGTGGGACAGTCAGCGCGGAATCGATCTGTTTCGAGCCGCGACCGAGTCGACGGCGCCGGAGGTCTACACGGATCCGAGGGTGGTCCCGCCGTGGGCGGATTGGAGCGCCGACGACCTATTGGCGCTCTGGTGGGTGACCACCGTTCCGATGCCCGCCCACGGCTGGTGGAGCCCCTACGGGGCTCGTCTGCCTTAGTTGACGAGGAACCGTCGGAAGTCGAGCGCGGAGGCAGCCACCGGTGCGCTCGGTTCTCGCCGGTGGCGCCTGGGTAGACGTCAAAGCGTTGGCGGGTCGAAGGAAGTCTGCATCGCCTTGGCCACCGAGTAGGCTTCAGTGAGGGTTCGAAACGACTCTCTTGAAAAGATTTGAGGGTCGAGCAACACCGCGCTGGCCTCCGTCAAGACGACGTCCGGATGGTCCGTGGTCACCCCCTCGACGCCAGGATTGGTGAACCGGTTGATGAAATGCAGCGAAATTTGACGTCGAGCGTGCTCGGCCTGCGTTTCAATAGCGTCCTGAGTCGAATTGTACGCCTGTTCGAAAGTACGAAACGACTCCTGCGAGATCGTCTCGCTCCGAAGGGCGCGGCCGGCTTCGACAAACACCCTGTCTAACGCGACCAAGCGAATCTGCGCATAACAGAGCCGCTCCACCATCGGTTTGACGTCGGCGGGGACCTTCTGCGCCTCTCCGCGGGCGGGGGCTCGAGTGAGGACGTTAAAATGCGCTTTGAGCCGCGAGATGGTCGCTCGTACGTCGTCGACGTTGACGCCGCCCCGTCGGGCTGAATTCCAAAAGGGTTTCGGCAGGTCATGGGACTCGTCGACGGGGTTGGCGTTCATCAGCAGCATGGCCATCTGCACGAACAAGTCGGCGGACTCCTTGGCTGACGACGCCAGTCGGGCCCGGATGAGCCGCCAGAACAAAGCGATGAGGCTGGCGACGGTCACCAGCAGTCCAAAGGCTTCGGCGTGCTCGTTGAGCCAGTTCAGATACGAAAGCCGCGGGTCGTAGTAGTCGACCACGGCGGGGTGGATCGGGAGCCCCAACGAGTTCAATCGGTCGCGCGTATTATTGCCACCGACGCTGATGAGGAGCCGGCTGACGACGCTTTGGGCGTCGACGTCCGTCGATGCCGGGTCTCGATCGGCGGCGCCTTCGCCGGCCGCTCGAGCCAGTTCGGGGCCGTTCTCATTGAGCGTCTTCGCGATCTTCTCGACCAGCCAGTTCGGCAGCTCGCCACGTGTCGTGCCGATCAGCAAGCGGCGGACGGATAAGGTCGGGACGTCATGGTCGGGGATGGGTATCGTCGCTTGGCCCACCCTGTGAATCCGAAACGTGCCGTTGCGGATGATGTCCCCTTCGAAGGCCCGGTTGCGCAGGAGCAACGAACCTCGGTGCGGAAACTCGACCAGGCTCCAGTGGCGCGCCAGGGCTTCGCGGACCCCGTCGTTGCCGTCCGCACGCACCCGGAAGATCATGTTGCCCGCCTCGGCCGAGCTGCATCGAGGTGTATTGAACGGTTGTTTGTCGTCGACGAAAGTAAAAGCCTCGTCGACATTGGCGCCGAACTCCTCCGCGATGGCCGCAAAGGTTCGATACTGTCCACCGGACGGCGAACCTTCCCGGTATGGCAGGTACACGTTGACGTTCTTCCGTCGGCCGATGGTGGTGGTGAACACGCTCTCCGCGGTGAGGACCGCGCTAGACGTCGGGATACAGGTAAGGAGGTGGACCTTGTCGACGTGCATGACGGCGATGACGCCGATGTCTCGCAGGGGAGGTCTCGCTGAAGTCTTCGAAGAGACCCGCCGCCGCCCCAGCCACTCGTTGTAGGCCACATCGGCCTGGGCCGCGGCCAGCTGGACCTCACCTCGGCGAAGGAGCTCGAGGCTCTCGTCGGTACCGAGGGTTCGGCGGACGACCACTTCGAGCCGCGGATTCTCTTCTTTCAACAGGTCTTTGAGCACGCTCAAGACCTGATAGCTCTCGCCGTCCGGCGTCCCGGCGGCCACCACCACGGTCGCGCCATACAGCGGAAAGAGATAACGCCAGACCGCCACCATGATGACGACCGCAAGGACGAACAGGGGCGGCCAGGGTAGTGCCCCGAGTAGCTCGAATAGGCGCCGCCGCAGCGGTTTTCGTTGAATCGTTGGCTTCTTTTTGGCCACGCGCTCGACCCGACCCACATCATACTTCCGAGCGAGGTCTGATGGCTGATTTCGTCAGCGATCGGCTAGAAAAACTGGTCGATCAAGATCGGGTTGCCATCGGGGTCGAGGAGTTCGAGGTGTCCGGGGCCCGATTCGGACGTGACGCGGGTCTTGATTTCGACGCCCTCGGCTTCGAGACGCGCCTGGAGCTCTCGGACGTCGGTATACTTTTCGAGCTGTTCTTGGCGGTTGTTCAGGCCCGGGTTGAACGTGAGAATGTTACCCTCGAACATGCCGTGAAAGAGACCGATGATGGTCTCGCCGTTGGCCATGATGAGGTAGTTCTTGGCGGGGTCCCCCCCGGTCGCTTTGAACCCGAGCTTTTCGTAGAACGCTCGAGACACAGCGAGGTCTTTGACGGTTAAACTGACGGAGAAAGCACCGAGTTCCATCGCATCGTTGTACACCGACCACGACTATATGCAAATGGGTGGTGGAGTCAGGGCGAAAACGCCGGGACCTCCAGGAGGTTCTTCGGCCGACTATCTCGCGCAAAAAACGGGGGTCTGAAGGTAGCGGGTCAGGGCGCCGATGATTTCGACGGCAGGTTGTCCTTCGACCGGCGGAGGGATGCTCTCGTTGGTGCCCAGCGTGCGGTTAGTAAAGAAGCCATCTTGCAGGAACACCACCAGCTCGCCGGCGTCGGTGGGAGCGACCCGCGCGAGGTCGGCGACCTCGGCCGCGAAGAGCGGTTCGCCCCACTCCGAGGTCACCTCTTCCAAGGCGGTCGCAGTGAACAGAGGCTGGCCCCAGCGGGAGGTGACCTCTTGCAGGGCCGACTGAAGAGGGGTGTCCAATACGACTGCGCCGACGGGCGTTGCAGCTTGTACGCCCGGCCTGAAGACCTCGCAGGCGGTGCTGGTGCGGACGGCACGAGGGCTGGTCATCACCGCGACTCGAGTAAGCGGGACTTCGAGGGCGAGCCAGGTGTCCCAAGCATCGGGGTCGTTGACGGCGACGGTCGTGTTTTTGCTCGTAAACGAGAAGTCCGGCGCGAGGGCGGTCAACAAGTCGAGCGTGGGCCGATGCGGTCGCGATGCGTCCATCAGGACGACCACCCGGCGGCCGGCTTGCAGCCACGCACGAATCTCGGCGACCTCGGCGAGGTTTGGCGGCTCGTGAAGGGGGGGCAGAATCAAGGCTTCGGCGTTGGGTTGGAGGCGGTTGACGGCCCTCGCAAAGACTGTGGGCTGTCGATTCAGGTGGTGGAACAGGCCGTAATAGCCGCTCGGGTCGGTCTGGCCGGCGCGACTGCCGCTCAGGCGGACGTCGATGGCCAGCTCGGTCAGTTCGGTGGGTCGATCGCGCAGGGCGATGGGCTCGTCTTCGGCCTGGGCGGCCCACTCGAAAACGTTGAGGGCGTGCGCGAAGTTGTCGAGGTACGGCAGCCACACGTCGCCGTAGATGTTCTGATCGCCCACCACCACGACCCGCCCCTGGCCGTACGTAGTCGCGGCAACGACGGCCACGTTGCGCCCGCGGGGCTCGACCTCGTCGTCGCCGTCGTGGGTCCAGTTGCCGTAGTAGCCGTCGACACCGGGATTCCACAGGTCGGCGAAGCCGAGGTCGGACAGAAACGCGATGCCGTTGTCGGGCTCGAAGCCGCCCCCGGTCTGAAAGCTGATCGTCTCGATGCCGTCGTTGATGGGGTGGTCGGTGAGGCGCTCGATGGCGATCCAGCCGCTGCCGGTCACGCTGGCGGCGCCCGAGTCGACGGCGGTGTGATAAAGCGCCCTGATGCCCATCGGGCTAATGATTCGGTTGAGCCGCTCGGCGTGGCGGTAGACGTTGGTGTGGTCGCTGATCGCGACGAGGCCCCCACCTTGGCCGACGAAGCGCTGGATCGCTCGAATCTCATCGGGTTCGAAGTCTGGGTAGTCCTCGCTGAGCAGGTTGATGAACAGGACTTCGAAGTCGGCGAGAATCACGTCGGTGAGGGGGCCGTCGTAGATCGGACGCCAGGGGTACCCGTTCTGCTCGAGGTGGTCGAACAGGCGAGAGAAGCCGTGCACGCCTTGGTAGCTGTAGACTCCCGGAGCGAGACGATGCTCGACGGGGTTCTGCAGCCGGGTGTGAATGAGGTCGACCAAGACCCAGTGGCCGGGGCCGTCGGGGGGTTCGAAGGCTGGGTCTCCGCAGGCGACCAGGAGGCTGAGCACCGCGGCGCGGGCGACGTTCCGCATCACGAGTCGCTACTTCGATCACCGGGGTTCCGGTGGCAACTTTGTTGGGCGTGGGTGAAAGTCCGGCTCGTCGGCCCGGTTCGAGGCCACCAGGCCGGCCCGGGTTTATTCATTGGCCGCGCGGATGTGCTCCGCAATTCCTCGCAACGCCCGGGTTCGATCGTTCTCTCGCGCGGCGAACGCGAAACCGAGCCGGGCGAGGCGGGCGTGGTCTTCCATGAGGTCGTAGAGGTCTTCCTTTTCGGCCTGGAGGATGACGGTGTCTTGCTCGGCGATCATTCGGTACTGCGTTTCGGGGTAACCGATGGCTGCTTGCGCCCCCACGAGGTCGCCGGGTCCGAACCACCCCACGATGCGCGGCTCGTCGAGTTCGGCCCGCACCCGACCGCTCACCAGCCACCGCAGGGTCGTGGACGGTTCGCCGATTTCGAAGAGCACCGTGCCCGCCGACCACCGCTCCTCTTCCACGACGGCCGCGAAGCTCACCAACGGCTGGACGGGAGCCCCAATAAAAAAAGGCGCATTGTAGAGGACCAAGAGCCGCTCGACCAGATTGAGGGGGCGTTGGTCGATAATCTCGGGCGCGATGACCGACACCGTCTCCGGCGGCTTGAAGACATGATGGGGGGCCAGCGTTCGCGAGCTTTCGTGGATGAACCGATTGACGTTTTCGAGGGCCTTGGTCGCGAAGTCGAAGTGTTCCTGCAGGACCTCGATATAGTCTTGGTACCGGATCGACAGCGCATGGGTATCGGCGGTTGCGACCGCGGTCCGCGATCGAGGGCGGGCCAAGACCGCATCGATGATGCCGATGACCGACTGTTCGTCGAACGTCCATGGGAATTCGCCGTCGCGCTGGAGCTGGACTTTGCCTTCGACCACGAAGTAGACGTGCGTGGCAGTGCTGCCCGCGGTGAAGATCACGTCGCCCGCTTTGAAGTCGTGATCGGACATGACTGCGACCAGCGCCTGAGCCAGGCTCCGAGGAGGGCGAACCTCGAAAAACGACCGAAGGAAGATCTCACGACCGATCTTGGCTTCGTCGTGACTATGCAAGACTGGGTACCTCGTCGCTGTTGATCAGGTGTTCGACGATCTTTTCCAGGTTGCTCAACGTCGGGCGCTGCTCGCTCACCGTGAGCACGTCGCTGGTGAGTCCAGACGTCCGGAGCATCAAGGCGTGATAGGCGGCCAGCGAGGCGATCGCATCGTCGGGGTCACGGATCAGCTTTGACAGGGCCCGGTGGTAGCTCCGAGGTGGGTCGGGAATGAAGGCCGTCGCCCGCGCGACGCGATCGGCGTCGGGCAGGTCGTCGACGACCAAGCGGAAGAGCGTTCGGAGCTCGGCGTTCGTCGCGTCGAGGGTGAGCGTGTCGATATACTCGAGCGCCTGACCGCGCAGTTTGCGATCGGCCGAGCGCACCGCGAGGGTGACCCCCCGCAGGTCTTCTTGGCGGTGGATGAGATTCAAATACCGAAATGCGCGGTCGAGCGCTTGCGTCAGCTTGTCTTGCAACAGCCCGGTCAACAGCCCCCCGCTATGGGTGGCGCCGCCGGAGGCGGAATCGACGCCCTCCTTCACCGGAACATAGTGGGATAGCAGCCGCAGGTATTCGACGAGGGTGCGGTGCAGGTGGCCTTCGACCGTCCGCCGATCGACGGTGACCGTGGTCTCTGAAACCATTTTACCGAGGGCGTGAAGGACCTTGAACCGCACGAGACCATTGCGTTCGCTGTCGAGTCTTTCGAGGAGCGTATCGGCGGCTCGCTGGTTCCGGAAGCGCCAGATGACGCTCGGGATATGCCGGCGGATGCCCCGCGGCGTCGTGCGATTGCGAAGCGCTTGTTCGAGCGCGTCGAGCGCGGGCTCACCCAGCTCGACGATCGCGTCGCGCACGATCGGCCGCGCCGTTCGATGGCGCAGCCGCTCGATCAAATACGGGATGAAGCTCGGATCTTCGACCTTTCGCATCGCCGCCACCAAAGGCTCGAGAAATACGGGGTCGAGCTCGTCGGTTCCGCACAGCTCCAGGACGACCGGCGTCCAACGGGGGTCGCCGGCGGTGGCGATGGCGCTCAGGAGGCTGGCCTTCGCGAGCCGGCCGGCGTCGGTCGGCATGCCGACGATCTGCTGAACCCCGAGGTGGGTCTCGGGGGGATTTGGGTCTTCTCGGGCCAACCAGAAGGCCGCTTGAGCTCGGACCCGGGGGTCGATGTCGAGCAATCGTTGCCGGATCGGTTCTAGACGACCGTTATGGGCGAGCGCCCGCACGGCGGCCACCCGCACTGGAGGCCGCTCATCTTCGAGCAGGCGCTCTGCGAGCGCCGGCCAGTCTCGCCGGTTCGGTAAGGCGATGACGTCGAGGGCGCGGATCAGGACCTCGGGTGATTCGTGATAGAGAATCAGCGCCGGGATCACGTGCTGCTGTTTGTTGGCCTCCAGCAGGTCGATCGCAGCGATCGCCCGGTCGGCATCCCGACTCGATAGGGCCTCCACGACCATGGCGATGGACTCGATGTTGAGGTTGAGCGTCCCCCGCATCGCGTCGGGCCCGTCGTGGTGCAGGGCCGACCGAAACAGGTCGAGGTACGGGCGGTGGAGCCGAAAAGCCGCAAAGAGCCAGGCGCAGGAGCAAACGATGACCACCGTGCCCAACGTGTACATTTTGTCGTAACCGAAGGTGGCCAGCAGAAGCAGGCCACCGGCGACGCCGGCCTGCGAGCCTCGGACGACCACCGTGTCGATGAACGCCTTACTCTCGGCGCGGACATGGTCCGGTAAGGGCAGCCATAGCAACTCACTCGAGATCCGGTGGAGACTGTGCCGAAGCGCGCCGTCCGCACCTTTGGTCAGCAGCACCACGGGAAACGCCACGACCGCGAGCTGGCTGAAGGCGAGCAGCGCGATACCTCCGGTCAACAGGAGCGTGGGCAAGACGGAAAAGGCGATCAGCACCCCCGTTCGCCGGACGAGAGCGCCGGCGATGAAGAGCTGGGTTATCAAGGCGATGCCGTTGAGCACCACGTAGTAACCCGCGAAGAAGGGACCGAGTTCGTCGGCGTCCATGGTTCGGGCGGCGACCGATTTGAAGAGGTAGTCGGTGGCGAGCACCGCCGTCGTCGAGATGCCGATGAGCACCGCTAGTCGGATCAGGTAGGGGTAACGCTGGAAGACTTCGACATTGCCGATCCAGCGGTTCAGGCTGAAGATGGAGCGCCCGGGCGACGGACGGCGCCGGGGAATCTTGTCGACGTCAAAGGTGGTCACCAGCATGGCCGTGAGCAGGAACAGCCCCGCCCCCATCGGCAGTAGGTGGTGAACGGAGAACGTGGTGCTCATGTAGCGCAGCGCGAGCGCGGCCACCCCCGCCCCGAGCACCGCGCCGAGCACCCCACCGGCCGCGATCAGACCGAAGACCCGCTTGCCTTGCGACACCGAGAACAGCTCGCCGGCCAGCATCCAGAACTGGACGACCACGACCGACCCCAGAAGGCCGCTCCACAGATAGAGCCCGAATACGATGACCGGCGAGGGCGGTAGCAGGTAGATGACGGTCGTGCCGTAGGCGGAGCCCAAGAGCGTGAACACCAGCGCGTTTCGACGGCCGAAGCGTTGAACGAAGGCGGCGTTGGCGCGGGCCGCGATCAGGGCGAATAATGCGAGCAGGGCGTAGACGAATGTAAGCTTGCTTGGAGGGAGCCGGCCGAGGAAGAGCGCGTCGCGGGCGGTCTCCAGCATCGTGTGGGCGCCGATGAGGCCGGCCAGGGTCGCGGTGCTCTTGAGCACCAGCGAGTTCTCCCCGGCCCGAACATCGACGAATCGAGACAACCAGCCGCCCATGGCGAAGCGCCCAGAACTATACCATCCCAGCGGTCAAGCCCCCAGCGAGACGAAAGCGTCTACGGTCGCTGGGGCTGAAGCGATGGTGGATACCCCCGCGTGAACGCCCGGCGGCGCTCAAGACGAGGTCGGTCCGGCCACGGTCCTGGTTCCGTCCGCTGTACGTTCTGACCCCGGATCGCGAGCGAGGGCAGCGAGCCTGAGCGCCTTCGTCCGCCGAAGAAACGCCCGGCGAGCCCTCGCGCTTGGCTGTCCACACGGTGGGCGCACGTGTCGGGGCGCTACGTTCACCGCTTGGTCCGGGACTTTCTGTTCGTCTGGCCCTATCGACTGGACGTCGTCGGAGCCACGGCGGCGATGGCCCGCGTCGGTAGCGTGATTCGGTGCTTGAAGGGGGCCGGCGCGGTGATTAGCGTCGAGCGCATGGAGCAAGGCCACATGAATGCCCGCGCCCGCGACGGCGCCAACCTGGAGCAAAGCGGTATGGATTCTCGGCTCCGCTTGGGGGTCGTCATGACCGGCATCGCGCTGCTGAGCACGATCTGGGTCGTTCAGTCCGACGTGCATCGCATGTGGCGGCTGCTCCTCTTTTTGCCCTTCTTCATGGCCACGCTCGGAGCATGGCAGGGTCTGTATCGAATATGCCCGGCGATGGCGATGAAAGGCGTTCGCGAAGGGGTCGGAGGCTGCGAGGAGCGCATCGGCCGGCCTCAGGAGCGCGAGGCGTCGCGACGCATTGCGCGGTTGGTCCTGGCTGGCTCGGTCGGAACAGCCCTGTTCTCGACGATCGTCGTTTTGTTTCTTCCTTGAGCACCGGCATCGAGGACCCGGCATCGAGTATCAAGACCGCTTCACTCGCTTGACGTTCGTTTCGCGCGATTGCTGCGCTGCGGCAGAGCCCGGCCGTTCCAGGCACCGAAGCCACCGCTTTCCGCACCCTTTGCGCAGCAAGGCGGACTAGAAACGGGACGTTGATCGCTCCAGAGGCAGGCTGACTCAAAAAGCCCGGATCGTCGCTGCACTCCGAGTCCGGGGTCACAAGGACCGACGGCCCATCACCTTGACGTAAGACCAGGGTTGTCTTTCCTACCCCTGGTACGACTATTGTCGAGGCGTTCACTTTGTCGGCGATGGAACAGCTGGGTGATTATCGTCTGCTCGAGGGGCTGGCGCGAGGGACGACGGGGCGCGTCTACGCGGCGAGTCGCTGGCCGGCCATTGGTATCCATCACTTGGTTGCAGTCAAGGTCTTCACCGACGAAATCAGCCGCAACGAGCGCTTCGTCCTGCTTCTCCGGGAGGGGATCGCTCAAGCCCTTCGATTCGAGCATCCCGGCCTGATTCAAGTGCTGGAGATCAGTGGCCGGACGGACCCTCTGGTCGTCGTATCGGAGCTGGTCGACGGTCAGCCCCTCGACAAGGTTCTGCGGCATTGGACCGAGCGCGAGACGGCGGTGGATCCAGCGCTTCCGCTGTGGATGATTCACAAGCTGGCCGGAATCCTGACCGCTGCCCACAGCATGGGCCTCGTGCATGGCCACCTGGCGCCCGACCAGGTCATCCTCACCTACGAGGGCGAAATTCGGCTGCTGGGGCTTGGGCTCGGTGAGGCCCGAGGTGTGCTCCCCCTGCACGACCGCCGGCGACCCTTCCTGGCGCCCGAGGTGCTTCGCACCGGGGTCGCGAGCACCGCCAGCGACGTGCATGGGCTCGCGCGGGTGTTTCACCATGCCCTCGCCGGTGCGCACAGTGTTTTGTCGACACCGGGCATCGATGCGCCGGCGTGGTTGCCGCCTCTGCGCAGCTATGGGGTCACGATCCATCCTGCGCTCGAGACGATGGTCGAGAGCATGCTGGCGGCGTCTCCGAACGCACGGCCTCCGCTGGAAGAAGTCGAGTCGGCCTTGGGCTCGTCGGTCGGCACCCGAGGCTCGACCATGCGGGCTCAGCTGTCGCGGCTGATGCAAACTGCCTTTACATCGGAGCTGGCCGCCGCCAATCTGCGCCGGCAACGTATTGCGCGCGGGCCTGACGACGTCGCCACTGCCGAAGGTCTCGCGCTCAGCCTTCAAGGCCGAGGCTTGAGCGACGACAATGGCTTCTCGCCGGGGCGCTATTCCAGCTTTGAGAACGATGAAAACGGAGTCGACCTCGACCATGACCCGACGATAGACCCGCCGGTCTTTCATCCGCCGTTCGTCGAGCTGACGGCCGAAGACGTGCGCGCCCCGTCGTTGGGATGGACGGAGACGGCGCCGCTTCGCGAGCTCACCCCGACCACGACGATCCCTCGCCGCGCCGAGCCATCGCCGTCGTACGCGATGCTCCGGCCGAGGGCCGACCTCATCGGCGGGGGCGTGTACCCGAGCGACTCGGGTCATGAAGTCCCGGCGGCTGATCCGCGGCTCAAGGCGTTGGAGTCCGGCGATGACGAGTCGTTGATGGCGCTCGTCGACGCGATTGTCAGCCACTCGACGCCTCCGCAGGGCGTCGAGGCCGAGCCCAACTTCGAACCGGACGACCTGCTCGACGGACCGCTTCTTCTCGACGACGACCAAAATGCGTACCACGTGTCGGTCGAGGTTGCGGACGACCCTCTTTCACTCATCGACGACGATGCGGCGAGCGTTTCGCACGATTCCGCGCTGCCGCCCCCCGAGCCGCTGCCTCCCGACGCCATCTTCAGCGAAGAGCTGCCGCGGTTGCCGCCGGGCACGGTGATCGGCGAGCGGTACCGCATCGAGGACGTCATCGGCGAAGGCGGAGTCTCGGTGGTCTACCGTTGTTCGCACAGCTTCCTGCGCAAGGACGTAGCGATCAAAGTCCTTCGGCCCGAGCTCGCGTCGATGCCGCCGGTGGTCGAGCGCTTTCATCGCGAGGCCCGCTCGGTCGCTCAGCTGGACCACCCGAACATCGTGCGGGTCATCGACTTTGGGAAGTCGGGCAGCGGCTCCCTGTTCCTCGTTATGGACCTCATCGAGGGCATGTCCCTCGCGGACCAGCTCGACCGTGAAGGTTGGCTTGCGCCCACCACGGCGGTGCGTATCTCGATCGGCATTCTGACCGGGCTCGAGCACGCCCATGCGCGGGGCGTTGTCCATCGCGACCTGAAGCCCGACAACATCATGCTGGTCGGGGGAGAGACCGGGCCGACCGAGGTCAAGATCTTGGACTTCGGCATCGCCAAGCTGGGCGACGGTGAGCTCGGTCGGCGTCCGATCACCGAGGCGGGCATGGTCTTCGGAACGCCTCGCTACATGTCGCCGGAGCAGGCGGCCGGGGAGCCGGTCGACCACCGGTCCGACCTGTTCAGCGTCGGGATCATCCTGTATCAGCTGTTGTCCGGCCAGCTCCCGTTCGATGGCGACACCACCGTCCAGATCCTTCGCCGGGTGCTGACTCAGCCCGCGCCCCGTCTCAAGGTGAACGGACTGCCGACGGCGACGTCGGAGGCGATCGCCGACGTGGTGTCCCGTTCGTTGGCCAAGAATCCCGAGGAGCGGTTCGCGTCCGCTCGCAACATGCGGGAGGCCCTCCAGGCCTACTTTCCGCTCTAGCGAGGTCGGTCGGCGATAATGGGGCTTCCTCGGCCGTTCGGAGCTCGCATGAACAGTCTGACCGTCAGGGCGAGAGGGCCCGGCTGGCTGGTGATCGACAAGCCATCGGGGCTTCTGTCGGCTCCCGGTCGCCACGAACCGGACTCGGTCATCAGCCGGCTCGAGAACGCCGGCGTCTCCGCACGGGTCGTCCATCGCCTCGACATGGACACGAGCGGCCTTTTGGTGGTCGCCACCGACAGCGACGTTCACCGCGCCTTATCAGCGCAATTCAAGACCCGGTCGGTTCGCAAGAGCTACGTGGCGCGTCTGAGCCGGCCGGTCGCCGCCGACGAGGGTCTCATCGTCCTCGCGTTCCGTCTGGATACCGCAGATCGGCCTCGCCAGGTCTTCGATCCCGTCCACGGAAAGCTCGGCGTCACCCGGTTCCGGGTGCTGGCGAGAAATGCCCATGAGTGTCGAGTGCGGTTTTGGCCGGTCACCGGTCGCACCCACCAGCTGCGTCTGCATGCGGCGCATCCCGTCGGGCTCAGCGCCCCGATTATAGGAGACTCCCTCTATGGGCGACCATTGGGAGGGGTTGAGCGCTTGACGGCCGGCCGACTGGCTTTAGACGCCGACCAATTGTCCTTCGAATGCCCTCGATCGGGCCAGCGGCGGCATTTTCGCCGGCCCTCACGGGTCTGAATCCACGGGAAAGCTGGCGTTCGCGCGAAAGCTTTCGTATGCCCCGATCGACGGACATCGAAGGGGCCGGAGACGCATATGGAACTGAAGCGGGTCGATTCCCGAGAAGCCAAACGGATGATGGACGAAGAGGGCTACGTGCTGATCGACGTCCGATCCATGCCCGAGTTCGTTGAGGGCCACCCTCAAGGCGCTCGCAACATCCCGTTCATGCACAAGACGCCGCAAGGGATGGTCGCCAACCCCGACTTCGCGACGGTGGTGCGCGCGAACTACCCGGACGAGAGCCAGAAGCTCCTGACGATCTGCGGGATGGGCGGCCGATCGGTCAGGGCGGCGGCCGCGCTCTCGGCGCTGGGATACACCGACGTGGTGGACGTTGAGGGGGGTGTAAGCTCCGAGAAGGACGATGCCGGGATGACCGTCAACGCTGGCTGGATGGAGCTCGGCCTGCCCACCGACACCGGTGAGCCGGATGGAATGAGCTACCGGGATCTCAGCCGCGCGGCTCGGCCCGACGCGCCGCCGCCGGCGGCCTCTGAACCCGAGGTGATCAACGAGCCGGGCGCTGAGGGGATGAACCGGTTCGCGAGCAGCAAGCGGCGCGTACAGTGCGTTCGTCGGGGCAAGGAGCTGCCGGGACTCAAGCGGCGCCCGTACCCGGGGGAGCTCGGCGAGCGCATCTTCCGTGAGATCTCGGCCGCGGCGTGGGACGAGTGGGTCGAGCACTCCAAGATGATCATCAACGAGTACCGCATCAACTCGGCCGACCCCGAGGCGATGAAGCTGCTGATGGAGCAGTGCGAGCACTTTTTGTACGGCAGCGGCCAGGTCCAAAAGCCGGAGGGCTACGTTCCTCAGTGAGCTCGCTCCGCGCGAGCCTACATCGGAACACCGAGGTCGGTCGCGTACTGTAGCCACGCGTTCGCGATGCGGACGACCGACACCACCGTCGACACGGCGATCGTGAGGCCGACGATGCCCCAAGACGTCGCCCGCTGAACGAAGGGGACCCAGCGGGTTCGTCGTTCCTTGAGGTCGGGCAGGACTTCGGGCAGGCGGCCGAGGTCGGTGGCGTGGGCGACGGTGGCGGCGTCCCGACGCCCGAACCACGGCGCAAAGACCAACGACGGCACGGCCAGCCCCTCCGGCTGGCGGCGAGCCCGCTCGAACAGGGGCGCGATCAACGGATGATCGCCGGCCAGGTCGGCGGCGCCGAGTACCAGGGGGGCCGGAAGCTCCTGACTCGCCCCCCAATGGAGAACCTCGAGCACACTCGCCTCGGCCCGCCATTGGAAGGCCTGGGCGAATCCGGGCACGAATCGAAGGGCCTGTCGGAAGACGACGTCCACGGGCAGCGCGCTGTCTCGAGCTTGGCTGAGGGCCACGATGAACACGCCGAGGCCACCGAGCACGATGGGTGGAATCAGCGCCATGGCCGAGCTCATTCCAGCCAGAAACACCGGAAACTCGCCGAGCCCCAATAGCACCGCCGAGACGATGAGCGGGGCGGCCAGCCCCGTCGTCCAGGCGGTGCGGGCGTCGTCCTGCTGCTGTTCGGCGTAGGCGATCAGGCGAAGCGCGGCCGGCAGCCGGCCGTGCTGCAACCCCGACTCGGCCACGGCCAGGCTTGACCGAGTCAGAAAGCCGGCGTCCACCAATGTCGCCAGCAGCGGCGACTTGCGCGCGTGCAGCAGGCGGGTACGGCCCGACGCCGACAGGCCCGCAACCAAGGCGCTGTGCCAGAAGAAAGCCGGGTCGCGGCCCGCTTCCAGCCACTGCGCGAGCCCGCGCAACAGCCAAGCCCGCTCCGATCGCGAGCGAAGCCGTCGGGCCATCGTCGTGGGTCGAGGCACGGCGGCCGGGGTCTGGCGAGCGGCTCGGGGCGCGCTCGGGGTCCGATACCGCGCGTAGATGACACGACAGTACGGACACTCTTGTGCCTGCGGCGGGCGCGGGCGCCCGCAGGCGGGGCAGGCGCCGGACGTTTCGGTCTCGGCGGCTGAATGCTCGACCACACCTCAACGTACGTCGGTCGGGGCGGCTTTCGAAAGGTCGCCTCCACGTCGTAGTCTCGACCTGATGAGCGAGGACCGCGAACCGCCAGCGGGGAGCCGGCGTCGTCGAGTGCCGGCGGCGCCCGCGCGCCCGGCGACCGAGGGACGCGTCAGTCCACTGGCGTGGGTGCGGATTCCTGCCATCGAGTTCGAAGGTGATCCGCGGGTGGTCGCCCTGGCTGACGGGGGCGCGCTCGCCTGGGGTGACGACGCCAGGACATTCCGGTTTGTCCGGTCTGTCGCCAATGGCGTCGAGAGTCCGCCCGATCGGGCGTATTGGCGGGCTGGCCCTGCGCTGCCGGGGCCAGCGTTCGGTGCCCCCGGCCTTCGTTTGGAGGATGGCAGCGTCCTGGTGGTCGGCGGCGCCGACGGTCGTGCCGTCTGGCGATGGAACCCGGGCCGCGATGCTTTCGAGGTTCTGCGCCCCCTTCACGAAGCGCGCCACGGACCGGCCCTGTTGCCGGTCGGCGCGGACGGCGCGCTGGTGATCGGCGGCCTGGCCCCCGACGGGCGACCGGCGATGCTGATCGAGCGGGTGACGCCCACCGGGCAATTCGTGCGGGGGGAGCTCCGGCGGCCGCGCCCGGAGCCCCTAGCGGCGGCTGTCGATGACCACCTGGTCATCGTCGGTTTCGCCCGGAGCGACGATGTACCCGAGGTGTGGCCGATCACCGAGGGGCCGGGTTGGCTCGGTCAACCCTTGGCAGAGCCCCGGGAGGAGGCGGCGGCCATCGGTTTGGGGGGCCAGCTGTTGCTGGTCGGAGGCCGCCATCGAAGCCCTCACGGTAAGGCCGGCTTGATTCGGGAAGCGGTCGCGTACGACGCGGCGGCCGATGAGTGGCGGGAGGCCGGTCGGCTGGCCAAACCGAGGCGCCGCCCGAAGTTGGTTCCATGGGGCCCCGGTCGCTGTTTGGTTGTCGGGGGGGGCGCCGACAACCCGAAGATGGTCGCCCTCGTCGAGAGCTTCGACGGTCACCGGTGGTCTCGCGGAGGCGCCCTGAACGTCGGTCGCGTAGACCATGAAGCGGTCGCCCTGACCGATGGACGCATTTTGGTCGTAGGCGGGCGTACGCTCGGCGAGCTCGCCCCGCCCTACAGCGAGCTGTCGAGTCGACCTTGAACGTCCGCGTCCTGGTGGACGGGCGAGCCGTTTCGCTGCCCCCGAACCCGCTCGTGTTGGGGACCTGCCCCGAGGCCGACGTCGATCTCGGGCTGCGGGTGGGACCCGAGCGCCACGCGTCGGTCGAGGCGCGGGCTGACCAGACCCTCTGGATACGGTCCCTCGACCCTATGCCGGGCACCTATACGTGGGTCAATGGGGTGGCCATCGCGGACGGCGCGCCGCTGGCGGGCCGGGATCGCGTCGAGCTGGGCCCGTTTCCGCCGTGGTGCCGGCCGGACGCATCCAAGCCGATCTGGATCCGGCTGCGCTTCGAAGGGTTGACCGATGATGGCCGATGGAGTTCGGCGGCCCCGGCCGATCATCTGAGAACTCGCGCGACCGCCTCGTCGGGCGATGTCGGGCCCGGCACCCCGATGCCGGTGGGGGGGCCGGATTCGCTTGCTGAAGGTCCGCTGCGGCCCCCCATTCCCGGCTCGATCGCGGTGACTCGAGCCGACTTCGAGCGGATGTCCGACTGGGTTTCCGTCGCCGGAGACCTGAGTATCGCGGGCCTTCGAGGGCCGGAGGTCGTTTCGGCCCCCGCCCTCGCCGAGGTCGGCGGCGACCTGTGCATCGCCGGTTGTCCGGGCATCCGGCGTCTCGAGTTCCCGGTGCTGCGGCGGATCGGCGGACGCCTCATGATCGACCGACTGCCCGACCTCGAGGAGATCTCGCTGCCGATGCTGGCCGCGGCCCGGCATATCACCATCCGCTCGACGTCCTGGCTGAGCGGCGTGGTCTTTCCGGCGCTCGTCGAAGTCGCAAGAGACCTCATCTGGAACGACAACGACTTGCTGGGGTACATCGCCGTACCGCGACTGGGGCGGGCGCGTCGAATATGTCTGCGACTCAACCGGGTGTTGTCGACCCGCGCGATCGATGAGCTGCGGGCGGATCTGGTCCGGCGTCGGGTCGACGGCGTGGTGGATGCGGTCGGCAACGGAACCGATTCGTTCGATCGAATCGTGCAGCAGCGCCTTCATACTTTCGGCCCGGCGGCCTCCGGCGTGGCTTATGGTCCCTTCGAGCGATTCTTACGGACGGCGCCGGAGCTCATCGAAGTGCACGAGCGCATGCTGTGGGATGCCGACCGCGAACGCGACCGGCCGGCCGTCGTGCAGAGGCTGCAACGCTTGCTAGAGCTGGCTCAGGAGCAGGGCGACGACCGGGAGTCCAACTATGATCGCGCCCTGCGTTTTTTGGTCGACCCACCCGCGAATCAAGAGGCCGAAGAGTGGCAGGCGCGCTTGGAGGCGGCCGCCGGGGCCGGGGCGCTGGTTGGAAACGCGGCGCGGCTGTGGGGCGCCGAATTGAGCGCCTTGGCGGAGCGACCATCGCCTCCGGATCAGTCCACGCTCTTTGCGCGATGGCGCCAACGCGGAACTCAACGCCTGCTGGTCCCGTATTTGACACGGATGGGTCTACACGGTGTCGCCGCCCGATGTGCGATCAACCCGCCGACCACGGATACTGCATTTTGGCTGTGGGAAGTCGTTCGGGAGCTTCCAGCCTTTGGTTGGGCGGAAAGGGAGGCCGGCTCGTTGTATTCGACGGCCGTCAGGTTCGGACGACTGATTTCAGCGCCCACCCTCTCGGCGGCGGCGATCGCCTTTGTGGACTTAGCCGTACGAACACGTGAACCGCCGGTTTACGGGAAGCCGGAGGCAAGGTTCGTTGACCCCCACGACCCGGTCGTCGACGTCTACGCAAGGGCGGCCGGCGAGTGGCTGTCCGATGATATTTTGTCGATGTGAGTCGCATAACGGTCACGTTCTCCGGCCGCGACGCGCGCCTGTCGTCGATCGAGACAGCCGAACCGACCATCCGGCGAAACACTTATTCGGGTGTTTTTCTGCTTCCCTACGCGAGGGAGTCGCCGCAGGCTCCGCGGCCATGGCCCGATACAATGTACGTCCGCTTCAGAGCAGTGACTTCGATTTGCTCATGCAACTCGAAGAGGACATGTTCGGTACCTCCCACGACGGCACCCTAGGCCCCTACTACGTTCGCCTCTGCTGTGACTTCTTCGGAGAGTCGTGCTTCTTGGCCGAATTGGAAGGGCGGCCGGTAGGTTACCTTCTTTCCTTCATCAAGGGGCGAGAGGCGTACTGTACGACCGTCGCCATTCGACCCGAGTATCAAGGTAGCCGTGTGCTCGTTCAGTTGCTGCGAGCCTTCGTGACCGTCGCCGATGAAAAGGCCGACGTCTGCTGGTTCACGGTGGAAGAAGACAACAAGGCGGCTCGTGCCATGCACAAGATGCTCGGGGCAACGGAGTCGGAAGTCCGGGATGATTTCTACGGTCCCGGTCGCTCTCGGATCGTCTCGCGGATCGAACGCACGGCCTTCGAGAAGTTGCGCGATCGATTCATGCGGTTGGGGCTTGTCGGCAACCGCTCACAAGGCGGCGATACGGAGGCGGCATGACCTCGTCCGCGGTGGGCGTCAAGCCCACGCTGGACGTGATGGGGCCGGTCCGCCTGCTTCAGCGGGGATGGAGAATCTATCAGTTTACGCGCGAGGTGAAGCGGCGGGCGGCGGAATTTGGCGAAGGCCCCGAGCGCTTGCATCAGCAAGCAGAGTTGCTCAAGGAAATCTGCGCTCGGCTGATGGATTCCCACGGAATGCAAATGGTGGTCCGCGGCAGTTCTCTGCCCGAACCCCCCTTCATCATGGTCTGCAATCACCTCGGCTACATGGACCCGATCATTCTCGCCGCGATTCAGGCGAGCGCACCGATCGCCAAGCGCGAGCTCGGAGACTGGCCGGTCATCGGTCCGACGCTCGACTCGCTGGGGGTCATGCTCGTTCACCGCGGCAACCTGCATCAGAGCGCCACCGTCTTACGCCGGGCGTTGCGGGCCCTGCGAGCTGGGGTCGCGGTCGTCAACTTCCCGGAGGGAACGACCACGTCAGGAGATCGCATGCTTCCTTTCAAGCGAGGCGTCTTCGGGCTGGCAAAGATCGCCAACGTTCCGGTGGTGCCGTCCCGCATGGATTTTCTCGATCCCAGCGACTGCTGGATCGGTGACGACGGCTTTCTCGAGCACTATCTGAAGTTCGGAGCGATGACCTATCACGGGGTCCGGCTTCGCATCAGCGATCCGATCGATCCGAACGACTATCCGAGTGCCCAGGCCATGGCCGACGCCGTCCGGGAGCACATCGGCACCCTCGTCACCTGACGCGCGCCGCACTTGCGTAGTCTGTTTTGCCAGCGAGCTTCAGGCAGATCGCTGATGGTCGCTGATGGTCGCTGATGGTCGGTTCGAGGCCAACGCGCCCGCGTCGGGGGCACCCCGGCCGCGGTAGCCGTTCGCGTCTCGAGCGACCGACGGCCAGTCATTTTTTGGGTGGTTCGAGGTGGTCGAACGGGGCGCCGGGCCGATAGAACGTGAAGGTGTCCACCCCGGCCAACCGTCTACGGTCGACTCTTTCCGGGCTGATGGAAGACTACGTCCTGGCGGCGATCGGTCATCTGTCGGCCGAAGAAGAGAAGAAGACCGCGCATCGAGTTCAGGTGCTCTTCCGGAGCCGAAAACCGTGGCGGTCGGTGCTTCGAGTGCAGTTCGGGCTCACCTCCGCCGTGTCGAACGAGCTCAGCCTGCTGTGGACCGCCGGCCAGGCCGCGGCCGCCGAGAATGCGCGAACGCTGACCCCTCGCGACTTCGCCACGATGGTGGTGGAAGAGAATTTCATGGATGTCGTCGATATCGTGGGGACGGCGCTCGAAGCGCGAAGACGACGCCGAGCGACCGCTGATTGAGGGCGCCAGCTCGGCTGGCGGCCCTCGGCCGCCGTCAGGGGGCTGCTCAGTCGCTGGGGCCCTGCGCCGCCAGCCAACCGGGTCCGCCGATCCTCGCCGGGGCGGCTCGCGCGTCGAGCGGTTCGGCTCTCGAGATGCCCGCTGCATGGGGTAACGACCCCCAAGCGTCCGCCTTCCGACGGTACCCTCCCCCGGTGCACCGTGCTAATTCCCGGCTCAGGTCGTCGTGGCGGATCAGCACCACAAAGGGCGCCCGAGTCGCGGCATCGCCGAGCAGCCAACACGCCCGGTGGACATCGACCACCTGGTCGATGCCGGCGTGCCCCATGTCGACGACGTAGAGGGGCCGACTATCGGCGGCCCCGTCGATCCGATGACCGCTCGGGGGTACGCCCCGGACCGCGACCCGTCGATGACGCAATCCGGGACCTTCGGTGAGGTCGAGACAGGAGGCGCGGCCGTTTCCGATCCACGATTCACGGCCCCTTCGGGGGTCACTACGGGCGGATACACCAGCGCCGACGAACCGACCCGAGCTTTGCCCGCGGATAAGCTCGCGCCCCGACCGCCGCCGCTCGAACCGACGAGCAGCGTGCCATGGCCGCCCCAACCCACTGCTTGGTCGGCCCCGCGCCCGCTCGCCCCCGACGATATGCTGGGCGCCCGGTACCTGATCCGCGAACCGATCTCGGGTCGGGGCCCCGGTCGCCGGTACCTTGCCCAGATGCTCAACGAGCATCCGGTCGTCGTCCGGGTGTACGCGGAGCCCGACGTGGTTCGTCATCGACCCGAGTGGCAGGCCCTGTGTGAGGCTTTTCAGGCGGGGGCCACCTTGCCCGACCTGCTTCAGACCGAGGGCGTCGTCCCCCTGCTCGATCTGTTCGAAGACGCCAAACACGGGCCGGTGATCGTCACGGCGGCGCTCGAGGGAGGGAGCCTCGCCCAGGCCGTCCCTCGGCTTCGTGGTCCGCTTCGCGGGCAGCGGCTCGCCGCCTGCTTCGAGGCGGTGTCCGCCGTCCTGGCGAGAGCGCACGCCCAAGGCGTCGCGGTGGGTCGGTTCACGCTCGAAGACATCCTGCTCGACCGCGATGGGGTGCCTCACCTCGACCTGTCGGTGGCGGCGTTCGCCGACGCGCTGGATGTCCGAGACCCCGCGGAGGAGGCGCTGGGGCCTCCCGAGGGGGGCTTGCCGTCACCTGGGGGCGACGTCTGGTGGTTGGGGTGCGCCATCGCCTCCTGCCTCCCCGAGACGGCCCTCGAACCCGGCACCGATATCTTGGGGGCCGTCGCGGTCGACTGCACCGAAGGTGACCCGCGCCCGACCGCGGCCGAGGTCCATCGGCGGTTGCGGGCGGGGCGCCTGCCGATTCGGACCGCCGGTCGACGGCGATGGCCGGCCGTCGGGTTGGTCGCGCTCGGGGTCGTCATCGCCCTGGGCGCGGGATGGGTGGCGGGGGGAGGCCTGGGCGGGCTGCCTGCGGTCGCGCCGAGTGCCGACCCCCCACGGACGACCGCAAAAGCGCTGTCCGACGGCGAGGCGGCCGTTCTCCGGGGCGCCTATTTGGAAGCCGGGCGGCTGTACGTGGAGCGGCTGAACCGCACTCCGGATGATGAAGTCAAGGCGGCTTTCGACCGACTTCAGCGGTCCCGGGCCTATCGTCGAGCGTTGAAGACGCTCAAGAAACGGCTGGCGAACGCGGACGAGCTGAACGCGACCGTCCGGGGGGATATCGAAACGCTTCGAGCGCTCGAGCCTGAAAGCCTGGTATTGAAGCACTGGCTGGGCCGGTTGGCCGAGGCCGAGGGAGTCGGACCATGAGAATCGTTTTGATGAGTCGACGGTGGCGTTTCTCGGCGGGCGTCGTCATGTCGTTGCTGGCGGCCTGCGCGTCGACGAGCGGTGCCGACTCCGACGGAACGCCCCGGATCCGAGGGCGGGTCGTGGGACCTGACGGGCAGCCGCTCGACGGTGTCCGCATCACCACCCAGCCGGAGACGGACGCGGTGCTCACCTTCGATGGCGCGTTCGAGATCACTCGCGAGGTCAAGACGATGTCGCCCGTGCCGCCGGGCACGTACACGCTGTTGCCCTACAAGCTCGGATGGTGGTTGGGGAAGAACGCGCCGCCGATCGTCGTCGAGTACCCGGGGGGCGATCACGCGATCCCCGACATCGAGTTGCTTCCGATCGTGGGACCGACGATGGATGACCTCGGCGTACCCGCCGAGCGCCGTCCGGGGCCCTCGCCCGGAAGCGGCGTGATCCGGGACGGAGAATAGTCAGATGCGAAGCCTGGTCCGCAGCTTCCGGTTTTCGATGCGCCCGACCTCCCGGGCCCGGTCCGCGCCGGCAGCGCCGTTCTTGGGGGCGTTGCTGTTCGCGGCGCTCGCGACGAGCGGATGCGGTCAGTTCTTCGAGACCGAGACGATCACGCTCGAGATCTTCCCGGTCGAGGTCAAAGTCGCGGGTCCCGCGGGCACCCATCTCGCCGGTATCCCGGTCACGTTCTCGCACAGCGACCGATTGACCACCAACGGGCAAGGTCGCTTGCGCGTGAACTACCAGGGGGCGGCCGGCGGCAAGCTGCACATCGCGGTCGAGCTCCCCGAGGGGCTGGTGGCCCAGGGGCCCAGCGAAAAGGAATTCGTGCTCGGTCACGACGCGAACGGCAATCCGGCCGCCGTTCGGTTCGTGGTGCCGGTGACCACGCAAGGTGCAGCGCCGGAGACCTCCATCGACGGTCAAGTCAAATACGTCGTCGTGGTCGACAGCGATTGCGAGGGCCAAGAGGTCGAGGTCGACGGGGATCCGCTCGGGACCACCGACGAGGATGGGTACCTCGAAAAGCACTTCATGCGCGCGCCGGGGGGCTTCGCGCGGATCGTCGCCCGCGCCAAGGGGCCGTGCGACCAGCTCGTGTGCGGCTTCGCGCTGCCGAGCGAAGGGGCGATCCTGAACGTGGAGCCCGGGTGCGCGGGCGCCGACCCGGACACCGCGGGGGCGCTCGCCGGGGCTCCGCCGCCGGTCCCGGCGGAGCTCGATCTGTCCGAAGAAAAAGAACCGCCTCCGCCACCACCCGCTCCCCGCCGACGGCGACGGCCGCGACCTGCACCCCGAGAGCGGGTCGTCATCCAACCGGAGCCGCTTCAGCCGTCGGACGACGAGGTGTCGGACCGTCCGCTCCCCGGATTCGACGAAGAAGAGGGCGACGCTGCCCCTGAACCTCCTCCGCCGACTCGCGTCGCTCGGATCGACCGAAGACCGGCCGCATCCACAGAGCGGGAGCGAGCCGTGGTGATGCCGCCGTCGCTCGGTGACCCACCGCCCGCGGATCTTTCGGCGTCGTTGGCCGCGGCGGCCGACTCGACCGACGCTCCGTTGCCCCGGGACGACGACGACTTCGGTGACGACTTTGGCGACGACTTCGCGACCGACGACCCGTCCGACGCCGTGGAGGCGCCGGTGGAGTCCGCGCCCCCTCCCGACCAGCCGATTCGTCCGGCCAACGGACGCGCGGCCACGGTATCGTGCGAGCCACCGGGGCTCGACTTGTACGTCGACGGACAGCTGGCGCTGCGCGCTTGTGGGCCCAAGAGCACCGCTTATCTCGCCCCGGGCGTCCGGAAGCTCACCTTGTCCGGACCGGAGTGTGCGGAGACCCTGCCGACCTTCGTCGAGGTGCCCGCCCGGGGCCGGATCAAACCCATCAAGGCGGCGGGCGCCTGCCGTTCCAATTGTATCGACCAGGTTCGAAGCCAGGCGCAGTCGGGCCGCAAGTTGTCCGAGAGCGACCTCGGCTGCTTGAAGGGCGTGTCCGCGAGCGCCGCCCATTACCTCGAGGCGAAGCTCTTGCTCGCCCACGTGTACACCGCCCAAAGCCAGATTCGGCAGGCCGAGCGCGTCTTGTCGCAAGCGCTCGAGACCCGGCGAGGCCGCTCAGACCCCGAGCTTCGGGTCCGTCTGGCCGAGCTGCTGGGACGCCGCAAACAACTGACCGAAGCATCTCAGCAGGCCGAGGCCGCCTGGCGATACCGGATGAAGTTTCGAGGTTCCCGACCGCAACGAGAGAAGTGGATCCTCAATACGCTCAAGCTCCGCGCCGGCTTCTTCGAACAGCTGTTCTACGCCGAAGAAGAGCTGGGCTATTTCCAGAAGGCCATGGCGATCTACACCGACCTCGAGCGAACCGCTGAGCAGTCGAAGAACGCCGAAATGATGACGTATGCGCGCGACTCGCGGGACCGAGTGCAGCGCCAGCGCCAACGCCTGGACGGCGAGTGATGCCCGTGAAGCGCCCGATCGTCGCGACCCTCGCCGGGCTGCTGCTGATCGGCTGCCAGTCTCGGGCGCCGTCATCGTCGCCCCCGGCCTCCGTGGACTGTCCAGCACCCAGTGATTGGCTGTCGGCGCTGCTCCGCGATCCCGAGGGGCCCGACCGCCTCAACAACGTGTCCGAGGGTTGGCTGAAGCTCTACCGGCGCGACTATCGGGCCGCCATCCGAGCGTTCGAGGGCGCGAGCACCGCCGATGACGAGGCGACCGACGGCGCTTCGGTCGGCCTGTACGACGCCATCGGTCGGCGTCGTTCCCACGGCGCGCTCGCGTTGGTCGATCGTCGGCTGGCCCGCCTGCATGCTTCGACGATGCTCGCCTATCTCGAGGCTCGGCACCGCGCACAGGCGGCCCCGCTGGCGTCCGAGGCCGATCTCGCGACGGTCTCGGCGTTGGTGATGAGCGTCGAGCCGCCGCCCTGGCTGATCGCCCCGGGAGGCGCCAAGCTCTCGGCGAGCCTGCGCGGACCTCCCGTGGTCTGCGGCTCGCCGGGCAAGACGCCGCGCGAAGTGGTCTGGCAGCAGTTGAAGTGTCCAGAGCCTCCGGCGTGCCCGGCCCGGCTCTCACCGACCAAGGGCGCGGGACCGTGGGGCCCGCGGCTCGACGCCTACGCAGGCGCGCTGTGTGATTTCGACCGCGTCGAGCTCGAGGTGCTCGAGCGGCTCGCGGCCGATCCGGCCATCGTCGAGACGATCTCGGTGCCCGGCGAAGTGGTGGATTCGGTCAAGGTTTCCCTGTTCGACCCGCTGGCGACGTGGACCCTCGCCGAAGTGCACCGGCGGCGGGCGCTCGCCGTGGCCGCGACGTCCACGTCCACGCCCGATGTTTCGGCCTGGATGGCGCACGTTTTTTCGGATGCCCCGCATGCCGGTGCTCCGCCGGCTGCCCCCGACGTGGAGTCGGCGCTCGCGCAAGCGGCGGAAGCGCGGCGGGCGGCCGCGGAGGCCAAAGCCTGCGCGGCGAGCGACGAGGCCGCTCGGCTGGTCGAAGAGCTGGGCCTCACGACCAGCCTCTCTGACGGCATCCTCCGTCGTACGGCCGAACCGTGGATCGAAGATGCACAGCGGTGCGGTGACGCACTGGCGCTTCTTCGACAGAGCGCGGACCCTGCGGTCACCGACCGGGTGACCTATCGAAACGAACCTGCATTCTTGGTGCAGCTGGCCAGTGCGGCCGTATGTATGCGGCGCTTGCCGGAAGCGATCGGGGCTCTGAGGGCTGTTCGACGGTCGTATCCGGAGGCGCAAGGAGCCCTGACGGCGGTGGAACAGCTGGCGGTGGCTCGACTCATGGGAGGGGTTGGTGGACTTCAAAAGCGTCAGTAGGGTCTTGGCCGCGGGAGCGTTGTTGCTGCTGCCATCCCCCGCCGAGGCGGCGGGGGAGGAGCCGTTTCGGTACGGCGAAGACCGGCCGCCATCCACGCTGAATCCGGCGTTTGGTCGGACGATGGTCGACACTCGGCTCGAAGAGCTGATGTTCGAGGGGCTGTTCACCTACGATCGGTTCTTGAACCCGGCGCCCGAGTTGGCAGCCAAGGCCGAGTTCAGCGAAGACCGGACGGAAGCCACGGTGTACCTTCGCCAGAGCTTCTGGCACGACGGGCAGCCGGTGACCCCGGCCGACGTCGTGTTCACGGTCGAGGCGCTTCAGAGCCCCCAGTCGCGGTCGCCGGCGCGCGCCACGGTATCTCTGATCAAAGACGTCAAGATCACGGGCCCCAACCAGCTCTCTTTCACCTTCACCCGGCCGCTGGTGCAGCCCGAGCAAGCGATGATGTTCAAGGTGCTGCCCCGCCATAAGTTGTCGGGGCCGCCCCTGTCGGTACGCGACGGATTTCGACTGTCGCCGGTGGGGTCGGGGCCGTTCAAGTTCGTCAAGTGGGAGGGCACCAATCTCGAGTTGACCCACAATCCGCAGCGCCAAAGCGGTGTTCATGATATTCTCGCGCGGTTCATTCCCGACAAGAAGGTGCAGCTCGACTTTCTTCAGTACGACGCGCTCGATGCGGTCGTGCGCGTTCTGCCTCGGCACCGGCCGGTGGTCGAAGGCATGGTCGGCAAGGTCACGCTCCTGCCCTATGAGTCATTGTCGTGGTGGTATCTGGGCATCAACCATCGTCACCCAGCGCTTTCGAACCCTGACGTACGCCGAGCGCTCACCGCAGCCCTCGACCGAGACGAGCTGCGAAAGATCCACCTCGGCGATGGACAAACGATCTCCGGCCCCTTTGCGCCGCGCAGCCCGTTTTACAACGACGACGTGAGTCCATACCGATTCGACGTCAGGGCGGTCGGTAGGTACATGCGCAAGGCCGGCTACAAAAAACGCCGGGGCGTGTTCACCCGTCGGGGGCGGGCGCTTCGTCTGCGGCTGTCGGTCAACAAAGACTGGAATGCCTACAAAGACGTGGTCCTCGACCTGCAGTCTCGCTTGCGGACGGCTGGTTTCGAGGTGTCGCTCGAATGGCTCGAACCCGCCGTATGGCGGGAGCGGGTTCGAGCGAAGCGCGACTTCGACCTCACGTTGGGCGCGTGGTCGTTCGATGAAGCCTCCGATGTGTACGACCTGTTCCACAGCCGCGGTC
This sequence comes from uncultured Myxococcales bacterium, assembly GCA_964519665.1. GTDB lineage: Bacteria > Myxococcota > Kuafuiibacteriia > Kuafuiibacteriales > Kuafuiibacteriaceae > JANQQN01. The sequence goes on from CAZFIV010000066.1 coordinate 31,703, forward strand.
GCTTGAACGACTTTGGATACCGCAGTACCCGAATGGACGCCCTGCTCGATCAATCACGCCGAACTCGAGATCCCGAGCTCTATCGAGAGATTCAGCGTCGGGTTCACGCGCACGCCCACGATGACCTCCCCTATGTCTTTTTGTGGTCGGTTCAGAGCTACACCGCGGTTTCCAGCCGGTTGACGGGGGTCGACATTCACCCTTTCCGCTACTTCACGTGGATCACCGAATGGAAGTGGAAGTAGGCGTGGCCTGAGCCGATGAGACTGCCGCTGCTGCGCTTGCTGGGTCACGGGGTGTGGCTGTTCGCCGTCGCCGGACTGGCCAGCAGCGCAGTGTACGGCATTTTGACGCTCGCGCCGGGAACTCCGAAAGACCTGCCCCCGTTCGCCGAGTGGGCTGGAGGGCTTCTGCAGGGCGATCTCGGCGCGTCGACCGAGTACCGCCCCGGCGAGTCAGTCGCCACTTTGATCGCCGCTGCTTCATTCGAATCCGCGATCATCGTGGTCGCGGCGCTGTCGCTGGCGCTGGTGGTGGCCGGGGTCTTGGCGTGGTGGTGGTCGGGCCAGAGTCGACCGCGGACCGCCGCCGCGACCCGCGGCTTGACCTACGTCCTATCGGCGAGCCCCGCCTTTCTGCTCGCGTACTGGGCCCTGATCATCGTGAACGGAACGGTCGCCCAAGGCATCGAGCGAGACTGGTGGGGGCCGCCGCAGTGGTTTCCAGTACCCCACCAGCTCGGCTGGATCAGCTATCTATTGGCGTCGGTGGTGTTGGCGGTCGGAAGTGGGGTGCTCATGGAGACCGCGCGGGGGCTGTCGGCCGAGCTCGACCGGTTGCTCAAGGCCGATTTCGTTCTGTTCGCCCGAGCCGCGGGTCGGCCCTTGTGGCGGCACGTCGGGCCGAGCTTGGTCGGCCCGCTGGTCACGCTGGCGGTCAATCGACTGAGCGCGATCTTCGGGGGCGCGGTCATCGTGGAGCTTATTTTCAACGTTCCGGGGTTGGGTCGGCTGATCTGGGACGCCGCGCTGGCCCGCGACGCGAACGTACTCTTGGGGGCGACCGTGGTCTGGGCGATGCTATATGCGACGACCCGGTTATCGGTGGAGGCGGTGGTCGTGATGGCCGACCCGCGCGCCCGCCGGCAAGCGGACTTGTCATGAGCGACCCGGCCTCTGCTCCCCGTCGCCTCGTCGCGTGGCGCGGTTGGCTGACGCAACGCCGGTGGCGGCGGGTCATGCCAGGGCTGTTCGGGCTGCTCGTCTTCGGGGCCGTTGGCCTCTTGGGCCTTGTGGTGCCGGTCGACCATTGGCCGGTCGGTCCGCGCGAAGACTGGCTGCTCGGGCCGTCACTCGTGCATCCGCTAGGGACGGATTGGCTGGGGCGAGACCTGCTGCTGAGGATCTTGGTCGCGACTCGGGCGTTCTTTCTGCCGGGCATCGTGGCGATACTGGTGTGCGGATTGATCGGCGTCAGTCTGGGCGCGTTCGCCGGCTTTTCGCCCCCGCAGGATGCCCTTCAGCCCCCCTCGACCGGGCGACGACGCCTGTTGGCGGTTTTGCAGGGAGGCGTCAGCATCGGGCTGGCGCTGCCGAGCGCGCTGCCGCGGATGGTCTCGCTCGTGTTGTTGTGTGCGATGTTCGGCTTCAGCCCATACGTCCTGGCGATCGGGGCGGGCGTGATCTACGCTGGCGAGCTGGCCGAAGACGTACGGAGGCGCGTACAGGCGTGCTGCCGCGAAGAGTACATCGAGGCGGCGGCGGCCGGCGGCATCCCGAGTTGGCGCATTCTCGGGTACCACATCATCTGGCTGCACACGCGGCCGCTGGTGCTTCGGCATCTGATGCAGCTGTGGGCGCTGGTGATTCTCGTCGAGACGTCGCTGAGTTTCATGCCCGACGAGTTCGGGGTGCAGGAGCCGAACCCATCGTGGGGCAACATCCTCAAGGGCACCCGCGATGCGGCCCTCGCCGGCAACCTGTGGGCGGCGTCGGTGGTCACGGCGGTCATCGTGGGCACGATCGTGTTGCTCGCCTGGCTGGGCGACGTTTTCGGCGCCGAGCGCGATGCGGGAGGCCGCCCATGACCGGAGTTCTGGCGGCCGACTTGCTGATGGGCCCGGCCCTCGAGGTTCGGGGGTTGTCGGCCGACTTCACCGAAGATCGCAAGGTCGTGCGGGCCCTCGACCATGTCTCTTTGACCGTCGCGGGCGGTGATATTCTGGCCGTCGTCGGCGAGTCGGGCAGCGGTAAATCGGTCTTGCTGCAGTCCATCCTGGGGTTGGTTCGCGGTTCGCCGGGGGTCGTGGGCGGCGAAGTCATCCTTCGGTTTCGCGATGGGACCGAAGCCCGGCCATACCTCGACCTCGAGGCCCACCTGCGACGTCATCCGACTCGCACCGGCCGGTCCCCCGACTCGGATCCGGAGCGGGTGTCGTTCTCGCGTCGGTGGCGGGCGCTGGTGGAGCGGCGTCTTCGCCCGTTGCGAGGGCGACGGGTAGGGCTGGTGCTCCAGAACGGTCGGGCGGCGCTCGATCCGTTCTACACGGTCGGGCAACAGCTCGTGTCGGTCGTGGTCCACGACCGACCCCACGCGAAGGCGGAGCACTGGCTGGAGCGCCTCGGGTTCTCCGACCCGGCCGCGGTGATGAAGCTCTACCCGCACGAGCTTTCGGGTGGCATGGCCCAGCGAGTGATGCTCGGCCTGGTGCTGGCGCAGGAGCCGGAGCTGTTGCTGCTCGACGAGATCACGACCGGACTCGACGTGAGTCTGCAGGCATCGGTGCTCGAGCTGCTGGCCCGCCTCTACCAGGAAGTCGGCTTCAGCGCCGTGCTGGTCACCCACGACCTGGGCATCGCACGGAGTCTGTCGTCGAAGGTCTTGATCATGCGCCACGGTCGCGTCGAGCAAGAGGCGGACACCGACGATCTGTTCGATCAGCGCGTCCCGCTGACGCCGTACGCCGACCGGCTGCTCCGCCATGGTCACGCCCCGGCGGTCGCCGAGAGCCCGCCGACGCAGCCCGGCGGCGAGGCCGGCACTGAGGCTTGGTTGACCGAAAGCCCGCGCGTGGAGGCCGAGGGCGTCAACAAGACTTTCGGCGCCGGCGGTTGGCTCGGTTCTGCTCGACGGGACGTCTTGTGCGAAGTGACGGTGGCCGTCGACGTGGGAGAGTGCCTGGCCCTAGTCGGGGAAAGCGGTTCGGGCAAAACCACTCTGACACGGGTGCTGTCCGGCCTCACCCGAGCCGATGGGGGTCGGGTGCTCTGGAACGGCCATCGCCTGGGTCACCTTTCGAGGGCCGCGGCGGCGGGGTTCAGGCGCCAGCGCACCGTGTTGTTTCAGAACCCCTACACGAGTCTCAACCCCGCGATGACCGGTCGAGCCGCGGTGGCTGAATCGTTGACCACAGACCTGGGCCTGGCCTGGCCGGTCGCCCTCGAGGAGGCCGAGCAGCGGCTGGCGGTGGTTGGATTGCGCGAGCGGGTCGATCAGCCGCTCGGTCGACTGAGCGGGGGCGAACGGCGGCGGGTCGGGCTTCTGATCGCGCTTCAATCCCCGGGTGAGCTGCTGGTGCTCGACGAGCCGACCGCCGGGCTCGACGCCGAGCATCGCACCGGCGTTCGCCGCCTGATTCGGTCGGCGCGAGCGCAGCAGCCTCAGCGGACGATTTTGCTCGTCAGTCACGACCTCGGGTTCGTGGTCGGGACCGCCGACCGAATCTTGGTCCTGTACCGCGGGCGGTTGGTGGAAGCGGCCGCGGCGCGGGACTTTCTCGACCCCGAAGAGCCCCGTCATCCTTATACCCAACAGTTGTGGGATGCGTCGCGATATGTCGCGGGGGCCATGGTCAGCTTCAGCCTCGTCCCGGGGGTGCTCGACGCGCTGGGTCGCCTGGGCACCTACCCGTCACCGCGCAAGTCCGATGCCGAAACGGCGCGCGGCTGCGTTTTTAGGGCCCGGTGCCCAATCTATCAGTCCGATTCCGTCCGATGGTCGATATGCGAACGTGAAACGCCTGTGCTGCAGGGCCTTCCTGCGCGGCGGCGTATAGCCTGTCATGGAGTGCGAGATGCCGAGCTGGATACGTAGTGTTGTTTTCATCGTGTCGCTGGGGGGCGTCGTCGGCGCCTCGGCGGCCTCCGCGAGCGCGCAGGACGAGGATCGCCGTCGGGTTCGCCACAACGTCAAACAAGCGAATCTGTACCTAAAGATGAACCTGGCGGTCCGAGCCCGGGAGCTCTTGACCGAGACGGTCGCCGATGAGCCCGGGCGGTCCGACCCCGGGGCGTGGCTCGCGCTCGGTCGCGTATTTTTTGTCGAGCGGAAGGTCGACGAGGCCGGTCGGGCGGTGCGGCAGGCTCGGCGGCTCGGATTGAAGGAGCCCGCCCGCTCGAAGTGGGCGCGGGCATTTTTGGATGAGTACGACAGCCACGTCGGGTCCCTCGTGCTCGACGGCGGCACCTGCCGCGAGCTGCGGTTTCAAGCCGAGTTGGCGGCCCCGATGGTCAACGTGACCCGGCGGGCGCTCCTCGACTCCGCGACCGGCTGGCGGACCGGAACCCTCACCCGACAAAGGGGCGAGCGTTTTTACCTGCCGGCCGGGCGCTATCGGTTCGGCAGCGTAAAGGTCAGTGTGCTGGCTGGAGAGCTGGTGCGCCTGAGCTCGACCGACATCGGGGCCGATTGCGCGCCCCCGCCGGGACTTGCGGCGGCGCCCGCTGGAGCGCCTCCGCCGGGCGGCGAGGTTGTCGCGCCGGCCTCGGTTGCCGCCGAAGAGGAGTCTTCGTGGTTCGAAGACAACTGGGTGTGGCTGGTCGTCGGGGCGGTGGTCATCGCGGGCGGCACGGGCACCGCGGTGGCCTTATCGAGCGGAGGAGGCCCCGACCAAGTGAATTTCAACCCCAATCCGTCGTCGTTTCGGGGCGAGTAGCGATGCATCGACGCGCCATATCCTCCGTTGTCACGTTCGTGGTTTGTGGCCTGGCTGCGGCCGAGGCCGACGCCCGACCGCATCGCAGCGGCCGTCGGGCCGAGGCGGTCAGCCCCGCTCGAGCCGGGCATTGCGAAAATCCGCAGTGGTCTCGGGATGGTAAGGCGCTGGTCTACGAGCGGGTGTTTCTCGCCGATCGAAAGATCGAGCTCAATCTCCTCGCGGATGTCTTCGGCGGCCGTCGTGAACGGAGGGTCCGCCCAAAGTTCGGAGACGCCGCGAGTTCGGCAGCTCGGCAAACGGCGGCTCGCTTCAAGGGGACCGACGGACCGCCGGCGGTGGCACCGGCGGAGGTCTGCCGCGAGTTCACGTGGGGTCCCCGCACCGATCCGGATATCTTCGCGTACGCCTGTAATGTCGCCGGCGGCGATTACCAGGTCTTTTGGAACGAAGGCACCCAACTCACCAGGACACCCGGCGGGGCCGGCCAACCGGCCCTCAGCCCGGTCGGTTGGCGATTGGCGTACGTGTCGGCGGCTCGCGGCGCCGAAGGCGTGACCTTGGTTCAGGACCTCATGGAGAGTACCCAGCCCCGTGCTATCGAGCGCAAGCGGGGGCGCATCGATCGGTTCCCGGTGTGGCGCCCGGACGGGCAGGGCCTCGCCTTCGTCGGTCACACGCACAACAGTGCGGACCTGTACTTGATCGAAAATATCGGGCGCCCGGATGAAGTCGTGCGCCTCACGAAGTGGCCGGACGACGAACTCAATCCATCGTGGTCACCCGACGGCCGCCGGCTCGCGTTCTTCGCGAACCGGGGCAAGGCCGGCGGCCGAAGACCCGGCTACGACCTTTACGTCATGGACATCGCACGGGGTGACCCGCCCATCCGGGTCGCCGAAAACGTGGTGCTCAACGAGAAGCGAGGACCGGCCTGGACGCCCGACGGCCGACATATCGTCTTCGTCAAGAACGCCCAGCGGGGCCGGTTGGTCGACCCGCTGTACGCCGTCGAGGCGAGGGTGGGCGCCGAGCCGATCCCGCTCCGAACGGGCACCGTGTCCAATCAGGATCCGTCCGTGGGAGTCGTCGATGGTCGATGGTCGGTCGCCTTTACTTCGCTGGGTTTTCGCGACGCGAAGAAGCTCGCCTGGCGTCGAGTGTTCGTCGCGTCGCTCGAGGACCTCCATGAGAAGGCCCCCGAGAAGCCGGATCGCCAGTGAATCGCGGACGAATCGACAAGGCCGGTCGATCCGGTCGGGGCGGCACCCCGTGCGTATATACGTGCCCGAAATGTAGTAGGGTTCCGCATGGCGTTCATTCGATTCATCTTCCTATCGACGCTACTTCTTGGTGGATGTCGTACGTGGTCTACTGCTTCGGAACCCATGAAGTCGCAGAGCGTGGTGACCATCGAGCGGGGGGCGGTCGGCCCCGGTGAGCCCATCGACGGTCGGCTCATACTGCTGATCGCGCCCGACGATGGGGCTCCCGAAGAGCCTCGATTTCGGGTGCGGCCCGGCAACCAGGCGATCCAGGTGTTCGGCCTCAACGTCGAGGGATGGGGGCAGGGCCAGGCGCGGTTCATCAACGCCGACGTCTTTGGATATCCCATGGTCAGCCTCTCCGACCTACCGGAAGGGACGTACAATGTGCAGGCTATCCTGCATAAGTACGAAACGTTCAACCTCGAGTCGGGCCATACGGTCAAGCTCCCCATGGACCGGGGGGAAGGTCAGCAGTGGAATCGGGCCCCCGGCAATCTTTACAGCGCCCCGCAGAAGGTTCGCCTCGGCGGAGCCGCGAGCCCCGAGGTCAAGCTGGTTCTCGACCAGATCGTCCCCCCTATCGAACCACCGTCCGACACTCCGTACATCCGTCACGTTCGCATCAAGAGCGAGCGGCTCAGTAAGTTCTGGGGTCGCGACATGTATCTGGGGGCTCACGTGCTGGTGCCGCACGGCTTCGACGATCACCCCGAGGCTCGATATCCGCTCATGATCTTTCACGGGCACTTTCCCTCCGATTTCGGTGGCTTTCGACCCGAACCACCCGACCCCGCCCTGAAGCCCGATTACAGCGAACGGTTCGACGTTCGTGGCTACAACCGGATTCAGCAGGAAGAGGCCCACGCGTTCTACAAGAAATGGACGAGCGCCGAGTTCCCTCGCTTTCTCATCGTCGAGATCCAGCACGCCAATCCGTATTACGATGACTCCTACGCGGTGAACTCGGCGAACCTGGGGCCCTACGGTGACGCGATCACCTACGAGCTCGTGCCTTATCTCGAAGAGAAGTTCAGAGGCATCGGCGAAGGATGGGCTCGCTTCTTGTACGGCGGGTCCACGGGCGGATGGGAGGCCTTCGCGGCGCAAGTCTTCTATCCCGATGAGTACAACGGTGCCTTCGCGGCCTGCCCCGACCCGGTCGACTTTCGCGCGTACAGCACGGTCAACATCTATTCGGACGACAATGCCTACTACCAAGGCGGGCCTTTTACCCGCGTGCCCCGACCCGGGCACCGCGATTACTTGGGTCACGTGAACGCGACGATGGCCGACTACAACCATCTCGAGCTCGCGCTCGGGGATAAGGGCCGTTCGGGTCAACAATTCGATATCTGGGAGGCCGTATACTCGCCGATGGGCCCCGACGGCTATCCCCGCCGCCTGTGGGACAAACGCTCCGGAAAGATCGACCCGGAGATCGCGGCCTACTGGAGAGAGAACTACGACCTTCGCCACATCCTCGAACGCGACTGGGCCACCCTGGGGCCCAAGCTTCGCGGCAAGATCCACGTCTACTGCGGCGATATGGACAACTACTACCTCAACAACGCCGTCTACCTTATGGAAGACTTTCTATCGTCCACGACCTCGCCACCCTACGAGGGCGAAGTCACCTACGGCGACCGGGCCGAGCACTGCTGGAACGGTGATCCCGACCAGCCGAACCACATCTCCCGCCTACGCTACAACACCATGTACCTGCCCAAGATCCTCGAGCGCATCGAAAAGACCGCTCCCGAGGGCGCCGACCTCTCCAGCTGGCGCTACTGACGAGCATGTCGGTTCCGAAGGGGGCTGAGCATGCCCCGGTTTGATGGACACCCAAGATAAGGGGATAAAGGCCCCGCAGGGTGATCATGGTGCGACGGAAACGACGGAGCTTCACGGACGAATTCAAGGCGGAGGCGGTGGCCCTGGTGCGAGAGCAGGGGCTGTCGATCCCCCCAGGTCGCCAAGGACCTCGACCTCACGGAAACGGCCCTGCACGAATGGGTGAAGCGCGCGGACAGGTCGGACGAGCGAGTGACAAGTGGAGGGTTGAGCGACGCGGAGCGTTCGGAGCTGGCCCGCCTCCGGAAGGAGGTGAAGGTGCTGCGGGAGGAGCGCGAGATCTTAGCGAGGCTGCGCCTCAAACGCTCGAGTTCATTCGCGATTCCGTGCTGGCGGAGCCTCGCGTCGACAGTTCTCAGCTCGCAGCCGACAGT
>CAZFIV010000067.1:0-1774 GCA_964519665.1 uncultured Myxococcales bacterium
CGGGGCCCGGGCGCGAGTGGAATCGCCCCCACCCGGCTGCGCTCGCGGAGCTCGCTGCGCGTTGGCCCTTGCACGACTGCGGGGCCCGGGCCCTCGACGGACGCTTCGGCTTGGCATCCAAGTAGGGAGCCGTGCGAGGGTGCATTCATGACGCGCGTCATCCTGCTCTTCGTGCTGTTCGCGGTTGCCTGTAACCGCCATCAGGCACCGATTCCGAGTCCCGCGCCCGTGGTGCCGACTTCGCGGGGCCCGATCAAGATCCAGCAGACCGCCATCGAGGGTGAGCTGCGCGGGATCTCGGGTCTCGCTCCCGCGGGCGACGGGACTTTCTGGGTGGTTCCCGAGCGCGACCACCGGCTCTTTCGAGTCAGCTTGTCCGAACACGACTCTCGGATCGTGTCCGTCCTTCCGATTCGAGGCGCCCCCGTGGGGCAGGATCTCGAGTCGGTCGGAGTGCTTACGGGAGACACCCAGACCGCCACGATCGCCTTCGGCACCGAAACCATGGAAGAGCGAACCGCTGATCGGGTCATCGTGGCGCGGCTCGCGGACGGCGCAGTGACCGCTTCAGGCGCCTCTTGGTCGCTCGACTACGCCCCGTGGTCCATGACCCCGGAATCCAACCGGGGGCTCGAAGCGCTGTGCGTCGCCGGGGATCGGCTGCTGGTGATCGCGGAGACGGTCAAAGTGCACGACGGTGTTCGCCTCGCCCCCCTCGCGATCCGCGGACTCGAGGGCGGCGGGCCTTGGCGCCGCCACTCGCTGGTCCTTGAATCGAAGGAAGGCAAAGTGTCCGCCGTCACCTGCCGTAGAACGCCTGACGACGGCGTGGAGGCCGTGGCGATCGAGCGGCATTTCGGCGTGATGCGCCTCCTTCGCTTCGTCATACCCACTGCGGAGCCGACCGGCGGCCCGTTGGCGAAACCGATCGCGCCGACCCTGATCGTCGATCTGGCGGACGCCTACGGCGCCACCATTCCGCCCAACTTCGAGGGCATCGGTTGGGTCGACGACCGAACCCTGCTTCTCGTGTCGGACAACGACTACGGGAGCGTCTCGGGCCCGACGTTGTTGCTGAAGGTGCAGCTTCCGCTCATCCTCGAGGACTCCACCCCGCCCATGGCTGAATGACCCCGAGGGGGTCGTGGCCAGACCTCCCAAAATGAAGGACACCACTGTTTCGTCTCTTGGCCGGCCTCAACCGAACCGCCTATGACCACCGAGTGTCCGTCCGCCTCGACGATATTCGTGACGTGCTGGCCCTACATGCCCCAAGCGCTCGGCTAGAGGACGAGTCCGTCAAGCGCGCGGCGGTCGCCGCGGTCTTCCGAGAGACGCCCGCCCTTCAGCTTCTCTTCATCCGCCGGGCTGAGAACCCGCGAGACCACTGGTCGGGTCACATGGCTTTTCCCGGAGGGCGGGTGGATGTCGAGGACTCTGGTCCGCTGGCGGCCGCCCACCGGGAGACCAAGGAAGAGCTCGATCTCGACCTTACGAGCCACGGGCGACTGATCGGCAGATTGTCCGTGGTATCCGCTCGTCCGCGTCGTCCGGTCCCGCTGGTCGTGTTTCCCTACGTCTTCGAAGTCGACGACGTGCCCCCGCTGCGGCCGGATGAAAATGAGGTCGCGGAGGCTCTATGGGTGCCGATGGCCTACCTGCAGGATCTGGAGAACCGCGAGACGATGACCTACGAAGCGATGGGCCGCTCCTATACGCTTCCCTGCTACCGCTACGAGGGACGACAGATCTGGGGCATGACGCTGTCGATGGT
>CAZFIV010000067.1:1874-23086 GCA_964519665.1 uncultured Myxococcales bacterium
CGATGAGCTTCTCCGCCTGCTGGGCATGAAGGTCTGATGCGGGCTTCCGATAGTGGTCGATGAGCTTCTCCGCCTGCTGGGCATGAAGGTCTGATGCGGGCTTCCGATAGTGAATGGCATGACTCGTTGGGTCCCCGTTCTTGCGTTGGTCGTCTTGTCGAACGCCTTTGCGTCGTGCCGTACCGAAACTGACCTGCTCTCCGAGACCGAGTGCGAATCGCTCATCGAACACATCCGCGACGTCTTACCGTCGAATGATCGAGGCGATGCGCTAGATCAGTGCATTCGCGGCGAGACGTGGAACCGACCCGCCTATGAATGCGCCATGAAAGCGTACAATCGCATCACTCTGAGCGGATGTTTGATGAAACATCGCTAGCGAGACCCGTGCCCGTAAGGCATTAAAATCGAATAAAAACGATGGACGGTCGCAGGGAAATGCGCGACATGAAATGTTCAGTAGATTCTAGGTCACACTTTGTCGCGAAGCGCTCAATAGAGTGGCATAAGTAGGGTGAGGTCTAGATTCCGAGTCGGACCTGCGCTCTGCGGCGCACAAGACCGGCACGAGGACCTGGGGAGCAAGGACGATGAAACCCTTTGAGGCCGATCCTCTAGAGACTCAGCGAGCCCTTCGAGTCGCCCTGCACGACCTCAAACAACCGCTGGCGAGCGCCTTTCTCATTCTCGGGACCTGGAGAAACCAAGCCGTCGCTTGCGCGTGCGAAGAAGTCTCTACGGCGAACGACCTCGAGGCCGCGCTGACCGCCCTGCACGATCGGATTCATGAGCTTTCGCGGATCGTTGACAAACAACCGGACCCGGCCGCTTCTTTCGACGCCGTCGAGGCCGTCGACGACGTCGCCAAGCAGGCCCGTCCCCTGCTGAGCCGGGCGGGCGTCGCTCTGGTCGTGCAGTGCGATCCCGGCCCGATCCTGGTTCGCGGCCCCCGAACGCTCTTCGATCGACTCCTGCTGAACCTTCTGGAAAACGCGGCCCGGCATGCCCGAAACGCTCAACAGGTCGCCGTGACCCTGAGCGGCGATCGCCACGCTGTCCGCCTGAGTGTCGAGGACGACGGCGTCGGTTGGGGAAGCGACGGCCCGTACCGACCCGGAGGCCTCGGTCTCGCTTCGTGCGTGTCGGCGGTGCGGTCGTTGGGTGGCTCGTTTTACGTCGGTGAGGGTCACGGAGGCGGGCATTTCGAGGCGAAGCTGCCCCTCGCGGACGCCGCCGTGGGGCCCCACCGGCTAAGCGCGTAGCTTCCCGTCCAGTTGTCGGTCGAGGTCGAGCGGCAGGACGATGGTGAACGTCGCGCCATGGCCCTCCTCGCTGGTCACTCGGATCTCGCCGCGGTGATCCTTGATGATGCGGTAGCAGATCGAAAGGCCGAGGCCCGTGCCCACCTTGACGCCCTTGGTCGTGAAGCCAGGGTCGAAGATCTTGGGTAGGTTGGCCTTCGGAATCCCCCGCCCGGTGTCTCGGATCGCGATGAACGCCTGGCCATCGACGACCTTGGTTTCGATGAAAATCTCCCCAAACCCCTCGATCGCTTGCCGCGCATTGACCAGGAGATTGAGGAACACCTGGTTGAGCTGGCTAGGAAAACAGTGAAAGGGCGGGACGTCGCCGTACTGCCGGTGCACCTTGATGTCGCGCTTCAGCTCGTGATGGAGCAGCAAGAGCGTATCGTCGAGACCCTCGTGCACGTTGGCCCGCAGCAGCTCGGCTTCGTCGAGTCGGGCAAAGCTCTTGAGACGCCTCACGATCCCGGCCACGCGACCGCTCCCGGATTCGATAACGCCGTTGGCGTCGTCGATCACTTTGAGCGCCGCCCGCACTCGCCGGCTCTCCTCGAGCAGCTCGGGGCTCTCTTCCCGCAGGGCCTCTTTTAGGCGCGCCGTGGCCTTGGTGAGGCTGTCGTGCACCGAGCTGATCGCGCCGACCGGCGTGTTGATCTCATGAGCGATGCCGGCGACGAGCTGCCCCAGTGAAGCCATCTTCTCGGATTGGACGAGCTGGGCTTGGGTATCTTTGAGCTCCTGGTGGGCGGATTCGAGCTGGGCGAGCATCTCTTTGCGGCGCTCGGCCTCTTCGAGCTCGATCGCCTGGCGCTTGTTCTCTTCTTCGAGGCGAACCCGCGCCATCTCTTCCGACTTCACCCGGCGCGCCTGCTCGACCCGCTCTTCGGAAAGCCGCCGGACGTCATCGAGTCGATGCTTCAGATCGCGGTAGGTCCGAGCGAACCCTCGCGCCTGATAGGCCGACATCATCATGAGCATGCCCAGGAAGCCGTAGATATACGCGTGTTCGACCGGAAGCGGCGCCCCCAACAAGATTGGCACCATCTGCAGAAGCGCCCCGATGCCCGACAGTGACACTCCAACGGCCAGCAGCCAGGCGTCTCGCATGCCCCGCAGGTTGGCCACCATCGTCAATCGTATCTGCTCGAAGACGCCGTACACCGAGTAGACATAGACGGCGACGACTGGCACCCAGTACGAGCCCAGCGCCAACACGATGCCGAGGGCCAAGTAGAGTTTGAAGAGCGGCCGGGGCGGGTCACCGAGGACCGCGTGATAGAACTTCACGCCGAACACCGAGACCCCAACGATGCAGAACTTGAACGCGACGTGAGCGAAGATGAAGTATTCCGGTGAGATGGGCATCGTACGGGCTTCGATCGACACCGACAGCCCGCATACGGACCAGGTGGCCAATGCGTACTGCAAGTTCTCTTTTCGTTCGGGCAAGAACACGAACAACAAGAAGTGCAGCAGACCGAGCGCGAACGATATGCCGATGAAGGAGCGGTACATGCGGACCACTTGCAGTCCATGCAGCCTTCGGCTGGAAATCTTGGACGCAAATCCGATCGCCATCGCCGCGCCGCCGTTGTCATCGCCCAGCGTGTGAGCCAGCGCCGACGACGGCCGAAAGCGAAGCGCGATCACCGCGGTTTGCTTGCCGAACGTGACTTCGTAGACGTCGGCCGTCATCGATACGAGCAGACGGTCGTCCGGTTGGCTAAAGCCGCCGTCGGCGCTCGGGTCGCCGACCCCACCGACCCGGCGGCCATCGACGTACAGCTCATAGGCCCCCATCGGAACGACCCACAGCGCCAGGCGTTCCCGCCGCACGCCCTTTGGAATCTCAACGCGGATTCGATACCAGCTCACGCCCTGCTCGCCGGGATCCGGCGGCTTCGTCGGGTCTCGGAGGGCCCAGCCGGCGTCGGGGTACCCCGGCCTGGCAAAATCCGGCTTGTCTTCATGGCTGAACCGCCACTGCCCTTGAAGATTGATGGCTTCGTGGTTCTCGAGCGTCTCCGCATCGAGGACCACCTGACCATCCACGATGCGTTGTTCTGAACTGCACACGAGCGCGAGGACCAAGAGCAGCGGAGTCGTAGAAGGCATAGTGCAGCAATAGGGTATCAAAAGACGGCCGGAGTGCCGCGGCCGCTGACATCGGACGACCGCCACGATACCCGTCGCACGAGCATGGCCAAACGCAACCGACCACCGAGCCCCCCTGATGGCGGCTCGGGAACGACCGCCGTCGACGACCAAACGGTGACCGCGGTCGTCGAGGCCCCCGGCCAGGTCGACGATGTGATGAGCAAACCGCTCGGGTCCGGCGGCGAACCCTCCTTTGAAGCCGCCGGGTGGCCCGCGGCCCCCAAATCAGCCTGGAACGACTCTCAGGCCCTGCTTTATGACCCCGCGGCCCCCGACGTTCCCGGGGGTTCCGGCGAGGGCGGCCCTCCCGCGGTCTCGACGGTCACCGCCGGACCGACCCGGCTCATCGAAGAACCGGTCCACGGCGGCGCCCCATCGGCCGATGAAGACAGCGACGAGCCAGCCGACCCCCTGGTCGGCACTGTGTTGCACGGCTATCAGATTCAAGCGCTGCTCGGCGCCGGCGCCGTCGCTCGGGTATATCGCGCTCGCCACCTCGTGCTGGAGCACCAGTACGCGGTCAAGGTGCTCTACGGAGCGTCGGCGACCCATGAGCGGGCGAGAGAGCGCCTGCGAAGAGAGGCGCAGGCGCTCAGCTGGCTGCGACACCCCAACATCGTTTCGGTCGTCGACTTCGGGACGACGCCCCGAGGGTTTCCGTTTCTGACGATGGAGCTCGTCGAGGGTCGCACGCTCCGGCAGGTCATTAAGACCGAAGCACCTCTTTCGGCGACTCAGGCCGCCGGGATCGCCCGCCAGATCGCCGAGGCGCTCGCCTATGCGCATCAGCGGGGCGTCGTGCACCGAGACGTGAAGCCGAGCAATGTGATGTTGGACCCTAGAGGGCACGTCAAAGTGCTCGACTTCGGAATCGCTCGCATCCACGCATCCGACGGCATCCGGCTGACGGTCACCGACGCGCTCCTGGGCACGCCCAGATACATGGCGCCCGAACAGATCACCGGCGCGTCCGACGTCGGTCCGACCGCCGACCTCTACGCGCTCGGCGTCATCATGTACGAGATGCTCTCGGGCCGGGTGCCCTTTCATGGGTCGACCATCGAAGTCGTTCAGCGTCAGCTCACCGAAGCCCCCCACCCGCTCGAGAGTCGGACCGGCCTCGAGCCGCTGGTCGCCCGCCTCCTGGAGAAGCAGCCGGAATTGCGCCCCAGCTCTGGAGCCGACGTGGTGGCCGCGATCGACCGCACCGCGCCGGCCCCCGAGGTCCCCCGCCCGGAGCCCGAGATCAAGCCTCGAGGCGCGGCCACGGGATGGGTTCCGTGGATCGCGATCGCAGCCGGCGTCGCCGCCGTGTCGGCGGGGTTTACCACCGCGATGCTGTCATCCGCCGAGCCGCCCCTTCCGATGACTCTCCCAACCGAAACGAGTCCCGTGTCCGACCCGATCGACTCGAGAGCCAGCCCGATCGTCGAACCCCGAGTTCAAGCCGAGTCGGTGGCCGACCCGGGTCCAACCGACGGGTCTACGGAACCCCCGGGCGGTTCATCGCCGGACCGCAGGCGCCCCGAAGCGACCACGCCCCCCCGACGCACCGACTCGACCCGAAGGCTCGACCCGGGCTCGGCCTCGACGCGCGTGGCCGAGCAGCGGAGGTGGCTTGAGCAGCGAGGCTTGAATATCGACGATGTCCGGTCGGACCCCGCCCTCAGCGACGGCTGGCGCGGATTCGCGCGGGCGGTGAAGTCGGGCGACCGGGCGCGAATCCGAGACGCCCAAGCCCGCCTCGAAGCGGCGGTGCAAGGGGCTTTGACCGTCGCTCGCGCCCGGGCTCGGCTCGACGGGTTTGCGGCCCGTCTACGAAGCGTGGCCGCGAGCCTGCCGCCCAACGAGGTCGCTCGGTTCGAAGACACGTATCTCGACCTGCGAGCCAGCGTAGGACCGGACGACCCACCGACCGCCGTCGCCGAAACGCTCCGGCGCGTCCGCCAACTCGAATCGGAGCTCGCGTCGGCGAGCCGCGAGCACGGCGCGTCGGGTGAAGATCAACCGTAGTTGCCTTCGTTGTCGGGCCCGCCCTGGTAGCTCTGCATCAATTCGTCCTCGCCGGACGACGCCTGGCCCCCTGGGCGCGGGCCGGCGGGTGGTTTCCAAGGGGTCGACGCGCCTTCCTGAATATTCATCAAGGTGCTCGCTTCCCCATCGCTGAGATCCTCGACCAGCACCGTCTTGGACTGGGCGCTGTAGCCTCCAGCGCCCTCCGGTGAAGTGTATCCACCCACCACCTGAGGGGCGACGCTCGGGCTGTGCGATGGGCCCCTCATCGGGGGCTGCGTATGGGGAACATTGCCGCGGTAGCCTGGAACCTCCCTTTCGGCTTCTTTGGTACCATCGGACAGCCGGTTCTCGAGAGAGCTCGCCATGGCGCTGTCAAGGTTTTCGCCTTCTTTGAGGAAGCTCTTATGGTCGGCCTCCAACGCCCGGATGACCGGATCGAAGAACCTGAGGTGGGCGTTGTCGGCGCCGACCGCCACGTCGCGGCGGGCCCGGTCGAGGTCGAGCCGAATGTCGCTCAGGGTGTCGGCCGCTTTGCGATACCGCTCGGCGTTCTGCATATCGAGGTTCATCTCGGAGCGCGACAGGATCAATGCACCCAGCTGGGTGGCGACGGCCGATAGACCGGCGAGCACACCGAGGTCGGTCAGGTATATGGCGAGGACCGACGCGATGCCGGTGACCGATGAGGCGAAGAAGGTCGCGTACATCGACTGGGTAATGGCCGTCTGCGCGGCCTGCTCGTGCTGACGCCCCCGCTTCCGGAAGAACTGCAGCTGGCTGTCGAGCAGGAACCGGCGGACGTACTCGAGCGCGAGGAGGCGGTCCAGCGGGCCTCGGGTCGCACCTTGCAAGACGTTCCGAAAGTACCGGATGCGGCGTGACTCGGCCCCGGCCCGCTCGGCCGCCCACCGCTTGGCGAGCTTACCGCGGCGCGCCATGCCGACCAACATCGTGGCGTAGCTACTCGCGATGGCCCCCAGGATGCCCAACGTGACGATGACGGGCTTTTCATAGTCGCCGAAGCGCTGCTGCAGACCGATAGCCACGATCAGAATCGCGGAGAACGCGCCCGCCATGAAAACCGCGTTGTCGGCCTGGCGCGCGGCGCTCTTGAAGCGGTCACGGGCCGTTACGGCCGCCGAGTCCTTTTCTTTGAACTGGCGGGCCAGGCCTTCCGGCCGCGACCGCCGCAGGTTGTCGGCAAGACTGGGCGCCTTGTCTTCGAACTCTCGGGCGTGCGCGGTCGGATCGACCTTCCAGTCATCCGGTCCCGCGTCGCCGATCGCGGCGCGCGCCTTCCGGACAACCTCGTCGACGGTCATCATGTTGGGGTTCTGGTGCATATCGGTCATGATCGTTGGGCCTGCTGCAGTTTTGCCCCGGACGGCCGCGGGGGCAAGTCCGCAGAGTGAGCGAGTCGTGTCCCCTCGATGGGGTAGTTCCCGGGACGGATCGGTCCGACGGAGATCGGCGGCTCGGGTGATGACCGCTGGGCCGACCCCAGGCTATACGTCTGCCCCGTGCCACCCCGAATCCTCCTTGGCTGGTGCGTCCTGCTCGTCGCCCTATTGATCTTGTCCACCGGCTGCCGTGACCGCTTCGAGTGCGGCATCCTGCTCGATGGCACCCCGACCGTCTGTTCGGGCGCCACCGAGGTCTGTCTGTGCGGCGAGCGTCGCTGCGCCGAAACCGCCCCTGAACAGTGCCCGGAGTCCGGTTATGCGTACGTCTTTCCGGAGAAAAAGGACGAATGCGTGCCCCCGGAACAGCTGCTCGAACCGGTCATCTCCAGCAATGTGGCCGGAACCGCCGCCCTCTGCCCGGATCAAGCGCCGATCCCGCCCCGGTGCGGACTTCGCGTATCCGGCCAGGTCACGACGTGTCCAGGCAATCTGACCTGCCTGTGCGACCTGAATCTGTGTGCGTCGTTCGAGCGTACCGACGACTGCACCACCGGCTGGCGGCGCGCCGTCGATGGGCAGTGCCTCGATATCACCTCGGTCGACGTCAACATTCGCCCCGGCGACAGCGGCCTGTGCCCCGGCGCGCTGGCCCCGGCCCCTCGGATCGCGTGTGGCCGGCCCAACTTGGTGGGCCTGATCGAGGACTGTCCAGAAGATCAAACCTGCATCTGCGGAACCAATCGGTGCGCCATCGCCGACTCGAACGCCTGCCCGGACACCCGCTTCCGCTACGCACCGGACTCGCCCGATGATCCCGCCGAGTGTGTCGCCGCGAATGACGCCGCCGGCGAGCGGGTCGAGGCCGGCGCCTGCTCCGACTTCCGAGCCTCCCGGATCGCCTGTGGCACCTCCACTACGGGCCCCGATTGCCCCGACGACGGTCAGCGTTGCGTATGCGACACCGGTTTCTGCGCCGAGTCCGCCACTGACGGCGCGTGCGGAACCACCGGGCTCCAGTATGTCGGCTCGGGCGAGTGCATCAGCGAGACCGAGCTGGCGACGACCATCGACGAAGGTCTGTGCGCCCCCGATTGCGGCGTGCTCGCCGACGACGGCCGGATCGTTCAGTGCCCGTTCGGTGACTGCATCTGTGGGGACATGTCCGGGCAGTGCGCGGTGAACGACGCATCGTGCCCGACGGGTTCCGCTTTCGTCGCCAACGACCGCTGTGTCACGTACACGGCGACCGTCACCAATCAACTCTTGGTGAGTGGGCAGGTCTGCCCGGCGTCGCCGGTCGACAACCTGTGCGGTGTTCCGGGCCCCGATGGGCGATTGCTGACCTGCGCGCCCTCCGAGGCGTGCTTATGCCAGACCGGCGAGGGCCGGTGCGCCCGTCCCGAGACCACGTGTCCGAACGGCCGGGCGTTCGTTCCCACGAATCGATGCGCCCCCGCCGACGGCGGGGACGTGACGTCCTCCAACGGACTCTTGTGCCCCGGCGCTCCGCAGCCCCCCGCGGTGACCTGTGGCGAGCTCGACTCGACCGGGCGCATCCGAGCCTGTCAAGGCGACGAGCAGTGCATCTGCCGCCCAGCGGGCGGCGCCTGCGCCACGCCCGAACCGACGTGTCCGTTCGGCCTGGCCAACGCGAACGACGGAACCTGCGTCAGCCTCTCATCCACCGATTTCACCCGGCCCGTGGCCGGGGATGCGCTCTGCCCACCGCTGTCACCCGCCCCGATCGCTTGCGGTCTGGACGCCGAAACGGAGTGCGGGGGCCTTCAGTGCGGCTGTCGGACCGACGGCTCCGGCATCTGCGTGCTGCCGCAGGCCTCCTGCCCGCTCGGCATCGCAGAAGCCGAGACCCTCCGGTGCATCCGGCTAGACGAGAATCTTACCCCGATTGACAGCGGCGCTTGCGCGCCCGGAGTTCCGTGATGCGGTCATCGCCCCGGTTTACCCGATCCATCTTCGTTCGCGGGGCGCTGAGTTCGCTCGCGGGCGTCTTTCTAGGCTGCTGGGTGGCGACCCCGGCCGTCGCGGCGCCCAGCCGCGAGTTCACCACGTTCGTCTATCCGCAGAGCCCCAACAACACCTATCGACTCCCGCAGTACGCCGTGAAAGACAAACGGGTGAAGGGCCTGTCTCGCTGCGGCGAAAAGCAAGGCGAGGGGATCCGGTTCGAAAGTGACGGCCAAACGTTCCAGCTGGACCCCGTACCCAGCAGCTTCGACAATCCGTTTCGGACTCGGGTTCGGGTTCGTCGCGGCAAGGGAGCCTGCTTCAACGCGGAGTTGCGGGTGGTCGTGCCATTGCTGCCGGACCCGGAGCCCGGGTCGTGGACCATCCAGTGGAGCCCCAGCCGCCCTGACGCGATCGACATCATCGTCCCGTCGGCCCAGCTGGCCAACGACGCCGAGATGCGCGACCAGCATCGCCTGGTCTTTCCGTGGAGCACCCGACCACTGAGCGGCAGCTGGGTCGATTGCGCCACCGGCTGCCGGTGGCGGGTGGTCGCCGACGGCGCCGTACGGCGAGAATTCCTGACCCGAGCCGAGCTTCCGGTTCGAGTCGAGGCGCGTCCGGTGGCCGGCCTCGGCAATCGGTCAGCGGTGTTCAACCCGCCGGATGGAACCATCCGACCTCGGCCCAAGCTGGTGTCCCTGAGCAAGTGGAAAATCGAGCCCGATATCTTCCGATCGGTCAAGGTTCGCGCCGACCAGACGGAAGTGACCCTCGACTTCCCCGGAGCGTGGGCCATCAAGCCGATGCCGGAAGCGGTCGACGGCAACCAGATCGTTCATACCCCGGCCGGCCCCGTGCTGAAATTCAGCGACAAGAGCAACGAGGCCCGCACTTTCGAGCTCACCCCGGGCGTCGGCCAACTGAAGGCCAACGTGCGACTCGATTTCGTAGACCAAAGCCGGATGTTCTTGAACTACGTCGGCCAATTCCGCTCCGGACGGATCCGGATGCCGCCCGAGATCGAGGCCTGCGACCGGCGACGACAGTCGACGACGGTCGACACCGGCGCCACCGGTGGCGCGGCGGCCGGAATGCGCATTCAATTCGTCAAGGTCGGTGGATCCTGTCGCAACCCCACCGGTCAGCTCTTCATCTCGGTGTTCGAAGCGGTCCTCCGAGCGACGGACATCGAGTCGATCGCGCTCGACTGGTCGGAGCAGAACCCCGACCGGCTCGATCTTTACGTGAGATCCGATGCGATCGTCGCGTCGGCCGCCATTCGCGAAGATACCGAACTGGTGGTCGGCGACCACCCACCGGGCAAATGGGTGGCGTGCTTTTCCGAGTACTGCCACTACCAGATCGACAGCTTCGCGGGGGCCAGCCAAGTCTTCACGCCGAGCGTCAGCATCCGCTCCAAGCGACTGCAGGCCGAGACGACCGAGTTGCTCGATGGGGCCACCGGCCAACCGTTCCAGCCGCAACAAGTCGAGGTTCGAAACTGGCGCACCCCGGACCCTGAGATCACGGTCGGCGTGCCCTTCCGCGACGGTGACCGCTCGGCCGTGGGGACGATCAGCTCTCCCCTCGCGCGGTTTTTCCAACCCGGTTCGGTGGGGTGCGGCGGTGGATATCAGTGCACGATCGATCCGAACGAAGGCGCGATGGCGGTTCGCGTGCAGAGCGGGTCGCCCATTCAGATCGCGACCATCCGAGTCCCCAACGTGCCCCTGAACGACGTATCGCTGGTGCAGGTGCGCGGTGAAGTCTGGCGCGAGAAGGTCCGAGCCGAGCTCGTCCTGAAGCTCTCGACCTGCCGATACTCCATCCGGCAGCTGACCCGCTCGGTCGCCGGGCTTAATGAGGCGTCGATTCTGTTCGCGGCCAAACTCCGGCCCGGCAGCAGCGCTTCGTGCCCCGGCGACGACTGGCGGGTCGAGCTCAAGACCGGCGAACGGGGCCACGCCCGTCTGCAGAGCGGGCTCCTCGAGGTCTACCTGGAGGCGATCCCGATCCCCGGGGAGGGCGGCAGCGGCGACGTCGACATCTCGTTCGCGTACCCGTCGGGTCAGCCGATCAAGGTCGATGGGGCTCGACTCGCGGTCGAGCCGGCGCAAACCATCGGGCCCCCTCGCGTCTCGGTCCGCCTGCCCGGCGGCGATCTCCGTCCGTTGCCGACCACGCTCGCCGTCAACCGACCCAATATCCTGTACTTCGACTCGATCGCGGAACCGTTGGACTGGGGCGTCGAGCTGGTTCGGGCCCGCTCGCTGTTCCGCTCGTGCCGAGGTAGCGACGACGAGCCCGATGACCCCAAAGCCGTCCAGGACTTCAGCGACGACGAAAGCTACGGCAGCTACTGCATCATCCCGAATGAAAGGACGAACGAGACGCTCAGCCTGAGGTTCGTGCGTCAGGGGCCGACCCATCGGCTGCTCAGGGCCGGCGTGGATCCCGAGCTGTTGCCCGACGAGGAACGCGACCGATTCCGTCGAGCCGGCTGGCTCGAAGTCGAGACCGGGCGAGCCGCCGAAGCGTGGTCGATCGCGATGAACCTGGTGCCGGTCACCGAGATGCGATGCGGCTCCCGGCTGATCGGCGCCAATCAGGGCACCGTGCCCAAGGCCGTGAATTTCGACGCGTTCGAAAAGTGCGAAGTGCGGGTGAGCCTCGGAGCGCCCGTGAAGTCGGGCCCCGACCGCACTCCGCTCGAGAACATGATCGCCTTTTACGGGGATCAGAAGCTCGAGGTCCGCGGCCGGCTGGTCGGCGGAGAAGACACCTCGGGCACCAAACTGCTCAAGACCGTCCGGATCCGGGCGGAGACCGAAGACCAGGAAGTACTGGTGATCCCCGTATCCCTGGCCGAGATCGGTGCCAAGCCCCCCGAGGACTACGACATCGTCGAAGTCGAGGTGGCGCACGCGGCGAACTTCTATGCCCCCGACGACAAGTGGTCGACGCCGAACGCCATCGCCCGACTTCGAGTCCGTCGAGGTCCGGAGTACCTGGCTTGGTGGGGCGACAGCGGTCGAGGCGCCCGCATCTTCGGCGCGTTTACCGCGACGCCCTTCAGCTTGTTCAGGTATCCACACTCCGGCAAGGGCGTGACTCGGTCCGAAGAGCTCGACCAGCTCGAGGCAGCGAACGCCGCCCTGGGCATCGCCGGCATCATCGAAGCCTGGAACTTCGACCACAACGAGTCGGTCATCCCGGTCATCAACCCACAGCTTCAGATCGGCGCCTTGGTGAGCTCCAACCCCACCGCCGGCGACCTGTCGCTGCCCGGTATATCGCTGATCGCGGGCATCGGTCTTCGAACCGGCGTGGGCACCAATCCCGGCGAGAGCAGCGTCGAGACTTCACTGAAGACCGTCGTGTGGTACGAGATGCTCTTCCAGGAGGCGGGTCGCGGCAACAACCCCAGCCATAATCTGCTGTTCGGCTTCACCGTTGACCTCGGCAGCACGCCCAACTAACGCCGCGCCTCCCTTCCGCGGTACAACCTTCCCGCGCCACCAGTGGAACCGGGAAGCAGCCATCCGTCCTCGACCGGATCGGTCGATACTCGCCCCGTTCGGACCAGCTCGGCGCAAGTCTGGGCAGCGCTGTGGGTCGTGGTGACCTTCGCGACCGCGGCGACCCTCCTGATCGGGGCCGTCATACAGCTCCGCAGCAGCATCGATGACCAGCGCCACCGTCTCGAAGGCGTCGAGGGGGAGCTCGAGAATCGGCGCGCCGACGCGGAGCTCGTCCGGCGACTCAAGGAAGAGGTCGCCGAGCTCAAGAGCTCGCTGCAAGGTATGCCGTCCCGGGTCGCGCGCCTCGAGATCCCGCTCTGTCCCGGTTTCTTCAAGCGCCCGAAGACCACGACCGGCGATGAGCAGCCGGTATCCCCCGAGTCGGTCAACTCTGCGCAGTGGGCCACCCTCGGCGAGGTGGTGCGGCAGCTGCGGGTCGTCGCCTGCCTTCAGGACCTCCGCCTCGACCGGGAACGGGACGCCGAGCGGCAACTGGAAGCCGTCTTGAAGTTCAGTCGAGCCGCGACCGCCCGATCCCCCGACAGCGACGCCTCGACCCTCGAACTCGACCTGCACGCCAACGGTGAGGTTGCCGAAGCCGAGCTCCTCATCCGGTACGAAGACCTGCCCGCCGACCTCCAGCGGGTCGCCGAGCAGAACCGCTGTCGACCCCGAAAGACCGAACTATCCATTCGCGATACCGTCGCGCCAACCGACATTCAGGAGCTGATCGTGCACTGGCGCCCCGGTGCCGACGGCCGTTATCCGCGCGTCCCGCGCGACACGTTCGTCGAGTTCGACTGCGGAGAAACCTACTGGGACCTCGAGCTCACCCACAACGGAACGGTCATCAAGAAGAGGCCCTAAGGCGGGTGGCGCTCATGACCTCGCGCTTGTGTCCCGGTTGGGGAGTACGAGTACGGGTCAGAATTCGTCGAGTCATCTTCGGCGACGTTCGTTGCGCTCCGCCGGGCGCAGGGTCGCCCCCTGAAACCGAGGAGCCCCTTGAGGGCGGCCGAAGGCCGCGCGACGAACGTCGCCGGAGAGGGCCGGCGAAAATGCCCCGTACTTCCCAACCCGGACGCTAGCGCAACAACAACCAGGCGATCCCGGTCAGCACGCTCGCGACCGCGACTCCGTACAACACGTTGGCCGCGGTCCCATGATCTTGCATCTGCCCGAGCGCGTCGGTGTATTCGGTGCCGGTGAGCCCCTGCGTTTCGATCCGATCTCGGGCCGAGGCCGAGGAGAGCCCCAAGGCCGTTCCGCCCACCCCCGCGGCGACGCCGAACCCGATCACCAGCCACGGGCCGGCGCGCTCCAACCGGGAGGGCTCCTCGCCGGGCATCGGATCCGCGGTGATGAGCGGGGGAAGCACCACTGGCTCCACCCGCTCGGGAAACAGAGCACCCGCCAGGCGGTCGAGCGGGGCCTCGGCCTGGTCGAGTTGCCGGGGCAGATTCGCCACCGCTTCGGCCCGGCGGAGACCGGAGCTGTCGAGCCGGACGGCGACGACCCGGATCTTCGTCACCCCCCCGATCAGGCGCAGGAACACGAGATGTTCGGCGTCGGTTCGGGCGGCGACATCCCCCAAGCAGCGACGGGAGCGGTCGCAGCGGGGCGCCAACGGGTCATCCACCCGAGCCGGAAGCCCCGCTCGGCGTTCGGCCGCGTCGGCGAAGGCCCGAGCGACTTCGGTCGCATCGCGAAGGGGAAGGTCGACCACTTCTTCGAGGTGGACACCGAGCCCGGCGGTCACCAGGAGCATCCCCAACGTCGTCGGCGTCACAGGCGGAGAGTACCGAATCCCGCATCGCTTCGGAAGGCATGCTCGACGCGAGCGCCGGGTCGGGGATTCGAGCCGAGCCCATCTAATCCTTGGCGTCGGAGCCACGAGTTCGTACTGTCTCGGGCGATGTCGACCATCGTAGTGACCGGCGCCAACCGAGGGATCGGCCTTGAGCTAGCCCGCCAGCTTCACGCCCGTGGTGATGGAGTGATCGCCGTGTGCCGGACCGCGAGCGACCCACTGAATGCCCTCGGCGTGAAGGTCGAGGCCGACGTCGACGTCACCGACCCGGCGTCCGTCAAGGGGTTGGCCCAACGGCTGAGCGGAGTCTCCGTCGACGTGCTCATCAACAACGCAGGCCAACTCGCGGTCGATGGGTTGGGGCAGATCGACTTCGCCGACGTCGAGCGTCAGATCGCAGTCAATGCCATCGGTCCGCTCCGCATCACCATGGCGCTGCTGGCGAACCTGCACGAGGGGAGCAAAGTCGCGATCATCACCAGTCGAATGGGCTCGATCGCCGACAACACGTCGGGCGGAATGTACGGCTATCGCATGAGCAAGGCGGCGGTGAACGCGGCCGGTCGGTCACTGGCCCACGACCTGCGTCGTCGAGGCATCGCCGTTCAGCTGCTGCATCCGGGGTTCGTGCAAACCGAAATGACCGGCGGCAACGGCAACGTCACGCCGGACATGTCTGCGAAAGACCTTATCCAACGGATCGACGAGCTCGACCTCGACACGACCGGCACCTTCCGACACGCCAACGGCGACATGCTTCCATGGTGAACCATGGCTCTGCTGGCCGTCGACGACCTGCACCTCGCGTTCGGTGCCCGCAAGATCTTTGACGGAGAGAGCCTGGCAGTCGAACCCGGCGACCGGCTCGGGGTCGTCGGCCCGAACGGCACCGGCAAGTCTACCCTCCTCAAAATCATGGCCGGGCACATGAGCCCGGATGCCGGCCATATCACCCGGGCCCGGGGCATTCGGGTTGGGTATCTCGCTCAGGAGCACGGCGACGTGGCCGATGCCCCGCTGCTCGAGTCCGTAGTGGCGACCGCCCCCGGGCGCGAGCCGGTTCTGGACCGGCTCGCCGAAGCCGAGACCGCCCTCGCCGAGGCCGACGACATCGACACCCAGATGAAACTGTCGCAGGCGCTCGCCGACCTCAACCAGGAGCTCCTCATGCTCGACCAGCACTTCGCGCCGCACCACGCCGAGCGAATCCTGGCCGGGCTGGGCTTTTCCGAGGCCGACTTCGAACGACCGGTCGCCGCCTTCTCCGGCGGTTGGCGCATGCGGGCGGCCCTGGCCGCCCTGTTGTTTCAGCGCCCCGACGTGATGCTGCTCGACGAGCCGACGAACCACCTCGACATGCCTTCGGTCCACTGGCTGGACGGCTTTTTGGCCTCCATCGAGCAAGCGGTCGTCCTCACCTGCCATGACCGACAGTTTCTCAACCGCCACGTCGGCCGAGTCGCGTCGCTCGAGCTCGACGGGCTCAAGACCTTCAAGGGCAACTACGACGAGTATCTCGAGCAGAGACAGCTGGCCCTCGAGTACCTCGAAGCACGGGCCAAGAAAGACGAGCAGCGCCAAAAAGAGCTCGAGGCGTTCGTGACTCGGTTCAAGGCGAAGGCATCGAAGGCCCGGCAGGCGCAGAGCAAGGCGAAACAGATCGAAAAGCTCGAAGCGCAGCGGATCGAGGTGCCCAAGTTCCGGCGCACGATGGCTATCCGCTTTCCTGACGCTCCAAAGAGCGGGGACACGGTCGCCAAGGTCGATCACTTGGTCTTCGGGTACGGAAACGAGCCGCTGTTCAACGGCGTCAACCTGACCATCCGCCGGGGCCAGCGGGTAGCTTTGGTGGGCGTCAACGGCGCCGGCAAGACCACGCTGCTGAAACTGGTCGCCGGCGAGCTCATTCCCCAGTCGGGCTCGGTCGAGCTCGGGCGTAACGTTCTGCCCAGCTACTTCGCCCAGCACCACGCGGAGTCGCTCGACCCCAACCGAACGGTGATCGAAGAGGTCTGGCGCGGCGCCCCCGACCGTTCGCAGACCGACATCCGAACGTTGTGCGGCTCATTTCTGTTTTCGGGCGACGACGTCGAAAAGCCGACCGGAGTGCTCTCGGGGGGGGAGCGGGCGCGGGTCGCCATGGCCCGCATGCTGGCCCATCCCGCCAACTTTCTGATGTTGGACGAGCCCACCAACCACCTCGACACCGAGTCCGCCGATCGGTTGACCGAATCGTTGGAGGCGTTCGACGGCACGCTGCTGTTCGTCAGCCACAGCCTCGACTTCGCCAAGCGGCTGTCCAACACCGTATGGGACGTGCAAAAAGGGCGTATCGAGGTCTTCCCCGGCTCCCTCGAAGACTACTTGGACTACCTGTCCGCCCAGCAGGCCGAGGCGGGCCTGCGGTCCAACGGCACCGCCCATGGCACGACCGCCACGGCGCCGCCGACCGATAAGGCCACCCGCATGCAGGCGCGCGCGGAAGCGAAGGCCGCGCAGACCGAACACCGTCGAAAGCTGAAGAAGCTCGACGCGACCATCGAGAAGCTCGAGGAACAGATCCAGACTCTCGAAGCCGACATCGCGACCGTCGAGACCAGGCTGGCCGATCCCGAAACCCACGGTCATCCCGACCGGGCCCGCAAGCTCGCCAAGAAGTACGAGCGCCTCCAGAGCCAGCTCGAAACGGCCATGAATGCATGGACCGAAGCCGAGGCCGAAAAGGAAGCGATCGGGGACGGCTAACGAACGGTCTCGGCCGCTACAACAACCCCAAGAATCGGAGCTTCTGCATCGAGTACTTGACGCGAAGCGGCTCGAGCTCGGGGTGGGCGAGCGCTTTTTCGACGATCCAATAGTTGAAAGCCCGACCACTTACCCGACGGTTCCAGCCGGGCGCGGGCGGGTCGGCGGTGGGTTCAGCCAGGGTCCGCACTTTGACGACGACGCGCTGCTTGGCCACCCGGACCGCCTCAGCGAGCGTGGATGCTTCCAGGGGGCGCTCATCGGCCAGCCGACGCAGCACCTGGAAGTCCGGCTGGGCGGGCATCGCGACGTCGAACATCGGATCGAAATAAACGACATCGTAGGCGTCGGCGGGCAGCGCGCGAAGGACCTCGGTCGAGTCTCCGAACCGCACCGTCAGCCGTTGCGGGGCGCTACCCCACCGCTCGGCGGCTCGCTTCAGAAAGTTCTCGACCAGGCATATCAGGGCCGGTTGCGCGTCGACTCCGTCGACGTCGAGGCCCGCGACCACCGACAGATGCAGGGCGTCCTGCGCGAGCCCGAGGGTCGCGTCGAAGACCCTCGGCGCCTCGCCGTCGACCGGCGCGACCGCTCGCACGAGCGGGTGCTGACGGCCATCGAGGCGCTTGAGCTTCATGAGCCCTTCGCCCGCGATAAGGCGACCCTCGGCGGACTGGACGCACTCTTCACGGCGGCCCACCACGTATACGAGGGCGAAGTCCTCGAGCAACTTGGGCAGGCTTCGGCGCTCGAGTAGGGGGGCGCCACAGCGTAACGAGACTTCCCGCGCCCGCCCGAGCATCTCGGCGGTCGCGCGGTGAGCGGTGGTCACGCCGAGCGAGGCCGGCGCCGCTGGTTCTCGCGGGTTGGCCGAGGCGAGAGGGGCGAAACGGTCGTTCACGCTTTGGGCTGCGCGGCGCGCGCGTACTTGCGCACGATGTCTATGTATGGCGGCCAGTTTTTTTCGAAGCCCGCCTTGACCTTGCCCTCGATGATGCGCCCGACGACCGGGATCCCCACCGCGATCTCCGCCGTCAAGACCAGCTGGCTACCCGAGCCGGTCGGCGTAAAGGAGTAGGTGCCGTTGATCTTGACCATGGGGCCGTGAGCGCCCGACCAGTTCCACGTTCCGCGAAGCGCCTCGAGGTCCCATCGAACCCGGGTGCGATTCTCTTCGGTCTTGCTGTGGTCGATGCCCGTAATGGCGCGGGCCGGGGTTACTACGAAGATCTCGTACTCGTGCAGAACGTCGCTGTGGTGCAGAACAGTGATCTCGACCTCTTTCGCGTCTCGCGAGCGCTCGGATTCGTCGATCAATTCGGGGTTCCGCATAGCGGCGCACACCACCGCGGGCTCCTGGTCGAAATAGAAGGTCCTCTCGGCCTTGGTCGCCATCCCCCATCGAAAGCATAGTTGGCGCCGCGAGTCAGGTTGACTATGTGTACGGGGTGATCGTGGGCGAACTCGAGATCGCGGAAGTCAGAGGCTCGGGCGTGGCGAACGAAACGTGTGGAACGTGTGGAACGTGTGGAGTGTGTGGACTGTGCGGGCGTCCGCTCGTTCGCGGCCCCAGCATCAACAAACATCATCTGATCCCCAAAGCGTACGGGGGGTCCGAGACCGTATGGATGCATGCGATCTGCCACAGTAAAATCCACTCGGTCTTCAGCGAAAGAGAGCTTCGCGACCATTACCATACGTTCGACGCTCTCCTCGCCCACGACGAAATGCAGAAGTTCGTGCGATGGGTCCGCCGAAAAGAGCCGACTTTTTATGTCCGCAATCGCACCCACTCCCGTCGTCGGCGATAGCCTCGGCGAACCTTCCTTGCTATTGTTCGATTGAAGGCGCCATGGACGGCAACGACAGCGGTCGTACCTACCACGCGAGTCAAGCGGTCCACATGAGCGACCTCTTGAACCTCCGATTCGCCAAGGAGCGGTTCGGTACGGATCGTCCCCGATACCTACGGGTGCGAGAGCCCGACGGTCCGAGCACCGCTGGCGGTCGGAAGGCCCGCCAAGCGTTGACCCTCGTCGACTTTCAAGATGAGAAGAAGTCGGCTCTGGTCTGCGGATTCGTCGACACCGTGGCTCGGAAGGCTGAATTGCGGGGCTATCCGATGGTCAAGCAGGCCTTCGAGCAGCGCTTCAATCTTCCCATCGATATCAGCCGCGGGGAGTACGGCCGAATGATGTCGATGCTTCAAGACTTCATGGCCGGACAGGGCATCGAAACGCGCTTGCTCAACGACCCACCACCCCGGGCCGCCCCCGCCACCCCAACGCCCCCCCGAAGACCCGCCCAACCCACCACAGCGGTCATCCATGATGAGCCCACCACCCCTGCTTGGGCGTGGGCGGCGCTCGGCTTCACGCTCGGATTCGTGTGCTGTTACGCACTCTTTCGAACTGGCTACCTGTAGCGGAGATTTCGCCACCCCGCACCGCGACGAGCAGGATCAGGCCAGCGGCAGGACGACGTCGCCGTCGAGGGCCTCCCGGACTCTCGACATGAGGGAGTTGGCGGTGAACGGCTTGGGCAAAAGGGCCGCCACGCCCCCATCGAGGATCTGCTGTTCGGACCGGTTCCCAAGGAAGCCCGACATGAGAAGAACCCTGATGTTCGGCCTTCTGCCCTGAATCTCCTTGGCCAGCTCGTCCCCGGTCACCCCCGGCATCAAGTAGTCGGTCAGCAACAGGTCGATGTCGTTTTCGTATCGTTCGGCGATGGTCAGCGCCTCGGTGCCGTCCGCTGCCTGCAAAATTCGGTAGCCGGCCCCGCTCAAGATCCGAGCGATGGTCCGATTGACGGTGGGCTCGTCCTCGACGAGCAGGATGGTCTCCGTCCCTCGCAACAGGCCGGGCATGGGCAGCGCGGCGCCCTGATGGGCCGCCCCCCGCAACAACATCCGGCGCATCTGCATGGTGAGTTCGCTCGCCCGCTGCCCGGCGACCTCGATGTCCTCCGCCACCTCCTGCAAGGGGTCGCGAGGCGGCAGGTCTTGGCGGAGCACGTGGCCACTGGCCAGCAACGACGTGATGACGTTGTTCAGGTCGTGCACCAGCCGTCGGAGACTTCCGAGTTCGGCCTCGGTGAGGCTCGCCGAGGCCAAGTTGCCCGGCGTTGGTGTATCGCTGGATGACCGGTCCATCTGCTGAATGGGTCGCACTCCAAAGTACCGACCCGTAGGGCCCCATCGGCGGTCCGGCCAGAAAGTTTAGCCGAAGACGACCTTTGCGTACCTCGCTTCCCGTCGGGTGAGCATC
This sequence comes from uncultured Myxococcales bacterium, assembly GCA_964519665.1. Taxonomy (GTDB): domain Bacteria; phylum Myxococcota; class Kuafuiibacteriia; order Kuafuiibacteriales; family Kuafuiibacteriaceae; genus JANQQN01. Next base: position 22,068 of record CAZFIV010000067.1, read on the forward strand.
CTGCCCTGTTCCGGGTGCACCGCACACTCCGACCTTCGACCGTGCTTGCGCGCCGTCGATGCACCGGCCCGACCGGGCGCCGGTCGAGATCCCCACCCGCTGTGCGGACCGTCGCCGGACGCCGCCGAGGCGGGGCAGTGCACCCGTCCGGTGAGCGGTTGGCCGGGCGCGGCGCACTTCGACCGGCGCGCCTCTAGTCGGTCCGAAGGCTGGCCTGCGCCTTGCTCAAGGGCATGGCGAGCCGCGGCCACCGCCGCCAAGGACGAAAGGACTTCGAGCCATGACGATCAACACAAGTACACCTTTGCCTGCCGCCCAGCTGTTCGGTGCGCTCGGAGTGCCGAGTCAACCTGTCCTGCAGCAGCTTCAGGCCATCCAGCAGCAGGCTCGACGCCTGGACCAGATGATCGGCCAGTTCAAGCGGTCCGCCCGAGGCCTGACGGTGCCGCAAGCCTTGGGCCTCGCCCAGCAAGGCGCATTTCCCGCGCAGGGGCTGATCGCGCCACCGCCCTCGACGTGGGGTGGGCCGGCCGCGGCGACCTACGCTTCGCCTCGCAAGATCGATTTCGGGGGCAGCGCGGCCGGCCCGGTCGACCCCCAGTCGATCGAGCAGCGCAAGAAGGCCATGCGGCTCGAACGCTTCTTGGAGAGCTCACCGTTCGCCCGTCAGGAACTCGAAATGATGATGGGGGGCCGCATTCGACCCGACGGGGTCGCGGACGGTGTCCTTCAGGTCGAACCGTTCACCGCCGCCCATCCCGGCGCTGCCGCGCCCGGTGCGCCGGCTTCACTCACGCCCGCCGCTGCCTCGCTCGGCGGCCTTCAGCGAGGCGCTTCGGTCTTCGGTCCCGACCCCTTCGGACAGAACCTCTTTCAGCAGATGATGCTGGGCGCCCTCGCCAACACGCTCGTGCCCGGTGGCCTGAACCCTTCCGGTCTCAATCCGGGCGCACCGGCTGGCGCGAGCCTCGCACCGGCAGGCATCACCCCTCGCGCTGGCGTGCCTGCGCCTCTCAATC
>CAZFIV010000067.1:23186-40096 GCA_964519665.1 uncultured Myxococcales bacterium
CGGGCGCTGGCCTCAACCCGGGCGCTGGCCTCAACCCGGGCGCTGGCCTCAACCCGGGCGCTGGCCTCAACCCAGGCGTCGGCCTCAACCCGGGCGCCGGTCCTAACGCGGGCGCCGGCCTCAATCCCGGTTTTGGTCTCGGCAACCTCGGCGGCATGGGCGGCCTGGGCCATCCGGTCGGCGGCATCATCGGCGCGCCCGGCATGACCGTCGAAGACCAAGTCGTCATGTTGCTCATGCAAATCTCGCAGCGTTTCGACGGCCAGATGCAACAGCAAGCCCAGGCCATCAACCAGATGCAGCAGCAACAGGGCGGCGCCAACGGTCAGGCCGGCGGGTCGATCGACGTCGCGACCATGAAGTTGAAGCGCCTGATCGACAAGCGCGGCCAGATGTTCGACATGCTGCGGCAGATCATCGACAAGTACAACGAAACGGCGAAGAACATGATCGGCACGGTCGGTCGCTGACCATCTCGCCCCTCCGCGCCTCCCTCGCCAACCGAGCTTGCCGGCAGACATACCTATCGTCACGAAACCGTTAGGTAACACGACCTCCGGTTGCGTCTCGCCTTTCGCATGGCACGTGTCGTGCTCCCCGGTAACGTATGCGACCGACCAAAGTTCGCGACTTGATGACCGAGGAAGTCACCACCGTGGGGCCCGAAGATACGATGGCCACCGCCTACGACCTCATGGACGAGCGACACATCCGGCACCTTCCGGTGGTGGATGACGACCAGCAACTGGTCGGCATTCTCTCGAGCCAAGACCTGGTCAAGGCGACCGTCGCCGAAACCAGCGACATGCCTCTTTCTCAAAAGAGGCAGCTGCTGGAGAGCATGTCGGTCGAGGAGGTCATGAACACCGCGCCGGAGACGGTGGAGCCGACGACCGACCTCAAGGAAGCGGGCGAAACGCTCCTCGAGTTCAAGGTGGGTTGCGTGCCGGTCGTCGATGGCGATCGATTGGTCGGGATTCTTACCGAATCGGACTTCGTCCGCTGGTTCGTCGACAGCGCCCCGAGCGATGGATAGAGCTGCGGCCCGCGGTCGCGAAATGGTCGTCAATTTGCGTTGAGGTACACCGCGTGGCAACTCACACAGGTCTGGGTCAGCGCACCGAAAGCCTCGGCGAGGTTATGGGGCGAGCTGTCAGGACGCTCGGCCACCTCGTTGAGGTGCTCCGCCGCAGCCACGAATCGGTCCTGAAGCTCGAAGAACGCGGTCGGTAACCCGGCGTTCAGCTCGCTGGCGTCTTGGGTGATCGGTCGCGCGAGTCGGGGCTCGGCGAGGATCGCGCGGGTGGTCTCCGCAGCCGTTCGCCGGTCGAGCATCAGGGTCGCCCACATCAGACTGGTCATCTCGAAGCCGTGATTCTCCATTCGCCGGCTCAGGAGCAGGCGAGCCGTGGTCGACAGGTGGTCCGGCGCTCCGAGCCGGGGCCACTTCTCGGTTCGCTGACCCTCGGCCCGCTGGTCGGTGGCAGTCGCCCCCCCCTGAGAAGAAGCGGTGCAGCCCGCCGCCCCCGCGCCGAGGCTCAGGGCCAGTAGACCGATGATTCCACCGATGCTTCGTGTGCCGCGTTGTGAGGATGCCCTCATATGGTAGCAGTGCGGCAAGACACATGCCGCCCCTGCTTTTTGGCGGTTGGACCGAATACTTACTGCCCGGTAACGTGGGCCCGGCCACCTCGTAACCTAAAGGTCATCGATGGAACACGTTGTGCCGAGCCTGGGTAAGGGTTGCTCTTACGCGTCGCGTCGGATACGGGAATGAATGACCGCTCAGTCAATGAGCGCTGGAGGAAACCATGGCTGAACATCTGCGATCTGCAGCCGTCCTTGGTGCTGGCGTCATGGGCACCGGGATAGCTTCCCACCTCGCCGGCGCGGGTATCGAGACGCATCTTCTCGACATCGTGCCGCCTGACCTCGAGCCGGGAGCTCCCGAAGCCGCCCGGAATGGCTTCGCCGCTGGAGCTCTACAGAAGGCGCTCAAAACGAAACCCGCCCCTCTCTTCGACCCATCGCTCGTCCGATACATTGCCCCGGGCAACTTCGACGATCACCTCGACCGCCTTTCGAAGGTCGACCTGGTCATCGAGGCGGTCGTGGAACGGCTCGACATCAAGCGTTCGCTTCTGACGAAGGTCGCCGAAGTCCTGAATCCGAACGCTCTACTCGCCTCGAACACTTCGGGCCTGTCGATCGCAGCCATGTCGGAAGTGCTACCCGAAGAGCTTCAACAGCGCTTCATCGTCATGCACTTCTTCAATCCGGTCCGCTACATGCACCTGCTCGAGATCGTTTCGGGCCCGAAGACCTCGGCCGCCACCGTCGAGCGGGCATCCGCGATCGGCCGCTTCCTGGGCAAAGGGGTCGTGTACGGTAAGGACACCCCGAACTTCATCGGCAATCGAGTCGGCACCTTCGGGATGATGAAGTCCTTCCAGCTCATGGACGAGATGGGCCTCACCATCGAAGCCGTCGACAAGATCGTGGGCGTGCCCATGGGCCGGCCGAAGAGCGCCGCCTTCCAGACCGCCGACATCGTTGGACTCGACACCTTCAGCCACGTCGCCAAGAACTGCTACGACAACCTCACCACCGACCCGGAACGCGAAGTGTTCAAGATGCCTCAGTGGGTCGTCGAACTCGTCGAAAAGGGCCATCTGGGCCGCAAGTCGGGCGCCGGATTCTTCAAGAAGATCGGTAAAGACATTCACGTCTTCGACCGCAAGACCGGCGACTACCGGCCCCAGGAGAAGGTCCGCTACGATTCGATCGGCGCCACCAAGGGCAAGGAAGATCCCCGCGAGCGCCTCAAGATCATCGTCAACGGCAACGACGAGGCGGCCAAGTTCGCCTGGACCGCCCTTGCCCATACTCTTAACTACGCGGCGGCCCGCATTCCCGAGATCGCCGACGACGTGGTTCAAGTCGACCGCGCGATGCGCTGGGGCTACAACTGGGACCTCGGACCCTTCGAGTCGTGGGACGCGATCGGCGTGCCCGAATCGGTCGAGCGCATGACCAAGGAAGGCATCGCGGTGCCCGAGAACGTGAAAGCGATGCTCGCGTCGGGCCGAACGTCGTTTTACGCCGGTCCGCAAGCCCAGCGCACCTACTTCGACCTCATCGAAGCCACCCCGAAGGCCGTGCCCGGCGATGCCAAAGCCATCAGCCTGCCCGCACTCAAAGAAACGCCGACGAATGTGGTCAAACGCAACCTGGGCGCCTCGCTCATCGACCTCGGCGACGGTGTGCTCGGCTTCGAGGTTCACACCAAGATGAACACCATCGACGACGACGTCATCAAGATGATGGGCTTCGCGGTCGAAGAGGCCGAGAAGAACTTCGAAGCGATCGTGGTCGGGAACCAAGGCGAGCACTTCGGTGTCGGGGCCAATGTCATGATGGTCTTCATGGCGGCCCAGCAACAGCAATGGGATCAGATCGACGGCGCCATCAAGCTTCTGCAAGATAATCTGCAGGCGCTTCGGTACGCGAAGGTGCCCGTCGTCGCGGCGCCGTTCCAGTACGCGTTCGGGGGGTCGGCGGAGCTCGCGATGGCGGCGGACGCATGCCAGGCTTCGGCCGAGACCTACATGGGCCTGGTCGAGGTCGGGGTAGGCCTGATTCCGGCCGGCTGCGGCTGCCTGCGCATGGTCGAGCGGTGGACCGGGCCGATCCAAGATATCGACGGCGTTGACCTGCTGCCCGCCATCGGCGCGGCCAACCTCCAGATCGCCACCGCCAAGGTCGGCACCAGCGCCGAAGAGGCGAAGCGGCTTCGGTACCTCCTACCTACCGATGGCATCAGCCTGCACCGCGACCACCTCCTGTACGAGGCCAAGCAGCGCGCCCTCGGCATGGCGCGCGCCGGCTACCGTCCGCCGCACCCCCGGGTGATCAAAGCGGCCGGGGTCGACGCCCAAAAGACGATCGCGGTCAGCGTGTGGACGATGACCGAGGGCGGCTACGCGAGCGAGCACGACGCAAAGATCACCAAGCATATCGCACGCGTGCTGACCGGCGGCGACGTCGCGCGCGGTACCGAGCTGACCGAGCAGCATTACCTCGACCTCGAGCGCGAGGCGTTCCTGTCGCTGTGCGGCGAGCCGAAGACCCAAGAACGCATCCAGTACATGCTCATGAACAACAAGCCGCTTCGAAACTGAAGCAGCGGAGGATTTGACTATGGCTATGCCGATGAACGTTATCGTTGCGAGCGCCGTCCGGACGGCGGTCGGTCGCGCCAAAAAGGGCACCCTGCGCTACACGCGGCCCGACGACATGGCCGCCACCGCCATGAACGGGGCGCTCGAGCGAGTTCCGGGCCTCAAGCCCGAAGACATCGAAGATGTGATCCTGGGCTGTGCGATGCCCGAAGCCGAGCAGGGCCTGAACGTGGCTCGAAACGCGGTGTTCCTGGCCAACTGGCCCGACACCGTCAGCGGCGAGACCGTCAATCGCTTCTGCTCGAGCGGCCTGCAGGCGATCGCCCACGGGGCGATGTACGTCCAGCTGGGTATGCGCGACGTGGTCGTCGGCGGCGGCGTCGAGTCGATGTCGATGGTGCCGATGTCGGGCCATACTCCGAGCCTCAACCCGACCCTCGCCGACGAGCGGCCCGAAGCCTACATCGGCATGGGTCACACCGCGGAGCGGGTGGCGAAGAAGTTCGATATCTCGCGCGAGCGGCAGGACGCCTTCGCAGTCAACTCCCACGAGAAGGCCCTCAAGGCGATCGCCGAAGGCAAGTTCAAGGACGAGATCGTGCCGATCAAGGCACGGCTGTTCGACGAAGACGGCCCCACCGAGGTCATGTTCGAAGTCGACGAGAGCCCCCGCCCCGGCACCACCGTCGAGGGCCTCGCCAAGCTGAAGCCCGTCTTCACCCAGGGCGGCTCCGTCACCGCCGGCAATGCCTCGCCGATGAACGACGGCGCGGCGGCGGCCGTGCTCTTGTCGGAGAAGAAGGCCGAACAACTCGGCGTCACCCCGATGGGCCGCATGCGCGCGTTCACCACGAGGGGCGTCCCCCCCGACATCATGGGCATCGGCCCTGTGCCGGCCATCCAGGGGCTCCTCGAGATGACCGGCCTGAAGATCGGCGACATCGATCTGTTCGAGATCAACGAAGCCTTCGCCGCGCAGGCGTCGTACTGCCAGCAAGAGCTCGGGATTCCCGACGACAAGATCAACGTCAACGGCGGCGCCATCGCCTTGGGCCACCCCCTCGGCTGCACCGGCGCCAAGCTCACCGCCACCCTGCTTCACGAACTGAAGCGCCGCGGCGGTAAGTACGGCATCGTCTCGATGTGCATCGGCGGCGGCATGGGCGCCGCCGGCTTGTTCGAGATCTGATCGTATCTCCTCAGAGTAGCGACGGCCCCACCCCGGGGCCGTCACCTTCCTTACGTCCCGTTACGCTGCGAAAGCTGCGCCCGCTACCGCCCCAACGGCATCCGCCGGACGATGTTTGGCCCTCGTCCTTGGCGCCGAGCGTTTCGATACCTCGGAGCGCTCTGGGGCAAAGTACGCGAGCGGAGCGTAAGCGAAGCGAGCCGAGGGTTGTAGGCTACGTGTGAGGGTCCCGGGCGGGACGCTAGTTGGCCGGCTTGACCTTGTCGTCGAACTTCATGCCGGGCGGCGGCAAGCGGATCGTCGCCAGCTCGACCCTCTCGCCGGTTCGGATCAGCGGGATCTCGAATCGCCAGCGGCGCTCTTCGTCGGTGCCTTCGCGGGCCACAGCCATGATGGTGGCCGTGGTCTGGCCGGTGCCCTTATCGCCGAAGTAATGGGCTTCGATCTTGTATTCGCCGCTGGGCGCGCTGCCCACGGTGTACACCTCGGGGCCGTAGCCGTCGGTGTCGTCGCGATCGAGTCGGCCGCCGGTCTTTTCGCTCACCGTATGCGTGTAGTTGATCACTTCGCCGCCGGGCTCGGTGACGTGCAGGTCGACGTCGGTGTCGTCGGTATCCCAGAACAGGAGGACCTGCAGATCGACCCGCGGCACCTTGGCGTACAGGTGCAGCTGGGCTCGGGCCGGGGCCGAGGTGCTGTTGGCGGCCGGGGCCAGCACCTCGATGGCGTTCGGACCGCGTCCGAGCGCGAAGGTGCTCTCGAACGCGCCGCCCTCGAGCGGCAACGGCCGCTCGATCCCGTTGACGGTCAGGATCCCCAAGGGGCCCGCCCCTTCGACCGAACCCTTCACGGTGACGAGCCGGGACGTCGTCCAGCCGCCGGCCGGCTCGTCGATGACCAGCGTCGGCGGCGCGGCCAGCAGGCATCCGACCAAGATTTGGGTCAGCACCCGGGCATGATACCCCGGGCGGCGCGCGGTTGAACCCCCCTGCCCCTCGGCGAGCGATTGGCGTACACGGGGAGTTATGACCAGGCGCTTCATCCGGGCGGCCGTGCTCATGGTGGCCACCATCATTGGCTGCACCCAGAGCGGCCAGGGCTGCGGCAGCGACTCCACGTCGCCGGACACCTCCGAAAGCGAGCTCACCGCTCTTCTCGGCGGGTTGCCGGCAACCGAGGTCATCGAGCCCATCGACGCCCTCCCCGAAGACGTCGATGCGGTCCTGTTCAGCCCGGATCCGGACGCCTATCGGCGTTGGACGCGCGAGCAGCCCTTCGTCCAGCGCTTCGAGCGAACCCGCCTGTACCGCGAACTGGTGACGAACCCCACCATCAGCGCCATCAACCAGATCGACCAGCGGGTCGCCCGCGCCGCGGCGCTCACCGGCGAGCGCCGAAGCCTGTGGCAAGGCCCGATGGCGGTAGGGATGCAGTTTAGGGAGGACGAGCCCCCGAGCTTCGTCGCCATCCGGCGGGTCGACCCGTCCGAAGAAGCGATGGTCCGGTTCGCGTCCACCTTTGCGATGATGGTCGAGCGGGCGGGGCTCGAAGAAGGACCGAGCCTCGATACCGACACCGTCGAGGGCCATCCTGTCTATGTTCTGTCGCGACCCGGCCAGCCCATCGTGTTTGCGCTGTTCGCCAACCTCACCATCGTCGGCGACGACGCGTCCCTCGTGAAACGGGCGGTTCAGCGAGCCCTCGAGCCCGATGCCGACATCGGGGGGGTCGAACCCCTGCCCCGCGCCTGGGTGACCGAGCCGGGCGTACACCTCGGGCTCCGGTGGGGCGGCGCTCCGGACCGCGAAGAAGAGCGAAAGACCGACCAGGCCTCCCTCTTCGTGAGTTTGAGGCCCGACGCGGAGGCGCCGATGCGGCTCTGGCGGCCTCCCGCCGCAGCGGCCCGGGCTTCGGAGGCGCCCGAAGGCGACGCGGGCGGATCCGCGCGGCCCGACGACGCCACCGAGGGGCGGCCGGACGATGCCAGCGAAACGGCCGTTCCGGAGGACGCCAGCGGCGCCGCCCAACCCGACCCCAGCACCGCGCCGCCCGCCGCCGAAGCCAGATCGTTGGCCCGATACGCGCCCATCGATGCGGCGATCGTCGTTCACGACGCGACCGCGACGCCCGTAGCGGCTTGGTTGCGTCGCCTCGAGGCGTCCCCCCGGGAAGCCTCCGACGGCGAACAGACGCCCTCGGACGCCGCCCTCGCCGAGGCCCAGCAGACCCGAGCCTGGGCCCGCACGGTCGTCGAAGAGCTCCGTCCCGGAATGCTCCTCGCGGTCGCCGGCGACGCCGCCGTGCTCGAAGCCCAACTCGCATTCCCTCATCGGGGTCGGGCCGGTTTGGAGCCCGTTCTGGTGTCCTTGGCCAAGGCGTGGGCGGTCGGGCAAGTCGCCCGGGCCGAGACACCCGACGGCGATGTCATTATCGGAACCGGAGACGGACCAGCCCTGGGCCTGACCGACGACGCCGTGATCATCGGACTCACCGAGCGGCAGGTTCGAAAAGCCCTCTTCGCCGCCCGAGGGACCGCCCCGTCGATCACCGACCGGCCCGGATGGCCTGAAGATGATGAAGGGGCCGTCTTGCTCGACTTCCAGCGGACCGCTCAGCTCCTCACCGGGTTTTACGGCCGGGCGCTCACCGATGAGCGCGGCTGGGCGGACGTGCAAGAAGACCTTCGCGAAACCTTCGAGGCCCTCGCCACCGCGGGAACGCTGGCCGGGCCTTTCACCGCCCAACCCGACGGGATCGAGAGCACGCTCCGTGTCGTTCGGTGAGCACAGAACGCCCGCCTTCGACCTGAAGGCGACGGCGAGATCGAGTCGATGCCGGGCCATACCGATGCACTGGCTGAGCCTTGGGCTGTCTGCGGTGGCGTGCGCCGACGGCGAGCCGTGGACGCTGCGAGCCGACCGCGCCGTCCTGTCGGCCGACGGTCGGGATTCGGTCCGGGTCGACGTCGAGGCCGCGGTCTGGACCGACCCGCAGACCTGGCGATCACCGCCCCCATTGGTTCTGCTCGAAGCCCCCGACGGCACTCGCCTGGTCGCGGTCAGCCCCGGTCGGTGGTCCGTCCGCGCGGGCCGTCGGCCCGGACCGGTGGTGATCGGTGAGCCCTCGACGGAGGCCGTCGAGCGAGCCGGCCACCGGGGTCCAGCGGCCACCCCGAAACCGGAAACCGGCCGCTCACCGCTTCGGATGAGCCTCACGGTGCAAACCGCGCTCGAGGACCGCGACCGGGACGGCCTGCCCGACGTCATCGAGCTGTGGTCGGAAGAAGAGCGGGCTCAGTTCACGCGTTGGTTTACGATGGTCGCCGAAGCCCAGTTCCCTCGCCCCGACGACGACTGGGCGCGAGTTCACCACGACTGCGCGGGCTTGGTCCGCTACGCGTTTCGAGAGGCCCTGAAGCCGCACGATGAAAAATGGTGGGCCCGCCGTCGATGGGGCCCGAACCGCGGGGTGCGCGACGTGCCCGGACTGCGCTATCCCGGGCTGCCGGTCGTCAACGACCTCCCCTTTCGTCGGCGTTCAGGCGCGTTCGAGCCTTCGATGGGGGTCGATAGCCAGTTTACCGCCGCCCCGAGCGCGCGCACCCTTTGGCAGCACAACACCGATCTGGTGAGCCGGTCCGTCGATGCAGCCCGACCGGGCGACCTCCTCTTCTTTCGACTCGTGCGGGGCACCCACAGCCGGATGCACACGATGATCGCGCTGGGGCCCCGCGCCGGCGCCGACCATCGCTCCCCCGCCACCCGCTTGGTGTACCACACCGGCCCGACCGACGATGGCCCCGGGCAGGTCCGCCTGGTGACCTTCGAAGCCCTCTTGAATCACCCGGAGCCCGGCTGGCGACCGGTGCCTCACAATCCCCGATTCCTCGGTGTTCACCGACTCCGCCACCTAACCGCCCGCGCTGACCGCATGTGGGCGATCTCGACGAGGTCTCTGTGAAGTTCCGTCATCCAACCGCGCTTGTCGCGCTGATCCCCGCGTTGCTTCCGAACGTCGCCTTCGGCCAGTCGTTCTTCCTGTCGACCGAACGCGTCGTCGCGCCCGGCGAGCCGGCTCGGGTGAAGCTCGAGGCCCAGAACATCTCGAGCCTCGACCTCAGGCTGTACAAGATCGAGGACCCCGCCAAATACTTCGACGGGCAGGCCGACCTGCACCGTCCCCGCGAAGCGCTTCAGCGCCCGAAGGCGTCCCAGCGGCAGGCGCTGATCCGGGGCGCGGAACGCGGCCTCAACCAGCTGCGGGCCAACCTTCGCCGGCACTTCAAGCAGGTAGCGAAGGATGCCCTGCGCGAGACGGTACCGAGCGCGGTGCCGGCGACCGACCGGGGCGCGCAGCCGGTAAGGGTCACGAAATCCGTCCCGGCGCTCGCCGATCATCCGCTCGTCGACGCGTGGACCGAAACGCTCGGCGATGGCGACGGCTGGAAGTACGCCGAGCTCGAACTGCCGATCCGCCAACCCGGCGTCTATCTGGTCGAAGGCGTTTACAACAGCCGGGTCGCGCACACCGTGGTCATCATCAGCTCGGTGGCGCTGGTCACCAAGCAGTCGGCCACGACGCTCATGGTATGGGCGATCGATCCGAAGACCGGTGAGCCACGCCCGGGCACCGACGTCACGGTCAAGGTCCGGGGCGAAAGCCGGGGTCAGCAGACCACCGGCGCCGACGGCCTCGCGCGCTTCGCGCTCCAAGACAGCGCCAAGCCGGTGGTCTATGGTCAGTTCGACGATAGCTTCACGCTGCTTGATCCCCGCTTCTTCCGGGCCAACGTCGAGGCCCCGCGGGTGTACCTGTTCACCGAGCGCCCGGTCTATCGAGCTGGTCAGACCGTGTACCTGAAGGGCTTCGCGCGGTCGATCGCGAACGAACAGTACGGCTTGCCGACCACCGAGGCGGGCACCGACGTTCCGATCACCATCGTCGACGCGCGGGGTCGCACATACCTTGAAACGACGGCCTCCCTTTCCGACCGCGGCAGTTTCGACGCCGAGTTCGCGCTCCCCGACACCCCGGCCTACGGCACGTGGACGGTCTTCGCCGAGCTCGACGGCGGCCGGCACGGTGGCGAGTTCAAGGTGCTCGCCTTCGAAAAGCCCGAGGTGAAGCTGACCGTCCGACTCAACCAGCCCACATTGCGGGCCGGCGACACCGTTCGCGGCGACGTGGTGGGCCGCTACTTGTACGGCGCCCCGTATCCTGATCAGCCGGTCAAGATCTCCGTGACCCGCACCAAGTTCTACGTCCCGTGGTACGTCGACACCGACTACGAGTGGTATTACTCGGAAGCCGAGTACCGAAATACCCAGCGCGAGGTCGTGCAAGAGACGACCTGTGAGCTCGACAACCAAGGCAGCTGCCCATTCTCGTTCACCGCCCCCGCCGACAGCGACGACTACACCTACGTGGTCGAAGCGGTCGCCCAAGACCCGAATGGTCGCACGGTGGTGGGTACGGCCAAAGCCACGGTCACGCAAGGCGCCTTTCGGCTGACGATCGAGCAGCCGGCGGCGGTCGTCGAGCCGGGTGCTCCCCAAACCATCATCGTACGGGCCGTGGATTACGCGGGCCTGCCGGTACAGACCGACGTCCAGGTGGTCGTGCGGGCGCGACGCCCCTCGACCGACGGCGTGGTCAACATGGTCGAGGCCCTCGCCGATCAGAAGCCGACCGATGCCGCCGGCGAAGCGAAGTTCAGCGTCGACCCGAGGACCCGTGGCTACTACGAGATCGTCGCCACCGCGAAAGATGACCGCCAGTCCGAAATTCGCGCCGAGTCTTTCCTGTTCGCGGCCGAGGGCGCCAACGGCGTGGCCATGCGCCCCGCCGACCTCACCGTCGTCACGGACAAGAAGAGCTACTTCGTTGGACAAACCGCGGTCGCCCTCATCTTGTCTCCGGCGGAGGAGACGTCGGTCTTGTTTACAGTCGAAGGGGGCGACGTCTACGACGCCAAAGTCCTCAAGACCGCCGGTCACGCGACGGTGGTCGAAGTGCCCATCGGCGATCGGCAGAGTCCCAACTTCTTTCTCGGGGTCACCGCGGTGATCGGTGGACAGCTCTACAGTCGTACCCAGTCGGTCATCGTGCCGCCGCGGCAGAAGATCCTACAGGTCGAGGTCGCGCCCGACCGACCGAACGCCGAGCCCGGCGACGAGGTCACCCTCACCGTCACGGTCACCGATGCCGAAGGCCAACCGGTCCCGAACGCCGAGATAGCTTTGGGGGTGGTCGACGAAGCGATCTATTCGATCAGCCCCGACATCGCAGTACCTCTGGAGGCGTTCTTCTTCCCCCGCAAGCGCAACGACGTTCGGCTCGGCGACAGCCTCACCTTCCGGTTCTTCGGGCGAGCGCGCGACGCGATGGCTGCCCAGTCGGCTCGGCGCGCGGCCAGCGACTACGCCTTCGGAGCGCTCAAGCCCGAAGCCGACGACCGCGACGAGTTCAAAGATACGGCCGGATGGTGGCCGTCGCTCACGACCGACGCGGCCGGTCGGGTGTCGGTCAAGTTGACCGTTCCCGATAACCTGACCAGTTGGCGAGCCACCGCTCGGGTCGTCAGCCCCTCTACCCAGGTCGGCTCGTCCACCGGGCGCATCGTCACTAAGAAGCCGCTCATCGTGCGCTTGGCCCTGCCTCGCAGCGTCAGCGAGGGCGATACCGGGCAAGGGCAACTCATCGTCCAGAATCTGACCGGCCGCCCTGGGAAGTTCTCGTGGGCGATCGAGGCCGATCAGCCCCTCATCGAGTGGACGTTCCCTCCCGCCGAAGGCGAAGCCACCCCGTCGAACGAGCTCGAGGTGGGGGCCCTGGAGACGGCTCGGGTGCCCTTCACCTGGAACGCCCGCGCGGCCGGTGACGTAAGCATTCGAGTGCGCGCTGAGGGCGAAGGCCTGAAAGACCAGGTCGTTCGAACCTATCGGGTGCGCCCGTGGTCGGACTACGCCACCGTCGTGGCCACCGGGACCCTCAATGGCGACGGCGCGACCTGGTCGGAGTCGCTCCGCCTGCCGCTGTCGGTCGACCCCGCCCAAGCCAACCTCGACATCGTCTTGACCAGTTCACCGATCGCGGCCGTGCAGGCCAGCCTGCCGGATCTGGTCGGCTTTCCGTATGGCTGCACCGAGCAGACCATGAGCCGATTCTTTCCGCTGTTGGTGGTCAAGGCATCGATGGACCGCTTCCAGCTCGAACCGACCGAGCTCACCCGCGCCGTCCCCGAGTACGCGACGGCCGGGGTGTCTCGGCTGGCCCAGCTGCAGAACCGCGACGGCACCTGGGGCTGGTTCGAGGAAGGCTCCGACCCGTGGATGACCGCCTGGGTGATCGACGGCCTGACCGAAGCGCGCGCGCTGGGTGTCAAGGTCGACGACTCGCTGACCAGCCGGGGTCTCGACGCGCTCCGGCGCCGCCTCAACGGGGCCGAGTGGCCACCGCACATGCGGGCCTTTGCCGTGTACGCGATGGCCAAGGCTGGGCAGCCCTCGCCCGCGATGATCCAGCGGCTGCTCGAAGACGACCAGGCCGGCTACCTGTCGTCATCCGGCCTGGCGTACACCTTGATGGCCGCCCAGCTGTTGAACGACCAGGCGATGATCGACGCCGCGCGGACTCGCCTATTGTCGCCCGCCCACCTATCGCGACCCGAAGACGGGCAGGCCGTTTGGTGTGATCGGAAGGTGAAGGAAGCGGACCTGCATCCCACCGAGTGCACCGCCCTCGCCGTCCGCGCCCTGACCACCGAGACCTCGAGCGAAGCCGCCGATGCGGTCCGCGACGGAACGACTTGGCTGCTCGGTCAGTTCGATGGCGCTGGCTTCGGCTCGACCCGGCAGACCGCGCTCGCAGTGCGAGCGCTGGTGGCTGCGACCTCCAAGCTCGAGCAACCGCCCCAGATCGAGTGGTCGCTCGACGGCGCCGACCAGGAGCCGGTGACCTTCGCCAACCCGCAGTCGGTGGCCCGTCTGAGCCCGGCCACGCCTCTATCGCGGCGAAAGATCGAGCTGACCTTCCGCCAAGCGGGCGAGGGACGAACCCTGGTCCATGTTCGCGCGAAGGCACCGGAAAGAAAGACGACCTTCGAAGCCCAGCGCAACGGCATCACGATCCGTCGAGAGTATCGCCAGCTCGAGGGCGCCGAAGGCCGCTTCGAGCCGGGACGCTCTTCGCGCCGATTCGTCGCGGGCGACCCGGTCCTCGTGGTCCTGAAGATCACCGCCCGTCGCCCCCAAGAACACGTGATGATCGAGATTCCACACCCCGGCGGCCTCGCTCCGGTGCTCCGCGACGGCGGGATCAAGATCGTCGGAGTCCAGCGCCAGCCGTACGGCACCCACCGCGAGTACCGGCCCGACCGCACCGCCTTTTTCGTTCGCCGCCTCGAAGGCAAAGCGGAGCTCAGCTACATGATGCGCGCGACCCTTCCCGGCCGGTACCGAACCCTGCCCGCCCGCGCAGAGTCGATGTACCTGCCCGCGCAGGCCAACGGTCGCTCGCTGTCGACCGAGATCGAGGTCACCCCCCGTCCATGAAGTATGGGTGGCTAGCGCTCATCATCGGCGCGGCTTGCCACGCCGACCCCCATGCCGCTTCAGGCCGCGCCGCCCCCAAAACCGCGCCCGAGCCCGAGCGGCTCGCAGCGCTGTCCGCCCGCCTCGCCTCAACCGCCCAGGCCGCCTTGCCCGACGACCAAGACGCCGCCGCGGTGATGCGCCTCGACGACGGCCGCCTCCTGCTCACCCACCACGACACCATCTTGCGCAAACGCCGCATGATGCCCGGCTCGGTCATGAAGTTGGTCGCCGCCTACACCTTGGCCCGTTCCAACGCCGACCCGACCTACACCTGCCGAGGCCACCACCGCGACCCTCAGGGCACCGAACGGCCGTGCTGGTACCGCCCCGGCCACGGTACCCTTCGACTGAGGGCCGCGGTCGCCCACTCGTGCAACGTTTGGTTCTACGCCCAGGCTCCGCGCGTGGCCCCCGCCGACTGGCGGCAGGCGGCGACCGCTTTCGGCCTCGGCGCCCCCTGGCTCGAACCGGGCGTCGCTCGCGACCTCGTTCCATCCCACCCTCAGCCCGCCGATTGGCCCGACATCATCGTGGGAGACCACCTCAGCCTGCGGGTGACCCCGTTCAGCCTCCTCCGGTTGGTCTCGGTCGTCGCCACGGCCGGCACCCGCGTCGAACCGAGCCGTACCGGCGGCCACCCGCCGACGAGCACGCCCCTCGACAGCGACGCGCTCCGTCTCGTCGCCGAGGGCATGATCGAGGCGGTCGAGTCCGGCACCCTCCGGGGCGTGTTCGACGGGCTGCCGGTAGCCGCCAAGACCGGCACGGCCAAGAAGCACCGCGCCGTCGGGACCCGCGGGTGGGTGGTCGGTTTTCTACCCGTCGACCGCCCCCAGTATGCCTTCGTGGTTTTAAAGGGCCGGGGCCGAGGCGCTACGGACGCTGGTCCCGCGGCGGGCGCCCTCGCCCGAGCACTTCTTGGGTCCGAACCCCAGGCCGAGACGCCATGATGACCCGCAGATCATCAACGAACGCCTGCGACCGGGTCGTCGATCGGAACGGGCGGAGTGCGCGCAAGCGCCAGGCGGGGCGCTTCGCGGTCGGAGCGACCGCCGCGCTGCTCGCCCAGTGGACGGCCACCGCAGCCGCCGATGAAGCCGCGCAGACGATCGACGTCGTCGTTCTGAGCCGTCACGCGCCTCAGCAGATCCGCATCGCTGAGGGTGCCTGCCGACACGGTCGCCTGCTCATTGAAGCGCTCGAGCGAAGAGGCGCCCGGGTCGCCGCCTGCGACCGACGGGGCCGATGCAAGCTCTCTCGGCGGGTGAAGCTCGAGTGCGCGGCGCCCGGCAAGCTCACCTTCGACCGACAAGGTTCGGCCGTAACCCGCGCGTACGGCCGCGCGTTCACGGTCAGCATCCGCGACAAGGCCCTGCGGGTGCTCGCGCACCTGCCGATGGACGTCTACCTAGCCGGCGTCGTCGACGCCGAGATGGCCGGCGGACCGGAGGCGGCCCGACGCGCCCAGATCGTCGTCGCCCGCACCTACGCGCTCCGGGCGTTGGCGCGACCACGCCACGACGATGCGCACGTGTGCGATCTGACCCACTGCCAGGTCTTCGCCGGCCAGGGCCGACCCGCAACGATGGCCCTGGTCCGCCGAACGCAAGGTTGGTTGTCCGACGATCGGGAGCGCCCGGCCGAAGTTTTCTATCACAGCACCTGCGGCGGACGAACGCTGCCCGCTCACTCGGTGTGGCCCGGTGCCTCGACGCCGGACTTGGTGGGTGTCGACGACCTCCGCCCCGACGGCCGGGCGTGGTGCGCGAACAGCCGGCATTTTCGATGGTTCCATGACGTCACCGACGAACGACTGGCCCGTGCGCTGCGCCCGGCGGCCGGGGCCGAGCTGCACGCCCCTTCCCTCTGGCTGCGGTCCGATGACGAAGGTCGAACCTGGACGGTGGGCGACCGCGACGGGCAGTTTCGCGTAGCGGGCGCCCAGGTCCACCGCACGCTCGGTCGTGCCCTCGGGTGGGGGACAGTCAAATCCAGCCGCTTCGAGGCGCTCCGGACCGGACGGAAGTTCCATCTGCGAGGGTCGGGCCTCGGCCACCGCGTGGGCCTGTGCCAGACGGGCGCCATCGCTCGCGCGAAGGCGGGCCAGTCGACGGAAGCCATCTTGCGCGCGTACTTCCCTCGCCTGAGGTGGACGCAATGATCGCCCTGCTGCTCGCGCTCGCCGCCTCGCCCTTCGACACGCCGCCCCCGATCGAGTTCATCGCGGCGCCGAACGTGCTCACCGAGACCGAACGGACCGCCTGGCGCACGGCCTGCCGTTCGGTGGCCACCCGCCTCGGCTGGCCCCGCCGGCGGTGGACGATCCCCATGCATCGGGCCGCCAACCCGGGTGCGTTCGCCCAGCGGACGGGCCGCCCCCGCTTCGAGGCCGCCGCGTGGACCCCCCAGGGGATGTGGCTACAGTCTCGAGCCACACTGGCCCGTTTCCAGGGCCTTCAGGCGGTGCGCCGACACGAATGCGTCCACGCGTGGCGAGCAGCCCGGAATCTACCACCGCTGCCGATCGTCCTCGAAGAGGGCCTCGCCGCCGGCGTTTCGCAAGAAGCATTGCCGCCGGTCCGGTGGCCACCGGCCGGCGAGGAATTCCGGTCGCTGACAGCACAAGCGGCTTATCTCGACCGACTCGAGCAGCGATTGCGGTCTCCCCAGGGGCGTCGAGACGCCCGAAGAGCGAGGAGCGAGGCCACCGCGGCCGTATGGACACTCTTGAGAGCCTTGCCGGGTCCGGAGATCGACGCTCGACTGCGGGCGGTCGCCGAAAGGTCCGCCGACCAGCATTGGTGGAGGGTGCTATCCGCCCCTCGCCCCAAGCCTCCGGATGAGCGAAATAGGCAAGAGCGCTTTGGTAATTGACTCTACGCTGAGCGAGGCTGCTCCTCAAACGCTCGAGTTCATTCGCGATTCCGTGCTGGCGCAGCCTCGCGT
>CAZFIV010000068.1:0-8977 GCA_964519665.1 uncultured Myxococcales bacterium
CAGCACGGAATCGCGAATGAACTCGAGCGTTTGAGGCGCAGCCTCGCTAATACTTCGCGCCGAGAGTTTCGATACCTCGGAGCGCTCTGGGGCGAAGGAAGAATCGACACCAATCACGTCAAGAGCCTTGACTTCAACCTAGGTTGAAGAATTACGAGCCCCTCATGACTTACGACAGAAGGCCTACCGTCAGTGGTGGGATCGACCATGTTCACGTTTATGCACCTTCTCGTGAGGGCGCAGCCGAATGGTACCGGGACGTCTTCGGTTTCGAGACCGTCGAGTCCTTGGCCTTTTGGGCCGAAGATCCGCAGGGTCCGCTGACGATCGCGGACCCCGAGGGGCGCATACATCTGGCAATATTCACCCGAACGGAACCGAAACCGGTATCGCTGGCCTTTCGAGTCACCGGGACCGAGTACATCGCCTGGCGCCTCTACTTCCGAGAGCGAGGCCTACGGAGCCGCGAACGAAATCACGACAAGTCTTGGTCGATCTACGTCGTCGACCCCTTCGAGAACGAGATTGAGGTTACAACCTATGATTATAGTGAAGTGACGGTAGCTACCGAGGCTGCGCCTGGTTAGAAACAAGGGCGTAACCTCTCGTCATCACACATCGGTTTGTTTCGTCCTCTTGGGTCGGCGCCGCCGGTAGCGAACTCAAACGCTCGAGTTCATTCGCGATTCGGTGCTGGCGCAGCCTCGCGTCGACAGTCCTTGCTCGCGGCCGACAGTCTCGGTTCGCCCGTGCCACTGCCGTGCTCGGATCGCGGTCCACGTGAACCAGTACTACTTCTACATCCTCCATCGCGACTTCGGGCTCTGCTTCATCAAGCTCTCTTCGCACGCCCCGTTCACTGTGCGCGTCTGGCTCAACGGCCACGAGTGGGCCAAGCGGGGCAACTCGCGCACCAGAGGATCGGGTACGAGGCCCTCGACAACGGCTTCTTCGCCGGCGACGACGCAAAGACGCTTCAGACGATCTGCGATAGCTTCAGCGCCGGAGCACATCGGGACGTTCTTTCGCGAGTGGCTCCGCCGATTGCCGCCCCCCTTCACGGCCGAGGACCGCAAGGCGGATTTCAGGTACGAGCTGTCGATCCTCCAGCCCCCCCTCAGGAGGGCCTGGAACGCCTGCGAAAAGGAACTCGGAAAGGTCGTGGCGGAGGCCCGACTTGCGGCCTGATCCGAACGTTGGCTACACCTGATGACGGCAGGCCCCGGCGGTGGACCGGAGCGCCCAAAGTCGGCTTCTTGGTCACGCTTCGCTCGGAGCGAGTCTCCAGTTTCCCGTTCCGACAGAGAGGTCGTTGTCGGCCAGCGACTTCGTGTCTGGCGGCGGGAGTGCCGAGTGTTGGCTCCGGAGCGACGCAGATCGAATTCGGCGCAATCAGGAGCCTGCGTCGACCACCTTTTTGACGACGGCGCGATCGAAGTAGTTGATGCTCATACCGGCATCCACGACCAGCTGCTGGGCGTTGATGCCGGTCGATACCGGGCTCAGCAGGAACGCGATGGTGTTGGCGACCTCTTCGGTGCGCACTCCCTGCTTGCGCGGAATGACCTGCTCGGCGAACAGGTAGCTTTCGACGTATCCCGGGATCCCCGCCGATGACGACGTCTTGAGCAAGCCGGGGGCGACGGAATTGAACCGGACGCGGGTGTCGGTTGCGAAGCTTCGGGCCAAAAAGACCACCGATGAATCGAGGGCCGCCTTGACTGGCGCCATGTACCCGTAATTCTCGGCCGCCATCCGGGTGGTCGAGATCGAGATGGTCACCACCGCTCCGTCGGGGTCGAGATGTGGCTTCAAGGCGCGGGCGATGTCGAGGAGGGAGTGACACGAGATCTGCATGGCCTGCAGAAAGTCTTGGCGCGGGACTTCGTGAAACGCCTTTGGCCCTTCCGAATAGTTGGCGAAGGCAATGGCGTGCACGAAACCGTGCACGGCCGGGTGCTCGGCCACGATCTCGGAGACCACCCGGTCGACCTCGCCCGGCACCGCCACGTCACATACGAAGATCGGCGCCTCGGGAAGCCGCTTGCGAAGCCCCTCACGGCGCTCTTCGGTGTGCACGACGTAGACGACGGTGGCACCGTTGTTCGCGAGAACCTGACCCGCATGATAACCAACGCTCTTTTTGTTCGAGACGCCGAAGATGGCGAAAGTCTTGCCCTCGAGCCCCAAAAACCCACTCATCGCATGCACCAATACTCAGTCTTCAGCGTCCATTTCGATTCAAGTCTCGCCGTCTACTTCGTCGACCAACATCACCGTATAGTCGAGCGAGCAGACGATGAGACCGTCCCGACGAATGCGTCCGGTCATCATGTGTGCGTTCCGCATCGTGCGCGTGTGCTCCGACTCGATCCGCAGCTGGTCGCCGGGTTCGACCATCCGCTTGAATTTGACGTTGGACATGCGAGCGACGACCGGTGCCCCCTTCATGCCCGCGTCTTCGCCCATCTTGATGGCCATCAGGTAGGCGCCGCACTGGACGACGGTCTCGCACAGAAGCACGCCGGGCATGATGGGTCGATTGGGATAATGACCCTGAAACTGCGGCTCGTCGGCCCGGACGGTCCGCACCGCGACCACAGTGGATTCGGTCATCTCGATGATCTCGTCGATGAACAAGAAAGGTTCTCGGTGAGGTAAGATCTCCTTCACCGGTCGCAAAGTCTGCTCGTCAGATCCCACCCGTCACCTCCAGGGTCGTTCCCGTAATGTATGCGGCCTCCGCCGAAGCCAAGAACAGTACCGAGTGCGCCACTTCTTCCGGGGTTCCGAACCGCTTGAGGGGCACCATGTCCAAAAACGCCTTCTTGTGCTCGTCGGACAGGTCGGCCAAGAGCTCGGTGTCGATGAAGCCCGGAGAGACGTTGTTCACGGTGATCTTGCGCTTCGCCACTTCTTTGGCCAACGACTTCGCCAACGCCACCTGGCCGGCCTTCGAGGCCGCATAGTTCGCCTGGCCGGCGAACCCTTGAGCCCCGCTCGGCGAGGTGATGTTGATGATACGGCCGTATCGCTGCCGCGACATCGCCATCACCGCCAGCTTGCTCATGTTGTATGTGCCGTCGAGATTGACCGCGAGGACCCGCCGCCAGTCTTCGGCCGGCATCAGCCCGAGCACCTGATCGCGACGAATGCCCGCGTTGTTCACGAGCACCTGGGGGGGACTCGGAAGCGCCGCGAAAAACGCCTCCGCCGCCGCGTAGTCCGACACGTCGAACTGAGCCAAGTGCAGGCGGTCCGGCGCTCCGGACTCGGCCTTCATCGCCTCGGCGGCCGAGGCGTTGCCGGCGTACGTCGCGTGCACTTCGGCGCCAGCGGCCAGGAACGCCTTGCTGATCGCGGCCCCGATGCCCCGAGTGCCCCCGGTGACGATCACCCGCTGGTTCGAAAAGTCAGACACGAGCGGCCTCCTCGGTGGGTTGGTGTTTGGTTTGCAGCAGGTAGCGATCGACCTCGTTGGCGACGATGACTCCGTAGTTGGCCGCCCCCAGCCACCCGCTCATGATGATACCCACGCTCCCGGCGTGAAACAGGCCCGCGATCTGCTGGGGCAGGCTCTGGCTGACTTTCAGACCCTCGAACTTGGTCCCGAACGACGTCGCCCGGTGGTGCTGAGTAAAAAACTCGAAGGTGCGGGGCGTGGCGACCTCGACGTGGTCGATGCGGGTTTCGACGTCCGGGATGAAGCGAGCGAGTGTATCGACCGCCTCTCGCGCATACCGCTCTTTGTGGTGCGCGTAGGCCTCGTCGGACATCCTCGCCCAGTCGTCGTAGTTCGAGTTGATGGAGGCCACGATCGCGTACTTGTCGGTCCCCGGCCGAATCTCGGGGTAGTAAAAGCTATAGGTTCGGCTCGTACATTCGAGGGCGCACAGCGCCGCGGAGTCGAACTCGGGCGCGGTGCTGGTGAACAGAAGGTCGCCGACGTCGGGGATCGACGCCCCGGACTTCACGCCCATATAGACCTGCGTCGACGAGCTGTTCATGCGAACGGCCCGCGCCTCGTCCAGATACGCCGTAGAAAAGTGCTCTTCGCCCACCAGCTTCATGATGGTGCTTCGGATGTTGGCGTTCGAGACCACCGCCCTGGCGTCGACGCTTCGGCCGTTGACCACTACCCCGACCGCCCGGCGACGCCCGTCACCGTCGGTCTCGACCCGAACCTGCTCGACCTGGGCATAGTTCCGGATGTCGACCCCGTTTTCCTGCAATTCGGCTTTCATCGCCTTGATGAGTTGGTCGGTACCGCCCTGGAAGGTGTACACCCCCTTGCTCATGAAGTTCGAGAACACGATGCCGTAGGTGATCGCCGGGTCGTCGAGCGACGACCCGTTCGCGTACGCGATCGGCTCCATCAAGAGCCGCCACACGTCGGACCGCTCGGGAAAGAACTTCTGAAAGAGCTCCCGGGTCGACATCGACTGGTCGTCGTAGAAATTCATGCCGCGAACGGTCTCGAAGAACGACTCGACGATCTCCTTCGCGATGCCGAACGTCTCCGTCAGGATACGGGTGAAGTCGTCGCGGTCGAAGGTCGTCTCGACCGAGAACTGCGGGTTTTCGAACCGGATGCGCTTGAGCTGGATGATCGACTCCGCGATCTCTTTGGTCCAGTACTTGCGGCAGGTCTTCTTCATCCCCACCGGAAAGCCGTGCAGTGAGATGTCGAAGATGTGGCCGTTCTGGCGCTTGAACCACGTCGCGAGGCCCCCGAGGTTATAGTGCTGCTCGAGCAGCAAAACCGAGTGCCCGTTGCGAGCGAGGCGATTCGCCGCGGTCAACCCCGCTAGCCCCGAGCCGATCACGACCAGGTCGTAGCGGTCACGAAGGCCGTCGAGCCGAGCCGCGGTGAGCAGTTTCGGTCGCCGTACCCGAAGGCCCGAGGGGCTGGTCACGGCGGCCGGCGCGATCAGGGTCTCGCTAGAAGTCATGAGGATATTCCTTCGGCCAGCACATGGAGGTTGGCCATGTTGATACCGGACAGCATCGCGCCGACCACGCCGACCAGGCCTTGGTCGGTCCCGCATAGGAAGAGGTTCGCGACGTCGGTGCGCCCGCTCTTGCGCTTGACCGGAGAGCCATACACCGCCCCGTTGATATGGCCGGTGTAGTGGTGAACCGTCCGCGGCGTGAAGCCGTCATGATAGACGATGTGGTCATCGAAGCCTGAGCCGGACCCAGACACGGTATCGATGACTATGCGCTTCGATGCCTCGGCCCATTTTTCTTTTTCGGCCGCGTAAATCGCGGGCTCGAAGCCGAACCAGTCAGCGTGATTTGCTAGATGAGTAGCGCGGATGAGGAATTGCGGCTCGCGGGGGCCTCCGGCCGGCCCCGTCGTCGCTGCGTCGTGCTGGTAGTTGCTGGGCACGCAGATGACCCCGCTTCGAAGGTCGACGGTCTCGTCGGGCTTGCGCCAGCGAAAGCCCGAGCCTCGGTTGTAGAACACGACGCAGTCTTCGAACCCGAGCTCGGCCGGGTCACGATCCAACACCCACAGGTTCTCGATGAAGCCAAGCTGTCCGACGCCCGGGTCGCCGACCTCCGTCGGCCCTCCGCGCGGGTCGGGCCTCCGGTCATTTCTGAGGGCGTCGGTTTCGACCCGTCCGGCGCTCGACAGGACGACGTCGGCGGTAACGGGTTCGCCCCGGCTCACCTCGAGGGCGATCACCCGACCGTCGCGGACGATGATCGACTCGACAGCCGTGTTGCGCCGCATTTCGCCACCGAGGCTCCGATACCGCTCGACGAGAGTGTCGAGGATCTGGCGAACGCCGCGCCGCGGCCGACAGAATCCCTCTCGAAAGACCGAGTTGAAGAGGATTCTGAATTGCTCGAAGTCGAGGTCGTCCTCCTCGGCGCTGCCGTAATAAAACAGCGGGCACAGGATCATCTCGGCCAAGAGCGGCGTCTTGATGAACGAGCCGACGACCTCGCGGGTCGATCTCCAGGGGGCGTCATCCATGGCGTCCGGATAGCCTGCCACCGCTTCACTCAGCTGCGCCCATCCGTCCTTTTCGTGGGGAAAGACCTCGCCGACGGCCTGCGTAAGGCGCTCGAAGTCATTGTCGAAGGTCAGCTCGGCGTCGTCGAACACGACCCGGGACTGATTCTGGGGTACGAGCTCCAGCTCTTCGGCCTTGATGCGCAGCTGTCGCAAGATCCGCTGCAGCGGCAGTCGCGGCCCCCGGTATCCCGGTCGCACCCAGTTGGTGAGCGCGTGCAGACCGGTGTCGAAGTGATGGCCACCTTTTTTGTAGAAGGAGTTGAGCCCACCCCACACCGTGTGCTTCTCGAGGATGAGCACTCGCTTGTTGTAGTGGGCGCAGCGAATGCCTGCCGCCAGGCCCGACAGACCGGCGCCGATGATGGCAACGTCGTAATGCACGGTGGGCAGTCGGTCGGTCGCGTCAAGCGGTCGTCGCGGCCTGCTCCTTGAACTTGGGGAGCAGGTAATTCACGCATCCGTTGAGGGTCGACAGCTCCATGTAGTCATCCTCGGGCACCTCGATGCTATGGCGCTTTCGCAGCTCCATCACGATGTCGAGGAAGTCCATGGAGTCGAGGTCGAGTTGGTCGCGCAGGCGTTCGTCCGGCTTCACATCTGAGAGATCTTCGTCCGGCGCAATGTCGTGGATGATGTCGAGGATGAGCTTTTGAACGTCGTTTTCGGTCATGGATTCGGCTCCGTCGTCGCTCGGGCGTGGTCGATCCATCAAGCGTCATAGCGCCTGACGATGACGCACGAATTGATCCCTAGCATTCCGAACGAATTGTTGAGGATGTATTCGATGCGGTCTTTTTTCACCGGGTCGCCTACCACCAGGTTGGGCAGGGCGCATTCGGGGTCAAGGTCGTCGACATTGAGCGTGGGATGCACGTAACCGTCGCGAAACGAGGGAAGATTGCCCGCGAGCTCGAGCGAACCGGCCGCGCCCATCGTATGCCCGATGAAGCTCTTGGTGTTGTTCACGCACACCCTCGACGAACCCCCGAAGACCTGCGACACGGCGCGGCATTCTTGGACGTCGCCCTGCTGGGTGCTCGTCGCGTGGGTGCTGATGATGTCGATGTCGTCGGCGGTCAGCTCCGCCGACCGCAATGCCGCTTGCATACATTCGGCCTGACGCTCGGCCTTCGGCAGGACGAAATCGGCGGCATCGGAGTTGATCGCGTACCCCGCGACTTCGGCGATGATGGTCGCGTTGCGCGCGAGGGCGTCGTCGAGCCGTTCGAGCATGTACAGGCACCCGCCTTCGCTGACGACGATACCGTTGCGACCCACGTCGAAGGGCCGGGAAGCCCGGGTGGGGTCTTCGTGGCTCGCGAGGGCCCCTTCGGCGCGAAAGCTCGCGAAAATGCCGAACGTATGCACCGACTCGGACACGCCGCCCGCGAGGGCGTAGTCGACCTGGCCGAGCTGCAGCATCTGAGCGCCTTGGATCAGCCCCACGTTGCCCGCGGCACAGGCGGCCCCCAGGCAGTAGTGGGGTCCGGTGATCTCGAGATTGATCGTCACCTCGCCGGCCGGGTTGTTGGCCACCGTCCGGGGATTGTGATGGTGCGACCAGAACTTCGTATCGTCGCCGTACTCGCGAAGACTCGCGATCTCGTTCTCTGTTTCGACGTTGCCGTGCTCGGTGGTGCCGACGAAGACGCCGACCCGCGACTTGTCGACCGACACCCAGTCGAGCCGGCTCGTGAGGATCGCCTCGTGCGCGCAGTAGATCGCCACCGAGCCGGCGCGCGTGCCGCGACGTCGGGCCTTCCTGGACTGATATCGCTTTTCGTCATAGTCGCAGGTGCCGGCGAGCACCGCGCCCATGTGACGGGTTTCGAAAGGCACTACGCCCGAGACGCGCTCCAATAAATGCCGCCGGTACGTCTCGAGGTCGTTGCCGTTTGGAGAAGTCAGCCCCACCCCGGTGATGACCACCCGAGGAAGCGCTGTACGCGGAATCATCGCGCTGGGCATACCACTTCGACCCTAAACGCAGGGAGAAAATGTGCAACCACGGCCTCCGATGGACGAATTGCTTGACGCGCATACCGAGGTGGACCACCTCGCAACCTGTGCTGCCGCAGAAGGGTCGCCCTCCGACTCGCCCGTCGGACTAAGGTATGACTGAGGTATACGTGAACACGAATACGGTTTTGCATCATGTCGAGGCTGGCTCCGGATCCGAAGCGATCCTCTTTCTCCACGGGTTTTTAGGGTCGGGGCGCAACCTGAGCGGGCTCACGCGGCGCTTCTCGGACGACCCCGCGGTCCGAACGGTGCAAGTCGACCTGCCGGGGCACGGGCGCAGTCCTCCGCTGCCCGACCGGCCATCTTTGGAACATTTATCGTTAGAAGTCGCTCGCCTCGCCGACCACCTCGGAGCAGATCGTTTTCGCGTCGTCGGGCACTCGCTCGGTGGGCGCGTGGGGTTGGCCCTGCTGGGTGCGGCCCCCGAACGGGTCAGTCGGGTGGACGTCCTCGACATCACCCCGGGCCCGATCCATCACCTCGGGGTCGGGGACGTGCTGAACCTGCTCTTGGCGGCGCCTGACCATGTGCCCGACCGAAGCGTGCTCCAAACCTTTTTCAGGGAATCCGGCCTCACCGCCGCCCTGACCGACTGGCTGCTCATGAACCTCGAGCGCGGCGAATCCGGCTTCCGTTGGCGCATCGACCGGCGCGCCCTCGCGGCTTTGCATCAAGAGCACGGCACCGTCGACCTATGGCCTACCGTGCACGCGCATCGAGACCGGATCCGGGTCCTGCGGGGAAGTGAGTCAGAATACCTCAGCGACGAGGACGTGAACCGACTGGAACGACTCGGCATCGCGGTCACGACCATCCTGGGCGCAGGGCACTTCCTTCACGCCGACCAACCCGAAGCGACCTTCCGAGCCCTGCGCTGACCGGCGATCGTCGCTGACCGGCGATCGTCGCTGACCGGCGATCGTCGCT
>CAZFIV010000068.1:9077-39150 GCA_964519665.1 uncultured Myxococcales bacterium
TCGCTGACCGGCGATCGTCGCTGACCGGCGATCGTCGCTGACCGGCGATCGTCGCGACCGGCGGTCGTCGCTGACCGGCGATCGTCGCTGACCAGGCTTGCCGTCAGTCCATCGCCCGATACCGGACGACGAAGCGAATACCCGCTTGACCCGTGTCGGGTCGGGGCATGCGGGTCCGATGAAAGCTCTCGGTGATGCATCGCTGTACAGAAGACCGGCCATCGGTCACCTTCAGCCGCTCCAGGATGCCGCTAAAACCGATGGTGCCCGTTACGCGCGCCTCTGCGTAGACGGGGTAACCGTGCGCCGCTACGGCCCTGCGCAGGCATCCGTGGCTGTCCTCCAGTTGCCTCTCCAGCGCGAGGGAGACCCGCCGGGAGGACAGTCCGCCGGACACCTCGACCTGCGAGATCTCCGCGTCGAGCTTGAAGTTCGCGCTGAGCCGAGGCGGCCCCGTGTCGCGTGCACGCATTCGAGTACGGCCGGAGGCGTGGCCATCAGACTCCCGGGATCCGACCCGAAAGCCGGCATCCGGGTGCCGGAGCGCCGCGCCGACCCGACCGACTCCGGCATCCGAGCCGACCGACGCGGCTGGTGATGGGTCTGGCGCGGCGGACTCCGGAGGCGCCGGCGCGACGAGTGGCTCGCCCGAGTCCCGCGAGGCCTCGTCACGGTGCCGTCGGTCTCTGTTGTGCCCTCGGTCAGCCACGCGTCGCGCCGCCGCCTTGTCGGCCACCTCGTCAGTCGGTCGGGACGTCCCGCGATCTCGAGAACCGCGCCGCGACGCATCCCTGGATCTCTTGACTAACTTCGGTGAGGCCTCGGCTTCATCGCCCATCGGCGGGGCCATGACCCGGTCGACCGCCTCGGCGCGGAGCGACACTTCGGCTCCTGAAGACTGGCGCCCGGTTCCGCCACCGTCAGAGGCGCCCGCGTCGGCGCCTTTGACCTCGGCCGAGGGCGTCACCGCCCCCACGTCGGGTCGAGCTCCGGGCGGGCGCAGCACCACGTACGCAAAGAGGCCGCCGACGAGCACCAACGCCACCGAGCCGAGCACCAGCCCCGGGAGGTGGCTGCGTCCCGCCGACGGCCGAGGCAACGGAGGGCGCAGCGATCCCGTTTCCGTCGGGGTCGGCGCTCTTGAACCCGACGGTGCCTCATCCGGAGGACGGCTGGCCTGCGGAAGGCTCGCTGGCGGTAGGCTGGCGACCGATGCACCCGCTGAATGATGGCCGGGGGGGAGCGCGGAGCCGACCGATGAATCGGCTCGCGGCGCTGTCACCCGCTGACCCATGACCACCCGAGGCGCACTCGCCGGCATCGATGGATGGGAAAGCTCATGAATCGCAGGCGCTTGGGGCGAGGGCGCAGCACCGACGCCCGGACCCTCGCTCGCGATCTCTCGCAAGATGGACAGCAGCTGCCGCATCGAGGTCGGTCGATCGTCGACCGACTTCTGCACGCAAGCATCGATCAGCATCGCGAGCCGCGGATCGCACGTGGGGGTCACCTGAAGCGTCGGTCGAGGCGCGTCCATGATCTGGCGCATCAAAACCCCAGTGGCGGTGTCGGCACTGAACAGAACTTCGCCGGTCACCATCCGGAACATGATCACGCCCGCCGCATAGATGTCGGTGCGGTGGTCGACCGCGTCGCCCTGAGCCTGCTCGGGCGACATATAGGCGGGCGTTCCGAAGATCACGCCGGCCTTGGTCAGCGGACCTTGGCTGTCTTCCGTCGGCTTGACGTCGAGGATCTTGGCCAGACCGAAGTCGCACACCTTGACCCGCTCGATACCCCACCCGGCGTCATCGGCGTTGGGCACGAGCATGATGTTGCTGGGCTTCAGGTCGCGATGAATGATGCCCTGCTCATGGGCCACCGCCAATGCGCTGACCACCTGGCTCATGATGGCGGCGACGCGGACCGAAGGCAACGCGCGCTCGCGCGTCAACAACGCCTGCAGGTCTTCTCCCCGCAGGAACTCCATAGCGATGTACAGGAGCCGGTCGGGACCGTCCTGCCCAAAGTCGAGGATCTGGACGGAGTTGGGGTGATCGAATCGCGCCGCCGCCCGGGCCTCGGCCGCAAACCGACGCGCCAGCTGCGCGTCGGCGCCGTGGTTGGCGTGCAGCACCTTGATGGCGACCGTCTTGTCGAGGGCGAGATGATGCGCCTGATAGACCGCACCGCTCGCGCCAGCGCCAAGACGACGGTCGAGCCGGAGCTTGCCTCCAAGGAGGCGGCCGAGGAGCGGGTCTTGCTCGCTCGACGGGTCGTCGACCTGACGTGACGCGCCGCCTCCGGCGGCTCGCGTTTCGTCGAACCCGTGGTCACTCATGGTCCCGCCGCCACCCTACCCAGCCCGAGGCGGTCCGGCCAGCCTGCTATCGCGCGGGTCCGCAGGTTCGATTGTCGGCGCGTTCACCGGATTAGGGTATCAAACCGATCGGGTCTCGGTCTTCCCGTCTTCGACCTTCTCGGCGGGTGGCTCCGGCGTCTTGAGCGCGCTGCGGACGACCTCCGCAACGTCGAGCACCTGAACCTTCTCTTCGGCGTTATGACTTTTAACCCCGTCCTCCAACATGGTCATGCAGAACGGGCACCCGACCGCGATGACGTCCGCCCCGGTATCGAGCGCGTGCTTGGTACGCTCGAGGTTCACGCGGGTATGGCCGAGGTGCTCTTCCATCCACATCTGGGCCCCGCCCGCTCCGCAGCAGAACGACTTCTTGCCGTGCTCCTTCATCTCGACGACCTGCAGCCGTTTGACGGCGGCCAAGGACCGGCGAGGGGCTTCCGTTTCATCGTTCCAGCGGCCGAGGAAGCAGGGGTCGTGGAAGGTCACCTTCTTCATGGCCTCGCCGTCGAGCTGGATTCGGCGGTCCTTGATCAGCTGATCGATCAGTTGAGTGTGGTGGATGACCTCATAGTTGCCACCGAATGCCGGGTATTCGTTTTTCAGTGTATTGAAACAGTGCGGGCAGGCCGTCACGACCTTCTTCACGCCCATGTCATTGAGGGTCTCGACGTTGGTCTGAGCCATCGTCTCGAACATGTACTCGTTGCCGCCGCGACGCGCGGTGTCGCCGGTGCAGCCCTCGGCGTTGCCGAGAACCGCGTAGGTGATCTTGGCCGCATCGAGGATCTCGCTGAACGCTTTGACGGTCTTTTGGGCTCGGTTGTCGAAGCTCCCGGCGCAGCCAACCCAGAACAGGTACTCGAACTTGTCGGCGGCCTCGGAGCTGTCCCACAGCTTGAGCCCCAGCTCCAAGGCCCATTCCTCGCGCTTATCGGCACCCACGCCCCACGGGTTCGATTGGTTCTCGAGGTTCCGGAACGTGTTGGCGAGCTCAGCGCTCACGCCGCCCTCGACCATCATCGCCTGATTGCGGCGAAGGTCCATGATGGTGTCGACGTGGTCGATCAACACCGGACAGGCCTCGACACAGGCGCCGCAGCTCGTGCACGACCACAAGACTTCGGGAGAGGTCTGCCCGTGCTTGCGCTCGTCTTCGGACTCCGCGATGAGTTGGAGCTCCGGTTCCCAGTCATCGGGCGCCTTCGTGAAATCCCACACCTTGCGTTCCGCCAAGACTTTGTCGCCGTTATGGTAGAGGTTGTCACGAATGTCGTGGATGAGCTGCTGAGGCTCGAGCGGCTTGCCGGTGCGGCGAGCGGGGCAGTGCATGTCGCAGCGGCCGCACTCGGTGCACGCGTAAGTATCGACCAACGCCTTGAAGCTGAATTGATTGACCTGGCTGACCCCCCAAACTTCTGAGTTTTCGAAGTCCAACCGGGTGAGCGCCGCCGACGGCTTGTCTTTCTTGTAGAGGAAGATGTTCGGCATCGCGCCGAGCAGGTGGATGTGCTTCGAGTGCGGGATGACGTTCAAAAATACCATCAGCACCACCGCGTGTGACCACCAAAAGCCTTCGTACCAGTAGACCAACGAGGTCGGCGCGTCTGCAAACTTGGTGTAGGCCTCACCGAGAAAAGCACCCGAGAACAGGTTGGACATGATCAGCGCGTGCTCATGACCGTGAACGTCGGGGTGAGCCGTATAGACGGCGAATGCCATCGCTCCGAAGTACGTCAACATCACCAGAGTAATCAGACTCAAAATGAAGAAGCCTTCGCTAGAGATGTGAATCCAATTCGGCTTGATCACCAGCCGGCGGAAGAGAGCCGCCGCGACCGCGAAGAGCACGACGAACGCCATGAGGTCGCCGCCGAACAGGATCGCGGAGTATACCGGCGTCCCCAGAAACGACAAGCTGAACGTCGGAAACATGCCGCGGAGAAGAAACTCCGTGTGCCCCACGGTGATGATGAGGAAAGACCAGAAGATGATCACGTGGTTCCAGCCGAAGCGGTAGTGCACGACTTTGCGCTGGAAGAACGCAAAGTAGATCACCTTGCCTATCCGATCGATGATGTCTGTGAAGAGCCCGGGGTGGTCTTGGCCGAGTCGGGCGAGGCGGACCATCCGCCAAACGGAGGTCGCGAACAGTGCCATCGACCCCAGGAAGAAAACCGCGAAGATGATCGGCTTCAGGTGCATGCTATTACCGGTCTAGCGTTCCCCGTCGACGCCGGCAAGCATTGTACTGAACGCCCATTCATTTTTTGGGTGACCTCGCATTGCCGATATTCGTTACGCTCAAAGGAAGCACGGATCGTCCGGTCGGCCGATTTGCGGTGGGCACATCGAAGCATCGTATGCAGAATGAAGCCGTGCGGGTGTGTCCCCAGTGCGGGTCGGTCTACGCAGGATCTGCGCCTCGGTGTACGAATGACAACGCATTGCTCGTCGAGCAAGAGCAGGACCCCTTGGTCGGACGACGTCTGGACCGCTACCACATCGAAGAGCTGCTCGGCGTTGGAGGGATGGGCTGCGTTTATCGGGCCCGCCACTCCGTGATCGACCGTGCCTACGCGATAAAAGTCCTGTTCGGCGATTTCGCGCATAACGAAAAGTTCCAAGCTCGCTTTCGTCGGGAAGCCACCTCGATCAGCAAGATTCGGCACCCCAATATCGTTCAGGTCGAAGACTTCGGGCGAACGCCGGAGGGCCTCACGTTTTTAGCGATGGAGCTGGTGAGGGGCTACACCCTCGAACGCTTGATCACTTCTGAAGGCACTTTGAGTCCATCGCGGGCGGCGAGCATCATCCGCCAACTCGCGGATGGCTTATGGGCGGCCCACCGGCTCGGCTTCGTTCATCGCGATGTAAAGCCGTCCAACGTCATGCTGGCGTCTACACCCCATCCGGATTTCGTCAAGCTGCTCGACTTCGGAGCTGTGAGCTTGAGAGAACTGCCCACCGATGAGCGCCTCACGGCCGTCGGGCATATTATCGGAACGCCCGCCTACATGGCCCCCGAGCAGTCGCAAGACCCGGGCGTCGGACCGACGGCCGACGTCTACTCGCTGGGCATCATCCTGTTCGAGATGCTGGCCGGGCACCAGCCCTTCCGAGCCCCCAACCGCGCGACGGTGATCGTCCAACACATCAGCGAGCCGCCTCCACCGGCGCCCCCCAGCCGGGGGCTCGAAGGCCTGATAGCGTGGATGCTCAAGAAGCTTCCCTCGGAGCGACCGCAGTCGATGGCAGAGGTCTTGGGCGAACTGGAACGGTTGGGCTTTGGTCATGAATCGACCGCGAATCACGTGCCGGGTCCTCCGATCACCGGCCGTGCCGACTCTCTGCCCACCGACGAACGGGGTCAGGGGCGCCCCCCCGACGAGATCCATGCCGAGTTTTACACGGCGCCCACCAATCTGGTGCGGTTCTCGAGCGGTGAGCAGAGCACCCTGCGCAAGATCTACGCGGAGTTCGAGGACGGCGGCGTCGGTGACTCGACCACCACCCTCGAGCCGGCTCCGGTCCCGAGCGCTGCCCGAGCACCGAACTCGACTCATGACGATCCCATCACCCGAGCCGACGAGCGCTTCGCCGCCCTGGACGACGCCCACGCGCTCCACGCGGGCAACGGTTCGGGCGAACAAGACTGGGGGTCGTGGGTCGAAGAGTTTCCGGAGCTGGGCGCG
Source organism: uncultured Myxococcales bacterium (assembly GCA_964519665.1). Lineage (GTDB taxonomy): Bacteria > Myxococcota > Kuafuiibacteriia > Kuafuiibacteriales > Kuafuiibacteriaceae > JANQQN01. The sequence continues at coordinate 15,132 of CAZFIV010000068.1, forward strand.
CCCGTCGGCGCCTCGGATATGCCGCTGGGCCCCGACCTGCGCACCGAGCGCGCCCGAGCGCCCGACACTCTGATCGTGCGTGAGCGGGTCACGGCGCCTTTGCACCTCGATCTCGAGGCGCCGCTTCCTCCGCCGTCCGTTCTCGAAGAGCCCCCGAGACCCAATGCCGCGCCGCCGACCGACGAATCGGCGCCGACCCGGGTCGACTTCATTCCCCACCACTACAACGAGCCGACGCCGATCGAGCCAGCGCCGAAGGCCGCGGATCGCACCTGGCTGGACGACGTGCCGCAGAGCGCCCGAGAGCTCGTCCGCCCGCTTCCTCACGCGGCCGACCCGCTTTCGCAACCGTCGGTTCCTCCCGTCGGACCGATTCCTCCCGTCGGACCGATTCCTCCCGTCGGACCGATTTCTCCCGTCGGACCGATTCCTCCCGTCGGACCGGTTCCTCCCGTCGGACCGGTTCCTCCCGTCGGAACGGTTTCTGCGAACGAGCCGGCTTCTCTTGGAACGCCGACGACGATCGCCTCAGCGTGGTCCGATGGAGCCGGAATGCCCATCCCGCAAGCGCGCCTGCCGGCCCCGGTTCGCGCGACCGGTCCGCTGCGCGCCGCCGGTCCGCCGCGCGCCGACGAAGACGCCACTCGACTTGCAGCCCAGGACCTCGAAGGTCATTCGGAGACCGAGGTTCGGGCGCAAGACCTCCGTCCACCACTCGAACCTCCCGCCGAGCAACAAACCGCGATCCAGGCGGCGATTCGCGCCATGGACCTGCGATTGGTCCGGCCGGGACCCTCCGTCGCGTACGTGCGGCCGCCGCCGTCACGACCCTGGACGTTCATCGTGTTAACCATCATATTGGCGGTCGCCCTGGTGACGGTCGGGCTTGCGGTCGCGCTGAGCCGCCCTCGGATCGTCGCCGTCGAGACCGCCCCTCTCGTCGACCGCTGAGCGGCTGCGACTTCGATGTGTTCGCTGGGTGCGTCAACCGGCTTCCCGCCCTCGACCGGGCCATCTTGTGGGCGTGGATGGGCCCGTTCGTGGTCAGCTTGGGGGCCCTGCTAGCGCTCCTGCTGATCGGGCACGCCCGCAAGCTGACCGCGGCGATGCTGGGCGCCGGGCTGACGCCGTTCGACGTGCTGGCGATCGTGGCGTCGTTCGTGCCCCCCATGCTCGTGTTCGCGCTGCCACTGGCTCACCTGGTCGCGGTGGTCATCAGCTTGGGACGGATGGCCGATGACGGCGAACTGACCGCCTTCTCGGCCGCGGGCGCATCCGCATTTCGATTGGCGCGGTCTCCCCTCTCGTGCGGGCTCCTGCTCACGGTTCTCGGTCTGCCCGTGGCCCACTGGCTGCAGCCGGCGGCATATCGACAACTCGAAGTCACACTCAGCGATGTCGCGCTTCGGAATGTGGCGGCCGAACTGACCCGTGACCGCATCGACCGCGTCCACCGCTTCGGCGGCCTCGTGATCGTCGCCGACCACAGCGAGGACCCGGCCACGCTCGCCAACCTCGTGATCCTGTCCCCCGCCCATGGGGTTCTGGTCGCCCGAAAGGCGGAGGTCACGGTCAGCGCCCAGCGGCTTGAGCTCACGGCCTTCGAAGGAGAGCTTCACCCTTGGGAAGGGTCGGTAAGCGGCCACTACGCACGAACGACCTTCCGCGAAGCCCGGGTCGTGCTCGACCTGCGGGCCGACCTTCAGCGCCTCAACCGCATCGTGAGCGCGGACGTCGCGCGTGCGACCCCCTCCCTTTGGAACGAAGCGCGGCGCCTGTCGAAAGATGCCCCCCGGCGCGGACGCCTGGAGAAAATGGCCGCTCGGCGGACCAGTCGACCGGCGCTGGCATTCGTATTCGGGACCGTCGGGGCCGCGATCGGGCTTCGATGGTCAAGACGGCGCTGGCCAGCGGCCATCGCCGTCGTCATCGTGTACTACGCGGCGATGCGAATCACGGACGCGCTGGTCGTCGAACATCCCAGCTGGGCCCACGCCGCCGTGTGGGCGCCCCATGCGGTTCTGTTGGCCGTCGCGGGCTGGGCGCTATGCTCCGACGGCCCATGCGTTTTTGGCCGAACCCGTTCATCCAACGAACCGCGCTAACCGCGAGCCGAAACGCGATCGCCTTTTGGGTCGCCGGACTCACGCTCTTCGCCTTCTTCGATGCGATCGAAGCCGCCAACACGGGGGCACCGGTCGGTCGGACCGTCGAACGTTTGCCCTCGATGGTGATCCGCCTCGCGGATCTCGCGTTGACCATGGGAGGCCTCACGACCGGCCTTTCGCTCCTGCGGAGCCGGCAGATCTTGGCGTGGTTTGCGGCCGGCGGCTCGCCTCGAGGGCTCCTGCTGGGAACGCTGTTCGTGGGCGCTGCGTTCACGGTCGTCCTCAGTCTCGTGACTCACGGCGGGCGCCCTCGCCGGGCGCCCGATTTTATGCGGGATGCTCCGGCAGCGCTGCTGCACACATCGCAGGGGGTTTACTCGGTCGAGGGCGTCGCCCCGAGTGGCCTCGTCATCGAGGAGGCCATCGGCATCGAGGCGGTGAGGGGGCAGGTTCGGCGCCGCTGGACGGCGGTCGGGGTCCGCTGGTCAGGCGACCACTGGCAAGCCGACCGACTGGTCCTCCACGAGTTCTTCGCGGACCGCATCGAAACCGCTACCCGGGCCGGGGCGAAAGTCGACGGTTTGGAGGCCGGTCCCGCCGAGCTGGTGACCCTCGGGCTCGCCGGCACCGGCAGGTCGCGGGGAACTCAACCAGCTCGACCAGCGGGAAACCTCCGGGCCGAAGCCGGCCTTCGCCGACGGTTCGGCCTTCCGTCCCGCAACACTGAGTTCGAAGCCCACCGGGCTGCGGCACGACCCGTCGGGTGGCTGCCCGCCGTGGCCCTCGGCTTCGGGGTCGCACTCCTCGGGTCGCTGCGGAGAGGCTTCACACGCCCGCTCGCGAAGGGACTGCTGCTCGTATTCGGCGTCGACCTGCTCGTCTCGATGGCTGCGGCCTGTGTCGACGCCGCCTTGCTCAAGCCTCCGATGGGCGCGTGGGTCGGTCCGGTCTTGCTAGCGACAGCGACCGTCACGGTCTGGCGCACCGTCCTTCGCCGAGGAATCACCGACTGATGGACGCCGCCAAACGGCTTGACCGGCGTGTGGTTGGAAGTTACCGCGCCATGGCATGGCGACGCTCCGGGACCTCAAGAAGCGCCTGAAGGCGGTCAAGAACACTCAGAAGATCACGAAGGCGATGAAGATGGTCGCCGCTTCGAAGCTTCGACGGGCCCAAAACGCCATTCTGCAAGCACGACCCTACGCTCTGCGTATGGATGAAATCATCCGACACATCGTGAAGACCACCGACCTGTCGGCCCACCGCCTGATGGCGGTCCGGGTTCCCAAACGGGTCGAGCTCGTCGTCATGACCTCGAATCGAGGCCTGTGCGGAAGCTTCAACTCGAACATCATCCGGACCGCCGAATCGTTCCTCCGCGACAACAAGGATAAATTCGAGTCCATTGCGCTCTCCACGATCGGCCGCAAAGGCACCGACCATTTCCGGCGGCGAGGCCTCCAGCTGTCGAACAGCTGGGACGCGATCTGGGACAGCCTCCGCTACGAGCGAGCATCCGAAGTATCGGTGAACCTGGCCACCCGCTACGGCAACGCCGAGCTCGATGCGGTCTACCTCTGCTACAACGAGTTCCGGTCGGCGATCTCGCAACGGGTCGTGGTCAGCCAGCTACTGCCGTTCCGGCCCCTCGAGGGGTGGGAACAGGAGGCCGTGAAGGTCGGAGAGCTCGCCTCGATCTCCGGCCACGCCGACGCGGTGGCCGGGCACACCTCCGACACCGCCGTGAAAGAACGCGAAGACTGGGAGCCCACCATCTTCGATGAAAACAACGTCGGGTATCAACACCTGTACGAGCCGAGTCGGGATGAAGTGCTCGATGTCCTGCTGCCGGAGCACATGGCCACGCAAATCTGGCGAGCGCTCCTGGAGTCGATGGCCGCCGAGCACGGTGCCCGAATGAGCGCCATGGACGCCGCGTCGCGCAACGCCAAGGATCTCATCGGCAAGATTACCCTTCAGGCCAACCGCGTGCGCCAGGCGAGCATCACCACCGAGCTGATGGAGATCGTTTCCGGCGCCGAAGCGCTGAAGGGCTGATAACTTCGGGCCGTGTCTTTCGGCGACAGTCTCTCCGAGCTCGTCGATGTGGTGATCGACGGGCGATACCACATCCTTCATCCGATCGCTGAAGGCGGAATGTCCGCCGTCTTCGAGGCCGAGCAACTGAACGTGTCTCGCCGGGTGGCGATCAAGGTCTTGAAGCCCGAGATCAGCCGGGATCCCGATATGCTGGCCCGGTTCCGGGCCGAGGCGCAGATCATCTCCGAGCTTCGGCACCCGAATACTCTGAAGCTCTTCGACTACGGCTCCTTGCCCGATGGACGTCTGTACCTGGTAACCGAGCTCCTCTCCGGAGAACCGCTGTCCGCCCGCCTGAAGCGCGGCCCGCTTTCGGTGAGCGAGACCCTCAAGGTACTGACCGAAGTGCTGCGGTCCCTCGACGAGGCTCACGGCCGAGGCATCGTCCATCGAGATCTGAAGCCCGGCAATCTGTACGTCGAAGAGGTCGCCGGCGAAAAACTGATCCGGGTCCTCGATTTCGGGATCGCCAAGATCAAGATCAAAGGCTCGAAGGATCCCGAGCAACCCACGACCGCCGAAGGGCTGTTGCTGGGAACGCCCGCTTATCTTTCTCCCGAGCAGGCAGGCGGCCAAGCGGTGGATGCTCGAAGCGACATCTACAGCCTCGGCGCGGTCGCCTATCACTGCTTGAGCGGCCAGCTGCCGTTCCCGGGCGAACCGGTCGCCCAAATCATGGCCCACGTCAGCCAGACGCCAACCCCGTTTCCCGAGCTCGGTCTCTCGGAAACGATCCCCGACCCCATGGCCCGGTTGGTGTACCGCTGGATGTCGAAGAAGCCTTCCGATCGCCCCCTCACCGCAAAGGCGGCGCTTCAGGAAGTGCTCGACGTCCGCACCGCGCTGCACTCGGGCGAGGGCCCTCCCCCGAGCATCGAGCTGGCTCCCACGAAGCCGAAGGCACAAGGTTGGCTGGCAACCATCGGGGTCGTTCTGATCATTTTCGCGCTGGTCGGGCTCGCGAAGCTCAGCAACCTGGCCTCGTCGGCCGACGGAGCGAGCGCCGAGCAAACGACAGACGCCGCGACCGCTGCGACCACCGACGCCGATCCAATCGCGGTGACCGATCCGGCGGATGCCGGTCCTCCCGCTCCTACCGGCCACGCGGAGGCGGTGGCGGTGGTCGACGCCGGCGTTACCGCGCCGCGCGGGCTTCACGTGCTGAGTCGACCGATCAGCGATGGCTGGTCGTCGCCGGAAGCCGTTCACCGCGTACTCGACAAGGTCGAACCGGTCGCGCTCGACTGCTATCGCCGCGCGGCGCCCGCCAGCAGCGCAACGTCTTCGAGTTCACCGCGACGGACGATGGTCCTCACTTTCGTCGTCGGAACGGCGGTGGACGTGCAGGTCCAACCGAGAGACGAGGCCGGCCTAAGATTCCGCACCTGCCTTCGACTTCGGCTTCCGCGAGCTCTTCGGTGGCCGGATCGCACGGGAAGCGCGGCTGCGAGCCTGGTGATCGGGTACGATGACGACGACTGAACGAGTCGTTGGCGACGGCAACGGCATTCAAAAAAGAGCCCCGAAGTCGCGGTAGATATGTTACCAGCGATCCTCGATATTATCGCTAGGCGGAGGTGAAGAACGAAATTGGATACAAGGGGTCGGCACTTGCTCGTTGAGTACTACGGTTGTCAACGGGCGATTCTGGATGATGTCCAGAAGGTCGAAGAACTGCTCGCCCGCGCCGCGGTTTCTGCCGGAGCGACCGTCGTAAAAGCCGTATTTCATCAGTTTACGCCGCAAGGCGTGAGCGGGGTCGTGGTCATCGAAGAGTCTCATCTGTCGGTGCACACCTGGCCGGAGACCGGTTACGCAGCGGTAGATTTCTATACTTGCGGCGATTGTTTCCCGGAGCGCGCGCACCAAGTTTTGATCGAAGGACTGTCCCCCGAGCATGCCGAGATCATGCTGGTCGAACGCGGTCTTCGAGGGCGACGCTCGATGGAGATCCGAGAACACCGGCTCGACCAGCTTCGTTCTTCGAGCCGCGCCGGCACCAGCGAGCAGCCGCCACCCCAAGTGTCGTCCCGTCAACCCGCCCTTCGGGCCGAGGCCCGGCAGACTTAGTCAGGGACTCGATTGAGCCTCTGGTACGAAGAGAGTTGGCAGGACACCGTGCGCTTCGTCCTTAGGACGGAAGGCTCGGTGGTCCGACGTCGCAGCGAGTTTCAGCAGATCGAGGTCTTCGATACGCCGACTTTCGGTCGGGTCTTAGCGCTCGACAGTGTGCTGATGACCAGCGAAGCCGACGAGTTTTTCTATCATGAGATGATCACGCACCCGGCACTGACCGCGGTCGGCGCTTCTCGCCGCGTGCTGATCATCGGCGGCGGCGACGGCGGCACCGCCCGCGAGGTGCTGCGACATCCGTCGGTAGAGTCGGTCGCGCTGGTCGAGATCGACGCCGTCGTGGTGGAGGTCTGCAAGGTGCATTTGCCCTCGATCGGCACCGCGTGGGACGATCCGCGCCTTGCGGTGCACATCGGCGACGGCATCCGCTTCGTGGAATCGGCAGCCGACGACGCCTACGACGTCATCATTCTCGATGGAACCGACCCGATCGGTCCGGCGGCCCCGCTGTTCGACGAAGCCTTCTATCAAGACGTTCGGCGGGTCCTCCGACCGGGCGGCGTCTTCTCCCTGCAGAGCCAATCGCCGTTCATGACCTCGGACCTATGGGTGCAGACTCAGCGGCGCCTGCGCCGCGTCTTCCCCATCGTTCACCCGTGCTTCGCCCCCGTGCCGCTGTACTCGACGGGCGTCTGGAGCTGGTCGTTCGCGTCCGACCACGTCGACGCTCGCACCCCCCGCCCCGACCGGCTTGGCGACTTCCTCGGACTCTGCAGATACTACACGCCTGCCGTTCACCAAGCGGCGTTTCTCGTTCCGCCCTACGTTCAGACCCTGCTCAAATCGAGATGAATCGCATCGGCCCGCCAGGGGCGGGAGGCCAAGCCAGCCTAGCGGGACATCCGCCTAGCCGGCGTTCGTAACGGGGGATGACGCATCGACGACCGAGCTTTGCGCCCGGCGCCGCTCGGCCCTCAGGACCGGCAAGATCTGGCCGAGGTCTTCCAGTAGTGCGCTGACGGAGCTGTATCGCTGCTCCGGTTTGCGCCCCATGCACTTGCGAATCATGGCCCGAATGTCGTCCGAGACTTCGACTTCAGGGGGGAGTTCGGGAGGCGGGCGGGTGACCCGAGCGATCAGGTCGTCGAGTGAGCCTCCGAAAGGGGCCCTGCCCGCGAGCATCTCGTACATGACGACGCCCAGAGAGAAGATGTCGGCGCGGCGGTCGGTGTCTTTGCCTCGAGCCTGCTCGGGCGCCATATACCGCATCGTTCCGACCATCATGCCCGAGCCGGATCCATCGTCGAGTGTCCGAGCAACCCCGAAGTCGGCGATCCGAACCGAGCCCGTTTTATCGACCATCACGTTGGTGGGCTTGATATCCCGGTGAACGATGCCCGCTTCGTGCACCGCACCGAGTGCCGACGCGACGTCGCGAGCGATCCGCATCGCCACGTATGGGCTGAGGGGCCCTTTCTTGAGGGCATCGCGGAGGGTTCGACCCTTGAAGTACTCCATGGCCATGAAGGTCAGGCCGCGCTCCTGCCCGAAGTCGAAGATGGCCAGGCATCCCACGTGATGCACCCGGGCCGCCAGCCGCGCCTCCCGAAGGAAGCGCTCCAACGCTTTTTCGTCTTCCGCGACGTCTTCATTCAGGACCTTGATGGCCACCGGGCGGTCGAGCACCTGATCGCGGGCGAGGTAGACCTGCGCTTGCGCGCCTCGGCCGACCTTGCGTTCGATCCGGAAACGACCGCGCAGGACGAGACCCACGAGCGCATCGGGTCGCAGCGGTCCGGCCGTCGAGGACGTTGGACCCTCGGGCATCGAGAGGTCGCTCGCGAGTTCGGGGAGCAAGGGGGCCCCTTCAGCCCCGGATTCGGGCGTTGCGGTGCCGGAGGCGTCGAAGAGCGAATCCGGAACCGGCGCCAGCGACTCCCCCGATAGAGCCATCAGCTCCCGGTCAAACAGAGCCATGACCTCCGATGTGTCACGGGGCGTCGGTTCAGCGTCGGGCACCCCCGCCTCGGCGGATGGCCCCCCCACCACCACCGGCAGAGTGGGCACTCGCTCCGACACCACGGGTTTCGCAGGCGTGGGCGGCGTGGTCACATCCGATTCGCGAAGAGTCCGAAGGCGCTCGGGCAGGTCGCGGTAGGCCGGATCGAACGCGGCGACGGTCTGGTAGGCGTTTCGAGCCCCGGCCAAAAAGCCTTCGAGCTCGAGCAGGCGCCCGTACTGGTACATGGCCGGGACATGGCGTGGATCAGGCCGGGCGCCGATGAACATGGACTGCAAGACCGATAGCGCGCGCTTGGTATCGCCCGTCTCTTCGAGCACTTCGGCCAGCATCGTGCGGCCGTCGAAATACTGAGGATCGCTGGGCCGAACTTCCTCGAGATAAGCGATGACCTCTCCGTAGCGGTCCTTCTCGCCCCGGCGAGCCAGGGTCAACGCTGCTTGCGCAGCCTTGAAGAAATGGCCGTCGGCGGCGTTCTTTCGGATCGATTCGTCGTGCGGAGATGCTCGACTGGCGAGGGCATCGGCTTCGGCGTCACGCCCGGCCGCCCGAAGGGCGGCCGCCGCTTCATCGACCTGCCCCAGACGCTCGAACAGCACGGCCGCGGCCTCGTGATATCCGCCCGCTTCGTACGCAACGGCGGCCCGGGCGTGTTGCCCAACCAGCTCGTAGAAACGGCCGGCCCGACCGTACTCTCCGGCGCGCTCCAAGTGCTCGGCCGCTTCGCCGAGACGGCCGTCGCTGCGGGCACGCTCGGCCATCAATAGACTCGCCTGGCATTCGTCGCCCATCTCGCGGGCGACCTGGGCCGCTCCGAGATAGTCGCGAGCCTCGACCAGCAACTTGATGGCTTGCATGGGGCGGCCGCCCCTGGCCAACAGTTGCCCGGCGAGAAGCAGCTGCCCACCCATCCGTAGAACATGCACCGCCGCGTCGAGTTCTCCCGCGTTCGCGTACAGAACGCCTGCCCGCCGGCAGACCTCGGTCGCCTCGGGGCCGGTCAGCTGATGGGGCCCGGTCTGGCGAAGGGCCTGGGTGAACAATTGGGCCGCGCGTTCGTGGTCTCCGGCTCGCTCGAACACCGGAGCGGCCCGAACGTAGTCACCGAGCGCTTCGTACAATCGGCCCGCTTCCCGGTCGTGGCCGGCCCGCTCGTACAGCTCGGCCGCCGCGAGGCGCTCGCCGATCCGTTCACTGCTCTCGGCCGCCGCCAACCACTCTTGCGCCTCGGCGTACAGCAGGGCTGCCCTTCGCGTGTCGCCCATGCGGTCGACCAGGCGAGCCGCCTCGAGCGCCATCCCGTGGGCCTTGAGGAGCAGGACGCCCTGGCCCATGTGGTCTTCCTGGGCGAGAAGCTCGGCCGCCTCGAGTAGGAGAATCCGGCCGGTCTCGACCTGCCCGTGCGCCATGGCGGCCTCGGCGTCTCGAACTTTGTGCTGGACGGCACGCCCGGCCCGACTTCGCATGCCGCTCACGGCTTTCGACCTTATCGGAAGAAACGCTTCACGCAATGATGTGTTCGACGCTCGGCGAAAATTCCCCGTTCGAACGAGAGGCTATCGTCATCTTGCGGCAGACGCGCTCGGCTTGGCCATCCGAAGAAAACTAACGTATCCTACGCTTGGTAAGAACGGATTTTTGCAGAGCGCCGATACTGCTTTTGCAGTCTTTCGCGATCGTAGACGTAGACCGGTGACCTTCGGGCGGACAGAAGATGGACCCTCGGTTGGTCACTACGCTCACGAGAAGAGGCCAAGGCAAACGAAGGCCTGGCGAGACTGAGGACAATTCAAGCTCGGGCCGAGTGAAGCTCGGGCCGAGTGAAGCGGGCGGCGCTGGAGCTCAGGAGGGCAACACATGCATCTGATTCAACCGGGCACTCGGTTTCCGTTTGGTTTTCCTCATCTTCAAGGCAGTCCCAATTTGGGAAGCCAGTTCGTAGGCGCCCCGACGGCGGTGCCCACATCGACGGGCCCGGGCGACCAGCTGACGAGTGGGGCCGGAGGCGCGATCGCCGCGATGCAGTTCATGCAGGCGATGCAGGCTCAGCTGATGTTCTGGATGCTGCCCGCCATGCTCGGGCAGGCGATGCAGCAGCTCAAGGAGCAAGGGCTGGCGAGTGGGCGTTCACAGCATCAGGGTTGGCCCCAGCAAGTCGATCCGCGGGAGCTGGCGATGCTGCTCGCCTACTGGCTCTTGAGCGGAGGACAGCTTCCCAACCAATCGCGAGCCGTCGGCGGCCTCCCGTCGGCCGGCGGGGGGGGCGCCCGCATCCCCGGCGGATGGCCGAGTGGCCCCAGCGGTCCGGCGAATCATACCCGGACGAATCATACCCGGAGTTTAGGAGGCGCTTCGGTCCCCGGCTCCGCGCCCACCGGCCGCGGCACCTCGGGCGATTTCCTCCAGGCTGCGCTCGCCCAAAACGGTGATCGTTATGTGTTCGGGGCCGAGACGCGCTTGAACGACCCCAACCCCCACACCTTCGACTGCTCCGAGCTGGTGCAGTGGGCGGCGCATCAGGCCGGCGTCACCATTCCCGATGGCTCGTCGAATCAGCTGGCGCACGTTCGTCGCCACGGCACCGAGATCTCGGTCGAACAGGCCCTCAGGACCCCCGGCGCCCTCCTCTTCCGACCTGGACATGTGGCCATCAGCCTCGGTGATGGCCGCACCATCGAGGCGCGGGGCCGCAACTATGGGGTCGGCGTGTTCAATGGGCGCGGTCGATTCACGTCGGCCGGTCTCATCCCAGGCATGCGTTATTAGGCAAGACCGCGTCGGCTCGCTATAGTCCGGCGGTGACCCGCTCCGTACACTTGATGGGGATCTGCGGCACCGGTATGGGTAGTTTTGCGGGCCTTCTGCAGGCCGCCGGCTACGACGTCCGGGGTAGCGACGAGAACGTATATCCGCCCATGTCCGACAAGTTGGCGGCCTGGGGGATTCCTGTACTCCAAGGCTATCGGGCCGAAAACCTCGATCCGCCGCCCGACCAGGTGATTGTCGGCAACGTCATTCGCCGCACCAATCCGGAGGCGCAGGCGGTCATCGAGCGAGGTCTTCCCTACACCTCATTCCCCAAGGCCCTCGGCGACATGTTTCTGGCCGACCGGCACAGCGTTGTCGTGGCGGGCACCCATGGCAAGACCACGACCTCGAGCCTGCTCGCGTGGCTGTTATATCGAGGCGAACGCGATCCCAGCTTCCTGATAGGCGGCGTTCCCGAGAACTTCGGCGAGGGCTTCCGACTGGGCCGGGGCGAACACTTCGTGGTCGAAGGCGACGAGTACGACACCGCGTTCTTCGACAAGGTGCCCAAGTTCGTGCACTACCGCCCGGACACCGCCATCATCACCTCGATCGAGTTCGACCACGCGGACATCTATGAAAACGTCGAAGCCATCGAGGCCCAATTCGCCAAGCTGGTCGACCTGGTTCCGAGCACCGGCGCGATCCTGGCCGCGGCCGACGATGCCCGGGTGTTGCGGGTAGTCGATTCGGCGACCGCCGACGTCGAGCGGTACGGTCTCGAAGAAGGGGGTAATGTCGATTGGCATGTCCGCGACTTGTCTTTCGACGAAGGTGGGGCCGACTTCTCGATCTTCCAGCATCGCATCCGCCTCGGCCGATTTCATCTGCCGATGTCCGGCCGGTACAACGTCGCGAACGCGGTCGCGGCGACGGTGGTCGCCCTTCGGCTCGGCATGTCGGTCGCGGAGATCCGAGACGCGATGACCGAATTCAAGGGCATCGCTCGACGGCAGACCGTTCGCGGTGAGATCGACGGTATTCGAGTGATCGACGACTTCGCCCACCACCCCACTGCGGTCGAGATGACCATCGCCGGTATTCGAAATCGCTACCCCGACGGCCGCCTCTTCGCGATCTTCGAGCCCCGAACCGCCACCAGCTCCCGTCGGTACTTCCAGGAGGCGTACGCCAAGGCGTTCTCGAAGGCGAGCGAGGTCATCATTGCTGGCGTGGGCCGCGCCGACCTGCCGCCCGAAGAGCGCCTCGATACCAACGCGCTCGCGCTCGAGGTGACCGCGAGCGGGGTCCGAGCGCGGAGTATTCCCTATGTCGACGAGATCGTCGCTCTGCTAGCGGCCGAGGCCCAGCCGAAAGACACGCTGTTGTTCATGAGCAACGGAGGTTTCGGAGGCATTCACCAAAAGATGATCGCCGCGCTCGAAGCGAAGGCATGACACCCAACCCGCGTCGCCGCGGGCGAGGGGCTCGGACTCGGTACGGGCGCCGGGCAAACGGGACTTCGTCTGCGGTCCGTGGTTACTGGAAGTGGCCCGGTAGGAATCGCACCAGCGCGTCCACGATCGCGGACAGCTGAACCGGTTTCTGCAGATATCCGTCCATTCCGGCCTCGATGCAGCGCCGCCGGGCCCCCGACACCGAACTCGCAGTGAGACCGACAATCGGGATGTGGGTGCCTTCGGCCTCGCTCTGGCGAATCCGCTGGGCCGCCTCCAAGCCGTTCATGACCGGCATCTGCAGGTCCATGAACACCACGTCGGGCCGGCTCGCGGCGAGCTTGGCGAGGCCCTGACGTCCGTTCTCGGCGATGGTCACCTGGCACCCGGCCCGCTCGAGAAGACGGCGGGCCACGGTCTGATTGAAGCGGTCGTCTTCCACCACGAGGGCTGCGATCGGCTTGGTGGGGCGAGGGATCGTCACCGACTCGGTCACCACCATGCCCTCGCCGACTTCGAGCGGGAGTGTGAACCAGAAGGTCGATCCTTTTCCTAGCTCACTTTGAACCCCGATCCGGCCGGCCATCAATTCGACGAGACCGCGACATATCGCCAGACCGAGGCCATGCCCCGGCTCGGAATGCTCCCCGCCTCGATGGAATCGACTGAATAGACCTTCCTGTTCGGCCTCGGGAATGCCAGGGCCGGAATCGCGGACTGAAAACCGAAACTCGGGGGGCTCGACCTGGGCGTCGGTGCGGCTGACCTCGACTTCCACCAGCCCCTCGTACGTATACTTGATGGCGTTATTGATCAGGTTTGACAGGATCTGACGGATCCGGGTCTGGTCCCCGATCAGGACTTCCGGAATGTCGGGGGCAACGTGCGCTTGAAGCTGCAAGTTCGCTTTCGAGGCCCGAGTGGCGTACAAACGGACGATCTGCTTCATCAACACCCGGATGTCCAACGGCCGCGGCGTGATCGGGATCAGGCCCTCGTCCACCTGAGTGAGATCCAGGATGTCGTTGATGATCACGTCGAGGGATAGGGCCGAGGCACGGATGACTTCGAGGGACTCCTGATGGGTGGGCGGCAGGGTTTCCGTCAGCATATAGTCCGACATGCCGACGATCCCGTTCAGCGGCGTCCGAAGCTCATGCGACATGTCCGCGAGAAAGCGAGCCCTGGCCTGACTCAGAGCCTCGGCGCGGGCGCGCTCACGTCGCAAAGCGCGTTCCCGCTCTTCAGTGCGCCGGCGCAAATGAAATCGCTCCACTGCGATGGCAATCCGGGCCCGGATCTCGGCCATGGAGACGGGCTTAATCATGTAGTCGTCGACGCCCGCCTCCAATGCGGCGGCCACCAGCTGCGGGTCGTCAAAGGCGGTCGCCAACAGGATCATCGACTGACCCCAGGCTGGCTGGCGTTCGTCTTCGAGGAGGTCCTCGGTGGGAACCGCGTACCCTGCTTCGAGACCGCGGATTCTTCGAGCGACGACGATGCCGTCGAAGTGCGGCATCATCCAGTCCAGGACCAGGATTTCGAAGCGGGTCTCGAGGTACGAGTCGAGCGCTTGCCGACCGTCGACGACCTGGGTCACTTCGTGACCCAGCAGCTCGATGGCCGTGGCCATCATGTGACGGCCCACCGGGTCGTCATCGGCGACCAAGACGCGCATATCCAATCGGGATATCGGTCGGGGATCCGCTTCCATGACCCCTAATCATTAGCCGGGGCGGAGCGGGGATGGATTGTCGGCGAAAGACCGGCCGCGGCGGCGGCTCAGCCGTCAGAGGCGGCGGGCGGCGGATTACCGTCCACGTCGACGCCCTGAGGGGCCTTTCCGCCCTCGACGTGCGTCCCCTCGATCGAGAGCACGTAGGCGGACAGCTGGGTCATCTTTTCTTCGCCCAAAAAGCTCCAGCCAGGCATGCCCTTGGCCGCCACGCCCTTCTTGATGACCTTGTATACGGCCGATGGGCCCCGGCCGTGCAAATAGTAGCGGTCGGTCAGGTTCGGCGCGTTGGCTCCGGTCGTCATACCGCCGCCACCTTGGCCGTGGCACGCGGCACAGTTCTGCCCGAACAAAGTCATGCCGGCCTGAACCATCTCGGGGTTCTCTGCCGCTTCCTGAATCATCTTGGGCGTCACGTTGCCCATCTCGAGTTTCTCCAGAAGCGCGTAGTGTCCTTCGGTGAGGCGAGGCGGGTTCACCTGCCCCTCCTGCTGGATCTCCGCGGTGACCACGGCGACAGCGTCCTCGACTTTGACGCGGGACGCTCCGAGCTGTTCGGCCAGCTTGGATTGACCCGGCGTGCCCCCGAGGGCTCGCTCGTCAGCCGGTCCAACGTCGCTCAGGAGCGCTTGCTGACCTTGTGCGTATTTTGCGACGGTCTCGGTGTCGACCTCGACCGGTGCAGCGTTGGCGAGCCGCATGCTGTTTGCATCGTAGAAGAGCCAAATAGCTACGCCCGCCAGGGCTACGATCGTGCCAACGAAGGGGTAAAACATGATGCGTTCAAAGGAAGATGCCTTCTTCTTCTCGGCTGCCACAGCAAAAGGTCTATTGGATGCTCGGATTCGGGATGCAAACACAAAAGAGCGTCCCGACGGAGGTTGATGCAACTTCGTGAATGAGACCCCAAGCCGGCTCATCGCCATTCGCTCGACGATAACGCGGCGTAATGGGAACCGTGCGGGAACCGTGCGCAACCCCCACTTTGCGACCGCAGCGGGCCCGACGTCGAGGTCGGTCGAACGCCGAATCGGCTCTGCGCCGCGTCCCGAAGACAAGCGGTGGTCGGGGGCTCAAGTGTTTGCCCGGTACCAATCGACGGTGCGGCCGATGCCCTCGGAGAAGCTGACCTCCGGGCGATAGCCGAGGAGCGCCTCCGCCTTCTTGATGTCAGCGAGGGAGTGTTTCACGTCTCCGACGCGCTCCGACTCGTAGACCGCTGGTTTGCCTGTTCCTACCTTCTCGAGAACGACTTGGGCCAGCTCCGTCAGAGAAACCCGCCCGCCGCAGGCGATGTTCATGACCTGCCCAGCGCTCTCAGGTCCGGCGGAGCAGGCCTTCAGGTTGGCCTGCACCACATTCGCTACGTACGTAAAGTCCCGAGACGTTTCACCATCACCGAAGATCGTGGGGGCTTCATCGCGCAGACAGGCGGCGATGAATTTGGGAATCACCGCCGAGTAGAAGCTGGTCGGATCTTGGCGGGGCCCGAAGATGTTGAAGTAACGAAGCGCCACCGTTTCAAGCCCATATAGCTGGTGGAACGCACTGCAGTACATTTCACCGGCCACCTTCTGGATCGCGTAGGGGCTCTTGGGTCTCACCGGCATGTCCTCGACCTTGGGAAGGGTCGGCGTATCTCCATAGGCCGAAGACGAAGCCGCAAACACGACCCGTTTGACCTTGGCATCTCGGGCGGCCACCAGAACGTTGACCGTACCTGCAACGTTGGACTGGTTCGACTCGACCGGAAGCTCGACCGACTTGGGAACCGACGGCAGCGCGGCTTGGTGGAGCACGTAGTCGACACCGTCGACGGCCCGCCGACATGTGTCGAGCTCGCAGATGTCGCCCTCGATAAGCTCGATCTGGTGTCGAAAGGCCTCGAGGTTCTCTCGCTTGCCCGTCAGGAAGGTATCGAGAACGCGCACCTGATCCTCATTTGCTACGAGCGCCTCGACCAAGTTTGAACCGATGAATCCAGCCCCGCCGGTGACCAGGAAATGAGCCATCGGGCCGGTTCTAGACCGATTGGTGATCGCAGCTCCACCCCGGGCCCTCGGAAGCGGGTATGCTCGCCTCGTTTTGGTGGACTATCCGAAAAAACGCCTCCCCTGGTGGCGCCGTTCGGGAACCGCACTCGCCGCCGACGGCACGCCCCTCGCCTTCGCGCTCGGGGGGCCGAGTGAAGGGCCGGCCCTTGTTTGCTGCAACGGCGTCGGCGTCTCGACCTTCTTCTGGGACTATGTCGCCGAGTACTTCACCCCGACCCACCGGGTGCTCGTATGGGACTATCGAGGGCACGGCGCATCCGGCCCCACGCCCCGGCTCGGAGAACTCTCGATCGCCGACGTCGCCGACGATCTCGCGCGGGTGATGGACGCCGCCGACGTCGAAAAGGGGATCGTGCTGGGCCATTCGATGGGCTGTCAGGTCATCTTCGAGTTCTACCGGCTGTTTGCCGATCGGACCCGAGCCTTGGTCCCCATCCTGGGCGCGTACGGCCGCCCCGCCGACACCTTCCTCGACCCGCGGATCGGACCGACGATCTTCAAAACCGCCTACGCGGTCGGTACGCGCATTCCCAAGCTGCTCGGCATGGGGCTCCGGGCATGGCTGCGCCAACCTCTCGCGTGGCAGTTCTCGCGCCGCTCGGGTTTGGTGCACCCCGACCTCGCCCGCAAGCAGGACCTCGACCCCTATATCGATCACATGGTCCGCCTGGACCCTCAGGTCTTCCTCGAGTACGTCCGGGCGGCGCAAAACCACGACGCGGGTCCACTGCTGACCTCGATCGAAGTCCCCACGCTCGTCGTGGCCGGTGAGTGTGACCTGTTTACGCCACGTCATTTGTCGGTCGAGATGGCGGGCCGCATTCCCCGCGCTGAACTGCTGGAGATTCCGCGCGGTTCTCACGCGGCCCTGGTCGAACAACCCGAGCTGATCAATCTTCGGCTCGAGAAGTTCATCCGGGACAGCGTTGTGCCTTACGAGCGCGAGCAGGGTGCCCAAGGATCACACCAGCCAGCGGCCAACGGTCACCATCCAAGCGCTCAGCATGATACGGAGCGGTAAGTGTCCTCCACCGAGTCAGTGGGTCGTCCCCCGGAAGAGCGCTACGACATCCTCGGCCGCATCGCGGTCGGCGGGATGGCGGAGATCTACCTCGCCAGAGACTTGGACCGCGACTGCGAGGTCGCTCTCAAGCGCTTGATGCCCGGCCTCCAAAGCGACGCTGAATTCGTCCGGATGTTCTACGACGAGGCGAACATCGCCGCGCGCTTTCGGCACCCCAACATCGTGACCATTCATCAGCTCGGTGAGCTCGATGGATCGCTGTTCATCTCGATGGAGCTATTGAAAGGGGTCAACCTTCGAGAGCTCCAGGCTCGTCTGCACGAATCCGGCCGGACGATGCCCATCGGCCTCGGCGTCCGCATCGCGATCGACTGCCTATCGGCCCTCGATTACGCCCATCGGTTCACCGATCAATACGACCGATCGCTGAAGGTCGTGCACCGTGATGTGTCGCCTCAAAACATCATCGTCACCTACGACGGGACGACCAAGATCGTCGACTTCGGGGTCTCCAAGGCCGAAGGCCGCTTGCACCAGACCAAAGCGGGTCTGATCAAAGGCAAGTTCGCCTACATGTCGCCCGAGCAGATCAGTGGAGGCGCGGTCGATGGCCGGTCCGACCTCTTTGCGCTGGGCGAAGTGCTCTATGAGCTGTTCCTTCGTCGCCATCCCTTCTACGCCCAAGCGGAGATGGACATGTTGCGGGGCGTGCTCGACGACACGCCCCCGCATCCGGGCACCATCGAGCCCGACTTTCCGGAGAGTCTCAGCCGGACCATTCTCCGAGCGCTGCAGAAGATGCCGGAAGACCGATACGGCTCTGCGGGGCTGATGAAGAAAGACCTCGAGCAGTTCGCAGCCAGCAGCAACCTCCCGGTCAATCCCGGGCTGCTCGCTCGCTTCGTGCAAGACCTCTTTCGCGAGCGCATCGGGCAACTCGAGGAGGCCAGGGCCACCGGCGACCTCGACGCCCAAGTCAAAGCGATGCGGGTCGTCGACGCCGCCCCACCACCGCGGCCCGCGGTCCATTCGCCCCAGGTCGCCCCCGACGAGCCCTCGCGGTACGCACGTCCGGGCGGTCGCCCCCCTGCCGTAAAGGTCTCCGCTCCGTCGAGCGGTGGCTTTATCGCCCACAGCGACGCCGGTCGCCCCGCCGCGGCGGCGAAGAATCGGTACGAGAAGTCCGACGTGTTCGACGCCCCCAAGCTCGGCACACCGACCCTCCGACACATCCCCAGATCGCTCGATGACGGGGAAATGCCCACCGTACTGGGTGAACTCAGCGCCGACGACATGAAGCAGCTGGCAAAGGTGCGCGCTCGGCTCCACAAGGCCGCGGACCGGGTTCCGGACGCGACCGTGACCCCGATATTGGCCGAAGAGCCCACTCGCCGGGGGACCTCATCGCCCGAGCGCGGCGGCCCGGGCGAACGCGCCGATGCCGCCCCCCTGGCCGATCGGGCCAGACCGTCGAAGCCCGGAGCGCCGATCATCCCGAAGAGCGGGAGGTCGGCGGTCGCGCCCGACCCCGCGGAAACGGCTCGTCGACCGGCCTCCGCGGCCGATCGGCTCTCCATCCAACCTCCGGACTCGGCGTCGAGGCTCACGCCTCGCTCGCGGACCGTGGTTCGACAAAGCCGTACGAGCGAATCCCCCGACCGCAAGGGGATCGTGTTGTTCGTCGTGGGCGCGACCGCTTTCGCCGCGGCCATCGCCTATGCGGCGTACATGTTCTGGGGAGCCGGATAAGCGTGGCCGAGGTGGCCGATGAGCTCTGGGCACAGCTGGCCCCGGACGCCCACGACCTCGTTCCCTGCGTCGTTCAAGACGTCCGAACGCGAGCCGTGCTCATGGTCGCTTGGGTATCGAAGGACGCCTTGTCGCGCACGATCGAGACCGGCTACGCCACGTATTATTCGCGGTCGCGCGGCGCTCTGTGGGAAAAAGGGGCGACCTCGGGTAAACGCCAACGCTTGATCCACATCCGGCTCGACAACGACCGAGATACCCTCCTGTACTTGGTCGATGCGGAGCTGCCGGCCTGCAACGACGGCTCCGATACCTATTTCAACTACCGCCGGCAAGGCGCGGCATGGGTATGGGATCCCATCGACCTCGACGCTGATGCGAAGGGCTCGAGCGACGCGACCCTTCCACCCAAGATCCCTTCGACCCGCCCCCGCGACTGAGAACCGCGACTGAAACCCGCGACGGACTCCTGCGACGAGCACCAAGTCTATTGACACGCCGGGCGGCGTGCCGATATCTCCGCGGTTCTCGCGTCGCCGAGACGGGGCAGCCAGCCAGTCGAGGGGGTGATCGTCTAAATGCCCGGAGTACGAGTCAAGGAAGGTGAATCTTTCGAGCGTGCGCTTCGTCGCTTTAAGAAGCAGTGCGAGCGCGCGGGCATCCTCGGAGAAATCCGTAAGCGTGAGTTTTACGAGAAACCCTCAGTTCGAAGAAAGAAGAAGGCCGCTGCGGCCCGAAAACGCCTCATCAAGAAGATGAAGAAGGAAGGTCAGTCCTGACCGAACGCTTCGCCCAGCTGTATCTGAGCTCCTCACCGAGCTCTTCACCGGTCTGTTTCGCCTGCCGAGCGCCGCGGCTCTACCGCAGCGCTCGGTTCAGCCAGGAGTCGCGTGGCCAAGATCCCGCCCGAGAAGATCGCTGAGGTTCGCGACCGCGTGGATATCGTGGATGTGGTCCAGCGGTCCGTGCGGCTGGCGAAGCGGGGGCAGCAGCATCTCGGTTTGTGCCCGTTTCATCATGAGAAGACGCCGTCGTTCGGAGTGAGCCAGAGCAAGCAACTGTTTCACTGCTTTGGGTGCGGCGCTGGCGGTGATGTTTTCGCTTTTCTGATGCGGATCGAAGGGCTCGACTTTCCCGAGGCAGTGCGTCGGCTCGCCGCCGAAGCCGGGGTCGACCTGCCGGAGCGCGAAGAGAGCCCCAAAGAGCGAGCCCGTCGGCAGCAGGCGGAACAGCTGTACCGCATCAACGCGATGACCGCCGAGTGGTTTGCGGCCCAACTGGCCGAGGATCCCCGCGCAACCGGCTACCTCACCGAAACGCGAGGCCTGACCGTCGAGACGATCCGGCGCTTCCAGCTCGGCTGGGCCCCCGCCGAGTGGGCTCGCCTGGCTGCAATGCTCGAAGGACAGCAGGTCCCCATCGAGCAACCGCTGCTGTTGGGTCTGCTCGGGCGCAGCGTCCAGAGCGGGCGGATCTACGACAAGCTACGAGGGCGGGTCGTCTTCCCGATCCATCTGCCGAACGGCGACATCGCCGGGTTTGGAGGCCGACGGGCCGACTGGATCGACCCGGACGCCCCTAAGTACCTGAATTCACCCGAGAGTCCGGTTTACGACAAGTCGAGCATCCTGTACGGACTCGCCCAAAACCGCGATGAGATCCGTCGCTCGCGCCAGGCTCTGCTCGTTGAGGGGTACGTCGACGTCATCGGGCTCTGGCAGGCCGGCATTCGCAACGCGGTCGCGGCCTGCGGCACCGCGTTGACCCCGAAACATGCCCAGACGCTGGTTCGGCTCGCCGATGAGGTCGTGACCCTCTACGACGCGGATCGGGCGGGGCACGAGGCGACCCGCAAGGCCTCGGAGCTTCTTTTGAAGGCCGGCCTCGCCGTTCGCGTCGTATCGTTGCCAGAAGGAGAAGACCCCGACACCTTCGCCCGCCGATCCGGAGGGGAAGCGGCCAAGAATCTCATTGACGAAGCTCCATCAGCGGTCGATTTCTTTCTTGCAACTGCCCGATCCCGCTACGCTGGGGCTGGCATCGCGGGAACCGTCAATACGGTCGAGGCAGTCAAGCCGATGATACTAGCCATCCGAGATCCTTTGCAGCGCGACGTCGCGATCGAAGCGGCCGCCCACCGCCTGGGGCTGACGGCGGCTGTCCTTCGGCGGCACTTGCGCGGCGAAACGAGCCATCATCGTTCGCCGGCGGGCGATGAGCATGGTTCCCCCCAGAGCCCCCAAAGCCCCCAAAGCCCCGTCTCCCGGCGGCCCGCGGGCGGAGATCGGAAGCTCCCGGTGGTTGAGACGGCCCTGTTGGTCATGCTGCTCGACGAACCCGAGCAAACCTTGTCCGTGCTGGAATCCCGAGAGGCCCTACAGGCGTTCTCCCATCCAGCCATGCAGGCGGTGGTCGACGCCGCCGCCGAAGCTCGGGCCACCGGACGGCTCGTCGATGCTCACCAAGCGCTCGAAGTCGTGCAGCGCCACGGCGTAACTGATCCAGAGCGATTGGCGGCATTGCGAGAAACGCTGCTGAATCCACTGGCACAGCGTCACGATGTGGACGTTTGTGTCACAGGACTTCTCAGACAGCACAAGAAGCGACAACTGGCTGAGCTGCGCATGCGGAGTGCCCGCGAGACGGACCCCGAGGCCCTCGAACGATTGGCCGAGGAAATCAGCAAAGTGATGTCCCTGCCCGTGTGACGCACGGGTCAGGGCGGCACAGGAAGACGAATCGATGGCGACAAAGGCCAACAAGACCTCGACGCAAAAGAGGGGCACGAAGTCTGCAGCCGGCAAAAAGAGCGCGGCGAAGACCTCCACGTCCAAAAAGGCGGGCACCACGAAATCGTCGGCGACCAGGAAAGCTTCGGCCACGAAGAGCAGCGCGGCCACCCGCGCGACGGCGAAGAAGACGGCCGCCAAAAAGAGCGCCGCAAAAAAAACGTCGCCTGCGAAATCGGTGACGAAAAAGGCCCCGACGAAAAAGGCGGCCGCGAAAAAGGCGCCGGCGAAGAAAGAGCCCGTGGCGACTGCCTCGCCGCGAGCCACCGGCGGCGGCACTCGGGCTGCGGTGGCCCGAAAGCGGGCGCTCGAGAAGAAGAAGACGCTGGCCAAGAAAGCCGCGATCGCTCGCAAGAAGGCCGCGGAGCGCAAGAAGCAGGCTCAAGCCCGACAGCGCGAGCAGGAGCGGAAGAAGCGGGAAGCCGACCGCGACCGCGAAACCCGCGACAAGGAAAAGCAGCGCCTCTTGAAGGCCAAAGAGCGAGAGCGCGCCAGCAAAGAGAAAGAACGCGAGAAGGAGCGCCTGAAGAAAGAAAAGGAGCGTGAGCGGCTCCGCAAACAAAAAGCGCTGGAGCGGGAGAAAGAGCGCTCTAAGAAGGCAGCAGACCGAGAAAAGGACAAAGCCCGTAAAGCTGCCGAGCGAGAAGCCGAAAAGGCCCGTAAAGCGTCCGAGCGAGAGGCCGAAAAAGCCCGCAAACTCGCCGAACGCGAAGCCGAGAAGGCGCGCAAGGCAGCGGCGCGCGAAGCCGAGAAGAACCGCCGACAAGCGGAGAAGTTGGTTGAAAAGGAACGCCGCACCAACGAACGAAAGCAGCTGCTGGCGGAGAAGGCTGCGCAGAAGAAGATGATGCTCACGGAGAAGCAGCTGAAGGCCCGATCCACCATGGCCGACAAAGCGGCCCGGGCCGCTCGCCTCGCTCAGGCCGCGAAGGCGACCAAGGGCAAGTCGGCGACCACGAACGATGTCGTCCAAGACCTCCTCGAACGCGGTCGCAAGACCGGCGTTCTCACCCTCGATGACGTGAATCGGTCGCTGCCGAACGACATGGTGTCGGCCGAGCAGCTCGAAGACGTCATGGACCTCTTCTACAAGCACGACATCGAAATTGTAGAGACCGATCAAATCCCAGACCTCGATCTATCGCGCGAGGCCGGCGAGTCGGACGAAGAAGACAAGCCGGAGCGCGATTCACCGGCCGACGCCAAGTCCGAGACGCGCGAAGACCTCGACGCGGCGTACAAGACGAACGACCCGGTTCGAATGTACCTGCGCAAGATGGGCTCGGTGGCGCTGCTGTCCCGTGAAGACGAGGTCAACATCGCCAAGCGTATCGAAGCCGGCGAAAAAGAAGTGCTCGACGTCGTGCTCAAGTCGTCATTGGCCGTCAAAGAGATCCTCGCGCTCGGCCAGCGGCTGAAGCAGGGCAAGGTCCGCATCCGCGACGTCGTCAAAGAAGTCGATGAAGAGCAAGAGACCTTCGACGAAGAGGCAGTGACCGCGAAGGTGCACCGCATCATGGAGATCATCGAGCGCCTCGACCAAGAAAACGACGCGCTTCGCGAAGAGCTGCTCAACCGACGCAAGCTCACCAAGCCGCGCCGCGACGAGATCCAGCGCAAGCTCGAGGAAAACCGAGAGCAGATGGCCGACGCTCTCGAGGAGATGCAGCCGAACAAGCGGCAGATCCAAAAGATCGTCCACAAGCTCAAGTCGCTCATCCAGAAGGTCCACCGCACCGAGGCGGAGGCCCTCACCTGGGAGAGCCGGCTCGGCGTCCCGATGGCCGACCTTCGCCGTATCCTCCGCGAGGTTCGCGACGAACCGAGCAAGGAGCGCGAGGCCCAGCGACGGCTCCGACTCGCGGCCGAAGAGTTCCACGAGATGGAGCGCAGCGTTCGCGGCGCCATCCGCAAAATCAAGCGGATCGAACAAGAAGCCGGCCTTCCGCTCGACGAGCTCAAGGTCACCTACCGTCAAATCCAGGTCGGCGAGCGAAAGGCGAAAAAAGCCAAGGCCGAGATGGTCGAAGCCAACCTTCGCCTCGTGGTGTCGATCGCCAAGAAGTACACCAACCGCGGTCTGCAGTTCCTGGACCTGATCCAGGAGGGCAACATCGGCCTGATGAAGGCGGTCGACAAGTTCGAGTACCGGCGCGGCTACA
>CAZFIV010000069.1:0-38844 GCA_964519665.1 uncultured Myxococcales bacterium
ACGGGCCGATTCCGGCGCGACAACAGCACGCTCCAAGTGAATCGGCGCTCTAGCGCCACACGCTCGAACATCTCGCCGCCCGGAGCATCGCGGTCGACTATCCCGGCCTTGGAGCCTCGACGGCAGCGCCGTCCCGATGGCCTTTTCGTCGGTACGCGCAGGTTCTGGAGCGACTGGTCGAGCATCTGGACCTCGGAGACCTGGTCGTGGTGGCCCACGCGATCGCAGCCGGGTCGCCCGCTTCCTGGCCGCGGTATAGGCCCAAGCGCCCGGCGACGCCGGGTTCGAATCGAGCGCATCAACGGAACGCCGAGCATTCCGGCGGACCGCCAAACTCGCCTGCTCGCGGCAATGACCTTCCGGGTAGCCGAAGCCTCTATTCAGGAGAGTTGATCGCCCACCCCGACCGTCTGTCTTCGCTCGCATCTCGGTTCCCGGTGCCTTCAGCCCCTTGATGCACGCCAACGCAACCGGCGGACCCCTCCCCTGAACGCGGGAGCGATCCCCAGGGCCAGCCGCCGCGGAAGGATCGTTCCGATGCGGCCGATGAGGATCCGCTTGCGCAGGCCGATGCGGCTGATACCGACTGAGGGATATGCGAGCGACGACCGAGCTAGCTTGGTGTGATCCCGTAGACGTCTTTGCGCCGCTCGCCGACCGAGCCTGGAGTCGACTGCTGCACTCACCGGACGGCGCCCACGACGCCCGGTGGAGCTTGATCGTCACCGACCCGGCCCACTGCCTGGTGGGCCAGGGCGACGGCTGTACCCTTGACGGCAAGGCCGTCTCCTCGCCGTTCGACGTTTGGGCGAGCCTGTGCCGCGCCCGCTGGTCGCCGGACGTCGACGGTCCCTTTCGCACCGGCGCCGTCGGCTTCGTGGGGTACGAAGCCGCCAAGTGGGCGGATGCCGCCGCCCCGCGCGCGACCTCGCCGGGGACATTGCCCTGGCTCGAGATCGGCTTTTACGACGCCGCGCTGGTCTTCGATCGGAGAGCCCGGACCGTCCATCTTCACACTCGCGGAAGCGCTCTGGGAAACGCAACGCTCGTCGCGGCTCATCGACGGGCCCTTCGGCACCCCGAGAATCGGCCGCATAAGAACATTCTGGGGAGCCCGCTCCTCTCGGACGCATCCGCCGAAGTCTTCTCAGCCACGGTCGCCCGGGCGATCGACCGAATTCTGTCGGGCGACTTCTTCCAGACGAACGTCACCCGGATGCTGAGCGCCGACCTGGCGGCCGGCGTGCATCCCTACGACGTCTTCGGATCGATGCTGGCGCTCGACGCGGCCCCGATGGCCGCCTTCGTCGCCTCAGAGAGCGGCTGGGCGGCCTCGATCTCTCCGGAGCGGTTTTTTCGAGTTACCCCCGTCGACGGGCAGCTCACCATTTGTGCCTTCCCGGTCAAGGGTACCGCGCCGCGCAGCAACGACCCGGTGGAAGATGCGGCCCGGGCCACGGCCCTATTGGGCAGCGAAAAAGACCGAGCCGAGAACGTGATGATCGTCGACCTGCTTCGCAACGACCTTTCCCGCGTCTGCGCCGACCACTCCGTCGATACGCCAACCTTGTGTGCGCTGCGCAGCTACGCCAGCGTTCACCACCTGGAAAGCCGTGTGCAGGGTACGTTGCGATCGAAACTCAACGCCGTCGACGCGCTCCGGGCCACTTTCCCGTGCGGCTCGATCACCGGTGCCCCCAAGGTCGAAGCGATGCGTTTCATCGCTGCCGTCGAAGGCCGCGGTCGCGGTCTGTATACCGGCGCGATCGGATACATCGACGACGGGGGAGCGGCCGACTTCTCGGTCGCCATTCGCACTGCTGAGTTTTGCAAACGGCCGACCGGCATCCAAGTCTTGTACGGGGTCGGGGGAGGCATCACGGCCCTTTCCGACCCGAACGCGGAATACATAGAGACGTGCGACAAGGCGGCTACGTTCGTCCGCGCGACCGAGCGCGCGAGGGCCGATGCCGCATGATCCTGGTCCTCGATGCTTATGACAGCTTCGTCGATACGCTGGCCCGGTATCTGCGGGAAGCCGGGTGTGCGACCCGAGTCCAGCGGGTCGATACCCTCAGCGCACCTGAGCTGCTGGCGCTCGAACCGCAGGCGGTCTTTCTATCCCCCGGTCCTCGCCGGCCCTCCGATGCCGGAGCCGCGCCGGCGCTATGCCGGATGGCGCCCGTCGATTTGCCGCTTTTCGGGGTGTGTCTCGGCCACCAATGCATCGTCGAAGCCTTCGGCGGCCGCACCGTGTCGGCGCCCGAACCCATGCACGGCCGGGCCAGCCCGATCATCCACGACGGCGACGCGCTTTTCGACGGCGTCAGGAGCCCGTTCAGCGCCGGCCGGTACCACTCCTTGCTCGGCGCACCCGCCCCCGACGGCCCCCTCAAAGCCATTGCATGGGGCCCCCGCGGGGAGGTGATGGCCGTTCGTCACCGCTCTCGCCCGGTGGTCGGTGTTCAGTTTCATCCGGAATCGATCCTGACCCCCAACGGTCGTCGGATAATCCATAACTTCCTGCAACAACAGCTGCAGGCGCCCTCATGATGGGCTTCGTCGAGCCTCGCTCGCCATGACGGTCGTTTGGCTCAACGGTCGTACGGTCGAAGCCCCCGGCCTCGACCCTTCGGATCGCGGCTTCCTCCTCGCCGACGGCGCCTTCGCCACCCTGCTCGTTCGGCATGGGCGTCCGGTATTCCTGTTCGCGCACCTAGAACGGCTTCGGGAGGCGCTGGACGCCCTGAGCATCGACGTCCGGATCGACGACGCGACCCTCGCCACCGCGATCCGGCACACCGCTCGAGCGACCGGACACGACCGCGGCGATGCCATAGCCCGCATCACCGTAACCCGTGGCACGGGAGCGCGAGGGTTCGACCCAACCGCCCACCGCTACACCCCGACCCTGCTCGTCACCATGCATCCCGTCCCGCCACCGACGCCCCCTCGGACCGCGGTGGTGGTCTCCATCCGGCGCAACGAAGGGTCGCCCACCTCCCGCCTAAAGACCCTGTCCTATACCGACAATCTGCTCGCGGTGCTCGAGGCGAAGCGGGCCGGAGCCGAGGAAGCGATCATGCTCAACCATCACGGGCGAGTGGCCTGTGCAGCGGCCGCAAACCTGATCTTGGTGACCGGCAAGCAGGTATCCACGCCTCCTCCCGCGGAAGGAGTTCGTCCCGGCGTGGCGCGGGCCGTGGTGTTGAACGAAGCGCTCCGCATGGGTTGCACCGTGCGCGAGCGGCCGATGAAGCCGGCCGAGCTCGAGCGGGGGGTCCTGCTGGCGACAAACGCCGCGCGAGGCCCCTACCGCCTGCTGGTCGACCGGGGGTCGGCAGGGGTGGAGGATGAGCGAACCGCCGACAGCCTCCGCGAGGGCTTCTGGCGCCGCGTCGACGAGGTCTAGAGCGGACCGGCAGACCGTCCGGAATGCGTCCATTCGAACGGACGCCGACGATCGGCGACCGACGATGCCCACCGATCTCGACGCATCGGCGACCTATTCACCGCCGCACATAGATGGCCCCTCGGTTGCATCGGGAAGTGCCATGCGGACACCCAGCCGGTTTACACCCGAACGAAAACAGCTGTTCGCTCGCACCGCGAGGGCTGTCTTGGATATGTCTTCCGCGAAGGTGAGGCCTTCCCTGGCCGGCTCCGACGGCGCGGATGCGTTTGTCACCGACCATACTGATGACCGCGACCCTGCCCAGCCGCCTCCTGACCGGCCTACTGTCGTGCACGGTGGGGCTCGGCGTGTTCAGATTCGCCGCGAGGGATCCCGGACAATCCTTTGCACAGGAGATCTCGACGATCGGGTGCACGTGAGCAACCGCCCCGGCGGGGGCCTCCGGGTCACGGTGAACGATCGAAGGTACACGTTTACGGCCGAGGAAGCCCAAGATCTGACCATCGAGACCCGAGGCGGAAACGACTTGGTCCTCGTCGATGACGACGTGTCGTATCGCATTCGACTCTACGGCGGCGACGGGCAAGACATCCTCATCGGCGGAGCGGGCAACGACAAGCTCTTCGGAGGCCGCGGCAAGGATATCTTGATCGGGGGCGGGGGCAACGACCTGCTCGAGGGCCATGAGGGCGACGACGTTCTCGTCGGACAAGACGGCCAGGACGTATTGTACGGACTCGACGGCCAAGACACCCTCGTGGGGGGCGATGGCGACGACTATCTCGACGGTGGCGCCGGCAACGATCAGCTGTTCGCCGGGAACGACCACGACACCCTGGTCGGCGGGCGTGGGCAAGACAGCCTGTGGGGCGGCGACGGCACCGACACCCTCGCCGGAGGCGCCGGTCAAGACACGCTCGACGGCGGCGCCGGCGCCGACCAAATCATCCACGAACGGGGCGAGACGGTCAGGCGAGACCAGGAGGATAGACTGCGTCGGTTCAAAGTCGACGATAAGCTGGGAAGCAGTCTTTCGATCAACGAGCGGGGTCGAATGTACGAGCGACACGTCGCCGATCCCCACCAACCCGTCCCCGATTGGCTGGTCCGGATGGATTTCGGAGCTGTTCGTCGCCTCACCGATGACGAGCTGACCGACCGAGCGCGCCAGAGCGAGCGCTTCAGCCAGCGCGTCACCTCGGACCTCGACGCGCTTCGCTCGTTTCCGGAGGGCGCTCGTCTACTTCGCCGGATCGACAACGCCCCCGGCCACGTTTCCGTCAATCAAGAGCTCGACGAAGTTCGAGGCACTTCGACCGATACCAACCTGTTCACGGATATCCAACTCGACTACGAGCCCAACCGCACCGATCGGCTCGACGGTAAGGAGCAGCTGTTGCGCTCGCGCGGGATTTCATCTTCCGCTTTGAAGCTCCATGGAGCAACGCACCGGCCGCCCGTCATCGTGCTGGCGCACGACCTCATCCACGCGCTTCACGCGAAGGAAGGAAACGAACTTGCCTGGCCGACCAGCGAAGCCGACAGCGAAGAGCTGAGAACCGTCGGACTCCGGTACGATCACGACCGCGACCGCTCGACGCCTCCTCTCGCGACCCGCGACTTATCCGAGAACAGCATTCGCGCCGACATGGGCTTGCCCAAAAGGCGACGATATCACTTAGACCAGAAGGACGGAGACGGCCTGGTTCCCACCAAACCCGAACACTTCCATGATTGATGGGGCCATCGATTCGGACGATAGGGCGACCCATATGCGCTCCGAGAGACGAACCGGGTCTCCTTCACCATCGTTCAGTGGACGCCCCGACTGCTCGCGGTCCGGGATTCGCCGCCCACGTACTTTGGAATCGACCTGGCGCCGGTTTTCCCCATCGTCGGGCAGATGGCCCACGACGAACGACTTCGCGAGGATCGGAAGTAACCTTCACTTGTCGCACCCATTCGCAAATCCATTCTCCCTCCGTCCCTACGGACACCCTTCGACCGGCTCGGGTGTGCCAGAAGCAAAGGATGAGCGGTGACGTCCAGCTCGTCTGGCTGAAGCGCGACCTCCGACTATCCGACCATGCCCCTCTCTGTCGGGCCGCCGAGACCGGCCCCGTCGTGGTCCTATACGTGCATGAACCCGGCCTGATCGCCTCTGCAGAATATCATCCAGCACATTACGACTTCATCCGAGCAAGCCTCGAGGAAATCGACCAGGACCTCCACCGACTCGGTCAACGACTGGTCGTCCGCCACGGCGAAATCCCGGAAGTGTTCGCGCGCCTGCACGAACAGTTGCCATTCGCCCATCTGTGGAGCCACGAGGAAACCGGCAACCGTCTGACCTACGATCGCGACCTTCGGGTCGGACGGTGGTGTAGACAACTCGGGTTGCCGTGGACGGAGATCCCACAGACCGGTGTAAGGCGCCCCCATCGAAGTCGCGACGGCTGGGCCGGACGCTGGACCCGGCGCATGCAAGCCCCGTTGATCCCGACGCCAAAGAGAGTCCCCGCGCCCAAGTGGCCGATCGACTTCGACTTCGGCGACGGCATCGACCGGCACCACCTCGGCATCCCCGACAGCGACAAGGAAGAAGCCCAGCGCGGGGGGGAGAGACACGCGCACCGGCTTCTCGACAGCTTCCTCAAGGCTCGCGGGATCAACTACCGGACCGACATGTCGAGCCCGGTCGACGGTTGGGAGGGTTGCTCTCGAATGAGTCCCTATATCGCGTGGGGCAACATCTCGGTGCGCACGGTCTATCAGCGACAAAGGCGCCGCCTTGAGCAGGTGCGCCGCGCTCGGCACGACGTCGATCCACGTTGGCGGGCCTCGCTCGAGAGCTTCGAGTCTCGGCTTCGATGGCACTGTCACTTCATGCAGAAGCTCGAAGACGAGCCCGACATCGAGTTTCGCAATATGCACCGCGGGTACGACGGTCTCCGCAAGGAAGACGAGGCGAGCTGGACGGCCCAGGAGCACAACCGGTTCACGGCGTGGTGCGCCGGACAAACCGGATATCCGCTCGTCGACGCCGTCATGCGCGCTCTGCACCGAGGCGGTTGGATCAACTTTCGAATGCGGGCGATGCTCGTCAGCTTCGCGTGTTATCACCTATGGCTGCACTGGCGCCCCTGCGCGGTCTTCTTGGCCCAGCACTTCCTCGACTTCGAACCGGGCATCCACTTCAGCCAATTTCAGATGCAGGCGGGCACGACCGGAATCAACTCAGTCCGGATCTACAACCCGATCAAACAGGTCGCCGATCAGGACCCGAGTGGGCTGTTCATTCGAAAGTATGTCCCCGAGCTCACCGACGTCCCGATCGAATATCTGGCCGAGCCTCACAAGATGAGTCCCATGCTTCAGCGCGAAATCGGCTGCATTGTTGGCCGGCACTACCCGGCCCCGATCGTCGAGCACGCCCCCGCCTACAACACCGCGAAGACGCGGATGTTTCGTTGGCGCAGCCAACCGGGGGTACGGAAAGAGGCCCAGCGGGTGGTCCATCGCCACGGAAGCCGAAAGCGCGGGCCACGTTGATGGCGCGCCTGACGACGCGCCCAAACTGGAATTGACGCTTCAGCGTGGCTCGTCCAAGATGTCTTGGGCTCTCGAGGACTTACGGCCGACGTGACTGTGATGAGAACAACGAGATCTGCATCCCCGACGGTCCAAGTGTTGGTCGTCGGCGGAGGGCACGCGGGCTGCGAAGCGGTACTCGCCAGCGCCCGACGAGGGTTCTCTAGCATGCTGGTCACCGGCTCCGTCGAACGCATCGCCGCCATGAGCTGCAACCCGGCGGTCGGCGGGGTCGGCAAGACCCACCTCGTGAAAGAGCTCGACGCCCTCGGCGGCGAAATGGCCAAGATCGCCGACGCGACCGGGATTCAGTTCAGAACGCTCAATGCGTCCCGGGGTCCGGCGGTGCGCGCCACCCGGTGCCAAAGCGACATGGACCGATACCGGGCGGCTATGACCAAGGTCGTGCTGAACGCCCCCAATGTTCGGGTGCGGCAGGATGATGTGGTCGGCATCGTGGTCGAAGACGGGCGCTGCGTCGGGGTCGAAACCCGACACAGCGGCTTCATTCAAGCCGACCGGGTCGTCCTCACCACCGGCACTTTCCTGGGCGGCAAGCTCCATTTGGGCGCCCACCAGACGCCCGGTGGGCGCTCTGGGGAAAGCCCGATGAGCGGCCTCTCTCAGTCTCTGCAAAGCGCCGGACTCCGCCTCGGACGTCTCAAGACGGGTACCTGTCCCCGCCTCGACGTCCGCACCGTCGACCTCGATCGGTTGACCGAGCAGCCTCCCGACGATCCGGCCCCTCGCTTTGCTTTCGATAGCGGGCCCCCTCCGTTGCCACAGGTCAGCTGCTACATCACGCAGACGACCGCCGACGCACACCGGGTGATCATCGATGCGGTCGAAAGCGGTATTGCCCCCCTGTTCAACGGGCAGCTCGACAGCAAAGGGCCTCGATACTGCCCGAGCATCGAAGACAAGGTCGTGCGGTTCCCGCACAACGAGAGCCACCAGGTCTTCCTCGAGCCACAAGGGCTGGATACCCCCGAGGTCTATCCGGCGGGCCTGTCCACTTCGCTGCCACCCCAGGTTCAGCTCGACTTTTTGCACGCGATCCCGGGTCTAGAAGAGGCCGAGGTCACCCGCTGGGGGTACGCGGTCGAGTACGACTTCGTCGATCCGATTCAGCTACACCCGTCGCTCGAAACGAAAGGCATCGCCCATCTCTTCACCGCCGGCCAGCTGAACGGGACCACCGGCTACGAAGAAGCGGCCATTCAGGGCTTCATCGCCGGCGTCAACGCGACCCGGTCGCTCGAAGACCAGCCGCCCCTCGTGCTCGGCCGCCACGAGGGTTACGCGGGCGTGTTGGTCGACGACCTGGTGACCTTGGGTACCGACGAGCCGTACCGCATGTTTACCTCGCGAGCCGAGCATCGCTTGATCCTGCGCGAAGACAACGCTTATGCCCGCCTCGCCCACCGAGGCCGAGCGCTGGGGCTTCTCGGCGAAGACCGCTACGAGCGCATTCGCGAGATGGAAGCTCGTCTCGACCGCGAGATGGAGAGAATCCGGTCGATTACCGTACCCGTCACCGAGTCGGTCAACGAAGTGCTCGCCGCCCTCGGGTCGGCCCCCATGAAGAAGAGCACCACCTTGGACCAGCTGGTGCTCCGGCCCGAGATTACGGCTGAAGATCTTCAGTCCATCGAAGCAGCGGCCGGGCCGACGGAGAGCGGTGCCGCGGCGTACGATGCGTCCGACGCCGCGGTTCGTTACCGCGCGGTGGTCGAGCTCAAGTACGCCACGTACATCAGTCGGGCCGAAAAGGACCTCGCCAAGCAGAAGGCGTTGTACGACTGCGAGGTGCCGGAATCGCTCTACGACGAACGCCTGCCGGGAATGTCCAATGAGGTCTACGAGCGCCTGAAGACGGTTCGACCCAAGACCCTCGGCCAAGCGGCCCGGATCCGAGGCATCACCCCGGCGGCGATCGGGCTGCTGGCGGTCGCTCTCGAGCGACGACTCGGCCCTCGGCCCGAGCCGCATCCGCGCAGGGCCGCCGTCGGCGACGGCAGCGCGTAGGCATTCAACGGGGCCGGCGGATGGCTCGATTCGACCTCAGGCGAACCGACACGATTGTCGCCCTTGCGACGGCGCCGGGCCCGGCCGCTATCGCGGTCATCCGGGTCTCCGGCGACGACGCCGACGCGTCGCGGGCGCGGATCTTCCAGGCGCATCGAGGCGAGCAGCGCCCGTTCGTTCAGACCCTCGGCGACGTCGTCGACCCCGCCACCGGCGAACCGGTCGACGAGGCCCTGTGCACCGCATTTCCGGCGAAGAAAAGCTATACCGGAGAGCCCAGCTTCGAACTGTCGCTGCACGGGAGCCCCTACTTGGTTCGACGGGTCCTCGGCATTTTGGAAACCGTCGGGTGTCGTCCGGCCGAGCCCGGGGAGTTCACTCTTCGCGCCTTCCTCACCGGCCGCCTCGACCTGAGCGCCGCGGAAGCCGTGCATGACCTCGTCAAAGCCCGCAGCGAGCGCTCCGCCCGGCAGGCTCTGTTGCACGTCCAGGGGGGCCTCAAAGACCATACGGAGGCCCTTCGGGCCAGCATCATCGACGTCCTCTCCGAGCTCGAAGCGCGCCTGGATTTTCCGGACGAGCCGCTCGGCGACGCGGCCACCGAACGCCTGACGACCACCCTGACCAACGCCGGGCGAGCCCTCGATGCCTTGCTCCAAAGCGCCGCGTTCGGCCAGCGCCAACGGGAAGGGGCCCGGGTGGTGCTGCTCGGTCGCCCGAACGTCGGAAAGAGCACCCTTCTCAACGCCCTGTACGGCGAACAGCGAGCCCTGGTCTTCGACCAGCCGGGGACCACCCGCGACTCGCTGGAAGTCGAGCTGATGATCGACGGACAGGTCGTGGTTCTGGTCGACGTGGCCGGTCTTCGCACGTCCGACGACATCGACCCGGTCGAGGCGCTCGGAATCGCCCGCGTCAAAGAGGAGCTCCAGCGCGCGAACTGCGCGCTATTCCTGCGGGATGATCCGGCCCATCACGCGGAGGTCGATGCGGCGATCCGGGCCCAGATTCCATCCCACGTGACCGTTGTCGAGGTCGAGACCAAGAGCGACCTTCGCCGGTCGACGGCCATCGACCTGGCCATCTCTGCGATGACCGGCGGGGGCCTGCTGGAACTCCGGCAGCGCCTCGCCGAGGTCCTGTTCAGCGACCGCACCGACGACGTGGTGCTGACCCGAGATCGGCATCGAGTGTGGGTCGAGCAGAGTCGGGGGGCGACCGCCGAGGCCATCGCCGCCCTCGAAGCAGGGCTGCCCCATGAAGTCGTCTGCGGGGAGCTTCGGCGGGCTGCGTCCAGCCTCGACGCCCTACTCGGCGCCGATACGAGCGCCGAGGTCCTCGACACCATCTTCCGCCGCTTCTGCATCGGCAAATAGGGCACGACGATGACCGAATCGCTTCTGTGTCCACCCGCCGACTTCGCGCTCGACGACCGAGGCAATGCGAGGGCCCCGACCTTCGGCGATGTCTACTTCTCCGCCGAGGGCGGCCTCGACGAAACGAAGGCGGTCTTTTTGACCGGGACCGGCCTTCCGCACCGCTGGCGGGGCCGGCCCCGATTCACGGTGGCCGAACTCGGGTTCGGGACGGGGTTGAACGTCCTCGCTCTGTTAGATTTGTGGCGCCAGCATCGCCCTTCCGGCGGACGGTTGGATATCGTCACGGTCGAGAGCCACCCGCTCACCCGCGATCAGGCGCGAGCCGCCCTGACCCGGTGGCCGGCCCTCACCGAACTCACCCACTCGCTTCTGCAAATGTGGCCGCCCCCGTGGCGTGGGGCCCACCGGCGACGATTCGACTCTCTGCACGCGACCTTGACGGTTCTCCACGAAGAGGCGACGACGGCGCTCGCCGAGGCGGATTTCATGGCCGACGCATGGTTTCTGGACGGATTCGCACCGGCCCGAAACCCGGACATGTGGTCGTCTGCCCTGCTGGCCCAGGTCGCTCGCTTGAGCGCCCCGGACGCTCGAGCAGCGACATTCACGGTCGCCGGCATCGTTCGGCGTGGCCTGGCCGAGGTCGGATTTCGAGTCGAAAAGAGGACAGGTTTCGGTCGCAAGCGAGAACGCCTGGAAGCGGTCTTTACGGGCCCTGCTGCCCTCGCGCCCGAGCCCATCTCCGTTCTCGCCCGCGCTCGACCCCGTCCGGGCTCAGTGGCGATCGTGGGCGGAGGCGTCGCAGGCGCTTCGCTCGCCCACGCTCTTCGCGCCCGCGGCCGAGACGTGAAGATCATCGCAGACCGTGGGCTCGCCGCAGGAGCGTCCGGAAGCCCGACCGGCCTTCTGACACCCCGCCTCGAGGGCACCGCCTCCCCGCACGTTCGAGCGACCATGGCCGCCTTCGCTTTCAGTCGCGCCCTCTTCGAGGGCTGGGAGGGCTTTTATCCGGAGGGGGCGCTGCGATTCGCTCCCACCGTCCGCAAAATAGAGCGCCTTCGGCGGACCGCGGGGATGCTCGGCCCGGACTTCGAGCTGATGGACGCTCGCCGAGCGACCGAACGAACCGGCGCACCGGACCCGCCGGACGGCATCTTCATCCATCCCGGCGGACGTTTCGAGCCGGGCAAGCTCGTCCGCCGCCTGGCGCACGATACGCCGGTGATCGATGCTCGGATCGAGCGGCTCGAGCGAACAGATGAGACCTGGCGGCTGCTGGATGGCGACGGTCAGACAGTCGTCGAGGTCGCCACGGTCATCCTCGCCGGCGGCGCGGCCATGGCCGGCCTCGCGGGCTCTGTCGGCATCTCGCTCGCGCCGCGCCCAGGCCGCATCGTCCTGCTCCAAGACAGCCCCGATGCCCCGCTGCGAACACCGATCGCTTGGGGGCGGTATGTCGCCCCGGTGGGCGACCGGGTCTTGCTCGGGGCCACCCACGAGCAGCCGGGCCAACTCCGCTCGGCCGACGAGACGTGCACCGACCTGCGAGCCCACCTTCGAAACGTCATGCCCGCGTTCGAAGCACGGCTGGGACCGATGGTCGCGGATTGGTCAGGAGTACGGGCGGCCACCAAGGACCGTCTGCCCTTGGCAGGCCCGCTGTCCGACGGGCTCATCGTCCTCAGTGGCTTCGGCGGGCGCGGGTTCGCGCACGCTCCTCTGCTGGCCGAGATGATCGCCGGCGACCTCGACGGTGCGCCCGCCGCGCTCGAGCGCACCGCGATCGCCACCCTGCACCCCGCTCGGTTCGAGGCTCGAACCGGCGAGACATCCCGGTCGCGCGACCGAGGCTCAGAGCTCCCGTAGGATCGCTTCGGCCGCGAGGCGTCCCGCTCGACCGCGCCATTCATGAAACCGTACCAGGCGTTGGACACGTGTTCGCCGGCGAAGAAGAGACCTCGAGACCGCACTTCGGTGTTGAGTTTCCCGTTCGCGGGACCGACGTGCCAGCTGACGAAAGCGCCACCGGTCATCAAACCAGGGGCGAACGAGGTGTACGCGCCGCGACAGTATTCCCGCGCCCACCGGCTGCGCAGCATCGCCGGCCGGTGCTCGAGCGAACCAGACGCTCGACCGCAAGCCACCGCAAACGTCCCTGCAGCCGCCGCCCGAAGGAACCGACGCCGAGTCCACGCGTGGGGAACGACGCTGGCGTCCGGCCTTCCCGCGGCCTCCAGATTTCTTCGGCGAGCCTCCTCCAATGCCCGCCGAAAGACCCGAAACAGCGAGCTGTGCGACATACGGATCCTGCATGCTTGAGTGTACGCGTTTGAATGTACGATCTCACTGCCATCGTCGCATGGAGCGTGCACTCGCGACCGGAATCGCAGAAAGGCCCAGCTCGCTCACGCGAACACGTACGAGCCCGTAAGCCCCCGCCGTACCGATCTGAGCTTCAAGAGTAGTCTTAACCCTCATATGCCAACCTGACGGGAGGATCAAGACACCCACATCCCAACGATTCCCGACGCTATCGACGCACGACAAAAAGGACACGAACTGCTTGGTCGAGGTATAGGAGGCCACATGACGGGCTCACGGAACGCGCTGCACCGACTGACCGATTGGACAACCGCTTCCCGCCGCGGCCTGACGGTCGTCCCGACGGCAACGAGCATGGATGCTGCCCAGTCCTACTCCGAGTGGAAGCAAGCAGCCCTTCAGCACGATCGAGAACGGGGCGGCGACCTTTGGCGTCACTCGGAAGAGTCGCGCCTGTACGACTACGCGCTGGTCCGTCGGCGTCTAGACCACCTCAACGCCCTTCGAAAATCTGGCGATGACATCGGCTTGTACTTTGCTCTCCAAGAAGGCATCCACGGCAATCTAGGCGGCATGGGGCGCGCGAGCCTTTACCAGAAAGCGGCGTTCGGCACCAAACAGTTGGTCGTCGACTATATCGAAGCGGTCGTCGACGCGCTGGAGCACCTGGCGAAGGACGAAGTCGTTGCCATGCCGTTCGACGTCAAGCTCGACTTCTTTCGGAGAGCCAGTCTGTGTTTCGGCCACAGCGCGCTCATGCTGAGCGGCTCGGGGTCGATGTTCTTCTTTCACATCGGCGTGCTGCGGGCGCTGCTGAAAGAAGGCTTGCTACCCAAGATCCTCTCCGGCTCCAGCGGGGGCGCGATGGTCGCGTCGGTCGTCGGAAGTCGACGCCCCCATGAGATGGAATCCGCCCTTTCCATCGAGCACTTCCAGACCTTCATTCGTGATCCCGGGGATCGTCGACCAGCCCTGAACCTGCGGAAACTAACGCTCGAGCAGCGGCTGGAGGTGGTGCGCGAACTGCTTCCCGACCTCACCTTCGTGGAGGCGCATCGACTGAGCGACGTGTGGGTCAATATCTCGGTTGCTCCCGTCGAGCTTCATCAATCGTCCCGACTCCTCAACGCGATCACCTCACCTCATGTGTGCATGCACGAGGCGTTGCTTGCTTCCGCGTCCGTCCCGGGAGCCTTTGCGCCGGTCATTCTGGCCGCCAAGAACGAAGCTGGAGAACGACAAGTCTACCTGCCGGATCGCAAGTGGGTCGACGGTTCGATGAGCGACGACCTCCCGGCGAAGCGCCTGTCGCGATTGTACGGTGTCAACCACTACATCGTCAGCCAGACCAATCCGCACGTTCTGCCCTTCGTGACCGACGCCAAGCTCGATACGGATCCCTTGTCGGTCATGAAGCGCACGACGCAGCGAACGATCCGCGAGCTGATCAACGGAAGTGTGGCTCTATTCAATCGCCCGCTGCAGTACAGCCCGCTTCTTTCGCGAGGCGTCAACGGGCTCCTCTCCATCATCAATCAGGACTACCTAGGGGATATCAACATTATCCCGCCGGTCGGTTTGATTCGTCCGTTCAAGGTCCTGTCGTACCGAACCACCGCTGAAGCGACCGCCCTGATCCAGGCGGGCGAACGGTCGACGTGGCCCAAGATGGAGATGATCAGGAACCAAACCAAGATCAGCCGAACGCTCGACCGCATCCTCCATGAGTACGAAGAACGGCGATCGGCTGAGCAAGCTCGGACCGCTCGGCAGTCCGGCAGCCCGAAGAAGCGCCAGTGGTTCTTCTTCTGATCGCCGACCGAAGCGGTCGCTTCGGAGGCGGGAATGATGTACTGCTCCCCGAAGGCATGTCCACGACCAACGAGCTCATAGCGCCCGCGTATTCGTCCTACGCCCGCTTACGCGCTCGTTGGCAGCACGAAATACAATCCAACGGCCGCGAAGGAGGGCCGGCGTGGGTCATGGATCCACCGGGCCGACCAGGATTCGGGCCTTGAACACCGAAGAGGACGCCATGAGCGCAACCGAGTACACCACGCGCGACGGAGTCGCCATCGTTACCTTGCAGAACCCACCCGTGAACGGTCTCGGTCATCCACTGCGACTGGG
This sequence comes from uncultured Myxococcales bacterium, assembly GCA_964519665.1. Taxonomy (GTDB): domain Bacteria; phylum Myxococcota; class Kuafuiibacteriia; order Kuafuiibacteriales; family Kuafuiibacteriaceae; genus JANQQN01. The sequence continues at coordinate 14,866 of CAZFIV010000069.1, forward strand.
CATCGTCGAGGCGCTCGACCGCGCCAATAACGACGACGCTGTCCGGGCGATCGTCGTCCTCGGACACGGAAAAGGCTTTTCGGGGGGCGCTGATATCACCGAGTTCAACACTCCCCGAGCCCTCGCCGAGCCCAACCTAGGCACGGTGGTCGAAGCGGTCGAAAACAACCCGAAGCCGGTCATCGCCGCCGTGGCCGGGATCGCCCTCGGCGGCGGCCTCGAGCTGGCCCTGTCGTGTCACTACCGAGTCGCATTGCCTGACGCATCGTGCGGGCTACCGGAGGTCAAGCTTGGGCTTCTCCCCGGTGCTGGCGGTACTCAGCGTCTTCCTAGGGCCGTCGGTCTCGAACTGGCCGTGAACATGGTGGTGTCGGGCACGCCCGCCCCCGCCCAGCGGCTGCCGGGTCTTTTCGATGAAATCGTGACCGGAGACCTCGTCGACGGCGCGATCGCGTTCGCTCGTCGCGTCGCGAACGAGCGCCCCCTCCCGCGGCTCCGCGACAAGAAGGTCGAGCACCCGAATCCCGAAGGGTTCTTGTACGTCGCAGGACAGATGGTCGAAGCAGCGACCATCGGCTATCCCGCGCCGAAGGCATGTCTGGAAGCCGTTGGCGCCTCGGCCCTCAAACCTTTCGACGAAGGCATTCGAATCGAGCGCGATGCATTCACCCGCTTGATGCAGTCGAGCGAATCCAAGGCGCTCCGCCACGTCTTCTTTGCCGAGCGCGCCGCATCTCAGATTCCCGACGTCCCGAAGGGGACGGCCACCCGACCGCTCGAAAGGGCAGCCGTGCTCGGCGCTGGCACGATGGGCTCCGGCATCACGATGTGCCTGCTGTCCGCCGGGATCCCCACCACCCTCTTCGAGCGAAGCCAAGAACCCCTCGACCGCGGGGTAGGCAAGATCCGCGAGTACTTCGAAGGCCGAGCAAAGAAAGGGAAGATGTCGCCGGAAGCCGCCCAGCAGACCATCGCCCTTCTCACGCCGACTTTGCAGCTCGAACAAGTCGCGGACGCGGATATCGTCATCGAGGCGGTGTTCGAAGACATGGACGTGAAGAAGGAGATCTTCGGCCAGCTCGACAAGATCACGAAGAAAGGCGCGATTCTCGCCAGCAATACCTCCACTCTCGACCTGGACGCGATCGCGGAGGTCACCCAACGGCCCGAAGACGTTGTTGGCACCCACTTCTTCAGCCCGGCTCAGGTCATGAAGCTCCTCGAGGTCGTCCGCGGCGCAAAGACCTCTAAGGAGGTGCTCGCCACGGTGATGGGCTTGGGCAAACGAATCAAGAAGACTTCGGTCGTCTCGGGCGTTTGCGATGGCTTCATCGGCAACCGCATGGTCGCCCCATATGCGCGTCAGTGTTTGCTGATGGTCGAAGAAGGCGCAATGCCCGACCAGGTCGATCGAGCGCTCGAAAAGTGGGGTTTGGCGATGGGGCCGTTTCGCATGAGTGACCTCGCCGGCAACGACATTGGCTGGGCGGTGCGCAAGCGACACTACGAAGAGAACCCGAACCTTCGCAAAATGCTGCTCGCCGACCGCCTCTGCGAAGCCGGTCGTTTCGGCCAAAAAACGGGCGCCGGCTGGTACAAGTACGCAGGACGAAAGGCCCTGCCCGACCCCGAGGTCGCAGCGCTGGTGCTCCAAACCAGCCAAGACTTGGGAATCGAGCGACGGACGATCTCGAGTGACGAGATCGTCCAGCGCGCCATCTTGGCCCTCGTGAACGAAGGTGCTCGAATCCTCGAGGAGAAGATCGCGCTTCGCGCTTCGGACATCGATATGGTCTACATCACCGGTTATGGCTTCCCACCGTTTCGGGGCGGACCGATGCACTACGCTGAGTCGATCGGACTGTTCAACGTCGTACGGGCCATGAAGCGGCTACAGGTCACCGACAAAGTCGACAGTCAGTTCTGGAAGCCGGCCGAGCTTCTCGAGCAGCTCGCAGGTTCCGGCAAATCGTTCCGAGAATGGAGTGCAGCATGACAGACGCAGTCATTGTTTCAACGGCCCGCACCGGCCTCGCCAAGTCTTGGCGCGGGGCCCTCAATATGACCCACGGCGCAACGATGGGCGGCCATGTGGTCAAGGCAGCCGTCGAGCGGGCCCAAGTCGCTCCGGAGGAAGTCGAAGACGTGATTATGGGCTGCGGCCTACCGGAATCGACGACCGGAGGCAACATTGCTCGTAAGATCGCCCTGCGGGCCGGCCTCCCGGTGACGGCTGGAGGCACCACCGTCAACCGCTTTTGCTCATCGGGATTGCAGGCGATCGCGATGGCCTCCCAGAGGGTCATCGTCGACAAGGTTCCGGTCATGGTCGCCGGCGGTATCGAATCGATATCCTGTGTCCAGCCAAAGCTCAATCAACACATGTTCGAGGACCCGTGGCTGGTCGACAACAAACCCGCGATCCATATGAGCATGCTCGAGACGGCCGAGGTCGTAGCCAAGCGATACGGTATCCCCCGCGAGCAGATGGACGAGTATGGCGTTCGCAGTCAAACGCGGGCGGCGGCCGCTCGTGAGACAGGCAAATTCGCCGACGAAATCGTCCCGTTCACGACCCTGATGGGTACCGCCGACCCTTCGACCAAAATGATGCACACCAAGCAAGTCACCTTGTCCGGCGACGAGGGCATTCGCCCCGATACAACGCTCGAGGGGGTCGCTGGCATTCGCCCGGCGCTGCCGGGCGGCGTGATCTCGGCGGGCAACGCGAGCCAGTTCTCCGACGGCGCCTCCGCCTGCGTGATCATGGACGGCAAGCTCGCCGAGCAACGGGGACTGCAGCCGCTCGGAATCTTTCGTGGCTTTGCCGTCGCCGGCTGCGAACCCGACGAGATGGGCATCGGGCCGGTCTTCGCCGTGCCCCGCCTGCTCGAGCGAACTGGCGTGAACATGCAGGACATCGACCTGTGGGAGCTCAATGAGGCATTCGCAGTTCAAGTGATCTACTGCCGCGACAAACTCGGGATTCCGGATGACAAACTCAACGTCAACGGAGGCGCCATCGCCATCGGTCATCCCTACGGAACCACCGGAGCTCGTTTGGTGGGCCACGCACTGATCGAAGGTAAGCGCCGGGGCGCCAAGCTAGTCGTCGTCACGATGTGCATCGGAGGCGGCATGGGTGCCGCCGGTCTCTTCGAAGTCGCCTAGGGAGCCGATCGCTACGGTGTGCCCGTTCGCTGGGACCCCAATGCGCGGTTCACACTTAGGACGAGCTGGTCGCCGGTCAACGGTTTCTGCAAGACCTCACAAAAGAGTCCTTTGCTGCCCTTGGGCACGTCGGCCTGATACCCGGTTACAAGGACCACCGGCAGCTTCGCGTTTATGCGCCGGGTTTCGGTGGCCAGCTCGATCCCCGATAGCCGGGGCATTGTCAGATCGGTCAAAAGCAAGTCGTAGCGATTTGGTTCGGCGGCGACCGCTTGCAGGGCCTCGACCGAACAGTTAAACGCGGTAACTCGAAAACCGTAGCGCTCCAGCATCCGGACGTAGGCTTGAGTCAGCGCCGCCTCGTCATCGACGACCAAGATCGACTTCCCATTGGAGGGCTCCACGCTCACCTTCACCGACGCGTCGATGACCGGCTCCGAAATGCGGGGCAAGAATACCTCGAACCGAGCGCCCCCCAGCGACCCCGTCATCAGCTCGATATGCCCCTGATGGGAGGTCACCACCCCGTGGACGATCGACAGGCCGAGCCCAGTGCCCTTGCCGCGGGGTTTCGTCGTGAAGAACGGGTCGAAGATCTGATGTCGTATCGCCTCATCGATTCCCGGCCCCGAATCCGACACCGACAGCCGGGCGTAAGTAACACTAGACTCCGAGCTGTTGAACCGCATCGCGGAACCGGACACCAAATCGAGGCCCACGACCACCGTTCCCGGCCCCTGGATGGCATCGACCGCGTTGGTGATCAGGTTGACCAAGACCTGAGTCAGCTGCGTTGGGTCGCCCTCGACCCACACCGCTTCCGACGGTAGCTCCGTCGACAGCGTGACGCTGGCCGGCGTCGATGCCCGCATCAACGCGAACGCGTCGGCGACGCACGCATCCAAGCGCATGGCCTCGTGTTGCCCATCGCCGCTCCGGCTGAAGGTCAGAATCTGCTTGACGAGGTCCCGCGAACGCAGGGACGCCGACAGGACCCGTTCCATGTTTTGGTGCGCAGGATGTTCGGCGGGCAGCTCAACCATCGCCAATTCGGTATATCCGATGCTGGCGGCAAGAATATTGTTGAAGTCGTGAGCGATCCCACCCGCCAGGCGCCCGATCGCGTCTTGCTTTTGCAGTTGCAAGATCTGTTGCTCGAGCTCACGCTCGTGCGCTCGCCGAGCTCGCTCCTGAGTGACATTGCGGATCGTGCCCGTCATGACCAAACGACCATCCACCGGTCGGGGCGGCGCGATCTCGTACCTGAACACCTGCGGTTCTTGGCCGTCGATGTCGACCGTGACGTCGAGCCCAATGGCCTCGGTGCCATCCTTGCCCTGGTCGATAGCGCGCCGGAGTCGGTCACGGTCGGTAAACAGTGACAAGTGCTCGTCGAGACTCTGCACCTCGACCGCCGGATGAATCCCTAGAACCTTTGAAGTCTCACCGTCGAGGAAAACACGCGTAAACGGAGGATGCAGTTCGACGCTCCCCACCCCGGAGAGCAGCTGGGCGCGGCGCAGCGCGCGTTCTCGTTGCCGTACGGTGCGACGTTGTCGACCTAATCGGCGGGCCAGCACGACGACGCCCCCGGCGAGCACCGAGATCACTCCGGCCAGAATGGTCGTAGGCCAACTCGACCCCTGAGCAGCCCGAGACCGTGCCGTCCACCCGGCATAGATCTTCCAGAGCTCTTCACGACCCGTATTTTGAATCGATGAATTGATCAACGGAACCACCGGCGCCCACTCCGGCCGAAGCGCAGTCCGCGCCCCGCGGGGGCCGCCCAACCGAAAGGCAAGCTTCACATCGGTGGCACCGACCGCCCAAATCGCCCCCTGCGCCACCGGAAGGTACTCGATCCACGCGTCCGCTCGACCCGATCGGATCAACGCGAGAGCTCGGGCCGGGTCTTCCTCGGCCACGAAACCCGTCATCTCGACGCTCTCGATCGTCTCGGACAACTCCCCGTAGATCGGATTACCAACGATCCTTTGCCCGGTGACGTCCTCCAATCCCGCCCAAAATTCAGCGTCGCTTCGCGCCACGGCCACCATCGGCAGGTCGATCATCTCCTCGGTGAAGATCAGGGGGGCAAGCTGACTGTCGGGCCGCACGAGAATAAAGCCCAAGCCATCATACACCCCGGCGCGGGCATCTTCTTTGACCTTGCGCCAGTCATCCTCGCCCACATACACGGAAGTCAGCCCCGCTCGCTGAAGGTGATGACTCACGACTCGAAGAGCGAGACCGTCGTACCGCCCGTCCTTGTACGCCGTCAGAGGCTCCCATTTCGAAGCCCCGAGGCGGATCGTCGGGTGCTCGGCCAAGAACGCAAGCGCCTTCCGGTCGACCGCGGGCCTCGCGTCCGACGGCAACAGGAGCTCGTCGGCGCCCACCGGCAATCCTGCCTGCTCAATACGGGCCTCACTCGGGTCCAGCGCGTCGATGGCCTGGTCCAGCTGCTGGAGTGCCAAGATATCTTCGGCCCGGGCATAGATGTGCTGCCAACGGAACCACAGCGGATTCCGTTCGCTTTGGAACGCCATCTCCACATCGAGCATGCGGTTCGTGATGATGACATCGACCGCGCCCGCAATCAGGCGTTGTCGAGCTTCATGCGCCGACACGGCGGACAGAGACGCCGGACTCCATGCGGACAGCTCGCGGAGGTCGTTGCGCGCGTCCCCCACGACCGCAACATTTCGAGACGACAGATCGAGTGGCGTTCGGCAGGGACGGCGAGCGAAGGCAACGCAGAAGATGTACCGCCGATTGACGGGCCGAGTGAAGCTCAGGCTCTCGTCACCGACATACGGGGCAGGTCCCACGAAATCGACGTCGCCCCGCTTGAGTCGATTGATGCAGTCTTGATTGTCTTTGCAGGCTACGAACAATACTTCGTGCTTCGATACGCGACCGAGCGCGCGCCACCAATCGACGTAGAGCCCCTGCACTGGTCTCGTCTGAGCCCCGGAAGGCGGCACCACCCTCGAGAAGGGCAGGTCGTCAGCCAGAACGCCCACCCGCCAAGTCGATTTCGCTCGAGCCGACGGGATCGCCGCCAAGAGTCCTCCCAACAGGACGCTTACGAATCGAGCAGCGCGACTCACGGTCTACCTGTAGCCTCCACCGTGCCTAACGTGGAAGAAATTCCGAGAAGCCGAGGGCGTCCAGAGGATCGTCGTCGGCGTCGTCCAAAGCCACTTCGAGTCGATAGCACCCCAGAACTTCGAGATCAGTCACCCGTCGGCCATCGGCGTCACCGGCTACGTTGGGAACCTCGAGCACCCGCCCCAGGACCATCCAGGTCTGGCCCGCGGGCCCCACCCGGTGGACGACCGCCGGGGAGATCACCACTCGGCCCACATCACCGGCCACTGGACCGTTCCCCATGAGCGCTCCTACGTCGATCCCGGCCATCTGAAGAGAGGCTACATCCTGTGCAACTTCCATCCGACGGGAGATCGTACGAGCGAGAATGTCGAGCCCGACCACCTTCGCCCGCCTTGGAACTGGGAGCCACTGACCGCGCACCACGGGTAGGAGCACGTCGTAATCCGGACGCAGGCTGCAGGCTCGAAGCCGGCGGAGTGCCTCCTGGGGATTTTCGCCGATGACCAGGTGAGCCGCTCGCTCACACTGATTCGGCGTTCTGAAGCGAGCGGCCCATTCTTGGAGTAGTAGTGGTGCCGACGGTCGCTTCGACGTCTGAGACGCCGCCGGGCGTTCGGCCACCCCAGTCCACCGGATTTTCGGGCGGTCGTCGCCCGCACAACCCGTCAACGCGGCCATAACGGTCAGCGCAGCTCCCCAGCCGCCCGTTATCGAGCACCTCATCGCGGCCCGGAAGCTAGCACACCGTCGGCAGTCCTAGCCACACGGGAGGCGCCCCTCCGCATCGGATCGTCCCGTCTGGGCGACCCCGCTACGCTCGCAGCGCACCTTCGCTCTGCAGCGTTTGCATGTACTGAAAGACGCCCCGCTGGTTCATGAGCGCGTCGTGGGTATCGGATTCGACGATTCGCCCGTCGTCCAATACCGCCACCCAATCCGCGTTCCGGATCGTCGACAGTCGGTGGGCGACGATCACCAAGGTGTGGCTCTGGCCCAGCTCGGCGAGAGCCCGCTGAATGAGCTGCTCCGATTCCGTGTCCAGCGACGAGGTCGCCTCGTCGAAGATAAGAATGCTCGGTTTCGCCAGCAGGGCTCGGGCGATACCGATCCGTTGCCGTTGGCCTCCCGATAGTTTGAATCCCCGTTCCCCAACTCGCGTGTCGTAGCCCTGCGGGAGACGTTCGATGAACTCGTGGGCGTACGCGGAGCGAGCCGCTTGCAACACGTCTGCTTGGTCGACATCCGGGCGCCCGTAGATGATGTTGTCCCGGACCGTACGATCGAATACTTCGACGTCCTGGGAAACGACGGCGATGTTTTGACGATAGTCATGAACGCGATAGTCCCGGATATCGACGCCATCTACCTTAAGAGCGCCTTCTGACACGTCATAGTGCCGGAGCAGGAGCTTGACGATCGTAGTCTTTCCGGCGCCCGACCGCCCCACGAGGGCGACCGTCGTTCGCGCCGGCACGTGAAGATCGATGTTCGACAGCGCGCGCCGGCCTTCCGACTGGTACGCGAAAGACACGCTGCAAAAGTCGATGACACCCTCGAGCTTATCGACCGGTTTTGACTCGGTCGTGTCGACAAAGTCCGGCTCGTGGGTGAACAGATCGAGCATCTGCAGCACCGCCAGTCGTGCGTCGCCGAGATAGTCATAAAGGCGCCCGAGGCGGAACAACGAAGCGACCACCTTTTCGGACAGCGTCATGAACAGCACCAGCGTACCCGGTGAGATCGCCCCCTGATGAACGCGGTATACCGCGTAGGCCAGCAGCGATACCCGCGCGACATTGAGCAGGACGTCTGTCCGACGCGCCCCGCTGCGCTCGAACTTCTGTCGGTCGGCCGCAAGGTGCTGATACGTACGCAGTTGTCCCTGATACGTAGAAATCTCGGTGTCTTCCTGCACGAAGTCTTTGACGGTTCGAATGTTTCGGAGGCTTTGGCTCAGGGTCCATGATGCGTGACGAAAGGCCTCATGGTAGCGACGACGAAACGGCTGCAAACGGGCCGAGTTCCGGTGGACCAGCCACACCACCGCCGGCATGAAGGCCACGTAGATCAGACCGGAACCTACGTCGATCATCAGGAGCACGCCGCAGGTCAGGGCGATCTGAATGAGGGCCCCAATGAATCGTTCCTGAAAAAACCAAACCAGCTCTCGGAACTGACGCGCCCCCTGTTTGACCGTGTGTTCGAGCTCTCCGGACGGGTGGTCCTCGTGAAACCGCATCCCCAACGACATCAGCTTGGCGTGCAGCCGCTGCAGAAGATCGACCTCGATATCGAAGGCCGTCCGAACGGTGTAGGTCATGTAACGCTCCTCCACCAGGGTGACGACCATCGAGGCCACCAGGACCGCGCCCAAGATGACCATGAGCCACAAGAATGACGACTCCGGCAAAATGAGGGCGTCGATGGCGCTCTTGAGCAGAAAGGGAGGAGCGAGCTTGAGGAGCTCGATCACCAAAGAGAATACGAACGATACCCAGAAGATGCAACGAAGGCGGGGAAGCGCTTCGAGCATGCGTCGTACGAGCATGCGGCTGTCTAGCAGCAAACCGGGCCGGTCGCAGTGCGTTACCTCAAGCGGGCGAAGAAAACCCAACCCGACGGTTGCCGAGCGGGCATGGCTGCGCTTGGCGAGGTCCCCGTTCGGCGCTCGGATTGCCGATGATTCCCTGAAGCTGCTACGGGCACCCATAGCTGCTGCTGTATTTGCTCGAAAAGGCCTCTTGGTGGGCTTGCAGCCGTAGTGCCGATTCGGGGCTCAGCTCCCGCCCGAGAGCCTCTTCGACCCGATCGTTCGCGGTCGTATAGAGTCGATAGACGCGTTCGAACGCCGACATCGATTCATTCGGGTCCCTCGGTCCGTTCAGTCCGGCCCGCTCCGCCGAAAAACGCCGAAAGACCACCTGCTGCTTCTGAGCCTCCGGAACCTTGTCGTTGATCTCGGCGAACATCGACTGGACCGACATGCTTCGGACCCGTTCGTCGCCGGTCACTTCAGCATACAGACGGGTTCATCTGCTCGACCATCGACGTATTGTCGTCCGCGAAAATCTCGTTGATCGGATCGACCTTGGCCTGCGACAGCTCGGGCTGGTCTCGGGCTCGGTCGGTAAGGGTCGGCGGTCGACCAACTTTGACGCTCTGTACCTTCGTACACGGCAACGGTAACGGTCGCGGCCAGTTTGCCCCCGCCTATCGCGCCGAAGCCAAGACCTCGGGCGGGTTTTCGAGCCCTCGGCATGACCAACGACGGCTCCTCGTCCCGCCCGATGCCCTTCACCGCTTACCAGAACCATGAGCCGATACGCATCGCCGCCGGTTTCGCACTCGCCGGCGATCCTCTTCGCCCAGCGCATCTTCGATGGACCGTACCGGCCCGCCCCATTCAAGGCATTTTGGCGTCGGGTCGAGTGGTGAGGGTCATTCTGCGACCGTCGGTCGTTTCTTCCGGTCGTCAGGTCGGGTAGCACGGGATCGTGGAACCCGTCCTGCGTCCTCGAAGCGTCGTCGGTACCTATGGGCCCGTTCTTCTGACTGGCGGGACCGTGCTCGGTCTGACGCTTTCATCTTGGCTGCTCATCCCCGACCCGCTCACTGTCGGCGTGCTGTGGCTGGTCGCCGCGCCCGCGGCGGTCGCGGCTTTGATCACCGCCGGGCGAAGCCGAACCGCTGCCGAGCGTGAGTGGCGGCTTCGGGCCGCCATCGAAGCCGACAAGCTGCGGTTCGAGGAAGAGCGGCACGCCTGGGAAGAGAAACGAAAGGCAGAGCAGCGCCGCCTGGATGCGATCGAATCTCACTTGATCGACCGCGCGGCGTCGATCGCGTGGTCGCCGCCGCCTTTGGATTCGGCGCCCCTTCAGCCCGAGCACTTGCGGCGAGACGAGCAGATCGACCAGCTGATCGAGGTCACCACTGAGCGGGTCTTCGAAGCGCTTCGTACCGGAAAATACGTCCGCAACGACCGGTTCGAGCATCGCTTGTTCTGGGAAGACGTCGGGGCCCTCGTTCGGGACGTCGCGGCTGTATATCAGCCGGGCGGCGACCGCGCATGGCTTGAAACCGACGCCCGTCAACTCGCGCTCGCCGTCCACCGGGCAGCTCTGAGGGTGAGTCTACGACTCGAACAAGTCCCGACCGCACCGTCTTCGCGCAAGCTCGCAGACATCGTCAAATGGACGGAAACGTATCGATCCGGCCAAAGCCTGCTCGAATACGCCAAGCCGTTGATGAACTACGTCCCATGGTTGTACCGGCTCGTACGGGTGTTGGCCGGAGCGAACCCAGCCACTTTGGGCCTGAGCGTCATCCTGTTCGAGCTCGTCAAAAAAGCCGGCTTTCAGGTCTCGGTGGAGGTACTCGAGCGATACCTCAAGAGCCTGGCCCGTGACTTTCTCACCGCGGTGGGACAAGAAGCGGCCAACGTGTACGGCAACGGATATGGGCGCCGGTCGAAGGCCTGGGTACTGGGATCCGAAGCCGTGCATCTGGCTCGGGAGGCCCGGGAGTCCCGGGCGATGCTGGCGGCGGTCATCCGTCTGCTTGACGAACTGGACCTTCGAGACGAAGTCGATCGTCGGGCGCTGCAGCGGTCTTTGGTCGCTCCCAGCTTTCAGCCCGCCCGCGCCGATTGGCTCCCCATCGAGGAACGCACCGAGGTCCTGGAGAAGATCGAGGCTCTGTTCGAGGCCCAGCCATCGGCCATGGAGCCTCGCGCCCTCGCCACCTGGAAAGCCGGCCTCGAGTCACGCCTCGGCCATCGCTCCCGCCTCGAAGTCGAAGGGGGGACCGTCCACGACGAAGCGCAGCTCGTCAGCGTGGTCCGATCTTTGATATCGTGGGGCCTGCAGCGGGGCGCCCGCCCCGAACCGATGATGGCCCTCCTTCAAGACGCAAGTGTTCTTGCCGAACTGACTGACGATGAACGAGGACCGGTCTTGCAGATGGCCCTCGATGAGAGCTCCAGTCAGACTTCCAGCGAGGCTCCCCTACCCCGCTTCGACCTTACCGAGGCCCGCAAGAAGGCGTATGTCGACGACCTGGTTCGCTTGATGGGGGCGCTTCGTCCCTGGGGCCCGGAGCCCGATTTGGGCTTTCTGGATGAGTTGGCGCGACGATTCCGCCTCGACGCGAAGAAACTCCGCGCCCGCCTCGCCGCTCAGTATGTTGTCGTTCTGAGCGAACACTTCACCGCCGGTTCACCCCTCAAGAAACTCCCGCCGGGCGGGTCGTTCGCCGCCCTATTTCACCTCGAACCCGAAGAACGATGGGACTTTGCCGAAGAGGGCAAGCGTTTCTTGTTACCCTCTGAAGCTTCGAAAGAAGACCGAAAGGCTGCGTCAGATATCCAGCGCGAGCTCCGGCGCGGGGCCGGCATGTGGCTGCTCGCCAGCGAAAAACGCGCAGTGCTACTCCGAAAGCCGGACGTCCAGACGCTGTCGACCGCTTCAAGCCAGATTATCTGGGAGGGGCGATTCTCCGACCGCACGGTGCGGGTGGAGCATTCGAAAGCATGGGGCTGGACAACGGCTACCGTTCATGGCGGTCAATGGCACCTGCCACCCTCGGACCGGACACTCCCAGCGCTCTCTCTGGAGCTCAGCCGGACGGCCGGTCAACGAATCGAGCAGGCGCTCGATTCCGCCGAGGACGACACGCGCCGGTGAGGCTAAGCTAAGGCGCCGCTGCCACGAATAGGCGCTCGATGCAGACGTCTTGATAGTTGCTGAAGCGACCGGTTCCCGCCGTCATGCCCCAGTACACGACCGACTGACCATCGAAGATCGAGTTGATGATATCGGCTCGGAACCCGGCCCTCAATTCACCATCCAGAAAGACCTTGAGCTCGCCGGTCTTGGGATTCCATTGAATGAGTAAAGGATGCCGACGACCATCTTCGAGGTTGTCGACCTCCACCAGACCTAGCCCTGGGTGGCTATGATGCCGATGACCGTCCCACATCAGGGCCACATGGTCGCTGCTTGGGTCGTTGAGATGCGGGTTTTGGTAAGTATCGAACTCGATGCCCAGCGAAGGCGCAAGGCCGCCGAAGCCCATGCCTTCGCCGCGCCACCCGGTGCGCGCGGTCGGATGAAACACGAACACGATACCGTCAGCACCCAGGAGGTCTTTTTCGCCGAGAACGATGCTCATCCGCAGCTCGAAGGGCTCCTTGAGATCGATCGGCTGCTTAAACCACGCCGAACCACTCACATACTGATGGTCGGGGGTGAGCCGGATGCAGTCCTCGCTGATGACCGAGGCGCTGCCGCCCAACTGGAACTCTCGGACGCTCGACTGAGCAAGAGCGGAGGCCGGCAGGAAGAGGACCGGCAGGAAGAAAGACAAGAGCAGACGGCACGCCATGATCGATGTTCGCCTTTCGACGGGCGCCGGAGCGTGCGCTCGCTCGCCCGATAATGAGGTCGCCTTCGAATGGTCGCACCCGCAATCCGCGGCGTCCATGGTTCATCGGTGCTCGCGTCGGAAGTCGGGTGATGCTCCCACGGTCATCATCCGGCCTCATCTCCGATCAGGGTGCTCCGTAGGTCACCGCCCCGGTGCACAACCGGCTGACTCGATGGCTCAAAAAGCAGGAATGAGGGCTTCGGCTTCCATCTCCACGAGATAGCCGTCTCCGACCAAGTCGGCGCGGACCAGGGTGTTCGCAGGTCGGACATCGCTGAACCGGGCCCCGTGAGCGCGAGAGACAGGCTCCCAATGGTCGGTGCTCGATACGTAAATGCGGGTTCGTACGACGTCTTCGATCTTCGCCCCGAGCGATTGGAGAGCACCTTCGATCTTGTCGAGGCAAAAGACCGCTTGTGAGGCCGGGTCATCCCCACCGATCTGGCGCGCACCGTGGGTCGCCGTGGTACCGGAAACCCAAATGCGGTCACCGATCCGGATGGCTCGAGCGTATCCGGCCACGTCTTCCCAGGCCGTGCCACTGAGCGCTAATGTTCGGCCCCCAGGGCCTTCGCGGGTCGGAAACGGGGTTGGAAACTTCTCCAAGTGGTGGCTCAGGTCACCGGAGGCGGTCAGGAACGGCGGCTTTCGGTACTCGTCGCCACAGTCACCAGGAATGGGATCGAACTTGGCGACCGCCTCGCCGATGGTCTGACGAGCCTCTTCGTCCAGCGCGAACTCGAACACACGAAGATTGTCTTCGACATGCGCGCTCTCCGACAAGCGAGCCCCCACGATCACCGCCCCCACCGCCGGCGAGTCCAGGATGGCGCGGGTGGCCACGTTCGCCACCGAGACCCCGAGCCGCTGCGCGGTCCTATCCAGGGCCGCGAGAAGGTTTTGATATCGGTCCCATCCTCCGGCCGCGTCGATGAAGCGCTTGTACTTCATCTGGGACCAAGTCTTGAGGTCGACCTGACTGGGTTCGCGCATGCCCAGCCAACGCTCGGTCAAAAAGCCACCCGCCAGCGTACCGAAGGCGAGCAGCTTGACGCCGTAGCGCTGACAGAGCTCGGTCATGTCGCGGCGTGCGCGCTGATCCAAGAGCGAATAGCAGACTTGATTCGATACAACACGGATACCGCTCGTGAGGAGCAAACGAAGATGGGCGGTATCGAAGTTCGTGACCCCCAGACAACGAATCAGCCCCTCTTCCTGCAGCGCTTGCAGATGGAATAGTCCGTCCAAATAGCTAGGGTCCGCATAGCTCCACGCGTGAAACTGAAGCAAATCCAGCCGGTCTCGACGCATGCGGGTCAGCGCCCGCTCGACGGCTTCGCGCACATCCGAGGCGCCGAGCGACCCCGGCTTGGGGACCCACTTGGTCAGCAGCTGCGCTCGGCCGGGGTGCTTCTGATCGAAGTGGCCGGCGATGACCTCCGACGAACCGTAGTGGTCGGCCATATCGAACGTCGTGAGGCCGGCGTCGACGTAGCGCCCCATATCTTGGGCGGCTGGTGCCGGATCGATCTCCCCGGTATCACGCTCCATGTCCGCGATCTGCCAGAGCCCGGTGACGAGACGAGAGATTTCGAGGTCGGGGGCCAGGGCGATTCTTTGTACGTTGCTCATCCGCAGTTACTCCGGGGGCAGGGTGGCGAAGATCGCCCGCATGTCGGTGCCTCGCCGTCGTTCACGAATCCATTCGACGGCGAAGATGATGGACGCCAGCGCCATCACGATCAGCCAATGAGGCGTCGACCGAAAGTACCACGGCCCATCTCCGACGGTCAGATCTTTCACCGTGTGAACGCCCAAGAACAGCCCGATCAACAATAGGCCCAGGATCGCCAGCGGCAGCTGGATCGCGCGGTCCCGAAAGACCGACACCCGGCGGGCGAGGTCAGGATTGCGGAACGGCAACACGATGACCGCCCAACACATGACCATGAAGTTGACGAGCATCGAGGTCACGAGAAGATCGATACCCAGGAAGAAATCGCCGGCGAAGACACAACCAAAGATGCTCGCCGTAGCCAGGAGGCCGCTGAGCAGGAGCGCGACGTGGGGGGTCCGGTAGGTGGAGTGCACCTTGGCCACGACGCGCGGAAAGATGCCATCTTCAGCCCACGCGAACATGAGCCGCGATACGGCCAGCAGCATCGCCGGCAGATCGTTGGCGAGAGCGACGGCGGCCCCGATCAGGATCAAGACCGTCCAGGTCGGCGACAGCACGTAGCCCAACATCCCCGGCGCCGTGAGGTCTTGGCTCACCGCCCGCTCGGCAACGAACGACCACGGAACAGTGTGATAGACCGCGGCCGTGAACAGGAAGTAGAAGCTGCCAACGGTCAGGATCGCGATACCGATCGCCAGGGGGATCGTTCGGGCCGGCCGGCGCGCTTCCCCGCCCGCCTGCGCGATCGAGTCGAACCCGATGAAGCTGCTGAACAGCACGGCCGCGGCGGCCAAAAAGGTCCACCACTGAAACCGGGTATCCGGGGTCACGGGCGGAGCGATGCCCTCCTTGGCCATCAGGCCGGCGGCGAAGTCGTCGTGGTCGAACATGAAGCCGGCTACGATCACGATCGCCCCGAGGGCAAACATCGCGAACATGAGCGGAACCAGGACGCGCTCGTACAGCACCAACCCCCGGAGGTTGATATAGACCGAGCCCCACAGAAAGAGCAGCGCGAGGCCCACGTGGATGGCGGCCGTCTTGAGCGCCGCCGCGGCGGCGTGAAGTTCGAGGGCGACGGCTACGTCGCGGATCAAAACGACGGTCAGATAAGACACGACGCCGATCGCGACCGAGAGCCCGAACCACTGCGAGAAACTCGCCACGAACCCCAAGTACGGATTGAGGCCCCGGCTCGCGTAGACGTAGCTCCCGCCGGCCCGCGGCATGGCCGAGGCCAAGATCGCGTAGGCGATCGCGGCCAGCGCCGCCGGCGCTGCGGCCAGCAAGAACGCCGGCATCACGCCCGCACCGATGCCGGGCACGCTCCGGTGAATCATGAACGGCACGACATTGATGCCCGCCCCGAGCATCGAACAGATACCCGTTGCGGTGAGGCCCAAAACGCCAAGCTGGCGTTTGAGTCGGCTGGATTCGTCGGTTGCAGGTTCGATAGCGAGCGACCGTACGATGTGAGCTCGGTTCGGTTCAAGCTCGCGGGGTGCGCGGGTCGGTCGCAACCACTCCGGTCTATCATGATTCCCCATCGCGCCCACGGCGTAGATCTGGACGGGGCCTCTCGGGTCGATCTGCAATCACGGGCTGGCACCGAGGCGCCGCGGTCTTCAGTTCGAGATCGACCGCGTCGAGTCGGAGCTGGTTCGGCGGTGCGAAACCAACGGACCACCAGGGTGAAACCCATCTGCGGGTTTCGACTGACACGATCCGATCAGCGACGGCTGCACGTCCCCGCAAAAAGATCGCGGATCGGGTGACCCAGTCTCTTCTTGTCCGTCCTCTGTGCGAATGATGCCGATTTCTGGAAGGTCTGCGATGAAGCGCGCGCGGGAGGGAGCCACTGCCGCGGGGCTCCGAGCCGTCGTGCTGATGGTGCTTAGCGCCTGCTCTCTGGCTGCTTGTACGGGGTATCTCGGTCCGGAAACGGCGAACACTGCCGACTCTCCCGAGGCACCCGACCCTGGCGATCCGACCACCCCCGAGACGCCAGGAGCCCCGGTCGGTTCCCCGAGTCAGCCGTCCGCGTCCGGCGCCGCGTTGTGGACGCAGCAGTGCGCCAACTGCCACGGCAGCTTCGGCAGTGGTTCCGCCATCAGCACCGGGAACGCGAACGGAGACTTCCGGCTCGACGCGGGGGCCGCGGTTCAGCGTCACGGCGCGGACCTCGAGGCCTACATCGCGGCCACGATGCCGTTCTCGGACGCGGACGAGTGCGTCGGCGAGTGTGCCGATGCGACCGGAGCCTTCATCCGCGCCCGGCAAGTGCCGGTCACCGCGGCGGCCTGCGCCAACCTCGAAGGCCCCACCTACGGCCAGCGGGTCGTCAAATTGCTGACCAGCCGCGAATACCAGAACGCCCTCGAAGACCTGCTCGACGTGCCCGCAGACTACGGCGGCACGGTCGCCAACAACGACGGTGCGCTCGGCGGCTTCGTCAACATGCAAGGCCAAGCGGTCAACGGGTCGCTGATGGACACCTACCTCCGGAACGCCGAGAACGTCGCCGCCTGGGCGGTCGCCAACGGCCGACCCTTTACCTGCGCCCAGCCCTCTTCTTGTGGGCAGCGCTTCGTCGACGAATTCCTGCCCCGCGCGTTCCGCGGGCCGGTCTCCGCCGAGCAGCGGGCCACATATCTCAACCTCTTCGAAAGCTTCCCTACCGATGGCCTACAGATCGCACTCGAAGCGGCGTTGTCGTCGCCGCAATTCCTCTACCGAGTAGAAATCGGCGTCGACCTCAACACGGCTCGCGAGGAGGGCTACTACACCAATACCGATTACTCGCCGACGGTCGAGATCACCGAGACGATCGCCGCCGCCAGCTTCCCACCCGGCCAAGGCCGACTCGAAAACGGGGACCGGGCGTTCTTCGAAAACGGCGGCGTCGAAGTGCGGTTCGGAACGGCGTTCACCGACCCGTCCATCATCGAGGTTCGCGCCCGCGGCTCCAATCACGGCGCGGTATGGCCCCAGCTCTGGGTCCGGGTCAATGGCCATGAGGTCGGCGTGCAGACCGTCGACAGCCTCGATCAGCGCGACTACCGCTTCGAAGTCACCGGCGTCACCGGCAGCCCCACGGTCCGGCTGTCTTTCGACAACGACTCCGGGCAGCCGCCGTACGGCCCGGGGCAAGACGCGAATCTATACATCGCCGAAGTCCGACTCGGCACGGCTTCCGACGATCCGAGTCCGAACCCCAATCCAAATCCGAGCCCGGATCCGCTCGCGGAGGTATCCGCTGACGCGTTTGTGCTGACGCCCTACGAATTCGCCTCCGCGCTGAGCTTCATGCTGACCGGATCGATTCCGGATGGGCGCCTCCTCGAGGCCGCTCAGCGCGACCAGCTCACGACTCCGGAACAGATCCGGTCACAGGTTGAACGGCTGATCGACAGCGAGCGCGGCCAGGCCCACGTTGCTCAGTTCGTGAGCGAGTGGTTTCATCTCGACGCGGTTGAAAAGGCCTCGCGCCCCGAAGTCGCCGATTTCACGCCGCAGGTGAAAGCCGCGATGATCCGAGAAGTGCAGGAGCACTTCGCTCACGTCTTCTACGATGACGATACTCCGTTCAGCGAGTTCTACGGCGGCGACTACACGTTCCTCAACCGAACCCTTGCCGACTTCTACGGCATCCCCGGCAACTTCGGAGACCATTTCGTCAAGACCACCGTCGAGCGACGGGGCGGCCCGATCGCGAGCGGGGCCTTTATGACCGCGTATGGCCACGTAGACCGCTCGGCACCGATCCTTCGCGCGGTTCACGCCCGCCAGGACGCGCTCTGCCACTACATCGATCCCCCGAATTCTCCGATCGCCGGTGACGATATCGATGCACAGCGCGCCGCCGCACAGATGGCGGTCACCCAGCGCGAGATGAGCGAAGGTGCGCTCAGTAGCCGAGACTTCTATTATCTCTACACCGACGGTATCGACGCGTGTGCCGGCTGCCACGAGCGCATCATCAACCCGATGTTCGGGATGGAAGATTTCGACCAGGTCGGCCGCCTGCGCCCGATGGCCGGCGCCGACGCGGTCGTCGAGACCGTGCATGGCGTCTCCAAGACGGTCTCGCTGCAGGGCACGCTGTATGGCGTCAACTCCACCAGCGACCCCGACATGCTCGAGTACGCCGGTGCGAAGGATTTTTCGAATAAGATCGCAACGACCGATGCCGTCAAGACGTGCCTGATTCGACGAAGCTTCCGGTTCCTCACCGGTCTGACCTACGCCGACCGAGATCTCGACACGGCCCGCCAGGAAGACCTCACCATGGAGAACCGGCTCGCCTACGGTTGCATCGCGTCTGAGCTGGAACAACGCTTCGAAGCCAGCGGAGAGAGCCCGCGCGCCATCTTTGTCGAGCTGGCCACCGAGAGCCTACTGCGCCTTCGGCGCTGACCGCCCGCAGTCACGAGGAGAAAGAACGTGAATAACACGAACGAAATCGTCCGGAAGAATCGGCGTGACTTTCTTGGTTTGCTCGCCAAAGCCGGAATCGGGGCGGGCCTCTGCCGGGCCGCACCTCTCGTCGGCGGGCTGATGGCGACCCGATTTGCCCACGCTCAATCCAGCGGCGGCACCGTCAAACGGGCGGTTTTTGTCTACACCCCCGACGGCGCACCCAACGGTCTTTGGCTTCCGAACGGACAGACGCTCAACGTCTCGACCGCCGCCTACGAAGGCCTGCAGTCACTCTGCAACTTCCGGGAAGTCGACGTCGTCGGCAGCGGGCACGGCAACGCCCGCAAGAGCATGGGCGCTCTTCGCTGGACGCGGGACTGGACCAGCGACACGATCGACCAACAGATCGCGAGTGTCGTGAGCGTCGGTACGCCCTACCCCTCTTATGCGCTCGGGGTCCAGACGAACACTCAGGACGTCGTCACCCGCAAGGAAGGCGCGAAGATCCCAGCTCAAAATAGTCCGACTGCGGCCTACCAACAGTTGTTTAGTGGCGCGCCACCGGTGAACGACACCCGTGCATTCCTAGCCCGCAAGCAGGCTGTCATGAATACCCATCGCGCCGCGCTGGCCGAGCTGAGAGGCAAACTTGGCGCGTTCGAGCGCGAGACTTTGGAGCGACACGAAGTAGCCCTGGATGAGGTCGAGCGGCGACTGGTCGATTCGCTCAACACCGAACCGGCCGAAGGCTGCGAATCGCCGCCGTTCAACACTCAGAGCTTTGGTTCGGATGTCGTCGACGGCTCCGCAAACGGCCCGTTCGAATACCAAGCCCAGCTCCAATCGGACATCATCGTCGCCGCCCTCCGCTGCGGGTTGACCAACGTGATGACTCTGCAGCTCGGCTGGCACCAAGCGACGTGGTCAGCACACGACACCGCCTACCGCGGCGACCACCATCAGTCTTGCCATGCCGCTCCCGCCAACGCCAACGCCGAGATGACCAACTATCTCAGCCGGTGCGTCGCCTACTTGGTCCGCAAACTGCTGGAGGAAGACGACCCCGCGGTTCCCGGCACCAAACTGATCGACAACACGGTGCTGGTGCAGGTGACCGATATGGGCGACGGCCGCGATCATTCCGGGGGCAACGGCCCCAACATGGTGGCCACTCGAATGTCTGGCTTCCGTCAGGGGACCGTCGGTCGCGGCGGGACGAACCTCGAGATGCTCGAGGCGGTCGTGGAAGGCATGGGCCTCGGTGCATACAAAGGAACCGACGTCAACGCCCATAAGATCTGGCCATGTGCCGACGGCCGCTTCGTCAACGCGATTCTTTCGTAGAACCGACTTCCTGCTCCGAACTCGGCCTCGCCGAAACAACCTCACGTACGATCTCGTCAAGGACCGCATCTGCGTCGGCCACGATCTCATCGTCGGTCCGGTCTGGGATCGGATGAGGGGTGTAGACGCGAGCCATGGCCGAATAACCGAGCGCTTTCGTTTGCACATCGGCGGCCGTCACGAATTCCTCGGACAGGGCAGATATTCGGGGCGGCACCCTGCCATCACCGCCGCGATCGCCACCTTCTCCACCGTAACGTCGACCAGGTCAGGTGGAACGGTCGCTACCACTTCATCCGGGGCTCGGCGGGTGCCCGCAAGCATCGCCAGCACCCGCGCCTCGGTCGGAGGTACGACCGGTAGGCCATCGCTCCAACCCCGCGTGAACATCATCTCGCTATCGTCTTCGGCTTACGCCACTTCGATCCGACGGGACCGCAGGACGCTGCCACCGTGCCGAACCCGCAGCTCGTCGACGCGATCGGGGTCAACGCTCGTCGAGCCACAGCCGGGTCGCATCGGCACAAGCCCCTCACCAAGGGCCGCCATGCCGGTCAACGCCTGCCACTCTTCACGCGACCAGCCGATCGTTCGCTCGACCTCGATCCCCTCAACGACTTTCATGAGGGTCGGAACGGTGTCGATATCATGGTGCCAGCTGACTCCGAGATCGGCGTCGTGAATGGCTGCGGGCGCCCCGGGAAACTCGGGATCGTCTTGGGTATAGACGGTCAAATCGCCCTCGGAGGCCCGTGCCTGGAGCGCCGGCACGACGGTTTGACACGTCTCGCAGTCGCGCTTGACGAACGCGACGAGCCCGTCGGGTAATTTCGGCCTGCTCATCGTCTGGTAAGTATTGCAGATCCCCATTCGAACGACCAGTCGGACCGGCGCTGCTGGCCGGTCCGACTGATTCGCGAGAGGATCCGAGAGACGAGCGGCGAAAGAGAGGGGAGAACGAAAACTCTATCGGGAACGACTCACGAGCGAGGGACGTCGAAGCGGTCGAGCGCCATGACCTTCGACCATGCCGCCACGAAGTCATTCACGAAACGCTGTTGACCGTCACCGTAGGCATAGAGTTCGACCACCGCCCGCAACTCAGCGTTCGAGCCAAATACGAGATCAACTTCGGTGGCGGTCCACTTGGCCTCGCCGGTCTTACGATCCCGTCCTTCGAATACATACTTCGCATCGGCGGCGGGCTTCCACTGAGTGTTCATGTCGAGTAAGTTGACGAAGAAGTCGTTGCTCAGCGCTCCGGGTTTGTCGGTGAATACACCATGCTGCGAGCCGCCCGCGTTCGCGTTAAGGACGCGGAGACCGCCCACCAGCACGGTCATTTCGGGCACCGTCAAGGTCAGGAGATCGGCCTTGTCGACCAGCGCCGACGATGGCGAGCGCCCCGCTCCGTTGGCGCTAGCCGTAAAGTAGTTACGGAAGCCGTCGGCGGCGGGTTCCAGCACCGCAAAAGACTTTACGTCGGTCATTTCCGCGGTGGCATCGGTGCGCCCCGGCGTGAAGGGAACGTTCACTCGGAAGCCGCCGTCCTGGGCCGCCTTCTCGATGGCGGCGGCGCCGCCGAGAACGACCAAATCAGCGAGAGAAACTCGCTTCCCGCGCCGGGAAGCAACTTTATTGAAGTCTTTTTGGACCTCTTCGAGCTTGGACAGCACCTTCGCCAACTCAGTGGGGTCGTTGACTTCCCAGTCCTTCTGGGGCGCCAAGCGAATCCGGCCCCCATTGGCGCCGCCCCGCATGTCCGTTCCTCGGAAGGTCGACGCGGACGCCCAGGCGGTACGAACCAACTCGGGCACGGTCAGGCCGGTGGCCATAATCTTGGCCTTCAGACGAGCCGTATCTTTCGCGTTGATGAGCTTGTGGTCGACGTCCGGGACGGGGTCCTGCCAGATCAAGGGCTCTTCGGGAACTTCCAACCCTAGGTAGCGGGCCCGCGGGCCCATATCCCGGTGCGTCAGCTTGAACCACGCTTTAGCGAAGGCGAGCTTGAACTCCTCGGGGTTGTCTTTGAATCGCGTGGTGATCTTCTGGTATGCGGGGTCGAAGCGCAGGGCGAGGTCCGTCGTGAACATCATCGGCGCATGCCGCTTCTCGGGGTCGTGCGCGTCGGGCACGAGTTTCGCCGCTGCCTCGGATTTGGGCTTCCATTGGATGGCACCCGCCGGGCTCTTGGTCTGCACCCACTCGAAGCCGTAGAGATTCTCCAGATACTGGGTCGTGAATTGAATCGGATTCGAGGTCCAAGCGCCTTCGAGCCCGCTGGTGAGGGTGTCCGCGCCCTTGCCGGTACCGCACCGATTCTTCCAACCGAATCCCTGCTCCTCGACACCGGCGGCCGCCGGTTCCGGCTCCAAGCACTCGGCCGGCTTGTGGGCACCGTGGGCCTTGCCGAAGGTATGTCCACCGGCGATCAACGCTACGGTCTCCTCGTCATTCATGGCCATCCGACCGAAGGTCTCACGAATGTCCTTGGCGGCAGCGAGAGGGTCGGGGTTGCCGTTCGGTCCTTCAGGATTGACGTAGATGAGTCCCATCTGCACGGCGGCCAGGGGCTGAGCGAGCTTTCGGTCGCCGCTGTAGCGCTTGTCGGCGAGCATCTCACTCTCGGGGCCCCAATAGACGAGCTCGGCTTGCCAGTCGTCTTCTCGACCGCCGGCAAAGCCGTACGTCTCGAAGCCCATTTGCTCCAAAGAGACGTTCCCCGCCAGGACCATGAGATCAGCCCATGAGAGCTTGTTTCCATACTTCTGCTTGACGGGCCACAGCAGCCTTCGCGCCTTATCCAGGTTTGCGTTGTCCGGCCAGCTGTTGAGGGGCTCGAATCGCTGCTGGCCGCCACCAGCACCACCTCGACCGTCCTTGACGCGGTAGGTGCCCGCGCTGTGCCAAGCCATGCGAATGAAGAACGGACCGTAGTTACCGTAGTCGGCCGGCCACCAATCTTGAGAGGTGGTCAGGACCTCAGCGACGTCCTTCTTGACCGCCGCCAAATCGAGGCTCTGAAACTCACGTGCGTAATCGAAGTCTTCGCCCAACGGATTCGCGCTCGCCGCGTTCTGGCGGAGCGGCCCCAGGTTGACGCGCTGGGGCCACCAAAACTCGTTGGGCTTCGGTTGCCCCGGCATGGCGCCGTGAGGGTCCTTCGAGGCCGTACGGTCAGTGGACACCGCCTCGGGAGCTCGGGTCTCTTCGGCTGCTTCCTTGGGCGCCTCCGGCTGTGCGCAGGCGGCCACGACTCCTAGCGTCAGAGCCACGGTGGTTGCGGGTAGCGCAAATCGTACATCGAGTGTCATGGATTCAGTCCCTTTCTCGTCAGGCCAGACTGCGGTCCGGCGCAATATGGAGAACTGCAAAGTGACACTGACCTCGCAACCGACTCGGCGCAAGACCTGGGAAACCGAGCCGCAACTGCGTTCCTACGCCCACGACGGTGACCGGCGGGTCTCGGGGCCTCACGGGGCGTCAAAGAGCGAAACCAGGTCGCATTCGGGCGTCTGAATTCAGCTGGATCCGACCTCGTATAAGAGGAGCAGATCTGGGTTCCGCGGAGTCTGACCGAGCCTCGCCTCCGATTCCGCCTCGAGTGGTCAAGCTCGTACGAACGAACCGAACGACACGACAGTGCCTTGACGACCCTGCCCAACGTTGCGCCATAGCTCCCCTAGAGCCTCGTCCGAACGCCTGGCACCGGCGGTCAAAAGTCTGTCGTGGCCCATCAAGAACGCTCCGGCATCTCCACGTAGTCATGGTCCTAGTGTCCCGGTTGGGAAGTACGGGTCAGAATTCGTCGAGTCATCTTCGGCGAC
>CAZFIV010000070.1:0-38586 GCA_964519665.1 uncultured Myxococcales bacterium
CGACCCCGGTACGAAGAGTCCTTATCAGCACGGGGAGGTGTTCGTGACCGACGACGGTGCGGAGACCGACCTCGACCACGGCCACTACGAGCGTTTCACGTCTTGCAAGCTGTCTCGTCGTAACAATCTGACCACTGGTCAGATCTACCACCGAGTCATCAGCAAGGAGCGAAAGGGAGAATATCTCGGCAAAACAGTGCAGGTCATTCCGCACATTACCGACGAGATCAAGCTCGCCATGCACCGCGCGGCCGAGGACGCGGACCTCACCATCGTCGAGATCGGCGGCACGGTGGGCGATATCGAGTCCCTGCCGTTTCTGGAAGCGATCCGCCAGATGCGCCGAGACGCCGGGCCCGAGAACACGTTGTATGTGCACGTCACTTTGGTTCCGTACTTGAAAGCCGCGGGTGAGTTGAAGACCAAGCCAACCCAGCACTCC
Organism: uncultured Myxococcales bacterium; assembly: GCA_964519665.1. GTDB lineage: Bacteria > Myxococcota > Kuafuiibacteriia > Kuafuiibacteriales > Kuafuiibacteriaceae > JANQQN01. The sequence goes on from CAZFIV010000070.1 coordinate 443, forward strand.
GTTCAGGAGCTGCGCCGAATCGGCATCGCCCCCGATATGCTCATTTGCCGGGCCGAAAACGAGATCGACGACGAGACCAAGCGAAAGATCGCGCTGTTCTGCGACGTCCACAAAGATTGCGTGGTCGCCGCCGAAGACGCCGACACGATCTACGAGGTCCCGCTGAAGCTCTCGAGGCAAGGGTTCGACGAAAAGATCTGTGAGCTCCTGAATATCTGGAGCCGCTCTCCGGGCATGGAGAAGTGGAAGGAACTAGTCGCGCGTATCAAGCAGCCCACGCACGAGACGACGATCTGTATCGTCGGCAAGTACACCGGGCTTATCGAGAGCTACAAGTCGCTGCACGAAGCGCTCGTCCACGGTGGGATCGAGAACGACGCTCGCGTGAACATCGAATATGTCGAGTCATCCAACTTCAAAGACGCCGAGGCCACGCTCTCGCACGTGGATGCAGTGCTGGTGCCGGGGGGATTCGGGGAGCGAGGTGTCGAGGGGATGATCGAGGCTATTCGATGGGCCCGCGAGCGGAAAGTTCCCTTCTTCGGGATCTGTCTCGGCCTTCAGATGGCGGTCGTCGAGTACGCGCGCAACGTCGTTAAGCTCGAGGGCGCCCATTCGTCGGAGTTCGACCAAGAGACCCGATACCCGGTCGTGGACCTGATGGAAGAACAACGGCAGGTCACCGATCTGGGCGCGACCATGCGCTTGGGTGCCTATCCATGCGTATTGGACGACAACAGCCTCGCCCGCCGGGTGTACGGCAAGCCGGAGATTTCGGAGCGCCACCGGCACCGGTTCGAGGTTTCCAACGTGTTTCGAGGGCAGCTCGAGGAGGCGGGGTTGTGCCTGTCCGGAGTGTCTCCTGACCGGATGCTGGTCGAGATCATCGAACTGCCCGACCATCCCTGGTTCCTAGGCTGCCAATTCCATCCCGAGTTCAAGTCGAAGCCCCTCAAGCCGCACCCGCTCTTTTCGCACTTCATTCGCGCGGCCTTGATGTATCGGCAGGCCCGGGCCAAATGAGGAGCCTGATCATCGGCGGTGAGGCTCCGCTCGCGTTGATCGCCGGTCCGTGTGTTCTCGAAGATCGGGACTTCAATCTGCGGCACGCGGATGCGCTTCGAGAGATCGCGGCTACTCGTGACTTGCCTCTCGTTTTCAAAGCTAGCTTCGACAAAGCGAACCGAACCAGCGGGCAGAGTCCTCGGGGCCCGGGCCTCGAAGTCGGCCTCCGCTTGCTCGAGGAGGTTCGCCGCACCTGCGGCGTGCCGGTTTTGACCGACGTCCACGAGACGTGGCAGTGCGGTCCCACGGCCGAGGTTGTCGATGTCCTGCAGATACCGGCCTACCTATGCCGCCAGACGGACCTCTTGGCTGCGGCGGGGGCGACCGGGCGGGTCGTGAACATCAAGAAGGGGCAGTTCATGGCGCCGCCGGACATGCGGTTTGCGGTCGATAAAGCGGGCGGACCGGTCCTGCTCACCGAACGGGGAACCGTCTTCGGCTACCGCGACCTGGTGGTGGACTACCGAAGCCTGCCCGCGATGCGTCGGTTTGCGCCGGTGATCTTTGACGGCACCCACTCGGTCCAGCAGCCGGGCGCAGCCGAGGGCCGCTCCGGCGGACAGCGAGCGCTCGTGCCCTACCTCGTTCGGGCGGCTGTGGCGTGCGGCGTAGACGGTCTGTTTCTCGAGGTCCATCCGGAACCGGATCGTGCGCCATCGGACGGTCCCAATAGCCTGGACTACTCGGGACTCGAGTCGGTGCTCGACGAGGTGTCTCGTCTGCAGGCGGCGCTCGGCAAGTCGACGGACGAGGTGGTTTCAACCGCGATCCGCGTCTGCTAATCACCACCGAGATATGCCTAGCCCGCTGAGTGCAGAGCTGGTGACTCGCTTGGAGAAGGTCCGCGCGCTCGTGCTCGACGTGGACGGCGTGATGACCGACGGCAAGCTGACCTTCCTCCCGAACAACCAAGAGGCGAAGACCTTCCACATGCGCGACGGGTTGGGCGTTCGGCTGTTGCTGGCGGCGGGCCTCAAGGTCGCCGTGGTTTCCGGCCGGGACAGCGAGGTGGTCGTCCGGCGCTGCGAAGAACTGAGGGTATCCATTCTTCTTCAGGGAATCCATGATAAGGTGGGGGCGGTCGAGCAGATTCGGACCGCCCTGGCCGTCGATCTGGACGCGATGGCCTACGTTGGTGACGACCTCCCCGATCTTCCCGCGTTCCAGCGGGTGGGCTTTGCCTTTGCGGTGGCCGACGCGGCGAGCGAAGTCCGGCAGGCTGCTCACGTGGTGCTCCGACACAACGGCGGCCATGGCGCCGTACGGGAAGCCTGCGAACACATCCTGAAAGCGCAGGGGCACTGGAACGTCTAGAACCTCACAGGTACCATCCGACCGTCCATGAGCCTGTGGCGCTCCATTCTTCGGTGGTTTGGCCTCTACGACGAGGCTCGGGTGCAGATCACGGCACCCGGCATCGAGGTGACCTTGGCTGGCGACCCCACCCAAGTACGAGCTCTGATGGGCGTGATTCGAACCGAACTGGAGCGTCGGGCCCGCCGCGACCGACGGTTGAATCAGGTCCGCGAAAGCCAGGTCGTGAGGCCGACCGAGCTCGATGAGATGGACTCGCCGTACGCCCTTCCCGAGGCGGTGGTGCTTCCCGTGCCTGATGAAGAGCAACGGTCCGAGGATCGACGGTCGCGTCTGTTGGCGATGTCGCTCCAGGAGCCCCCGACGTGGCCACCCGCGATGTCCGCCGATGACCTTCATTTAGCGACCCATCCGGAGGCCGGATTCGCGGAGGCGTTGTTCAGCCCCGAGGAAGATTCGGTCCGGACGGCATTGACACCACATCCGAGCGAAGGGCCGACCCCCCCATCGGACAAGGGAGTCCGCGCCGCGAGTCCCACCAGCGCCGACACCCTCCAGGTTGACCCACGCATCGACCGGGTGACCCGCCCGCTATATCCGACCGTGACCCCGTCCGATCCGCCGAAGTCCGCGTGACGGAGGCATCGAACCGCTCGGGGTTCGCCGACCGAGCCGCGGCGGGCTCGTGTCGAACCGAAATCAAGGCGAAATCAAGGCGAAGTCAAAGGAGCGAGGCGGCGGCTCACGTGCCGGTGGGCGCGACCTGTTTGATGGTGAGCTTTGGAGTTTCGCGTCTCATGATCGTCTCTTCGGTTAGGGTCACCTCGACGACGTCGTCGCGGGCAGGGATCTCGTACATGATGTCGAGCATCGCCCCCTCGAGAATGGCGCGAAGGCCACGGGCGCCGGTGCCTTTTTCGATCGCTTTCTTGGCGATCGCGTCGACGGCGGCGTCGGTGAAAGCCAGCTTGACGTTATCGAGCTCGAGAAGCTTGCTGTACTGTTTGGCAAGTGCGTTCTTGGGCTTCGTCAAGATGTCTTTCAAAGCGGACTCGTCGAGCTCATTGAGGTGCGCGATGACCGGGAGGCGACCGGTGAACTCCGGAATCATGCCGAACTTGAGCAGATCACCCGGCTGAACCTCTTTCAGATACTCGCCGATCTTTTTGTCTTTCTTGGGCGTGATGGTGGCCCCGAAGCCCATCGTCTTCTTGCCGATCCGCCGCTCGATAATCGTCTCGAGACCACAGAAGGCGCCCCCACAGATGAACAGGATGTTCGTGGTGTCCATCTGCACGAAGTCTTGCTGAGGGTGCTTGCGGCCGCCCTTCGGGGGCAGATTGGCCATCGTGCCTTCGAGGATCTTCAGCAGAGCCTGCTGCACGCCTTCGCCCGAAACGTCACGGGTGATCGACGGCGACTCGCTCTTGCGAGCGAGTTTATCGATCTCGTCGATATACACGATGCCTCGACTCGCCCGTTCGATATCGTTGTCGGCCGCCTGCAGGAGATTGACGAGAATGTTCTCGACATCTTCTCCGACGTAGCCGGCTTCGGTGAGCGTGGTGGCGTCGGCGATGGTAAACGGAACGTTCAGAATCCGGGCGAGCGTCTGGGCGAGGAGCGTCTTTCCGGAACCCGACGGGCCGATGAGCAGGATGTTCGACTTTTGAAGCTCGACATCGTCGTCGGCTTGGTCTTCTTCCGTGTTGCTCTGAACCCGTTTGTAGTGGTTGTGCACGGCGACCGAGAGCGCCTTTTTGGCCCGGTCTTGACCGATGACGTACTCGTCCAAGACCGCTTTGATCTCGGCGGGTTTCGGCACTTTGAAGGCACCGCTGTTTTGACCGTCCTTGTCTTGTTCTTCGGCGATGATGTCATTGCAAAGACTAATGCACTCGTCGCAGATGTAGACAGTGGGTCCGGCGATCAGCTTCTTCACCTCCTTCTGCGACTTGCCGCAGAACGAGCAGGTGAGGTTTCCGCCAAATCCGTCCTCGCGTTTGGTTCGGTCAGGCATTGGACTCCAACATGACGCCCCAATTACAATCGGGTTTCAATTCCCGATCGTGCCCTACCTGGGGCCAGGTTCCAATCAGGCTTTGTCTTCGGCCAGCTCTTTCTTGTTAACCACGACATCGTCGATCAGGCCGTAAGCCTTCGCCTCCGGCGCGGTCATGAAAAAATCCCGGTCCGTGTCCCGCGCGATTTGTTCCCGGGGCTGACCCGTATGCTGGACGAGGATCTCGTTCAGTACGTCCCTCATGCGCTGGATTTCCTTGGCCTGGATCTCGATATCAGACGCTTGCCCACGGGTCCCGCCGAAGGGCTGGTGGAGCATGACTCGGGCGTGCGGAAGCGCCTTTCGGCGGCCTCGACCTCCGGCGGCCAAAAGGACCGCGCCCATCGAAGACGCCTGCCCGACGCAGATGGTGGTGATCGGGCACCGCACGTACTGCATCGTGTCATAGATGGCCAAGCCCGCCGATATCGCGCCTCCGGGGCTATTGATGTACAGATTGACGTCCTTCTCGGGGTCTTCGGACTCGAGAAAAAGGAGCTGGGCGACCACTACGTTGGCGATGTCGTCGGTGATCTCGGTGCCGATGAAGACGATGCGGTCTTTCATCAAGCGCGACCAGATGTCGTAGGCTCGCTCTCCGCGGTGGGTCTGCTCGATGACAGTAGGGACCAAATAGCTCACGTATCTTCTCCTCAGTGCGTACCCGGCCCGAACCGTGACGACCCCTGCCCCCGTGTCGACGACGGCGCGCAACGACACGCGACAATGCGCGACAGATGGTCACGACTCGCGAAGGAACCGCGGCCGACCGCCTTGCCTTAACCATCCGGCGGTCGGTCACCTTCCTGGCGCGGTGCGTTGGATAATGTTGGCGCTGTAGGCACGGGAGGTCCAGCGGCAAAGCTCAGCCAGCAGGGCGCAGGAGCCGAGAGGCAACCTTCTACGGCTCAGGGTGTCTCTTGTTCGACGTCGTCTTCGACGACTTCTTCGCTGATCGATGCTGATTCGATGACGTGGTCGAGGGCCTTATCCTGAGTCAGGTTATAGCGCAGCGCGTCGACCTGGTCGTTGTCGACCAGCTGCTTCTTGAGCTGTTTGGTCGGTATTCGGTGCTCCCGGGCTAGCTCGGCGATCCGTCCTTCTACGTCGGCGTCGCTCGCCTCGATATTGGCCTGCCGGGCCACGGCCTCGAGTAGCAGCATCCCTGCCACTTGCTGCTCGGCCCGGGGCCGAGCCTCCTCTCGAAGCCGATCGATCGCCTCCTTCATGGTCGGGTCCGAGGACTGTTGAGCCATTCGATGGGCGTCCTGGAGCATGTAGTCGAGCTGGCGGTCGACCATTAACGGAGGGACTTCGATCGGGTTGGCGGCGATGAGCTTCTCGATGACCGCGTCCCGGAGCTGTCGCCGGCTTCGGGCGTCTTCCCGCGTGGCCAGGTTCTCGCGAAGGTTCTCCTTCAGCTCCTCCAACGTATCGAATTCACCGAGGTCTTGTGCGAAGTCGTCGTCGAGGTCGGGCAGGATCTTTCGTTTGAGCTCCTTGAGGTCGACCTTCCATTCGACGGTCTTACCCTGAACCTCTTCGGGCCCTTCACCCTCTGGGAACCCCAACTCGAACACCTTCTGCTCTCCGATGGTCATGCCCACCAGACGGTCCTCGAAGCCCGGGATCATCTGCCCGTCGCCGAGCTCGATCGTGTAGTTGATGCCCTTTCCGCCCTTGAAGTCCTCGCCATCAACGGTGCCAAAGAAGTCCACGACGGCCATGTCGCCTTGTTCGGCCACCTTGCGGTCGGTGATCGCCTCGATGACCACCGCCTTCTGCCGCAGCTGCTCCAGCTCGGTCTCGACCTCGTCGTCAGCGACCTTGCGGACCTTGCGGACGACCTCCAGGCCCTCGAAATGGTCGACCGAGATCTCCGGCTTCACCTCGACCGTCGCCTCGAATACGAGGGGGGTATCGGGCTCCAGCTTGGGAAACGAGTCCATTTTCGGGTTGTTGATGGGCACGAGGTCGTTGTCTTGAACGGCCTTCCGGAAACTCTCGTCGATCAGCCGACTGATGACCTCGTTCTCGACGGTGCCCCGGTACAGCTGCTCGAGGACCTTTCGGGGGACCTTCCCCGCCCGAAAGCCTTTGACTCGAGCCTTGCGGGATAGCCCTTTGTAGGCGAGATCCAGCTCTTCTTTGACCGTGTCCCAGGGTACCTCGATCGAGAGCTTGCGCTCGACGTTCGAGACCAACTCGACCTGAACTTTCATCGTGGTTCTGACCTCTTCACTGGGGGAGTGCGAGAACCGGGACTCGAACCCGGACGGGGATTACCCACTGGAACCTAAACCCAGCGCGTCTACCAATTCCGCCATCCTCGCATCGCGACGGAGCGGTGGTAGCTACCCCGGTCGACCAGCTCGTGTCTACTCCAACTGCCCTATTCGAAAAGATCTTTGCGAAGATCTCCGGGTTTCAGGACACTCGACACTCGATGAGGCGCGCGGTGGTGATGCTCTCCGGCGGGCTGGACTCGGCCACGGTCGCCGCCATGGCGCTGCGGGACGGCTTCCGGGTGTCGGCCCTGTCCTTCGATTACGGCCAGCGCCACCGGGTCGAGCTGGAGGCTGCGGCTGCGGTCGCGCGATCATTGGCCATCGATGACCACCGGACGGTGACGGTCGACCTCCGGGCCATCGGGGGTTCGGCTCTCACCGACGACATCGCGGTCCCCAAGGCGTCCACCCACGCTCCGGACCCGAGCTCAGCCGCGCTGACGACCCTCGCCGACCCATCCGGCGAGGCGGCGATCCCCATCACCTACGTGCCGGCTCGCAATTCGATCTTTCTAGCGATCGCGTTGGGCCTCGCGGAGGCGGTCGGAGCCCGAGACCTCTACTTTGGCGCCAACGCGCTCGATTACTCGGGCTATCCAGACTGTCGACCGGCCTTCGTCGAGGCGTTCGAGAAGCTGGCCAACGTGGCGACCAAGGCCGGCGTGGGGGGCGACCGGTTTCGCATCCACGCGCCCCTCATGCACCTAACGAAGGCGGAGATCATTCGCCGCGGGGTCGAGCTCGGGGTGGACTACGCGCTGACCCACTCCTGCTACGACCCCGGCCCGACTGGACTGGCCTGCGGCCGATGTGAGTCATGTCGGTTGCGCCGTCGGGGCTTCGTCGAGGCTCGAGTGCCCGACCCCACGCGCTACCAGAGCTCGGTTTCAGGCTGATCGATTTGCACGCGGACGCGAATGCTCGTATTTCCAGAACCGATGCGCGAGAGCTTGGGTTGGCTAACGAACTGCCCCAACGACGCGGGTTGTCCGCAAAACTGGCTCGAACTGGCCGTCTCCGAGATCCCGACGTCCGTTTCCTGCCACATCTGCGGACGTGACGTCGAACTCGTCCTCGAGCAGGCGGAGCTCGAAACGCGCCCCCTCGCGGCGTTTCCGGTCGTTCCGTGCGCGGGCCGGGCGGCTCCGAGCGACGTTGCGCCCCTGCCCAGCGCCGCCGCAGTCGAGGCTCCCGCCAGCGTGGCCCGACCTCAGCGCAACTGGGTGGTGGGGCTTCAGAGCGGCGAGCTCATCCGAATCGACAAAGACACCATGATCATCGGTCGCAGTCGCACCTGCGATGTCGTCATTCCGTCGGCCAAGGTGTCGCGTCAGCACGCGTCGCTTTCGCGCGTGGATGGGGATCTTTATATCGAGGACCTCGGCTCGGCGAACGGGGTATGGCTCAACGGCGAAAAGATCACTCGGGCCAAGGTGAATCCGGGCGATACGTTCACGATATCCGACGAGACGTTGGTGTTCGAAGATCGGTGACGCGAGCCGCTGTGGACCGGTCCGACTTCCTGTATCACCCGTACTATTGTGAGGAGAACGCGCTCCTGCTCGCCGGTGCGTCTCGTCTGGCGGAGACACGGCGATGGGTGGTCTTCGTGACCAATCGCAATCGCACTTGCGCGTATTGGCGGCAGCGGTCCCGCCCCGACGGCGGCCCCGTCGTGTGGGACTACCACGTTTTCGTCGTCGCGCGCATTTCCGCCCGACTGGTGGCCCTCGATCTGGATTCGACGCTCGCTTTTCCAGTGGACCTCGACGCTTACTTGCACGGTTCCTTTCCCGACGAGGCGGACTGGAAAGAAATGTTTCGACCCCGATTTCGGGTCGTGAACGGGGATCAAGCGTTGGAGACGTTCGCCTCCGATCGTCGGCACATGCTTCGGAGCGATGGAAGCTGGCAATCACCGCCGCCCCCCTGGCCAATCCTGCAGGGGGCTGGAGCACCCCATAACCTCGACCGATGGATCGCCTTCGATGACCCGAAGCTGGAGCCGATGCACTCGTTGGCCGACCTTCGGCTCGCCTTTGCGACCGAGCTGCCGTCGCGGTAGCGACCGTGCTCAGGCGCCGATGCAGCTGGTCCAAGCCCGTCGGTAGGCTTGCAGAAGCTCATCCGGCTTACGTCCGCGGTCGCGGTGCCACTGGATGAGGTCCGGGTCGAGACCCGCAAGCAAGATCTCCGCCGTCACTACGGGCTCTAGGCGAGGGACTTCGCCGGCTTCGACTGCCCGTCTCAGATACAAACCGAGCGCGTCTCGCTGCCATACGTGGGCCGGATGGTCGAATCGGGTCGGGCAGCCGCGCTCGAACGCTTTCGCCTCCGACAGCAGTGACGCGTTGCGGACCGTGAAGTCGAAAAGAGCTTCCAGGAGCGCGAGGGCCCTGGAGGCCCAGGCCGCGGTCAGGGGGAGCCCGAACCCGGTCAGTAATCGCTCCTGGACCGCCCGCGCGTCCTCGTCGAGAAGGGCGCGACACAGCGACGCTCGGTCGGCAAAGCGCCGGTAGACGGTGCCTTTGCCCACGCCCGACCTTCGCGCCAGCTCGTCCATGCAGATCTCGCCGATCGGTCGTTCCGCCAACAGGCTTCGGGCGGTGGCCAGGATCTTGGCCCGGTTTCGGGCCGCGTCCTTACGTTCTTGCGGCTGCGCGGCCTGCCCGACCACCGGGAGCGATGATCGCTGGAGGTCTCGACGTCCATCAGGCCGGGGATTGGGCGGTGATCCCGTCCGCGATTGCTCTCCCATATAGTGATCATAGCGCACTTCTCAGTCCCGGTTGACAAAAACGGACCTTAGTCCATATTCGACACCAACAAAACGGACTATTGTCCGTTTACTGACCAGGAGAACAACGATGATGAGAAACCTCGCACTGACCGCTATCGCCGCCGCCGCCCTGACGGCGCCGGCCAACGTCGCCGCTTCGGAATGGACGGTCGACCAGGCCCACTCGGAGATGGGTTTCAAGGTCAAGCACATGATGGTGAGCAACGTTCGGGGGCGCTTCACCTCGTTCGAAGGCAAGCTCAAGCTGGACGACAAGGACATTCGTCGGTCCTCGGTCGAAGTCGTCATTGACGTCGGGTCGATCGACACCGGCAACGCGAAGCGTGATGGCCACCTCAAGAGCCCCGACTTCTTCGACGCCGAGTCGCACCCCAAGATGACCTTCAAGAGCACCAAGGTCCGTCGCGCCGGCGACGGAAAGCTCAAGGTGACCGGCAACCTGACCATTCGAGGTACCACCAAGCAGGTCGTTCTCGAGGTCGAGGGTCCGACCGGCGTGGTCGTCGATCCTTGGGGCCAGAAGAAGCGCGGAGTGTCGGCGACCACCAAGATCAGCCGCAAGGCGTTTGGTCTGACCTGGAACAAGGTTACGGAAGCCGGTGGTGTCGTCGTGGGCGACGAAGTCACGATCACCCTCGAAATCGAGCTCAACGCTGCGTGATCGACGTTTCTGGTCGCGTGTTGATCTGACTCAGGTCCGGCCGTTAAGAATGAAGAGCGGCGTCGTCGAGCCGTTGCCCGATGCGTGACCTGCGAAAAAAAGTAGCCGTCGTCACCGGGGCCGGCTCCGGTATCGGTCGAGCCCTCGCTCATCGTCTGCGCACCGAGGGGTGCGCTCTCGCCCTCAGCGATATCGACGAAGAAGCGCTCGCCCGCACTGTGCAGGCCCTGCCGCCATCCGACGCGAAGCTGACCCACGAGCGCCTCGACGTCTCCGACCGAACCGCTGTTTATGCGCACGCAGCCGAGGTCGTACGGCGGCACCGAACCGTACATTTGGTGTTCAACAACGCCGGGGTGGCCCACGCCGATCTCATCACCCACATGGACTATGCGGACTTCGAGTGGGTCATGAACGTCAACTTCTGGGGCGTGGTCTACGGAACGAAGGCCTTCTTGCCGACCCTGCTCGAGCAGAATCAAGGCCACATCGTGAACATGTCCAGCGTGTTCGGACTGGTGGCGGTGCCCAGCCAGTCCGCCTATTGCGCGAGCAAGTTCGCCGTCCGCGCCTTTACCGAGGCGTTGCGGCAGGAGCTCGCGAGCACCCAGATTCTGGTGAGCAGTGTGCATCCGGGCGGCGTCCGCACCAACATCGTACGCAACGGGCGCATTCGCCGGACCCCGACCGGTCAGCCTCTCAGCGATGAAGAGGGCTTCGAGCGGATGTTTCGGATGCAACCGAACGACGCCGCGAGGGTGATCATCGACGGCGTAAAGAAGAAACGGCAGCGCATCCTGGTTGGCAGCGACGCGTGGCTGCTCGATTTAATGCAACGAGTGTTGCCGACTCGGTACACCCGCTTCATCTCGTATCGCCTCAAGCGACTTCAATCCGAGGCCTGATCGACCGCTTCATGAACCAACCGCGTGTAAAGCCGGACCTCACCGGTGTGCCCGAAACGACCCTCTGGACCTTGTATCACCGAGCGGGCGAGGCGCGCCGCTCGGACCGAATCCTGGTGGACCCGGTGGCGGTCGACCTCGTCCAACGCATTGACTACCCGTTTGGGCGTCGTTTCGGGCCCGTCAACCCGGCCGTGGCTATCCGTTCACGGGCGTTCGACGAACAGGTGTCGTCGTTTCTGACCTCGTCACCCGACGGCCAGGTCGTCAACCTGGGGGATGGCCTGGAAACCCAGCGCTATCGCATCGACAACGGCCAAGCCGACTGGCTGTCGGTCGACTTGCCGCAGAGCATGGTCGTTCGAGAGCGCCTGCTTCCGGCCGAGGCTCGATTTCGTCACTTTGCAGGGAGCGCGCTGGCGACCGAGTGGTTCGATGAGGTCGATCCGGACCGACCCTGCTGTGTCACGGCTCAAGGGCTCTTGATGTATCTGCCGGAGGCCCAGGTTCGGATGCTCCTTCAGAATATCGCCGCGCGCCTGCCCGGCGCGCTGGTGATGTTCGACGCCATTCCGGGTTGGGTCGCGCGATTGAGCCGACTCGGCTTGCCCTCCGCCCTGTGGTACTCCCCGCCCCCATTCGCGTGGGCGCTCGCCGAGGGCGAGCAACACATTCTGCGCGCGTGGGTCCCTTCGATCATCGAATTGACGACCGTCGAGTACCAGTGGCCTCAGTGGCCATTGGGCACTCTCCTCACGGCTGTGCGGCGGCGATCTCGGGTGCGGCGCTGGATGCCCACGATCTTCAAGTTTAGGACGCGACCCACGGCTTAGGCTATGCTCGACCGGTGGCGATCCGGATCTTGATCGAAGGTCGCGTCCAGGGCGTGGGCTATCGGGCCTGGGTCGAGCACCAAGCGGGTGTTCTTCGGGTTCGAGGTTGGGTCCGAAATCTCGACGACGGCCGGGTGGAAGCCTGGCTCGAGGGGGCGCCGGAAGCGGTCGAGGCGCTGATCGAACGCGCGCACCGGGGACCGCCGTTGGCCAGGGTAGGGCGAGTCGTTCGGTACGTTGAGCCCGACCAGGATCCGCCGACCTTCGTACGGCGTCCCACCGCTTCGGTGGGCTCCGCGAGGGAGTGAAGCGACGGCTCGAGGTCGGTCGCGGCGTGCTCAGGTCTCTTGGCGCCCTTCGCCCGCCGCGGGTGGGGGCTCCGATGCGCTGTCACCTTGTTGGGTCAGCAGCCAGTAGGCCCCGGCCGCCTGCGCGAGCAGGATCAGAACGAACACGATCTGAAAGCTCAGCTTGCGGGTCTTGTGGCGGAAGAAGTTCATGGCGAGGAGCAATCCAGGCGTTCCGCCGAGCAGCGCCACTCCCCACAGCACCATTTCGGGTACCCGGCCTCGGGTCCCCCCGGCGACCATCTTGTCGTATGCGACGAGAAGAAAAGCCGAGACGCTGAGCGCGATGAAGTAAATCCAGATCGGCTCTATCTCTGTGTAGTAGTACAGCCCGCCGGCGGTCCCCGCGACCAGCAGAAGACCGATAATCGAGAACGTTCGATACGGAGTGTGCTTCTTCGGATGCTGCTTCTGATCGACGGCCATGGCCCGACGATAGCGCCGTTTTGAGCGTTTGGCGACCCGTTGGCAAGACGCGACCCGCGAGGCTCAGGGCGTCGAGTGGCGGTCGGCGGCGGCCGAGGCGCTGAGGGAACCGACCAAGGTTCGATAGGCGTCCCGGTACGGAGTGGTGGATGGGAGGTCGTTGTGTCCATGACCAGGAATGACCACCAGCCGACTCCCCTCGGGGGCGGCAGCGTGCAGGTCTTCGGCCATGACCTTGGGCGTGACCTTATCGTCTTCACCGACCAGGATCAGCACCCGTGTCTCGACCTCCGCGACGCGGGCTTCGTTGTTTTCGGCCTCCAACGACGGGTCGACCTCGAACGATACGAACAGGTCGACGAGCCACGGGGTCAGATGGTCGAGCAACGCTTCGACGTTGGTCAGCGGGCTTTCGAGGACCAGCGCCGCGGCGGGTCGCTGGGTCGCGACCCAGGTCGCGGCGAGGGTCCCCATCGAATGGCCGTGGAGGATCAGATGCGCGCGGTCGATACCCCGCTCCTGGGTCGCGAATTCATAGACGCGCAGTGCGTCGGCCTTGAGCGCAGAGACCGACGGTTGTCCTCCGCTTTGACCATATCCGCGGTAATCGAACATCAGGATGCCGACGTCTTGTGCAAGCAAGGTTTCGACCCAATCGTGAGCGGTCACCATCAAGAAGCCGTTGCCTCCGAAGAACAGGACCGTAGCCCGGGCCTCAGGCGGTTCAAAGTGCCGGACGTCGAGCTCGAGGCCGGGTTCGACCTCCAGCCTGGTCTCGGTGACTTCGACCCCTCGGGCGCGGATCGCTCCCAGGTTGACGGTTCGCTTGCGATCGAAGGCGTCTTCCTCATCGATGCGGATTGTCGTGCATGCGACCGCCCCGCCCAGCGCGAATATCGACAATAGAAGACCGGCGAGTCGTGGCGGGAGCAAGCGAGCGACGCGGTCGCAGCGGGACTTGTGGTGGGCGAAACGGATCGGCGAGTCGGTCATAAGGAGCGCTCGGCACACGCGGTCTCTTCGAGGCTGTCGAGGTAGGGCGCGAGCCGTCGGCGGACGAAGCCTATCATCGGATGGTTGTCCGTTCGCACGCTGAACTTGCCATAGGTGATTCCAGCCGCGACCTGGGCCTCGATCGCCCGGACCAGGAGCGCGAGGCCCCGCTGGCCGATTCGGTACTCAGGGTGAACGAAGAGGCGGCTGTATCGAATGGTCTCGGGCGCCACGCGATGGGTGATGCACCAGCCGACGACCCGGCGGTCGACGATCAGTCCCATGCTGTTCAGGGGCTCGTAGGGTTCTTCTGCAAAAGGGCCAAGGGTCGGTGGATACCAGGCTGCGCTCCGAAGATAACCGGCCGCGGCTTCGAGGATCGTCCACGGTACCATCTGATCACCCGGACGCGGGCAGGCGCCCGCCCACCGCGCTTGCAGCATCCGGGCGGTTCCGATCCCGATCGCGGCTGTCGCGTATGGCCAGTCGAAGCCTACCTTGCGCAGCAAGGCCTCGACGATGGTCACGTTGCCGCGCCGGGCGTCGTAGTACGCCTCTATCCGACGAACGCCATCGTTTGCGAGTCGCGAGGCGAGCGCGTCGACAAGAGCGGTCGCGATGCCGCGACGGCGGAACGGTTCCGACACCACGACCGCCTGAAGACGCGCGACCTCGGTCTCGGTGGTGCGTGCTGCTTGAGCGATGCCGACGGGTTCGCCGCCCAGCTCAGCGGCTAGGGAAACATCCTCGGAGGCCCCTGGAACGAACCGAAACGTGAGGCTGAGTGACACACCGAGAGCGTGCAGGAGGGCGTTCGGAGAATAAAGCGCTGGGGATCAACCAGGCTTGACGAAAATGGCGCCGATCTTGGCGACCTCGACCATCACTTCGTTGTCGCCCTCGACCATTTCCTGCAGCGTGTCCGAAGCCTTGGCCCAGGCGCTGGCCTGCTTGCGGTAGCCCGCCGCTGCCTTCTGATTCGCCTGGTCCCAATGGTTCATTCGAGCCGCGTTGACATCGACGGCGCCACCCAGCAAGTCGCTCGATATTTGATACCACCGGGGCTCGCCCCCTTCATGGCCGAGTTGTTGCCACATCTTGTCCCACAGGCTGTCCGCATCCTTGCCTAGTCCGTCCGTGCCGGGACCTTTGGCCTCTTTGGCGATGCGCAGGACCGACATCGCGGCGCCGAAATAGGCCGCTTTTCGGTCGGCCTCCTGACCCGCCTTTTCTAGGTTGTTGAACACCTTGGCGACCTCGCCGGACGCGGTATCCATCTCGGCCCAAAACTGGCGGAAGCCCTGGGTCGTCCTGCGTTGGCGCTGCATCGCGTCGATCAGCGCGAGCCCCGCGAGATACGCGGCGCCGGGATTGGAAGGTCCATTGATGCTCATGACGTCTATCCCTGCAGAGTCCAACGATTCTCGGCGGCTTCCCGCTGCCGAGCATCCTGCCATCGCTGCTGGATGAGTTGGTTGATTTGTCGAATGGTCTCCAAGTCGTCCTCGACTTGCTTCTCGTACAGCTTCTCCATCAGCTCGGCCGAATCGGCTTTCTCGGTAGCCTCGGCCGATGCCTCTTCGTTGTCCTTGGCGTTCTTGGCCCCGATGGCTCCGCCGAGTGCTCCCCCGGCTGCGATGATCGCTGCGCCCACTGCAACCAACGGGGGAAAGAAGATGGCGCCCACGACGATGAGGATCACGCCCAGGACCAGACCGATGATGTTGCCCCAGAAGCTGCCGTTGGCCTTGTCTTGGGCGGCCTTGAGGTCTTCGTCGGCGGCCCGACGACGTTCCTCGATCTTGGTCCGAGCGGCGTCGACCATATTGCTCTGTCGGGCGGCCTTACGGCTCTTGAGGAGCTTCGCTTCCTCGCGGTCGGCCTCGTCGGCGATATTGTCGGCGTAGGCCGACAGGGCCGACGCGCTGGCTGGCGCCGACCCGACTTGCATCGTCATGACATCTATCCTCGCAACAGCGTGTCGATCACTTGGTTGGCCTTCTCGCGCATCTTCTCGATGTCGTCGCGAGAGATCTCCATCTGACGGAGCGTCATCTGAAGAGTATCGATGGCTTCTCTCGCGGCCAATTGAGCTTCCCGAGCCTTGACCATGGCTTCTTCGGCGTCGGCGGCGGCGTGCTGCGCTTTGTGCGCGGCTTCGGCGGCCTGCTTGGCCTTCTTGGCTCCTTTGCCGGTCATCTTGCCGAAGAAGCCGGTGTCCTCGGCTTTCGCCCCGAGCTTCTCCGCCTCTTTCTTGAGACGCTGAGCTTCCTCGGTGAGCTCTTGGACGCGGTCGTTGAGATACTCCCGGTCGGTCATCGCTCGCTCGACTTTGTCTTTGTTGGCCGCGATGTCCTTGGTGGCGTCTTCGTTGAGCAGCTCGCTAAGCAGTTGCCGAAGCACCGAAGGATCGGTCTTCGAGATGCTCGTCATGTTCGACATGGCTCGTTCCTTTTCGGCGGCCCCGGCCGGCCTAACCGGCCGGGGCGAGAGAAGACCGACGATCAGCCCCGGAGGTTGTTGGCGATCGCGTTGAGGCTGCCGTCGTACTTGTTCAGGATGTCCGACTGCGCCTTGTTCGCGCGGGTGTACACGTTGTTCTTCTCTTGCAGCATGAACTGCAGCTTTTGACCGAGGTCGCTGAGCGACTGGGCCCGGTGGTCGAGCATGGTTTCGAAGGACTTGATCGGTCCGCTCAGCAGCTCGTCACGGGCTTCTTGGTCGAGCTGGGAGAGGCGCTTCCACTGTCCGTCGACTTTCACCGCGGCTTCGCCGTCGGCATAACGAGCCCAACCGGGGAGGTTGCGAACCATTTCGCCTTCTTCCGAGTTGTTGGGGCCGAGGCCGAGGCCACCTTCTTCCACCGACGGGCCCATCACGCCGCGGATGTCGTCCATCAGCTGGGTCACCTTCATCCCGTCGCCGTTGCGGACCGCTTCTTTGTAGAGCTCGACCTTGGCCTGCATGTTGCGCAGGCGCTCCTTCAGCTCGATGTTGGCGTCGACCTGGTCGACCATCTGACGGAGGTCGAGAGTCGAGTCGTCGGCGATCCGACCGAGGGTAAGGGTGACGAGGGATTCGATCGGGAGTGAGTTGCTTACATTGGTCATCGGGGGGCTCCTAAATCTTTCGTCGACGCTCGTGCGTCGATTCGTGCTCCGCTCGACTTCACGATGCGTGCCAGCAGCGTCGGGGCCCGGATCGAACGAGAAACCCCGAATATCGCGAATCCGTGTAATCGTTCCGGAGGCGTGCGCGCCGAAGTCGCAAGTCGCGGACGTGCAGCCTTTGCACCTGGCTACGTCTTGGGCCGCGCGATACCCTGGGCCTCCATGCGGGGTCCGGGCGCGACGCGACGGGTGAGTCGCTAACCGCCCAATACCACGGGGATTGCGGGTCGGGGGGGAGCTGCCGGGCCCGCGCTGTTTCCTGGTACGAGCCGTGCATTTCAGCCGGAGGCCATGAGTAAAATGGCCATCAACAACCTGCACCAAGCGGTGGCCCATCTCCCGCTGGAGGTCGGCCGCGAGGCGCCGCGGGCTCGGCATGACGCCCAGCTTGGAATCAAGGAGCTCGAGGTTCTCCGCAACGTCGATATCGTTGCCCCCGCCGAGCTCGCCGAAGCCGCCGAGCCTCTCGTCGAGGCCTACCGCGGCAACATTACGAACGGCGATCACCTTCGACTGCCGCAGATGACCCGCCTCCACCCCGAGGCGATGCAAGCGTCGATTCGACGAGTGCTCTCCACCGATATCGGCCGCCCGGGAGGCTCCCCCGAAGCCCGGGCCGCCGAAGCCAAAATGCACCGCGTTCTCACCGCGATCGAGGACGCCTACCTCACGATTCGCGCCCACGCCGGCTCGGGCAACGTCGGCTGACGCGATTCGAGCCCAAGGACCCCCCACCATGACCAGCATTCAAGACTCCCCATCTCGCTCGCGTCATCGAGCCCGGCCGCGTCCCCGCCCGGCCGCGCCAGAGGCGCTCGACTACGCCGGTGTGCGCCCCGACCCCGACGTCATTCCTCGGGGCGACGACCGCATCGCCGGGAGACATCGGTCGGCGGAAGCCGAGCGGGCTCGCCGTGCAGGCCTCGAATCGATGAAGCAAGCGAGCCTGACTGCGATCCCCGCCAACACGGTTGGCCAGATCAGCGAGCGCTCGCTCATGCGGGCCGAGGACCGCACGTTGGGCGAGATTCGGCGTTATGGGCGACCCGACTTGTACGCGATCGCGGAGTTGGGTCACCAGTACCTCTTCGCGGGCGGGGTTGGGGTCGCCGAAGCGATCTTCGAAGGCCTGGTCGGGGTGGCGCCGAATGAGCCGTATTTCAACCTTGCTCTCGGCCTCGTTCGGGATCGACAAGGCCGGATCGACGAGGCCGAACGGGCCTACGTGAAGGCGGGCAGCCTCGACCCGCTCGACGGCCGCGCCGACGTCAACCGCGCCGAGATCCGCCTTCAGATGCGGGACTATCGCAAAGCGCGCCAGCTGCTGGCCCTCGGGTCTCAGAAGGCCCAGCGCCGAGGCGATGTCGACCTTCAACGCAAGGCCGACGCCCTGCTAGCCCGGCTGGAGCGCTAGGGAGTCATCGTCATGCACTCGAGCCTGAAATCCCTGGCTGCTCTGCCGGTGTTCCGATGGATCGACCGGCGTCCCGACGTTCTGCTTGCGGTGCTCGTCGCCTGCCTCGTGGCGATGATGCTGTTTCCGCTCCCGCTGTTCGCTCTCGACACCCTGATCTCGATCAACATCGCGCTGTCGGTGACCGTTCTGCTCGTATCCCTGTTTGCTCGCAACGCGCTCGAGGTGTCGTCATTTCCGTCGCTCCTGCTGTTGACGACGCTCTTTCGGCTCGGCCTCAACGTGTCGACGACCCGGAGTATCCTCGCCCACGCCAAGGCGGGTGACGTCGTCGATGCATTCGGTGAGTTCGTGGTTCAGGGCGACGTCGTCGTGGGTCTGGTCATCTTCCTGGTGGTGACCCTGGTCCAGTTCATGGTGATCGCCAAGGGCGCGGAGCGGGTCGCCGAAGTCGCGGCCCGATTCACCCTCGACGCCATGCCCGGCAAGCAAATGTCGATCGACGCAGCGCTCCGATCGGGCAGCATCAACGAAGAAGAAGCGCAGGAGCAGCGCGACGAGCTCAATCGGGCCTCACAGATGTTCGGAAACATGGACGGGGCCATGAAATTCGTGAAGGGAGACGCCCTGGCCGGCCTTCTGATTACGGCCATCAATCTGTTGGGTGGACTGATCATCGGCGTATTTCGGATGAACATGACGACCAACGAGGCGCTCGAGATCTACTCGTCGCTGACGATCGGCGACGCGCTCGTGGCGCAGATTGCGTCGATGCTCATCACGTTGGCCGCGGGCATCCTGGTGACCCGCGTCGAGGCGAAAGAGAAGGAACGCAACCTCGGCTTCACGCTCAAGGACGAGATCTTCGGTACGCCGAAGGTGCTGTTCATCTCGGCTTTTCTGATGACCGGTCTGGGCCTGGTGCCGGGCCTACCGATGTTTCCGTTTTTTACCTGCGCCGGACTCGCCGGTCTGTGGGGCGTGAGCAGAATCCTGTTTCCGATTATGGGGCCCACGGGGCCCGAAGGAGAGCTCGGAAATCTGGCGGGGGGGGTCGAGCAGCTGCAGCAGCAGCTCGAGAAAAAGACCGAAGAGGCAAAGAAGCAAAAGGCCCTCGCCGACAGCCTATCGCCGTCGGTGGTGCCGATCTCGGTCGACGTCGACCCGGTGTTGTCGGAGGCGATGGGCTTCGACCCTCACGGCGACGAGGACGGCTCCGACTTCATCAGCATGTACGTTCCCCAGCTGCGGGATGCGCTGTACCTCGAGACGGGCGTTCGGTTCCCCGGGGTCAGAATTCGTCCCTTCACCAAGTCGATGGCCGAAAGCAGCTTCATGGTGCGCATCAATGACGTACCGGCCCTCCAAGAGCGGATTCCGCCGGGTCGCCTGTTGGCCACGGTCCGACCCGAGGAGCTCGAAAAGCTAGCCGTCGATGCGCAGCCCACGAGTCACCCGGTCAGCAAGGCCAAGATGAGCCTGATTCTTCCCGCCGACCGGGAGGCGGTCGAAGCCTCCGGCATCGCCGTGTGGGACACCTGTGGCATCGTCGCCCTGTACTTGGCGTCCGTCTTGCGCCAGAAGGCTTCGGCTTTCGTGGGGCTACAAGAGGTCGCCGAAATGATGGAGCGCATGGACAAGGCGTTCCCCGCGCTGGTCAAAGAGGTCGTTCCCAAGACGGCGACTCTCCAGCAGCTGGTCGGAGTTCTCCGCCGGCTGGTGGAAGAGAACGTGTGCATTCGAGACCTGAAGAGCATCCTCGAGGCCCTCGGGGAGTACGGGGCCCGAGAGGCGGAGGCGGTGTGGCTCACCGAGCGAGTGCGATCGGCGCTGTCGGCCCAGCTGGCGCACAGCTATGCGGGCCTCGAAAACCGGCTCCCGGTCGTGCTGCTCGACCCGGTCATCGAGGACACCGTCGCCAACGGCATTCAACAGACCCAAAACGGTCCTACGGTCTCTCTCGACATGGAGGTCTGCAGAGAGCTCATCGGCGCGATCGCGCTGGCGATTCAGCCGGTGGTCGGCTCCGGCAAGCGCCCGGTGATCCTGACCAACAGCCAGATTCGCCGGTTCGTTCGACGCCTGATCGAATCCGACCTCCCGCAGATCGCCGTGCTCAGCTTTGACGAGCTGCCCGGTGACCTAACGGTGCAACCCTTGGGGCGGGCCGAGATCGCCTCGGCCGCCTAGGTCTCGATCAAGTCAATCGACGGCTGCCCGGGGGGGGCGGGGGCCCGGCCGCCGGCACTCGATCAATCGTCTGGCTCCAGCCGACGCCGAAGCTCGGTGAGGATTCGGTCCAGCTCTTGGTCTCCTTCGTAAGGGGGTACGAAGCCCTCGGCGCGAATCCACCGATCTTCTTGGCCGGGCTTTACGTAATTCGGGTTGTCGTCGACCAAAATCACGTTCGCCGGGTCGGCGTGGGGTACGAACCCGAGGTCTTTGTATGGTCCCGACCAATGGATGTACTCCAGGTACTTGAACCACGGGGGCACGTGTCGATCGGCGACCAGGTTGTCAGCGACCTGCCTAAATCGAGGCTCCGAGACCGCCGTGTAGATCACCAGGCGGTCGGCGAGTCGGGCGCAGGTCACCACGAACGCATGAAGTCCTGGCCGCGGGATCTGGGACATGGCGTTCGAGACCAATGTGCCCTCGAGGTCGAGAGCCAAGACGCGGACCGAGTACATAGGGTGACTCTCGGGAGAAAGCGGATCGCTAAGGGCTCGATGGCGAGGGCCGCGAGCCCGCAGGTCCGGTTTCCACCGGCGTCTCGGTGAGGCTCCCCCATTCCGCCCAACTGCCGTCGTACACGGCAACGTTCGGGTTGCCCAGAACGTAGAAGGCCAGCGCGACGATCGAAGCCGTGACGCCGGAGCCGCAGGTCGCGGTGATGTTCGTGTCTGGCGCCACGCCCATCGCGGTCAGCTGCCGGCGCAGTGCTTCGGGAGGCTGAAGGGCGCCTTCGCGCAAGAGGTCGGTGTACGGAAGGTTGATGCTTGCGGGGATGTGTCCGGACCGAACGCCGGAGCGCGGTTCGGGCACCTCGCCTTCGAATCGGTCCCGAGGCCGCGCGTCGATGACCAAGGATGCTTGGGTCTGCAGATTCGACCTCATCTGCTCGATGGTTCGAACCAATGCCGGTTGAGACCGGGCTTCGTACGCCTGGGGCGCGCGGACCGTGGCCGCGGACGTGACCGGACCACCGCGAGCCCTCCACCGAGGTAGCCCTCCGTCGAGCACCGCGACTCTTTCGTGCCCGAACGCGCGAAAGGTCCACCAAACGCGGGCGGCGCTGAAAAGGCCGGCTCCGTCGTAGACGACCACCCTATCGTCGGGTCGGATGCCCAAACCGCCCACTGCGGCGGCGAACCTATCGGCGTCCGGCAGCATATGGGGCAACGACGTACTTGAGTCCGAAAGGACCTCGATATCGAAGAACACGGCTCCAGGGATGTGCGCAGCGGCGTACTCGGCTCGGGCATCGCGCCCAGAGCCCGGCAAATACCACGAACCATCGACGACACACACGTCGGGCTGATGGAGGCGCTCTCGAAGCCAGGCGTCGCTGACCAACCCACCTCCGGTCGACATAATCGCCTTTTGCCCGTGAATGCACCTCGCCACAACCGACAAAGTGGTGTTCGGGAGGACGGACTGGACGTCGAGGAATCGGCCGTGCCTTATGCGGAGATGCACCGTTCATCCGTGTTTTTGGCCCTGGGGGCGAATCTTGGGGATCCCGCGAGCCAGCTGGCCGAGGCGACCCGCCGGGTCGCCGGGCCCCAACTCGAGGTGATGGCCCGGTCCCGCTTGTATCGGAGCGCTCCCGTCGGACCGCCGGGACAGCCGGATTATTTGAACGCGGTCATCGAAGTCCAGACGAGCTTCTCGCCGACGGATCTGCTGAAACATACGCAAGCCATCGAAAACGCTATGGGGCGGGTGAAATCGGTCCGTTGGGGCCCGCGGGTCGTCGATATCGACATCGCGCTGTACGGAGACGAAGTCGTCCATACGCCCGACCTCGTCATCCCGCACCGTGAGCTCGCGCGCCGACGGTTCGTGCTCGCGCCTCTCGCGGATATCGCGCCCGACCTTATCGTGCCCGGCTTGGGCAAGTCGGTGGCCCAGCTGCTGTCCGAGCTGGTCGACGATCCGAGCGACCTGATGGTGCTTACGAAAAACTGGTGACCGTCAGTCTCCAGATGGGGAAGCGAGCATCTTGCGCCCGGGCCGGAGGCTATTGAGATAGTCGTTAGTGAAGTCGACGCGCAGCTCGACCCACATCGGCAGATGGTCGGACATTTGGAAGGTTCGCCAGGTGTTGTAGTAGCGCGTGAGCGCTCCACCCTTTCGACCTTTGCCTTTGCTCATGAACGGTTGATAGATGTCACGATCTTCCTGGGTCGACCGAAAGACGACTTCATCGAAGTCAAAGACGCCCGACTCCCCTACTTCGATCATCTTCTTGGTGGGCTGCAACGCGATCTGGTCGTAGTGCTTATCGCCTTTGAGGTTCGTTTTCTCGCGACGGAGTTTCTCGGGGACGGTGAAGCCGTGTCGCTCGAGCGCCCGCATCGTCTCGTGTTTCGGGCTGACGATGTTGAAGTCGCCCAGGAGGATGCAGTCCTCGCCCTCTCTTTTTTGGCGGTCTCGAAAGAACTTGGCGACCGTCCTGATCTCGTCGATGCGGCGCTGGAGCTTGGCCCCGGACTCATCTCCAAAGTAGATATGGACGGTACATAGATTGAATCGAAACCAGTCGGCCTGAAACGCGACCATGAACGGAGTGCGGGCGAACTGCAGGGTGTCCGTCACGCCGCTTTTCGATACCCGACGCCCGACCGGTAACACGATCTCACCGGCGACGTTGCGAAACTTGACCATTCGGGTGTCGTAGACGAACGCCATCCGCTCTTCATTGCCGGACGATCCTTCAGTCACGTCGGTGACGATGCCCTCCCAGCTGGGGCCGAGCAGCGACAGCAGCCGCCGAAAGTCCGTGAGGTCGCGATTGACCTCCTGCAGAGCGACCAGGTGAAACCGAGAGATCACTTCGGCCAGGTAGTGAAAGGACTCGTCGAGACGAGGGCCGTGTTTGGGTTTGCTTCGGCCGAACTCTCGGATATTCCAGGTCGCCAGAAGAAACGATCCCGGGTTTCGATGCGGGTCGATCTCTTGGGCGAGCTTCTCGCGGAGCGCGGTCAGGCGGTCGATCGTTCGGAGCTTGGCCGTCTGATCGTTCATCCATCGAATCGGGTAGTAGCGGGGCACCTCTTTGTCGTGAGGCGGTTTGGCGCTGCCGTCAAGAAACGGACACCACCACTCGGAGAACATCGCGATAGCTATCCGACAGATAGCCTTCGCCGAAGGCCCCGCGCTCGACGAGAAGTCGGTGCAGCGCGGGCAGCCGATAGTGTGGCGCGGTTGGGAGCAAGTGATGCTCGGCGTGGTAGTTGACGTGGTGCGGAGCCACGGTCAGCCGCGCGAGTGGCGATGCGAGGGTCGTCCGCGTGTGGCGCATCGGGTCGGGGCTGCTGGAATCGGTGCAGGCGTGCTCGGCGATGGACCGCAATCGGAAGAAGAGACTGAACGTCGTCAGGTACGCGACGACCCACAGCACATAAGCCCACGGGGCTCCGACCGCCCACAGGGCAGCGAACAGAAGGGCGTTGGTCAGAAGCACGGGACCGGTATTCACCACGAATCGACGGCCGATCACGGCTGCGCTGGGTCGTACTTTCTCGGCGGCGCCAGGCTTGTCAGAAGTGGCGTACTGGAGAAGGCCGACGTCCATTAAGACGTGGGCCACCACCCGGCGCAGGCCCGCCAATACGGTCAGGTCGCGCATGACTTTGCGGGCGAACGAAGCCCGTGACACCGGGAACCCCACCACCAGTGGGAGATCGGGATCTTCAGGGGAGCCCGCGTGCGCGTGGTGGGACAGATGGAGCTTGCGGTAGCGTTCGACGTCCACCCAGATCGGCGCGCCGCAGACCCACTTGCCGATAACGTGATTGAGCCAGGTCGTCTTGAACAACGAGCGGTGAGCACACTCGTGCGTGAGAACCGCTAAGGCGAGGTGTCGACCACCGAGCAGCACGACCGCCAGCGCGACCGTCACCACGGATGGGTACGCGACGACCAGCGCGAAGGTCGCGGCGATAATCCCCCAGGTACCGATGACCGACAGCGCGCCCTGCAGGTCGCTGGCCGTCGTAAGATGGCGGATTTCTTCTCGACTCAGAATCTGGTGGGCTTTCATAGAGCGACCTCCGTCAGCAGGTTTTTCCAGAGGCGGCGTCCGAGCTCATCGAACCGCCGCATAGTGGTGAACAGGCGATGGCGGGCATCGACGTCGACGAGCGGGTCGGGAAGCAGCGGGTCGGCGACCAGGGCCCGGATGGCCTGGTCGCCGAGGTCGAACACGAGGGCAGCGGCCTTGCCCACCGGAAGCTCGGCCACCGCGAGCGCCGCGGCCTCGAGCTCGGCCGTGAGTTGTGCGTAGGTTTCGTCGAGGGCGATCGGATTCCATTCTTCGACCGCGAGGGCGACGTTCTCGGCCGGAAGATCGAGAACGCGAAATACCGGGGCGGTCGGGGCGATCTGGCCGATCCGAAGCCGGATGTCGTCGAGCGGCAACCGCAGGTTGTGGGGGCGGACCAGGAGATCTTCGGCCGCGGTTGCAAAGCCAAGCATCTTCAAGCTGCGGCGTCGTCCTCGCAGCACCCGCCGGTCGCTACGAGGCAGCCCCGCCGTCGACAGGGCGACCCAATCGCCGGACCAAGGGCCCACCAACTCATCGCGGGTTCGCCAGGCGGAGACCTCCCGCTGAAGGGCCTCCCGCTCCGGGCTGAGCGCATAGCGGCCTCGCTCTACGGCGACCACCGTACCCTTTTGCCGCAGTCGGGTGAGCGCTACGCGCATGCTTCCAGGGGCGAAGTCGAACTGCTCGCCGGCTCGAGACAGCGTGGCCACACTCAGCGCGGGCTCATCCGACGCGGCCAGCAAACCGACGATCAATTGGGACGGTTCGACGGCCATGATGAGATGTTACTCAGGTTGTGAATGTTGTCAATCGGCGTAACAAAAAGGCCTACTCGATCTCGAATTCTGGGTATCCGGCGCTGGCGGCGGCCACTTGTCGGGCGAGCGCCTTATCGAATCGCTCGGGCCGTACTTCGTCGAACCACCGCCGAGCGGGCACCCGTCGCCGGGCTTCGATGAACCGCATGGTCATCGTCTTTTCGTGGGCCAGGATCCCCGGAAAGGCCGAAATGGCGCGCCGATGGTCGACCTGAGGCGTTCGAGGAAGTCCGGACAGCGCTCCGATCCGCAGGGCCACCGGGGGATGGGAGCGGCCGTCGACGTCGAACGGGTCGTCGAGAAGGGCTCGACGCAGCTGGCGTTTTTCGGCCGGCTGGAGCGCCGCGAACAAGCGATATGCGGCTTCGGTCCAGCTGTCGGGCCCAATGCCGGTGTCGACGCTGCGCAGATATACCGCATCCATGAGCAATCCCAAGCTGGCCCCCTGATCGTTTACTTTTCGTAGGGCCGACGTGAGGGCGGTACGGCCGCACAGCGTGGCGGCGAAGCGGTCGGCGTCGAACTCATCGGCTCTCGACCAAGGCTCGCGCGCGGCCCGGAGCAACCAGCCCGACAAACGCAAGCTCAGAGTCAGCGGATGAAAGCGGTCCTGCAGTCGATGACCCATCCGCGCGACGAGGTTTGTCCACCGACCGATCACCGTTCCCCAGGTGGTGTGTTTGAGCGCGATGTGCCCGAGCTCATGCGCGACGACCGCTCTCAGTTCGTCGACCGTCAGGATGAACAACAAGGGCGCGCCGGCGAGGAGGATCGTTCGTCGCCCCTGGGGAGACATGACTTCGATCACCCCAAAATTGGCTTCGGGGATCATGATTGCGCCGTCGAAGCCCCGGCTCCCGGCGTCTTCGGCGACTCGATTGGCGAACGCTTCTAGGTCGGGCAGGGGCTCCACTCGCGGCAGCGACACCGGGACCGGATGGAGCGGATGCCGGATTGCGGTGTACGTGTCGGCCAGAGTTCTCCCGATATCAGCCAGCAGCGCCGACAGGTCACCCAGCCATAACCGCGCCTTGTCGGGACGAAGCGGCGCCACCAGTGCCGACAACAACACGACGATCACCGGCCACACGAGGCCTACGATGCACGCCAACCCGAGCGTAGTGACGAAGAGACCGATCGCCCCGAACGCGAGCACCGGTCCGAACAAGCGCCACACCAGGGTTGTGGTGGTATCGATGGAGGCGCTCGGGAGCAAGCCGGGTGCGGCATCAGCCATCCGATCAGCAGCGACCGTCTCGCGGGAATGCACCGCGTTTGCCTTGCCAACGCTCCGCGAGCGCCGCGAGTACGGCTGGCGAAGACGGGTGGCCGCGAGTCGGTCTACTCGAGGGTCTTTTCGGTTTGGGTGTTGAGTTGAGCGATCAGTCGGACGCTGAGTCCGGCCAGCAAGGCGACGCCAAAGATCAGCACCCCCCAAAGCACGTATTTTTTCCAAGGCTGCTTTGGAGGAACGCGCAGGACCTCGTCCGTGCCCAATCTTCGACGCGGACCGGCGACGATCGTTTCATCGGGTATCGAACCGAGCGGGTATCCGGCGGGAAAGACCGACAGAAGCTCGTCGGCGTCGAACGCGGCCGGTGGAGCTCGACGGCTGCCGTACGCCAAGACAAAGGGCTCCGGTCCCCGTCGCGAGAAAATGAGCTGCTCTGGCTGCCACAGGAAGTCGAAGGTCGGCGAAGAAACGCTGACCCCGCCCCCTTCGTTCCCGATCTCGAGCCGCCAGTACCGGTCCCGGTTCGGAGGTACTCGGATCGTGGGGCTTTCGAAATTGACGCCGCGGACGTTGACCCGATAGAGCAGCCCTCGGAAGCGCTCGGCCCACGGTCCGTTCGGCGATGCCGATGAGCGAATGACGGCTTTCGCGATCGCGTTGCGGTCTATCCCCGAGGGCTTGATTTGGCCGACGGGAAAGGGGCCACCGAGGTCGAAGTCGTAAGTGTACGGGCGCCCTTCGACGGGCACGCTGGTGACAGTGACCTGCCGGTGTTCGGGCCCGGTTTCGACGGTCGAAGCGACGGTGAGCCTTACGCGCCGAAACTCGGGAGGAGGGGGGACAGCTCCCCAGGAGACACGCAGAAAACGCGGGATCGTCGAACCGAGTCGCAGCGTACGTTGCTCGAAGGTATGTCCGGCGTGACTCATTGTCGCCAGCGTTTGAGTCGAGGCGACCCGCTGCCAGCTCGTGAGGTCGGTGCTGCCCTCGATGCGCACCGGTACGGAGAAGGATGTTTCGGTGGCGGCCCATTCGACTTCAAGAGTCTGGGCAACACCTCGGCCCATCGCCTCATCGGCGTCGAGGACGTACCCGCGCCGCACGGGTGCCGCGGCGTCGCCTGCGCCCGCATCCGTGGGCATGACCATCCTCTGCGTGAAATAGGTCGTTCCGTTCGAACGACGCTTCAGGGAAATGGCGACCTGCTCGATGCCCATCGCGGGCGGGGCCTCGATCGGAAATAGCGGCAGCTCGATGATGGTGGACGTATCCGTCTTCGTGATCAGCGGTCTGATGGCAACGGGAACGCTTTGACCGTCTTGGTTGAAGACCCGAAGGTCACCGAGGTCGCGGCGGGTAATACCTCGATACACTTCGGTCGGAAGCAGCAGCGTATGGAGCGGCCCATTACCCGTCGGATCGTCCAGCGTCATGCCGTACGCGAAGTCGGTAGGGCGATCTCCGGGCTGACCAAACGCAGCTAGGGGCCCGGAAACCAGGACGAGCAACGCGGTCTGCAGTTGAGCTTTCATTCCGAGTCTTCCTTTCGAGGAGGGACAGGCGACAGATATCCGACCAGCAACATGAGGAGGCCCACCACGATGAACGAGACGATCCGCGGAACCGCGCTCAGTGCCGACAGGTCGACGACGAACAGCTTTACGACCACCACTGCCAACAGTACCGCCGCGCTGATCCACACCACCCGCCGCTGGTGCCGGGTTGCGAACACCATCGTGGCGAAGGCGATGATCGTCCAAGAGATCGACAGCGAGGTTTGAACGACCGTGGAGCTCCACAATGAGAGGGCGTCGTAGGGAACCGCGTCGATATGATGAAGTGCCCTCAAGAGCGCGCCGTTCACGCCCACAAAGGCGGTCAGCGCCACAACGATGACCGTCGACTCGGTGAACTCTCGCTCTTCGAGCAGAGCTCGATGGCGCCGCAAGCACCCGGTCGCCGATACGAAGACCAAGCCCTGCGCAACGTCCAAGGGGTTGACGACAGGATAGTATGGAAGAGGGTAAGCGCCGCCGTCATGAACGATGTTCACGATGATGATCCACGCGAGTATGTAGCCAAAGATTGGAATCGCCCCGCCGAGCCGGTACGCCGAACGATGTCTGCCGACCGGGTATCTTGGCCACCCGCGATCGAAGGCTTCCATCAACAAGACGAGGGCCAGCACGTGAGCGGCGAGGGGCCAGCTTCGGGATGCGTGAACGACAAGGTCGATTCGGGCGTAGGCCTCCCACCCCACGATACCCGCGACCCACAGCGCTATGAGGCCGTGGCCGGCCGTGACCAGCGCGTGAGGCAGTCGGTCGCCAAGGGACCGAAGGGCCCATAGGTTGACTCCGAGCGCCGCTGCCCAGGCGAGCCCACCGTAGTCGTCGAACGGAGACTCCAGCCAAAAGAACACGACGACGAGATGAAGCAAGGCCGCTGGCCCGATGGCCAACGAGGGTACGAACATGGCCGGCCATCGAGCTCGCCGAGCCAACACGTCGGCGATGATCGAAGTGAGAGTCCAGAGAGCCAGACTGGCCTGCCAGTCGTACGAAGCCGGTGCGAGCCTGAACGCCTCGACGAGGTTCGTCGCATACCACCATACCAGCGCCCAGGCGAAGAACAGGTGCGCGAACGTCGCCTCCACCAGGTTCAGTTCGGCCCGGTACCGATGCAACAGGTAAGCGATCGCGAAGCCGGACACCGAGATCGAAAGGGCCGAGAAATAGACCGTATTTAGGAACGCCGGCGCCTGGCCGCTGCTGGGATCCTCCAGGGCGAAGGCGATCGCCGCCCCGTACTGCAGCAGCATCCCCGCCCAGCGGGCCAGGAAACGTTTTTGACGGAGGCCGAGCCACACCAGTCCGACGCCCTCGAGCGACCACCCGATCGCCGTCCATTCGGCGTCGAAGGCGAAGGGAATGGTCATCGTGGCGAACGCGAGGCCGAGGGCGACATAGGCTTCGACGAGACTTCGGGCCCAGCGAGGGGCGCGCGAGAGCAGTAGCCAGGCCAACCCGACGTACATTCCGGCGAGCGCCAACGAGCTGTACGCGAGGCCGAACTCGATGTGACTCACCAGCCGGACCTGGTGGCTAAATCCGACCAGAGGTGTGCCAAAGATCAGGGTGCCGTCGAGGAGCCCCTTTAGCTCCGGTTGTTGTCGCCACGCGTACAGGACCGGAATCAGCGTGAACATCAGGACGAACAGGACGAGGAATGGCTGGGTCGTCGGGTATTTGACAGGCGTATAGCTCTCGGCGCCCCACACCGTTCCAACACCAAAGGTGAACAGAAAGCCGAGCAAGTTGAGCTCGCGCCAGGCCTTGAACCAGGCCACGACAAAGATGCCGGCGTTGAGGAGCGCGTAGTAGCTGAATAGCACGACGTGGTCGCCGCTTCCGTCCGAGGCGGCGATCGGGGCCAGGAAACCTCCGATGGCGCCGAGTACGGCGAGCGCCTTGGCGTCTTGCACGACCGCCATCGTCACCGCGGCACAGGTCAGGGCGACCAACAGTCCGAATGCGGAACCGGTCTCGAGCAGTCCGTAGAGGCGATGCGCGAAGAACGTGACGAGATAGATGATGCCGATGCCGCCGCCTTGTAGACTCACCGCGTAGCCCGGGCGGACATGCCGTAGGCGCCAGCCGAACCCGATGAGCACGATCGCCAGTCCGGCGGCCGTCGCTAGTCGAAGCTCGACCGGGAACAGAGAGTTGTCGGCTGCCCACTTCGCGAGCAGACCGATTCCGACCAGCAGCACGACCACGCCGACCTGAACCACGGTGTTGATACCCATCAAATAGTTGCGAGCCGCGGTGAGGGCATCGGTGAGCGGGTCGGATGGCGGTGGCGCTCCGGTCGCCGTCCCGTCCCCGGGCTTAGATCCTCCCCTCGGCGGTCCTCCAAACGGAGGAGCAGACGAAGAAGGTGCGAGCGGGGGTCCGGCGAGCGGCGGGCGCCCGGGCGGCCGCGCTGGAGCTGCGGGTGGCTGGGAGCTCGGCTGCGGTCCGAAGGCCGAATCGGGACTCGGGGGCGGCCCCTCGCTCTCGGGGCGCGGTGGCGGGGCGAACACCGGAGCGGGACTCGGCGGTGGCGCAGCGCTCCCGGGGCTCGGTTGCCGGGCGAACGCCGACGCGGGACTCGGGGGCGGCCCCTCGCGCAAGGGGGCGACCCCGGGCCGGCCCGGGCGGCCCGGGGTCGCCCAGGGAGGGGCGACCGGCGGGGGCGGGTTGGGCGGACGATGCCGGAGCTCGAACTGGAGAACGGCGACGCGACCACTGAGTGATTGAACGCGCCCGATGAGATAACCGAGAGTCGCGCCGACGATGGTTCCGGCGAGGTCCCAGGTCAGCACGAGTCCCAGCGTCAAGCCGATGATGGTCAACAGGACGGTCAGCATGCGTCGTCAGGGCGCCCTCACGCCGAGGTCGGCTTCTACCACAAGGGCGTTTTTCGCGACTCCAACGGGAGTAGCGAACGTCGGGACCTTCGCGCAGAATGGTCGCGATGCACGGCAACCCTTATCAGTCCCCGATGTCCGCGTACGGTGGGCCTCCCACCTTTCGCGCCCCGGAACCGATGCCTGGCGTGAGCGCCTTTCGCGCGATCGGATTCGCGTTCGGCGAAGTCGGCTTCCTCAACTTGCTCCTCGGCCTCTTAATGTTGTTGGTCCCGGTGGTGGGCCCGATCGTCTTGCTCGGCTGGCAAGCCGACGTCCATCGTCGCTTGGCGCGCCGAGAAGCGCCGGCCGTCCTGCCGTTCGACTTCAACCGATTTATCGATCTGCTGACCGGAGGATTGATTCCGTTCGTGACGAACTTCGTCGCCAGCCTCGTACTCACGGTTCCGATCACGCTCGGTTTCTTCGTGAGCATAGTGCCTTTGATGGCCGCCGGAAACTCCGAGGAGCCGCCCGCGCTGGCCGGGCTGCTCTCGATGATCGGCTTCGTCGTCGTGTTCGCACTGACGCTATTTCTGACCGCCTATATCATGACACCGATGATGATCCGCGCCGAGCTGACCGGCCGTTTTGGCCCGACCTTCGACGTCGGCGCCGTGATGTCGCTCGGGAGTGCGACCTGGCCGACCACCCTCGGTCATACTTTGGTGCTCGGCCTGATGGCTGTCCCGCTTATCTTCATGGGAATGATCGTGTTCTTCATCGGCGCATATGTCGTTGCGGTCGCGATGCAGTTTGCGGCAATGCATCTTCGTTGGCAGATCTACGAAGATTATTTGCACAAAGGCGGGCAACCGATCCCGATCCTTCCCCCTGGTGCGCCACACTTCTGAGCGGGCCACTCCGCGCGTCTTTTTTCTGTTCTTCTTCCAGTTCGGACGCCCTTGTTCCGCTTCGAGCATCACTCCATCATGAGGCATGGTCGCTACCATCCACGGGGCGCCGGCCGAGCTGACGGAGTTCGGAGCCGGTACCCTCCTCAAACAGACCACCAGCTTGTGTCCCGAGTGCCTGGTCCGCGTTCCCGCAGACGTGCGAGCGCGCGGTCAGCAAGTCTGGATGGACAAAGTCTGCCCCGAGCACGGCCCGTTCTCCGCCCTGCTGGCCTCCGATGTCGCCCACTACTATCAACACGACGCGAAACTGGATGCGGTCGGCAGCTGCTGCGGTCCAGGGCAGCACTGCGGCGATCAGGTCGCCAACCACAGCTGCAATATGCTCATCGAGATCACTCAGCGCTGCAATCTTACTTGCCCCACCTGTTACGCTGATTCGAGTCCCGACCGGCACGAAACGATGTCCGTCGAGCGTTTTCGAGCGCTGGTCGACGAACTGATTTCATTGGGAAAGGGTCAAGCGGATCTCATTCAGCTCTCGGGCGGTGAGCCGACGATCCACCCCCAGCTGCTCGACATGGTCGGATATGCGCTCGAGCAGGGCATCAAGCAGGTGTATATCAACACGAACGGGATTCGATTGGCCCAGCGGTCGTTCGCTGAAGCGCTGGCCGCGTTCGACGGTAGGGTCGCCGTTTACCTGCAGTTCGATGGTCTCAAGAGAAGCACCCTTCGACTGCTGCGCGGACGAGAGAGTTTGGTCGACACCAAGCGCCAAGCTCTCGCGAACTGCGAGGCCGTCGGCTTGACGGCGGTCCCGGTCATGACGCTCACCGCCGGGATCAACGACGACGAGGTGGGCACCTTTCTCGACACGGCGCTCGCCCATCCTCGGGCCGTCCAGAAGGTCATGATTCAGCCGGCGATATACTCGGGCCGATACGAAAACCCGCGCCGGGTTGAACGAATCACCGTCGGCGACGTCGCCAAGCTCATCGAAGCCCAAAGCGGGGGCCGGTGGACCGAGGCCGACTTTGGCCCGATTCCTTGCTCGGATCCGAACTGCTTCTCGATGGCGGTGGCATTGCGAACGGAGGCTGGTCTGCTTCCCGTGTCCCGCTATTTCCCTCGGTATCCGACGTGGTCACGGCCCGAGAACCTCGGTTTGATCAACCAGGTTTCAGATACTTTCGACGACCCGAAGGGCCTGCAATCAGCGCTGCAATGGGCTCTTCAGAACGGAGCCCTCGAAGGTCTGGACGAAGCCGCCATCGACGAACTCCTCGACGCCGTACAGGCATTCAGCGCGGCCCAGGCATCGGCCGACCCGTCGCCGTACGGTGGTCTGTTTGCGATCGGGATCAAGCCCTTCATGGACGCTTACACGTTCGACCAGGATCGGATCGACAAGTGCTGCGTGCACATCATCTCGACCGAAGGCAAGCCGGTCAGTTTCTGTGAGTACAATGCGGTTCATCGACCGTTGGGGCGAGGCTGAGCGTGTCCGGACATTCCGCAGTCACGACGAACGATGCCCGCGCCGCTGCTTGCTGCGCGGCGTTCTACGAGCAGGACGGGGTGGTCGAGCTCCTCGGCGACCACTTTCATCCGGGGGGGGAAGCGCTTTCCGACCGATTGATAGCGGACTTAGCGCTCGACCCGGGGGCGCGGGTGCTAGACGTCGCGTGTGGACCAGGCACCACCGCTCGTCGGCTCGGCGCCTTGGGCTTCACGGTCGTGGGCCTCGATTATTCTGATCTGAACATCGTGCGAGCGACCGACAACGCGCGGGCCGCC
Source organism: uncultured Myxococcales bacterium (assembly GCA_964519665.1). Taxonomy (GTDB): domain Bacteria; phylum Myxococcota; class Kuafuiibacteriia; order Kuafuiibacteriales; family Kuafuiibacteriaceae; genus JANQQN01. The sequence continues at coordinate 34,148 of CAZFIV010000070.1, forward strand.
GGCCTCTCGACGGTCACGTTCGTCACCGGGAGCGCCGATGCGCTGCCTTTCGAAGATGCGTCGTTTGATGCCGTCGTCTGTGAATGTGCAGTGAGCACATTTGCGAACAAGCCCCAAGTCGCAGCAGAAGTGGCCCGCGTTCTTCGACCGGGCGGACGATTCGGCATGAGCGATATGGCTCGCTATGGCGACCTACCGGAAGACCTGGCGACCTTCGGTCGAGGCTGGTCCTGTGTAGATGACGCTCTCCCCGTCGAGGGATATCTCGACTTGTTCGTTGCGGCAGGCCTCGAGTCGGTCCGAGTGGTCGATGAGAGTGATGCGCTTCGTGCGTTGCTGTTCGACATCAAAAAGCGGCTGTTGGTGCTTGGGTTGGCTGAGGTCAGCGGCCTGATCGGCGCCCCCGACTTGAGCCTCGAGCAGTGGCGCGGATTACTCGACCGGGCCAAAGCTCTGGTGAATGACCAGCGCATTCGGTACGCAAGGCTGAGCTTTCGGCGCCCCGCAAACCCACCCTGACATCAGTGAAAGACTCGTCGAGCGCTGGTCGACGACATGTTTGGGTCGAAAGAGGACGGCCGGCCGGGGCGCATTGACGCTCTTCAGCCCTCTTCGCGGCAACCGCCTTCTTCGCAGACCTGCTTCGATTGCACCTGGGCCGGTGAGACCGCCGCGGCGCCTTGCTGAATGACATGGGTTAGCTCGTGGGCGAGCAGGTGGCGACCGCTCGCCCCGCCGGAGTAGGCGCCCTCGCGGAAGACGACGTCGCGTCCCTTGGTGTAGGCCACCGCACCCACTGCGCGCGCTGCTGCGTCGGCCTGCGGTCCTTCGTGGATTCGTACGCCGCTAAAGTCGGCCGAGAAGCGCGGCTCGAAGAAGGAGCGTTCGCCGGACGTCATTGCCCGTCCGCCGTTCACGGCGTTCACGCTGGTTTCGAAGTCCGGCCGGACGCTGGGGGCGGGGGCGCTGGCCCTTTGGACCTCTTCGACCGCGCCGCAGGCCGCACACTTGCGCTGGACGGTGCCGATAGGAGCCCTTCGAATGGCTTCCCCGTCCTGGCAGGCCTGACACTTGGTCTGAATCATCGGGCCGTCGGTCTCTTCGGGGCGGCCGGCGATGATCGGCGCTGGCTGTCGCATCACCGCGTCGGCGACCCGATCGGCCTCCCGCTCGAAGTGGTCAGAGGGGTCACCGACCGATAACTTGGCTTGCAGAGCGGACGCCGTCGAAGGCATTCTTGAAATCGAGAGCGCGGACCGAGCAGAGCTGGGACCGGGCGCGCTCGAGCGGGACGAGCTCGTTTTCGATACTCGGGACGTTTTCGGTGCATGCATGGTTTTGCCGATTCATCTGCAGTAAGAGGCCAACCGGTTCAGTGGTCAACCGCGGGGTCTCAAAAACATGATGACGCTCGGCGGATCGGGCGCTTGCGACGCTCCGGTCGCATTGGGCTCCATGTGATCGGATCGGAATGGTGGACGAAATCTGCCCTGTTGTGGGTCACAATGGCCTCCGTTCACCCGTACTCCGATTGCGGGACGCGGCTTGCGCTTCCTCTTGTTTTGCCAACCCGTCTAAGGCGGATGGAGTAGACCCGACGATGAAACCATATACCTTATCTGGTCTGGACGCGGCTTTTCTGTCCGCCGAAACGCCAGAAACGCCGATGCACACCCTGCAGGTGCTCGTGTTCTCGGCCCCGAAAGCACCCACGATCGATCAGATCGCATCCGTTGCCGACGAGTGGCTCGACCGAGTGCCCGAGCTTCGGTTCCGCCTCCAGAGCGTTCCTTTGGGATTGGGCCAGCCGGTCTTGGTTCCCGATCCTCACTTCGACGTCCGAAAGCAGATCGATGTCGTGGAACCTGACGATGGTGAGAGCTTGGATGAGGTCGTTTCGAGGACGGCATGCAGCCTCCTGCCTCGAGACCGCGCCTTGTGGTCGCTGACCATCGTTCAAGGGCTGCCCGAGAGTCGATGGGCGGCGGTGGTCAAGATCCATCATGCCCTCGCTGATGGCAGCGCCAAGAAGACGATGCTCGAACGATTGTTCGGCATCGATCTGCCCGCGCAGACGCCGGCGCTCGACGACCGCAAACCAACGATGCTCTCCGCTATCCTGGCCGGAGTATGGAGCGTATTCGTAGGTATCGTCGCCTTGCCGATCGTTCTTTACAAGACGCTCGTCGGCTTGGTGAAGGTTCGCTTGCGTCGAAAACGAGGGGGCGAGCTGCCCGCTCAACCCTTCGAGATCGACATCATGCCCTTCAATAGAGACGTCAAGCAGCGCCGCGTATTCCGGACCGCGGAGCTGCCGCTCGACCGCATCAAGGCGATCAAAAAGGCGAGCAAGACGTCCATCAATGACATCGTGCTCGCGTTGACCGCCGGTGCCCTCCGTCGCTACCTTGAGCGGAACGACGCGTTGCCCACCCGAGACCTGGTCGCTTCCGTTCCGGTGGGGGCAGGTTCGGGTCACGCGGTCGGCAACCATGTATCGTCGACCTTCGCGGCCCTTCCGAGCCACATCAATCGGCCTCGCCGCCAGCTACGATACGTGCACCGAAAGATGAGCGCGGCCAAAGAAGAGCTCGTGGTGGCCCAGATGGACATCGGCGGATGGGCGCAAGCGGTGCCGCCCTTCATGTTCGGCTTCGTTCGCCGGATCATTGGCGCTCTTCGGTCGAAAGGGTTCTTGCGACCTGCGATCAACCTGATCGTCTCCAATGTGCGGGGACCGTCCAATACGCTTCGGCTGGGGGAGCACGAGCTTCAGAGTATCTTTTCGGTCGGCCCCCTGCTGGCCGGGGTGGGGCTCAACGTAACGGTCTGGTCCTACACCGACCGATTGGAGATCGCTCTGCTCGCGACGCCGGAGGGGATGCCGGAGCTCGGAAGCTTGGCGTCCGACTTCGAACCGGCCCTCGCCGACTTGGAAGAGAACCTCGCTCAACCCGAGTCCATCGTCTCTCGGGTCGCCGACATGTCGGTTCAACTGATGTCTGGAGAGTATGCGGCGCCTCGGCGACGAGACCCGTAGACTGACGGTACGAGATATCGATTCAGTTCCCGGTCGTCCCGCCGACCCTGCGCTGAAGCTCGAACGCGGCATCCTGGCCGGCCTCTTTCGCGGCTTTGATCTGCTCCTGGGTATAGCAGCGGCGCTTCGCGATGTGAGAACCGATCGGCTTCTCCATCCGGCAAATCACGCGGGGCTTCTTCTTGGCCGTCTTGCCGCTTTCTTCGGTCTTGGTGGTCGCCGTGGCGGCGGGCTTTGAACCCGAAGATTCGGAGGTGGCGCTCTTTTGGTTTACGCAGGCCGTACCGGCGACAGCGACAAGACCGAGAGCGAGAAGAGTGTTTAGGGCATTGTTCATGGGTATTCCTTGGCTTCCTCGAAGTGAGAGCAAACACACGAACGCTAGCGCCCTGTCAACGCATCGAAAATTTGAGGTCGTTGGTGGTCGCCTACGCCGACGAACGGGAATCGCCGAGACGTGGAGGAGAAATCGACGACTACTTGCCCATGCTGTGGCAGGCGACCGATGATGCCTCGAACTCTTCGGGGCCATCAGTGTCGACTTGTCGACCTACGCGGACCAGCATGACTTTGGCGTCCGAGGTCGGACCCATACACTTGGGCGGTCGCGGAAAGCGCACGACGGTACCGCTCGGAACGAAGCCCCCTGGGGTCTGGGACCGTTCAACCGTGAAAAATCGGGTCTTGATGACCTGCTTGAATCCGGTTCGGCGGTCGACCCGGTACGTGGTCTCTTTCCACTTGCCCGGCTTGCGACCATACTTTCGCTTTTCTCGCTCGAGCTCCTCTACTTTGACGACGCCTTTGCTCTTCATGACCACACCCACGATGGGAGTGAGCTGCCCCGGACGAGCCTCCTTCACGCCGAGTCCTCCAACCGGGAAGCCTGCCGCCTGCAACGACCCGAAGTCCGCTTCGAATTCGCCGCGGCGAGCGATCGAGCGAAGGAGCACCGCGTAGCCGGCAGGGCCACTCTTCCTCAGTACATCGACCCAAGGGCGCCGCAACAGCGGGATGAGAACGTCGAAATCCTCTCGGGTGCTACAGGCGATCAAGAGTTTGAGCGCCCGAGCAGGCTCGACTTTGATGTCTTGCTTGGCCGCCGAGACGCAGCGGTTCGGCGTTCGGTGGCTGTTCACCCACGCGTTGAGGTTGAAAGCCGCCTGGGACGAACCTGCCTCTCCGTCCGAGTCCGTGGCCGACATGACCTTGGGCGGCGTCACCCAGTCGTGGTTTCGTTGCCAGCGGGGCGCGTCGTTCGCGCAGCTGACGAACGTCCCGGCTAGCAACAACGTGAATCCTCGGTTTCTCACGGCGTCGGGACGCTACCCTGTGGGTTCCGCCCGGTCTAGGAGACTTGCTCCGAGCGAAGCGTGACAAAGAAGCGGACTTTGGGCGC
>CAZFIV010000071.1:0-38517 GCA_964519665.1 uncultured Myxococcales bacterium
GGCCTGCAGTCATCAGGTGCTAGCCAACAGTCGGATCAGGCCGCAAGTCGGGCCTGCGCCACGATTTTTTCGAGTTCCTTTTCGCAGACGTTGCAGGCCCTCCTCAGGGGGTGCGTCGTCCGGTAGCTGTGGATCGAGGCGCTGGAAGATGGGCCGGACCACCCGCCGCACGTAGGACTTCGGCCTCGTACCCGATCCCCTGGTGCGCGAGTTGCCGCTTGGCCCACTCGTGGCCGATGAGCCAGACGCGCGGCACGGCCGATCCGAGACTGTCGGCTGCGAGCTGAGGACTGTCGACGCGAGGCTGCGCCAGCACGGAATCGCGAATGAACTCGAGCGTTTGAGGAGCAGTCTCGCTAATACTTGAGCAGCAGAAGCATTTCGTCTCGAGCCGGCTGGTGGCGCAGTCGCGCTTGCACTCGACCGTCGGAACCCTTCCATGCGAATATGTTGCCATACCGGTCGCGCTTCGCGGCTTCGAGACGCCACCGCTCCAGCCGGGCAAGCACATCGGTTCGCCGATGGAGGCGGGTCGACGACCACGCTGGCAGCGCATCCCGCGAAGTATCTACCGGGACCGAGTACCGAAAAAGCGCGAATCGGAGCCGACCGTCCCGGTCGAAAGCCATCGCGTACCGAGGCCCCACCCACAACTGACGGACGCTGTCCGCATCGAAGCGACCGTCGGGCGTCTTGGGGGCCCATCGATTCCGGTTCATCTCGGCCAGAAGGCCGGAATCGATGAGCCCGATTCGAAATCCTTGGGGCTGCGTGACCTCGACGAGCCGCCCGTCTGTCCATCGGCGCTGAACCGAAGGGAGCCCATCGGCCGGGGTCGGAAAAGGCGAGAGAGGGACCGCCGCGACGATCGCTATAACCCAGAACATCATCGAAACCGCGCCACGAACTTCCGCACCGACTCGAGCTTCACCCGATCGAGGTCGGCCCGATACCCGCGGACCGAAACCGAGGCGCCGCGGACAACCTTAAGGGTCGACACGTCCATGCGATTGATGACCACGGTGTAAACGAGGCCCGTCCTCTGAACCACCCCGAACGCGAGTTGGTCGGCGAGGGCGAACTGTCCCAGTTGCGGCGCATTCGGTCGGTCGCCGTCGTATAGCTGGATTCCCGTCTTTCGGAGCTCGGCGATGGCGGTGTCGCGCTGTTCGGGATCCACGACCTCACAAACGTCGGCCTTTGCGAGCTCCGCGATCAACAAGTCCGCAACCTGCTCAACGTATCGGTCGAGCTCGGCTTCTCCGGTATCGTTCTTGAACGGCAGCACCGCTACGATGGACCGTGACTGTTCGTCGGGCGGTAGCAGCTTCTTGAAGGCGCGGCCGGCAACCATGCGGGTGCTCGAGTCGTCGTCGGTGCGCATCATCTCGAGCAACAGCCCCCGCGCCCCCACGACGTTGAGCTGCCCCAAACCGGCGGCGGCGTTGGAGCGCACCCGAGGCGCATCATCGCGCCGAGCGCGGTCGTCGAGACTCTCGACCGCCGCCGAGCGCAGGGACGGCTCTCGTTGGGCGGCTCGGGTCAGAAGATCCACGACGGCGGCGCGGACCAGCGGACTCCGATTCGCCCGGGCCGCCACCGTCAACGCTTCGAAGATCTCGGTCGATCGAGGTTCGAGGACAGCCTTCGCCTGGCCTCTCACCGACGGAAAAGGGTCGGCGAGGGCATCGATGAGCGCGGTCGTAGCCTCGGGCGCCTCGAAGGCCGCCAGCCGAGCCACCGCCCGCTGTCGGACTTCTTCTCGGGGATGGGAGCGGGCGGCCAACACGATGACCGCCGTGGTCTCCTCGGACTCCGGATACCGCGCGAGCGCGTCAATCAGGGCGGGCTGAACGGAATCCGGCGGCTTGGACCGCCAAGAACGGAGCAGGCCGTCGACGTCGCCCGCCTGATCCATGCGGGCCACGTCGCGGAGCGTCAACGGCCCCGCGCAGCCCGCCGAGGCGACCAACGTCGCCGCCATCAGCCCACCCAAGCCCGCTGATCGAATCACGTTCATCACCATGGCACTGCCCCCGGTCGCCCCAGGCGACCCTGCCGGCCTCGACGCCCGAGCGCCGCGGTCCGTCCACTCGAACCGGATATCCCGCTCTTACCGGCCTGTCCGTCGTCGCCGCGGACGCCGGCCCCCGATGGTCCTCGGCCACCGGCGCCCCCGCGACCGCCTTGACCTGCGCGGCCGCCGCTTCCGCCTCGACCGGGCCGACCGGCGGCCCCAGCGTCTCCCGCTCGGCCCGAACGACCTCCGCGGCTTACGAATCGCAGGACCCGCCGAGCGGTTCGCTCGAACTCGGGACCACCATCGACCGCCGCCGTGATCCGGCCACCGTCGCCACCGTCGCCGCCCTGGCCTCCGTTTCCGCCAGGGCCGGCCGGTCCGCCGTCGCCGCCGTCGCCACCGTCGCCGCCATCGCCGCCATCGCCGCCGGCACCACCTCGGCCCGAGGCGCTGTCCGCGCCGGGCCCACCGTCGCCCCCATCGCCCCCTTCACCGCCGGCGCCACCGGAACCACCGGCGCCGCCACTACCTCCGGTACCTCCCGCTCCGCCCGCGCCACCGATGCTCGACACGACGAAGGTGTCCCGGTCATGAAAGATGTAGTTGACCTGCTCTGACCGGTACGTCCGCGAGGATCGCGATTGGCGGTACCGGGCCTCGACTTCGACATAGACCAGGGTCTCGTCCGGGTAGAACTTCGAGTACACAGGCCGGACCGTTACGCCGAGGTCGGGACCTGGGTCACCGGGCTGCCCAGCACCCGCGTCGCCCCCTCGGCGCCCCCCCGAGCCGGAGCCACCGTCGGCACCGTCATCGCCATCGCCGCCATTGGCGCCAACCCCGCCGGCCGCGCCATTGCTGCCGTCTCGCCCATCCGGGCCGGCTTGGCCGGCCGCCCCGACAGGTCCAACGAAGCCGATCTCGCCGTCGTTCGCAGCAGCGTTCAGCGGTTCGTAACCTCGGGCTTCGTAGCGAGGGGCAAGCACCAGACTCGAACGCTGTCCCGCGACCTCGACCTGGATGCGATAGCCAGCATCCAGCGACAACCGTACGTCGCGAAACGGCGTGAATCGCTTGAAGACCGGGTCGAAGGATCCCTGAGCCGAGCTGAGGCGGACATCGTCTCGAGGAATCTTCTCGCGGGTATAGGCCTCGGGGACTTGGTCATGAAGGACGTCGTTGATGAAGAGCTCACCGTCCACGTCAAGAACCGCCACCATCTCGATGACCCGCTTGGTCCCGTCAGCCGGGTGGATCTGGAGCGGGGTGTCACCCCCCACCGGGACGACGTAGAGGGCTTGGAGGCGGTCGGGCTCGAATCGACGAGACGGCTTTCCGGCCGGCGATGAGCCGATGTCGGTGAGCGCCGGAAGTGCCGGGCCCTGGGGCGAGATGCACGCCGTAGTGAGGAGCAAAACGACCATCAGCGACCTCATCGCGCGCCCACCTCCACGCTGAGCCAACGCTGAGGCGCGTCGGCCCGCACCTCGCGGCGTCGCGGACGCCCCAGATCGGAGATCAGTCGAAGGAGTTCGGCGTCTTCGGTCCCGGTCAAGATCTCACCCGCCAGGGCCTGCCGAGCCTTTCGAGACGACAGTTGAAGACGGTCGAGCAACCACGTCGCGACCAAGGCCTGGGCGCGGCGAGGAGGTCGAGAGAGTCGAAGCTCGTCAGTCTCATCGCCAACCCGGGACGCTACATCGGCAATGGTCGCCAGCCGACCGAGCAAATAGATGATGAAGAGCTGCGTGCGCAGGTCGCCTCGGGCGTAGGACTCGCGGGCGACCTCGACCGCCGCGTCGATCCGGGGCCTCCACACCGACGGACCGGCCGCGATCTCGTCGCGGCGCTGGTCCAGGCGGGTCAACAGCTCCAAGACGGCGTTGTACAAGGCGGCCTCGTCTTTCGGGGTCCGCTTCTTCTTCACACGGACGGTGCGCGACAACACCTCGACGTTCACCTCGACAGTGCGGGTCTGCTCACTGAGCAGAGAATAGATCGCCGGAGGCGCGCCTTCTCGATTGCCGGCGTGGAACACGAGGTTCTCGACGACGGAAAGAAGCGTTTCTTCATCGTTGGCCATCAGGGCGAGGTGTTTCGCGAGGCCCTCCAACACATAGCGGTCGAGCGGCGTCTTCAGGCGACCCCGTAGCGCCTCGGAGAGAGCCCGCAGGGAGCCCGAAGTCCGGAGCTCACCGAGCGCCCAGGCCGACATGCAGCGAAGGTCGAGAGGCTCATCGGAGCGCTTCACCGTCTCTCTCAGCGACCGGACGACCTCCGGATCCTTGGTCTTGAGGCGACCGAGCACCCGAGCAGCCGAGATTCGAAGCGCAGGGTCGGCCGACCGGTCCGACAGCCACCGAAGGGCTTCCGTGGTGGCCTCGACCCGCTTCGACGGCGAATCGGCGTCGGCGAGCACGTGGATCTGGCCAGGCGTGGTCGCACACGCCCCACTCCCGAGAACCGTGAGCAAGGCGGCGATTACTCTACTTTGGCGCATCGGGTCTGCACTTTCCGCTCGGCGGCGGCCGCCACCAAGAGGTCCGGGTCGTTTTTGAGCGGAGTGAGGCGGCTCGCACCCGACTCGCGATCGGCTCGGCAGACAGTCTCGACCAGAGCGAGCTTCACCTCCGGGGGCGTCCCGGTCGCCAGGGCCAGACTCGTGAGCGTATCGACATCGCGGACATCGAGCTGTCCGAGGGCTCGGGCGGCAGCCGCGCGCACCCAGGGGGCCTCTTCAGCGTCCATGAGACGCTCCCAGATCATCGGGCGCAACCCCTGCTGTCGATGGTGCCCCGCCGCGAGCGCCGCCTCCTCGCGGACCCACGACCGTTCATCTCGAAGCCATTCCTCGAGCTGACGCTCGTCGCCTTCGGCGCCGGCGGTCCGGATCGCCTGGGACCTTAGGCAGCTTCCGGTGCTCGACACGCCGCAGCAACCTAGGGCCCCAAAGACGAAGCCGGCCGCCGCAGCGACCGTGGGCCTAAGCAGCCTTTTCAGTATACTCATATGTCCCCTCCTCGTGAGGCTGCAGAAATCTTCCCCGGCAACACCGCATGTGGATCGCCGCGCAACACCGCCTCACGGGCCGTCGCTTGCGGTTTATCGCCGGTCGGGCATATCTGATCCTGTGGACCCATCGGGCTCTTCGGCGCTCGCGCTCCCGCCGCTGACCTCGGCTGATAGCATTTGGCTCGATCTTCAGGCCAGCCAGACTTGGAGCCAGCTGTTGGCCAATCTGAAGACCCTTCTCGATGCTACGATCGGGCCGCACAGTTTTCTGCTCGCTTCGGCGGTCGAAGAGCAGCTTCTGGGGGTGCCCGCCGATGGCAGCGATTTCGACCGCTCGGCCGCGTCCGACGAGATGAACCGCGTATTCGCAGCAGGTGAAGCATCGTTGACGATCGACGGGGGCCTCGCCGTTCATCGCCTCCCCCTGAGGGTCAGCGCAGAGGCGGTCGGCGTGCTTGAAATCACGATCTCGGCGACCCGGTCCGTATCCTCCGAGATGTGGAGCCTGCTGGCGGCCCAGGTGGCGGTGGCCGTTCGCACCGTGCAGACGATTCGCGACCTTCGGGCAGACACGGTTCGCGAGCAGACCACGGGTCTGTTCAATGCCCGCCAGCTGCGGGACTCGCTGACGCAGGAGTTGTTGCGGGGGCGCCGCTTCGGTCATCCGGTGTCGATATTGTTCATCGATCTCGACCACTTCAAGCGGGTCAACGACCAGTACGGACATCTCGCCGGCACTGCGCTCTTGGTCGCCATCGCCGAGCGTCTGACGCAGAATATCCGCAAGGTCGACTCCGCGTATCGCTACGGAGGGGACGAATTCGTGCTGCTGTTGGTCGAGACCAACCGCGCGGGCGCCCGAAGCGTGGCGGCGCGCATCCAGTCGGCCCTCGCCGCGCCTTTTCTTGCAGCGACCGGCCAACCCATCGACGTCACCGTGAGCATCGGAGTCGCCGGGTATCCGGATGACGGAAGCGAGGCCGACGAGATCTTGGCCGCCGCCGATCGAGCGCTCTACCGAGCCAAGGCCTGCGGCCGAAACGAAGTCGTTTCCACCGAAGACCTCGCCCAGACCGCCGATTCAGCCGATCTACGATGAATCCGCGGACCGTGAACCCGTTCGCGAAGCATCGTTTGCGGGGGCGGCCGAGGCCGACTACATGGGCCTTATGGACGACAAGCGCCCCGTGCTCCTTCTCGACGTCATGAGCACCCTGGTCACCGAGCCCTTCCTCGAAGCGATGCCTCGGTTTTTCGGGATGACCTTGGACGAGTTCAGAGCGGCCCGTGAACCCGGCCCCTGGATCGAGTTCGAGCATGGACGAATCTCCGAGGCGGAGTATGCCGCCCACTACTTCAAGGACGGCCGTTCTCTCGACTTAACGGCGTTCAAAGCGATGCTATTCGACGCCTACGAGTGGATGGACGGCGCCGAGACGTTTCTGTCCGAGCTCCGGGCCGCGGGCTATCCGATGTATGCCCTCTCCAATTATTCGGAGTGGTATCGGATCATCGAAGACAAGCTCCGCTTGTCGCGATTCCTCGATTGGGACTTCGTCTCGTGCAAGACCGGTCACCGAAAGCCGGAGGCCGCTGCTTACCGGGCCGCCATCGAGCGACTGGGCCTACCGCCGGAGAACTTCATCTTCGTGGATGACCGACAGGTCAACGTCGACGGCGCGCGGGCGGTCGGCATGCGGGCGATCCTCAGAACACCGAACATCGCAGATTTGCGCCACGACTTGGCCGAGCTAGGAATCGTGACGTAGCCGACGAGGACCTCGGTTTCCAGATCCGAAGAACCGCGAGACTTGTGAACCCGCTGTTCATCACGGGCAAGTCGTCGGAACCGGATGAACGCCACGGCTCCGCGCTAAAGTGTACCCAATCTCGCCGACAACGACCGCATCTGTCGGAGCCGGCACCCTAGCGGATCAGCAGTCGGTGTTTTTGAACCTTGCCGAGGGCGTTCTGGGGAAGCGCATCGACAAAAATGACCTCGCGCGGCTTCTTGAAGCCGGCCAGACGCTCCGCCGTCCAGTCGACCAGCTCCTGCTCGAGCGCGTGCCGGTCACGGGGGGGAGAGACGGGAACGATGACGGCGATGATCGCCTGGCCCCACTCGGCATCTTCGCGACCGACCACTGCCGCGTCACGAACGTCGGGGTGTTCGCGCAACACATCTTCGATCTCTCGAGCTGAGACCTTGAAACCACCGGTCTTGATAAAGTCGACGGACTTCCTGCCCAGGATCCGAAAGTCGCCCGAGTCGTCGACCGAGACGACGTCGCCAGTACGGAACCAGCCGTCATGGAACTGCTCTCGCGTCGCCTCGGGTCGACCCCAGTACTCGGTCATGACGCCGGTACCCCGGACTTCGAGCTCTCCCTGGGCAGGGAGAGACAACTCACGCCCCGCCTCATCGACGACCCGCACCTCGATGCCCGGCACGGGGCGACCGACCACACCCGGTCGTCGGGGGCCTTCGATTCGGTTGGCGAGCGTGATCAATGTCTCCGACATGCCGTATCGCTCGACGATCTGATGACCGGTCAGGGCCGCGAATCGCTCGAAGACATCCGGGCTGAGCGGGGCGCTGCCCGAGGTGAACAAGCGAGCGGTCCGCAGGGTTGCTGCCGCCTCGGGGTGGGTCTGAAGATGGTCTACGATCCTCACGTACATCGTGGGGACCGCCATGAAGATCGTCCCTCCCGATGCGATCCCGTCAACCACGCCAACCGGGCCAAAGCTCGGCAGCAGCTCGATTTCGACCTCGTTGAGGAGCGCCCCGATCAGTCCGATGCATAGACCGTGGACGTGAAACAGCGGAAGGGCGAGAACCAATCGATCTTCGCCCGTCCATCCCCACAGGCGGGTCAGCGCGGCCATGTTGCCCACGACGGCGCCGATCGACAGAACCACGCCTTTGCTCGGCCCGGTGGTTCCCGACGTGTAGATCATCAACGCTGGGTCATCCCGTCGTGGCCGGCGAAGCGGGAGCCCGGAGGTCGGAGCGAGACGCCGACTCACCAGCGGCGACTCGCCTCCGATCTGACAGAGGGGCATCTCCGGGGCCACCGACCGCACCAGATCCGCGTGGAGCGCGTCGGTCAGGACCAGGCTCGGTTGGGCATCCGTCAAAACGTGCTCGAGCTCGCGAGCGGCGTAACGCGTGTTGACGGGAACGTGCACGACGCCGGCCCGCAAGTGACCCACCAGGGCCACAATGAGGTCGGGATGGGTGTCCGCGAAGACTACCACGCGGTCACCGGGCCCGATCGACTGGGCCGCGAGGTCCGCCCGGTAGGCGTCCGCCGCCGACACGATCTCCCGATCGCTCGTGGACGCGCCCCGCCACCGAACGATCGTCCGTTCGAACGACTGCTCATTTGAGTGGTTGCCCGATTCCGGCGGCACCAAGAGGAGGCGATCCAGCTGCGATGGCTCGATCATCGATCCCTATACGCCCGCGGCCGTGAACGCCTCGGACACGATCGCTTGGGCTTCCTCCTGGATCCGAGTCAGATGTTCCGGACCAGAGAAGCTCTCGGTGTAGATCTTATACACATCTTCGGTGCCCGACGGACGCGCCGCAAACCAGCCGTTGCGGGTCACGACCTTGAGCCCTCCGATCGCCTTGCCGTTGCCTGGAGCCTCGGTCAGCTTGGCGTCGATCGGATCGCCAGCCAGCTCGGACGCCTTAACCTGCGCGGCCGACAGTTTTTTGAGCACCGCCTTCTGCTCCGGGGTCGCCCGCGCGTCGATGCGCTCATACGTCGGAGCCCCGAAGCGGTCGGTCAGCGACCGGTACAGTTCGCCGGGGTCTCGCCCCTGCTTGGCGGTGATCTCCGCCGCCAGCAGATCCATGACGATGCCGTCCTTATCCGTGGTCCACACCCGACCGTCCCGCCGCAGGAATGACGCCCCGGCGCTTTCTTCCCCTCCGAAGCCGAGCTGACCCGAGCTGAGACCGTCGACGAACCATTTGAAGCCGACCGGAACCTCGGTGAGGGGCCTTCCGATCGCCTCGGCCACGCGATCGATGATCGCGCTGGAGACCAGTGTCTTGCCCACGGAAGCATCAGCCGGCCAATCGGGCCGGTTCTGGAATAGATAGTCGATCGCAACCGCCAGGTAGTGGTTGGGGTTCATCAAACCCACGCTGGGGCACACGATGCCGTGCCGGTCGTAGTCGGTGTCGTTGCCGAACGCGATGTCGTAGCTGTCCTTGAGCGCAATGAGGCCTGCCATTGCGTACTTCGATGAACAGTCCATCCGGATCTTGCCGTCCTTGTCGACGGTCATAAACGAGAACGTCGGGTCGACCGCCTCGTTCACCACGGTGATATCGAGGCCGAACCGTTCGATGATCGGCCCCCAGTAGCCGATACCCGAACCGCCCATGGGATCGGCGCCGATCCGAAGCCCGGCTGATTTGATGGCCTCGGTGTCGATGACCTGGCCGAGCGCCTCGACGTACGGAGTCACGAAATCGAATCGCCGGGTGGTGTCGGCCTGAATGGCCTTTTCGTACGTCGTCCGTAGAACGTTCTGCAGGCCCTCCTGCAGGCGAACGTTGGCTCGCTGCTCGATCCAGCCCGTCACGTCGGAGTCAGCCGGTCCGCCGTGGGGCGGGTTATACTTGAAACCGCCATCTTCGGGCGGATTGTGCGACGGCGTCACGACGACGCCGTCGGCGAAGCCGTCGGTGCGGCCCGCGTTGTAGCTGATGATCGCATGGGACACCGCGGGCGTAGGTGTGTAGCCGCCGTTGGCGTCGATCAAAACCTCGACCGCATTGGCAGCCAAGACCTCAAGCGCCGTCGCCGCCGCCGGCTCAGATAGGGCGTGGGTGTCGACGCCCAAGAACAGGGGGCCGGTAATGTGGGCCTGCTTTCGATAGGCACAGATCGCCTCGGTAATGGCCACAATATGAGCTTCGTTGAAGGACTTGGTGAGCGACGAACCACGGTGGCCAGAGGTGCCAAAGGCGACCCGCTGGGCCAGCGTGCTCGGGTCTGGTTCGAGATTGTAGTACGACCTTACCAAGCGAGGAACGTTCACAAGAAGCGACCTTGGGGCCGGTTGACCAGCGAATGGATGCAGGCTCATCGCCTACGAGGAAAGCCGGGGCTGCTCTGAACGTCAAACGCAAGGTGGTGGCCTTACCCGAATGTTTTGTGGTGTGGCACACTGTCGGAGCGCTGCGATGGCGACTTCTATACCCGACGAACTCAAGGATATCGCTCGCCTCGCGGGCGGGGCGGACCCGGAGCAAGAGCTTTTGCCGAGAGTACTCGACACGATGGCCGAGCTGATTCCGTACGATATGGCGGCGGTTCTCGAGCTCGTCGACCAGTCGCTGGTGGTCAAATGTGCTAGGGGCCCGCTGGTCAGCGACGAGGTCAACCGCCATCAGATTCGGATCTCAGAACACCCCGAGATCGAAGCGGCGCTCCGCGAACGTCGCGCGCGCGTAATGACGGAAGGCGAACACGCTGAGGGTCACGATCCCTACCACAATGTGGTTCCGCTTCCTGACGGCCACGCCTGTTTGGTGGTTCCGCTGGTCGTCGCCGATGAACCGCTCGGCGTGATGACATTCGACCGGGCCCACTGCGACGTATACCCGACCGAGGTCGTTGAAATGGCGACGGTGTACGGACAGATCATCGCGCTGTCGCTGGGGGCCACGCGCGCCCTGAGAGCGCGCAACGCGCAGCTCGAAGCCCAGCGCCGACTGCTGCAGGAAGACTCGGGGGCCGACCAAGAAATCGCGCAATCCGCCGACGAGAAGATGAAAGCCCTCGCTGAGCTCGCCCGGAAGGTCGCCGCCACCCACGCTCCGGTACTCATCACGGGTGAAACCGGCACCGGCAAAGAGGTGCTGGCCCGAACTATCCACGCCTGGAGCCCCCGTGCTCACGAAGCGTTCGTCAAGATCAACTGCGCGGCGCTGCCCGAGAATCTGATCGAGAGCGAACTGTTCGGCCACGTTCAAGGGGCCTTTTCCGGCGCCACTAGGGATCGGCCGGGCCGGTTCCAGGTCGCCCACCGGGGTACGCTACTGATGGACGAGATCGGCGACATGCCCCTCGCCACGCAAGTCAAGCTGCTGCGAGTGCTCCAAGAAGGCGTGGTCGAGCCGGTGGGAAGCGACGAGTCGATCGAGGTCGACGTTCGGATCATCGCAGCCACCCACGTCGACCTGCGCTCGGCGATCACCGCCGGTCGTTTCCGCGAAGACCTGTTTTATCGCCTCAATCTCTTTCCGCTTCATTTGCCACCGCTTCGCGACCGCCCCGCCGACATCGAGCGCATCACTCAAGCATTCCTCGCGAACCTCGCGCGTCGAACGGGCCGCGGTCCGTGGCACGTCAGCCCCCGAGCCTGGGCCGCGATGCAGGGGTACGGCTGGCCCGGCAACGTCCGAGAGCTGATCAACGCGCTCGAGCGCGCTACGATCGTAGCCCCCTCCGGCGAGCTCGATGACATCGTCGTCTCCTCGACCGAAGCCCCCCAGGCCGAGCCGAGGACCAACGCCTCCTCCGATCATCGCTGGCCGGCCCTCGTCGAGGTTGAAATGGAACACATCCGACGGACGCTCGACCGCACCAACGGGCGACTGTATGGGGCAGGCGGGGCGGCCGAGCTGCTCGGCATGAAACCGACGACGCTCCAGAGTCGGATGCGAAAACTTGGGATCGCGCGCAAGCCGGGGTCGACCGAGGTGGAACCGTAGCGCCGCGCAGCGCCAACCGGCAGGACCAACCGCCAGGACCAACCGCCAGGACCAACCGCCAGGACCAACCGGCACGGGTCTCGGTCGAAACTCAGGCCGCGCTTTGTGCTCGCCGCAGGTCGCGCATTCCCCGCTCGATCTGACCGGCGAGATCCTGGAGCACGCACCGCTGCGCGACCCGAATCGCGTTGCGTATCGCGCGTGGTCCGGACCGCCCATGCGCCTTAATGCAGAGCCGGTCGAAGCCCAGCACCGGGGCCCCTCCGTATTGCTCCCAGTCGGTCAGATCTTTGAGCTGCCTGATTCCGCTCGATAAGAGCCACATCGCAAGGCGCCAGCTGAGCCTTCGCCGATACGCGTACCGCGCCAGGTTGGCGACACTCTCCGTCATGCCCTCGACCATCTTGAGGGTGATATTCCCGGTAAAACCGTCGCATACGATAACGTCCGCCCGACCTTTCGGAATGTCCAAACCCTCGATGTTGCCGATAAAGTCGATACTCGGCATCACCCGGAAGATCTCGTGGGCGCCGACGATTTCTTCTGTACCTTTGTTGGGCTCACTACCGTTCGAGAGCAGCGCCACCTTCGGCCGTGGATTGCGCGACACGATGCCGGCGTACACGCTGCCCATCAGACCGAAGGTCGCAAGGTCCTGCGGACCGACGCGCAGCGTCGCCCCCGCGTCCAAGAGCAGGCTGAACGGATCGTTCTTCTCGCCGCGCCGGCGCTCGGTCGGAATCACCGCCGCCAGCGCGGTCCGACGAACCTCGGGCAAGCGATTGAAGCACCGGGCGGCGGCAAGAATCACCGCACCGGTGTTGCCGGCCGACACCAATGCTTGCGGCCCCGTTGGGTCAGCGACCAATCGGGCCGCTACCAGAATGGAGGCGTCGGGCAGGGCATCCAAGGCATCTTTGGGCTTGGCGCCCATCGGTACGGCCGACGGCGTGTGCACGACCTCGACTCGCCCGTGCGCAAACTCCCGCAACAGGGGTCTGATGCGCACCTCGTCGCCCACCAAGACGATCTCGGTGTCGGATTGTAGGGAAGCTTGCGCGGCGCCCTCGACGATGGCTCGCGGTGCGTCATCACCACCCATCGCGTCGACTGCAATGCTGACCATGCTGGACCGAGCAACAGCTTAGCCGAATATCGATGGAGCGACCATCCACACCATGCAGCCATTGTTCGCAAGACTGGGACTCATCGGATTTCGCTGGACTCGTCCGGCGCTGTCTCGACCTTCACCCATGGCCGTGGTGAACCGGCTCGCAGCTCGATACGAATTTCAACGACGCGAGCCCATGTGGGTTGGAACCATCGACGACCTCGAGGTCCAGCTTGCGGGTTTCGATGACGAGGTCCGCATCAGCTTTCGCCTCCCCGAACCGCAGCCAACCCATCTCGCGATCGTCATCGACCCCCACCGTCCTTTGCCTTCGTGGCCGTTTCCCGCCGAAGACCTCGTCATCACGGGCGACGCCCGTTTTGACGCGGACGCCCATGTCGTCGGTGACGTGGTCGAAGCGCTCGCGAGGCTCGACCGCGCCACGCGCGATAATCTCCGCGCTTGGCCCGGCCTGATGCTGCACCGCGGTCGAGTAACGGTTTGCGTCTCGACCCAACGACTCGCGGACCAGTTCATGGGAACGTTGAGAGCACTGCGCCATACGGTGGCTCATTTCTGCCTGGAGCCCGAAGACGAGCTCATCCGCCTTGAAAAGAGGCTCGACGACAGCCGGGAGCCCTGCGCCCACCAGCGAGCCGCGCTGCAAGCGCTGGCGCGGGCTGGTCGCTTGGACGATGCGTTCCGCCGACGGGCCCTCGAACATCCCCGAGCGCCCGTTCGCATGGAAGCAGCAACCTTGGGGCCGCCCGAACATGAACGCTCGGCCCAGACGCTGTGGGACCTGATCCACGACCGCCGCGTTCGTCCGTTGTGGCGCGCGGAGGCCGTTCATCGGTGGATGTCGCGCGCGCCCGACGACGGGCGACGGCGCGCAGCGCTCTTCGATCTGCTCGAGTGCTCATTCCCCGAAGTCATAGCCGCCAGCTGTTACTGGTGGTCGCAGCAACCGGATGCGCGCGGACGCCTCGCCGGATGGCTCCGGCACGAGTCGATCGATGTCCGAGCCGCCGCGATGATCGCGCTGAGCAATCTGACCTCGGTGCTGCAGCCTCAGGAAGAGGCTCTGATCATTCGGTCTTTGTACGCGTACCCCGAGCCGGTCATGACGCAGGCCGCGCTCCAGGCGTTGCGCGTCGGCGGCACGAAATCGCTGCGCGCCGTTCGCGACTATCTGGAGTCCAGTCCTCTGTCCCCCGAGGCCCGTCGAACCGCCCGAACGACGCTCAAGGCGCTGCAGACGCGGCGCCGCGTCATGCCGGGGCGGCTGGCCATCGTCGACGACCAAGGCGACGGGCAACTAAGCCTGTCGGACGGATGCGTCGCCTGACCTTCCCGCCCTCAAAAATTCACGACCTGCGCCCCGAGAGACCGGGGCGCTCAGTTTTCTGAGCGGCTCATGGGTTTATTCCTTCGATTGGAACCGTATTCGGCTTGGCATGCCGCTCGCATCTCCGCCGCTGCGAAGGCCGGACGCGTCGGCCGACCACGACTGGAGATTTAACCATGAAGCTCAGACCCCATTTGATGCTCGCTCCCCTCGTTGCCAGCGCCGCGCTGGTCGCTTGCAGCGGCTCGGACGACTCCGAACCCGCGATCGTCGAAAACCGAGTTGCGCTGACGGTCTTCGATACGTGCCAAGCCCTGGAAACCTACCTGGAAGACACCGCCATCCAAGAGGTCAACGTCGCCCTCGACAATTGGAAGAACTTCCGAGGCTACGGCTGGGGCTTTGGCCCCCCCGAATTGCTGGCCTCGGACGATTCAGCGCAAGCCGGCGGGGCGAATCGAACAACGTCCGCGCCGACCGATTTCACTCGAACGAATACCCAGGTCGACGGGGTCGACGAAGCGGATTTCGTCAAGACCAATGGTACCCACATCTTCGTGCTATCGGGCCAGAAGCTCTACATGACCAAGTCGTGGCACCCCACCGAAATGAACATCGTCGCCTCTACGGAGATCGAAGGCTATCCCCGTGAGATGTTCCTGGATGAAGACGGCAACGTCATCGTCTTTTCATATTACTACGACAACCAAACGAGCGACCCACGGTACCTATGTTTGGGATGCGGCGCCAATTCCATGACCAAGGTTACGGTCCTGAGCACCACGGGCGACCAGCTGACCCCAACCCACCAGATCTTCCTGCACGGCACCTACGCCAACGCCCGCCGCATCGACAGCAGCATTCGGGTCGTCATGCGCGATCACTTGAATCTACCGGAAGGCATTCAATGGTACCCCGAGAATTTCGAAGGTGACCCCATGAACCGCCGGAGCGCTTGGAACGCGGCCATCGAAGCTCTGAAGGCCTCCAACGCCACGCTCATCCGCAACCAGACGCTCGACGACTGGCTGCCCCAGGACTACTACGTCACCGCCTCCGACACCCGAGTCGACCTTCCCCGTGCCTGCGATCAGTTTTTCCGCAGCAACGCCCCGGTTCGCTTGGGCATCGCCAGCATCGGGACCGTCAACCTCTCGACGAATGGCGGCGTCACCGTCTCCACGGCCTCGATTCTGGGTGAAGTCGGCGAGGTCTATGCTTCGCGCGAAGCACTTTACATCGCGAGCCCGCACTGGTGGTGGTGGCCCCAAGACGGCCAAGAGAACTATACGTACCTGCACAAGTTCGACATCTCGAACCCCAGCCGATCCGCCTACCGAGCGTCCGGCGTCGTCAGCGGCTATCCCCTCAACCAGTTCGCGATGGATGAGCACGACGGAAGCTTCCGAATCGCGACCACCATCGACCGAACGATCCACCAGGGGGGCGTGGAAGAGTGGAATTTCCGAGTGGAGACCGTCAACCGAGTTACGGTCATGCAGGAGCAGGAGGGCTTACTGCGAGTCGTCGGCCAGACCCGCGACCTCGCAGAAGGGGAGCGCATTCAATCGGCTCGATTCATGGGCGATAAGGGCTACCTGGTCACATTCGAGCAGGTCGATCCCCTGTTCACGCTCGAGCTGCACGACCCCACCCAGCCAGAGATCAAGGGCGAGCTGAAGATTCCGGGCTTCTCTTCCTACCTGCACCCGCTCGGAGAAGACCACTTGCTGGCGATCGGTGTCGACCTTCCCGACCCGGGCCCGAACGGGCAAGTAGACTGGAGTCGCCGATCTATCAAACTCTCTATCTTCGACGTGAGCGACATGACTGATCCGCAAGAAAAATTTACGCAGCTCGTGGGCACCTCCAACGGCTGGTCCGAAGCGGCTTGGAACCACAAAGCCTTTAACTACTTCGCGTCCCAAAAGCTGTTGGCCATCCCGTTCATGGACTACGTCCCCGACCAGACCGGCGCTGACTACTGGGACGGCTTCACCACCGATCTTCGGATTTTCCACGTCGACTCCGCCAGCGGCTTTGACGACCGCGGACGCGTCAGCATGGGGGATCTCTACATCACCTCGGAATATCCCGACTGGCGCTGGGACTGGAGCCCCATGGTCCGGCGTAGCGTGATGGCGAGTGACGACATCACCACCTATGCATACGCCATATCCGACGCCGGCATCCGCGCGGTCGACATTTCGAACCTTTCGGCGCCCCTATCGACGGTGCTGTTCGACCGCGCGTTCGAGCGCTGATGTCATGGGCGGGCCGGTCACCGAATGTCGAGGACCGGCCAGCTCAACTCTTCGGCTGCGCGCTTCAGACGCGAATCCGGATTGATCGCCGCCGGCCGGCCGACGACCGCCAACATCGCGTAATCCGAATAGCTGTCGCTGTATGCGTAGCTCTCCAACAGATCGAGCCCGTGGTCCCGCGCATATTCCTGGATGAACCGAGCCTTGTTGGCACCCGCCATGATCGGCTTGAGCAGGTTGCCGGTCGCGACCCCGTCCCTAAACTCGAGACGATTCGTAATGATGTCGTCGATGCCGAGATGCTTGGCGAGCGGGGCCACCATGAAGTCGAGGCTCCCGCTCACAATGACCTGACGCAAGCCACGTTGCTTTGCGTGCTCCGTGAGCTCGTACGCGCCGGGAAAGATGTTGGGGCGCAGGACTCTCTCGAAATGTTCTTCGGATAGCTCCAAGAGCTGGTCTTCGAACATGCCCGCGTACCCCCTAAACAACATCTCATTGAAACGAAGGCGGCTGATTTGATCGACCATGGCGAAAGCCGGCAGCTTCAAGAGCCCGAGTCCGGTCTTGGCCAGGCTCCGAGGTATCGACGCGTCGTTGATGGACATGAACAAAAAGGAGTGCACGAGATTCGTACTCACCAGGGTCCCATCCATATCGTAGAAGGCGGCCGCCTTGTGGCGACCGGGCGGCGACGTGTGGGCTCGGCTCATGGCGTCACGTCGGTCAGCAAGATGGCAGGAATGTGCAGCATCGAGATGTCGGGGTTGGGCTTGGTCAGGTCTTTGGCCCGCTCGATGGCGTCGGTCAGCGTCGTGGCCGTTTCCCACCCTAGAATGTCCGCGACGCGCTGGTCGGTCGCGCCAACGCAGATGACCTTGCCCACCTGGCTTCGACCTTTGTCGCCCCAGTACCACATGTAGAAGGGGTGAGCGCCGTGGAAGGCGTTTCCGCGCCGGTACATCTCTAGGTACGTCGGATTGCGGGCGAATTCGCGTTCGTAGCGCTTGTGCAGCTCGAAGCTGTCGCGAGTCTCGGAAAGGCAGCGGTGGAAGAACTCGATGTAGCTCGGGTGGAATTTCTGGTCCCATTCATCGGCGAGCGAGTGCGCGATGATCAGGACGCCGCCCGCCTTGAGCAGGGGCGCACCTCGATAAAGGTTGTACAAGTAGCCGAGAGCCATGACCTGCACGAGTAAGGGATTCAGGATCGAATTGACGTTGTACGGGCTGACGAAGGGGATCCCACAAATCACGACGTCGGACTGCCCTTTCACGGGCACCGCGTATTGCTCGTAATTCTTCTTGAGGATCTTCTCGTGCACCGGTTCGGTCGCCCCGGCGTGCACCGCGATCAACTCGTAGGGCGACGGCACGCGATGGAAAACCTCGCGCTTTGCGGAACGGGGCAGCTTGGACAAGGTCCATCGCAGCGAGCTGAAAGCCAACCGGTCGAGCTCGGTGAAGTCGTCCTCGTTCTTGGCGAGAAACGCCATCGTTTTGTCGTACATCCGGCTATTGAGGGCCGTTTCGATGTGGAAGACCTTGAGATGCTGGTCGATCACTCGACCGATGCGATTCCCCGAGAAGGCGAGCTCGGAGTTCTTCGGGTCCATATAGGAGTCGCATTCCAGCAACGTGCGAGGATTGTGGTGGGCAAGTAGACCTTCGTAGTCGGTGGTTCCGACGCCCATCGACTTGTGGCCGCCGTTCATCGGAACGAGGTTGACGTTGACATAGATCGTCAGGTCGGCCTCGGCACACAGGCGGTGGGTCTTCACGATCTCGCCGAGCTCGGTATGGCCCAGGACGACGATCGCGTCGGGGTCTTCGGCGTCGTGGTTAATGTAGCGCTTCGGATAGAATCGTTCGAAGATCTTGGCACCGACCATCCGCTTCATCTCGGAAGTGGTCATCCGTCGGTGCAGGGCGTTTGCAACGAGAAGATCGATGTCATCGATCCCGTGGTCTTCCAGGATCTGGAGGAGAATCGTGACCACCCGCTCGCGCACGTCCGGAGTCTTCATGATCGGCAGGGGCAACGAGATGTCGTCCATGACGATCGTGACCTTCATGCCCGGTTTAAGCTGAGCGTACAGCGGGTCCGTTTCTTCCGGATTGTTCAGCGCGTACCGAATGGCCGCATCCGGATGCGGCAACCCGCGAATCGGAGGGTTCGGGTAGATGACTCGGGTGCCTATCGGCAGGTGTTCGTAAAGGAAGTCCTCCCCGCTGTGGATGATACGGGGAGCGCTGTCCGAATCGATGTAGACGATGTTGTCCTTTTCGCGCGGAATCACTCGAGGTTTGGGCATGTCAAGCTCGGCCCTGGACGTCAATGCCCTTGCCCCTCAACGGATGCCGGTTGATGCTGAGCGCGATGGCGAAAGAGAAGAATGACGGAGAGTCCAAGCTTACCGACCGTGACGCCGATGAGCTTCTCAAGGATGCCGCGGAGGGACTGCGGCAGCTGTCGGGCGCCTCGCAGCCGTCCGAAGCCGTTACCCTCCCTGGAATTCCGCTCGACGCACTGCGCCTCGACTCCCGGGCTCCCACGCAGAAGATGAAGGCCCTGGCCCTGGACGACGTGTCTCCCACCGACCGGGAACCTCCGGCGAGCGCGGGCGCCCCAGGAGACAAGGAAGCCGCCGACGAAGAGACCATCCCCCCGGAAGCCGGACAGGTGGCGCCAACCACGCAATCGATAGAGCTCCCGGACGTACCGGACGAATCAGAGCCCGACTAGATGTGCGGGACGCAAATCCCGATCCGCCTCGCGGCCCGGTTGTTTGCACCCTCACACCTAGCCTACAGCCCTAACATCGCTTCACTTATGCTCCGCTCGCGTACTTCGCCCCAGAGCGCTCCGAGGTATCGAAACTCTCGGCGCGAAGTACTGGTGTCCCGCCCGGGCGCCGAACCGCTCACGCTCAATCGCGGCCGCCCGCCGGCGCTCGACGGGCCTGCTTGGCTGGCGGATCGGCGCTCCGGATAGCGCCTATGTGCTCCGTCACGTCTTGCCGCTGAAGTAGTCACCCCGTTCCGCAAACAGGAAGTTGAAGGTCGTCATCGATCCCTGCATCCGTCGGATTTGCGCGACGAGGTCGGCCTTCTGGTCCTCCAGGGTCGGCCTCGCGTTCACTGCTTCTTCGATGGCCTCCAGCGCCGTCTTTAGACGGTCAACGATCCGAAAGACCCTTTCGACCGGCAAGGTGCAGCTCATTGCCCCGTCAGCGGTGTGCACGGCCACCTTGCCGCCGACGAATCTCGGATGAACAGGTCGCGGGGCCGGGCCGAGCTCGGACTGCAGCACTTCCGTCAAGATGGCCCGAAACAGGCGACCGTCGTCGGTCCCCAAATCGATGTTTCGCGGAGGCGGAGGGCGGGGGACCGAAGGCGAGCGCGGCCGCTCGGTCGGGACCATCTCCCCGTCACTTCCGCGCCGAAGAACCCGGGCGGCGCCGGCCCGACGCTTCTTGGATGGTTCTGCCGAAGTCGACGGCAAATACACGAACTGACCCCGCGGTTTGTAGAGGTCACAGAGCTTGAGGGTGGCTTTGACCCGCCCCAATTCGGGACGCAGACGACAAGCGCCCGTCGCGACTTCATCGCCTTCCTGCGGCAGAGTAGGCCGCCAAGCGATGCAGCTTCCGCATACACCCGGCTCTTCATTCCAGGTCTCCGGCTTGAGCGGGTCGTCCACAGCTTCAAATGTGAACACCACGCGGGCTCCTCGGCAATCGTCCGATGGCTCGGGCGTTCGCTAATCGGCCGCTGCGCACGTAAGATCCGCCCAGGGAGATATGTGCGGAGCCGCATCTCGCATCTTTGGGGTCTAAGCATCCTGGTCATCATGTCGTCCGAAGCGACGGCCCAAGATCGCCCCTTCGTGCACTTCGGAACGGCGGATGGCCTCCGACAGTTGGTCGCCACGGATGTTCTCAGCGCTCCCCATGGGACCCTCTGGGTGGCCACGGAAGGCGGTCTTCACCGATTGGAGGGCGATCGCTTCGCCGAGGTTCCGGTCGACGGACGGACCGGTCGCCATATCCAAGCCCTCGCCATTGGCCCGGATGGCGAAATGTGGGTCGCGACAGTTCGGAACCTGTTCGAGCACCGGGACGGGGACTGGAGAGCCTACGGGAAGGCTGACGGGCTCGAGCCGCCCAACGTCACGGTGGCGCGCTGGCACCGGGGCGAACTCTGGGCGGGCACCGCGTTCGGGCTCTACCGCTGGGTCGACGACCGATTCGTGCGGGAGGTTCAGGTACCTCGCACCCGCGTCCGCGAACTCGAAACGGACCGGCAGGGCCGCTTGTGGGCGGGGTCGCCCATGGGCCTGTTCGTTCGAGAAGAGGGCGATTGGGCCCGAGTCTCGCACGAGTCTGTATATGGCCTCAGCGGCAACCCCGGAGGCCGGGGCGTGTGGATCGCCTATCGCACTCGACTGGAGCACCGAACGCCGGATGAGGTGCTGCGCCGAGTCCCGCTCCGAGAGCCGGGCCACAGGGGCACACTGCGCGATTTGATCGTCGACCGGTACGGAATCGTATGGGCTGGCACCGACAGCGGCGTTTTACGGGTCGATGCCGACCGGGCCCGGCTTCTCGACGGCGACGCCAGCTTTCGGCTGGAGCAGGTCAATGCGGTGTTCGAGGACCGAGAGGGCGGCCTGTGGTTCGCCGGGACGGGCGGGGTCGCGAATCTGCCGGACCGCAGCTTTCGAATCTACCGACGAAAACACGGCCTCCCGTCGAATAACGTAGGACCGATCGTGCGCACCACGGATGGGCGCCTGTGGGTCGGAACGCTGAGAGGGCTCGCCTACAAGGAAAGTGACCACTTTGTTCCGTTCGATGGCCTCACCGAGCCGGTCACCTCTTTGGCTGCCGCCCCCGACGGGAGCCTGTGGGTAGGTCATGCGTCCGGACTTCACCGATGGACCCGAACCGAGGGCCTCCGACCCGACGCAACCTGGGCGCGGCCGGGTATGATCACGAGCATCGCTCGGCATCCCGACGGCTCGATCTGGATTGCCGGAGACCCCACCGTGGGGCTCGTCCGACGAACCGCTGACGGCGACGAATCGATCACCATCGCCGAGCAGACCCTTCTGAATCCTCGTCTTCTCATCGACCGGAAGGGCCGAGTGTGGGTCTCGGGTTCGGAGGGCCTTTCGGTGCTGGCCGAAGGCGTCTGGCGTACCCACGACGTCGACGACGGTCTCGCCCGCAACGATCCGTACTCCATGGTCGAGGACGCTCACGGGCACATATGGTTCGGGTACCATGCACCGAGCGGTGTCACTCGCTTCAATGGGCAGGGCTTCCGCACTTTCACCACCGCCGATGGGCTTTCGACCGACCGAGTCGTGTCCCTCGGCGCCGACGGTGACGAGGGCCTCTGGTTTGGCGGAGCCCGCGGGGTCGACCGATTCGACGGCCGTCGCTTCGTCTTCTACGGAACCGAGGACGGATATCCGGGTCCGGAAGCGAATGCCGGCAGTTTCTTCGCAGATCTCGATGGCTCTCTGTGGATGGGTACGACGAACGGGCTGGCGCGCTACCGCCCCGACCGCGCGCCTCTCGCCACCGCCGCACCCGACGTGGTTCTCAATCACGTCGCCGCCGGCGGCGCTCCGGTCTCTCCGAGCGCCTATATCGAAGCGAGCCATATCGACCTCTCGGCGACCTATCGGGTTCGGTCCCGGTATCGACGGCACCACATCGAAGTTCGGTCTCGGCTTCGGGGCTTGTCGCTGGACTGGGAACCGGTCACCGGTGGAGTGATCCAGGTTGATCGCCTGCTTCCTGGATCGTACGCGCTCGAGCTGGAGGCTCGACGCGCGCCGGGGCCATGGCACCCAGTGGCCGTCCGCTCGTTCGAAGTCGGGGCCCCGCCCTGGGCCAGGGCGTGGGTATGGTGGCTCGCTCTGGTGCCGACGCTCGGTCTGTTGGGGGCGGCGCTCCGCATAAAGCTACGCCGGACCCAGCTGATCAATGACCGCCTACGTTCGATGGTCGACGAGCGCACCGATAAGCTCCTGGAAGCCTCACGAGAAGCAGACGCGGCCCGGCAAGCAGCGGAGACGGCCAATCGAGCCAAGAGCTTGTTCCTCGCCAACATGAGCCACGAGATGCGAACTCCGCTCAACGCGGTCTTGGGCATGACCTCGCTCTTGGTGGACACCCCCTTGGACGCCGAGCAGTCCGAGCTCGCCCTGACCGCAAAGCGCAGCTCCGAGGCGCTGCTGAGCCTGGTCGACGAAATCTTGGACTTCTCTCGAATAGAAGCTGGGCATCTCAGCCTGATGCTGTCCCCGGTCGGCATCGCCGAACTCATCGACAACGCGCTCAGGGTCGTCGCACCACGGGCCCACGAGCAAGGCGTCAGCCTCGCGTACGACCTGACTCGCGGCGTGCCCCCTCGTGTGATAGCCGACGAGGGTCGGCTCCGGCAGATTCTCCTCAATCTCCTGGTGAACGCCGTCAAGTTCACGGCCGAGGGCGAGATCGGCGTTCGAGTGACCACCCCCGAGACTCGGCATCTCTGCATCGCCGTCCAAGACACGGGAATTGGCATCCCCAAGGAGGCCCAGCATCGGCTCTTCGAACCCTTCATGCAGGTCGACCCGTCGACTTCGCGTCGGCATGGCGAAGGGACGGGTCTCGGGCTCGCCATCAGCCATCGCCTGGTGACGTCCATGGGCGGACGGATCGAAGTCGACAGCACTCCGGGCGAAGGGACGGTCTTCTATGTTCATCTGCCTGCCGAACCGGCGCGTTCGGGCGACGTCCGCGCCGTGATCGACGCCAGCGCGATAGAGGGTCGCCGAGTCGCCATCGTCGCTCCTGGTCCGACGATGCGAAGTTCTCTCGAGCGCCTGGTCACCGGCTGGAAGGGAACCGCCGTAGTCTTCGAACGGCTCCCTAGCTTCGGCGAGGCTCCAGGATCGAGCGCCGACGCGATCATCGTCGCCCTTTTGGGCTGGCCGAGGGCGGTCGATATCCAGCCCCAGATCGATGCCGCGACGTTCGACAAGCGGAAACTGGTGGTCATCGGGGGAAGTACCGGGCGACCGCATCCCGCTCTCTTGAGCATATCCGAGCCCGTCGACCCAGTCCGATTGCTCAACGCGCTCCGGCGGGCCCTTCCCCACACGGACTATCAGGAGGCGGCACCAACAGCCGCCAGCACCTCTGATTTTCAGGCCGACCTGGGGCGGGAGCATCCGCTGTCCATCCTGATCGTCGACGACAATCGCGTTAACCGGGAGGTCGCCCGGCGTATGCTCAAGCGGTTAGGGTATGAACAGGTTCGGTGCGTCGAGGACGGAGAAACCGCCATCTCCGAGATCCATCGCGACCGACCCGACCTGGTCTTCATGGATGTCCAGATGCCCGGCATGGACGGCCTCGAAACCACCCGGCGCCTTCGGAAACTCCCGGCGGCCGACCAGCCCTGCATCTTCGCGCTGACCGCGGGGGTGCTGGACGAAGACCGGCGGGCCTGCGCCGACGCCGGCATGGATGGGTTCGTCGCGAAGCCGATCCAGGTGAGCGCCTTGGTCGACGCCTTGCGCGCGTGCCAACGTCGAAAGAGTGAAACCGAGGTCGGTCATCTTCCCCGAGACTCTGCTTTGACCGGCCTTTCATCGAAGGCCTAGCATAGAGCTCATGCGCAGGGCCGCCTACGTTGGGTCGCTGTCCGTCTTGTCCGCCGTTTCGTTCACCATCGCGTGTACGGGCGGAACCTGCGGCACAAGCTCCGACAGCGACTATCGGTTTCCTCAAAGCGATCCGCAGCGACCGGACGCCGTGATCCAGCAGGATGTGGTTCGTGTCCGGCTTACCCAGGCCTTTCTCGACTTCGCCCAGCCCCGACTGCCCGACCTGCTCAGGTCTCGGTTCGACAACCTCGGCGAAGGCATCATTATCGAGCCCGATGGTCGATTGCGCATCACGATCCCCGATCAAGAGCTGGTCGACATCGGGGTAGGCCAAGCCGAGATCCGCGAGGCGGAAGCCACGCTGTACGTCGATGATCTCGAAGACCGGATCGCCTTCGCATTGACCGCTCCTAACGGCGCCCAGCTCAGCCTGAACCGACTCCGGGTCGGAATCGATCTCAAGTTCAAGCAGGACCTGTTCGGCATCGATAGCTCATGCCCCGCGAGCGGGGGGCTCAACCCCCATGCGGCCGAAGTATCCGTGACCGCGACCATCGATCCCGCGATCGGACCTCGACCCGACTACGCGCTCGACCTCAACGTCGACGTCGACCAGGTCCAGGTGAACGATTTCGGAATCGATATCAAAGGTCCCTCCCGCTACTGCAGTGAGCCCGAGTGTGCGGACTGCGATATCCCCCTGCCGTTCGGAGGCTGTCTCGTACGGTGCGGCGAGTGCGAGCTGTTCTGTGGTGGACTGCTCGATGTTGCCGAACGTCTGGTGAATGCGCTCTCCGGTCCGGTCGCAGACCTGCTCAACAGCATCATCCAGCCGATCATCGACGACCTCATCCGGGAGGCCCTCGGAAGCCTGGAGGGCGCGCCCGCCAAGGTCGAAGCTCAGTTCGATTTAACCGACGCGACGGGTTTGACGTTGTTCGGCCGAGCTCAACCGTTCGGGGTCTTCGCAGCACCCCAACCGGGCCCGTTGGAGGTCAACGACCGTGGCGCCGGCCTAGGTATGGAGCTAGCCTTCGACGCCGGATTAGAGGCGGCCCAAGCCGACTGTGTCGCCGAGTTGCCGGCCTTCGTTCCCGAACGCGGCCCGGCCCCAGCCCTGTCCGGCCTCGACCGCGGCGGTCGCCCGTACCACCTGGGCTTCACGCTTTCGGCGTCGTACCTAAACCAAGCTCTCTACACCGCCCATCGCAGCGGCGCGTTGTGCCTGAGAGTCGACAGCGACGACATCCGTGACCTCTCAGGCGGGACTTTCTCTCTGAATGCATCGGTTCTCGCGCTGCTTGCGCCTGATCTGAACAGGGTCGCCGATCGAGCCGCCCCCGTCATTCTGGAGCTCAAGCCCCGCCACCCGGGCGTCGTGACCCTCGGGTCAGGCGATCGCACCGGTGAAGACGAAGCAGGCCATGACATCTTCGATTGGTTGTTGCAGGTCGAAATCGCCGATATCGGCGTCGCGCTCCACGTTCTCATCGAGGACCGTTACGTGCGCCTGTTCGAGGTCACGACCGATGTTTTCGTCGGCCTGAACGTCGAGGTCTTACCGGATAACTCGCTTCAGGTCGTACTCGGCGACATCGAGACCAGTGACTTCCAGGAGCGGTTCAACGAACTCCTTCCGAATGCCGACTTCGCCGAGGTCCTGCCGGTGCTGCTCGAC
Organism: uncultured Myxococcales bacterium; assembly: GCA_964519665.1. GTDB lineage: Bacteria > Myxococcota > Kuafuiibacteriia > Kuafuiibacteriales > Kuafuiibacteriaceae > JANQQN01. The sequence continues at coordinate 25,844 of CAZFIV010000071.1, forward strand.
GTCGCGCTCGGGGCCGTCTTGAGCGAGGCCTTGGTTTTTGACTTCGACCTGACAGAAGTGGTTTCCGACGCGCTTGGGGGCACCCCGGTCTTCTTGCAGGTGAACGACATTTTTCGCGACGGCAGTCAGCAAGACTTCTTGACGATGAGCGTTACCTTCAGGGCCGAGGAAGACATCGATCGCCTCCGGTCGGTCGACACGAGGGCGCGCGTGCATCCTACCCAACCGGGTCTCCTCGACCGTGAACCGGTAGGTTCGGGGGCGGAAGGGTCGGAGACCGAGTGGCAGCAGAGGCAGGTTCGGCCGGCCGGTTCCATCCGCCTCGTCGTTGGCGAGACCCTGACGCCGAAGGAACAGGGCGCGCTGGAGTACCAAGTTCAGGTCGACGGCGGCATCTGGACGGCCTGGCAAACCGCTCGACCCGACGGGACGTTGCACGCGTTCGCGGCCCGCCTCAAGGTCCCCGGCTGGCATACGGTTGCCGTTCGAGCGCGCCGAGCCGGCGAGTATCGAACGCTCGACCCAACCCCGGTGACCCTCCGGGTGCTGGTCGATCCCTTGCCGCCTCAGATCACCGCCCGGCCTGGTGACCAGGGCATCGAGGTCCGCGTCCGCGACGTTGAAAGTGAAGACAGCGCGGCGCTCCAGCTCGAGATGCGGACAACGTACGATGGTACGTGGCAGCCGGTCGCCATACGTCCTCTCGACGATCGAACGGCTGGCGGCGTCGTGCCGTACGCCGAGCTAGCGAACGCTCGACAAGTCATGTTCCGCGCCCGCGACGCGAGCGGCAACCCGACCCGCGTCTTGAACCTCGACCTCGATCGGGCCGAAGACGGCCGCGTCCGCTCGTCGGCGACCCAAAGGAGCATCTGTCGCTGCGCCCAAGCCCCCGTCCAGTCGACGAGGGCCCTCCCATGGATGCTCCTGGTTGGAGTGTTCCTGATGCTCCGCCGCCTCGCGGGTCGCTGATAGAGCCCGGTCAAGAACCGCTCACGGGGCATATTGACTTCGTCTCAGTCGGCCGGGGTGCCGCGCCTGTACCTCGGCCGTCGCGCCTGTTAGAACCGGGGGTCGTGGCCAGCGAGAAACAACGGTTCCGCGACTTCAACATCCTGGTCGTCGATGACGAATCAGAGCACGTCCAGTCGCTTCGGCGGCTGTTCGAACGTGAGGGCGCGAGGGTCCATACCGCCGTGTCGGGGGAGCTGGCCCTCGAGATCATTCGCGCCGAACCGGTCGACGTCGTATTGGCCGATCTCATGATGCCCGGCATGAGCGGCCAGGAACTCATGAAGGCAGCCCGCGCCATTCGACCGGATCTCGACGTCCTGGTGATGACCGCGTACGCCACGGTCGAAAACGCCGTCGCCGCCATGCGCGAAGGCGCCTACGATTTTATCCAAAAGCCATTCAAGGCGGCGCTCATCTTGCGGGTGGTCGAGCGGGCGCTCGAGCGCCGAGCCCTTCGGGCCGAAAACGTCATGCTTCGTAAGGAGTTGGCGGAAGCCCACCCCGACAAGGTTCGAGGACGAACAATCATTGGGCGGTCGCCGGCCATGCTGGCCACGATGGAGACGGTTCTACAGGCCGCCCCATCGACCGCTACCGTCCTGTTGCACGGCGAATCGGGGACGGGAAAGGAGCTCCTCGCCCGGGCCATCCATGAACACTCCATGCGAGTGGGCGGTCCTTTCGTGGTCGTCAACTGTGCCGCCCTACCCGAAACGATCCTCGAGTCGGAGTTGTTTGGCTACGAGAAGGGGGCGTTTACCGGGGCCACCCAACGCAAGGAGGGGCGAGTGGAACGGGCTCACGGGGGTACGCTCTTCCTCGACGAAGTCGCCGAGCTCTCCCCGCCTGTGCAGGCCAAGCTGCTCAGGGTCCTCCAAGAAAACGAGATAGAGCGACTCGGGGGGCACGAAACCATCCGGGTCGACTTTCGTCTGGTGTCGGCCACAAATCGCGACCTCAAGGCGATGGTTCAGGAGGGCTCCTTCCGCGAAGACCTCTTCTACCGCCTCAACGTGATCGGCATTCGACTGCCACCGCTGCGAGACCGGCCCGAAGACATTCCGCTCATCGCAGATCACTTCGTGCGCCACTATGCGAGGAAGAACGCCAAGGAGGTCCTCGGCGTAACCCATGAGGCCCGAGAGATATTGGGCAACTACGCCTGGCCCGGCAATGTTCGAGAGCTCGAGAACGTCATCGAGCGCGCGGTAGTGTTGACCAGAGGCAACGTCATCGCGGTCGAAGACCTACCCGGGCCGGTGCTTCAGGCCAAAGCCCATCCCGGCGACATCAAGCGCGAGGGACGAAAGATCATCATTCCGCTCGGCACGAAGCTCGAAGATGTCGAGCGAGTGATGATTCGAGAGACCTTGGCCGAGACTCAGGGCGACAAGAGTCTCGCCGCCCAGCTCCTCGGCATTGCGGCGCGGACGATCTATCGCAAGCTGGAGGCCGAGCGCAACAAGGACTGAAGGCGCGTCCGCTGGTAGGGGCCGCTCAGGGAGACCGGGGCGAACCGAGCACATCTTCCAAGAGCTCAACGAAGCGCTGCGGATGAATCGGCTTCTCTACGAATCGAATCTCGCGGTTGGCCACGAAAGCGGCGGCACGCGGCGTGTACGCCCCGCCACTGGTGTAGATCACCCGGTCGAGGAGGTCGGGCCGGCTCGCCTCGAGGGCCTCGTAGACGTCGACGCCGTCGAGGTCCGGCATGACGAGGTCGCAGATGACCGCGTCGAACGCATGTGTCTGGAGGGCTTCGATCGCCTCACGGCCAGTAGCGGCGGTGATCACTTGGTAGCCGCGAAGCATCCGCATGAGGCTGCGACGAACATTGGGCTCGTCATCGACCAAAAGTATACGTCGATTCGGTCCGTTATACGTGGGCTGGTAGACCGCGGGCACCGGGACCAGCGAGGCCCGGCAGGCTGAACGCGCCGAGGGAAACGAATGGGGCAACCGCTCGAGGTCGGCGGCCGGCAACCGCAGAGCAAACGTTGATCCCTGGGAAGACGTCTCGACCAACACCAGCTCGCCGTCGTGCTGCCGCGCCAGCTCGGCGCTCAGTGATAGGCCGATGCCGGTGCCGACCTCCCTCGGCTTGGTCGTAAAAAAAGGTTCGAAGATTCGGTTTCGAACCTCTTCACTGATGCCGGTGCCGGTATCCGAGACCGAGATAACCACGTTGTGGTCGTCCTGAGACGTCTTTATCTCTATTCGCTCGTGTTGGCCTCGATGGTTGGGTAAGGCCTGCGCCGCGTTCATGAGCAAGTTCGTCAAGATCTGCATCAACTTCACCCGGTTGCCGAAGACCGGCTGAACATCTTGCAGGTCTTTGACGAGCGAGGCCCGGTGTCGGATCTGCGACGCAACCATGTGGCAGGCTGACTTGACCACGTCGTTAACGCGGACCATTTCTCGCTCTTCGTTCTCTTGCCGTGAGAATACCTTGAGCTCCCGAACGATCGTGTTGATTCTCTCCGCACCGTCGAAGTTGTCTTCCAGCATTTCCTGGAGCTCGGCAAACACGTTCGGTTGGAGTTCACGGAGGGAACTCAACACCGCTTGAGCCCCCGACTCGAGGGCGGCGGTACGCACATTCATGAACACGTCTTGGAGGTGCTGAAGCTGCCCCAAAGTGGCCGAAAGATTGGCCAGGATGAAGGCCAAGGGATTGTTGATCTCGTGCGCAACACCGGCCGCGAGCTGTCCGATCACCGCCAGCTTTTCCGACTGGGCAAGTCGGACCCGCAGATCCGAAACCTGCATTCGAAGACTCACGTCCTTGAGCATCACCAACCAAGCCGGTCGATTCTCCCATTCGACGCGAAGACATCGGACTTCGACGGGCCGGTCCGGCTCGAGCTTGATGATTCCGTCCGCCCCGCCGGGAACTTGTAGCCCGATCTTCGCCACCGGGTCGCCCCGCTTGAGGGGCGCCAGCAATTCGGCCGCCGGCGGGTTGGAGAATAGCAACTCCCCCTGCATCGTCGTGACGATGGCCGCATCCGGGCATTCTGCGATCAGCCGATAGAATCGGCTCTCGGTTCGCTGCTGGGCTCTGAGAAGCCGGTATCGTTCCGTCCCGTAACGAACGGCCCGTTCGAGGACTTCCGAGGACAAGCGGTCGGTTTGAAGGAAGTCCTGGGCGCCCGCTCGCATCGCCTCCGTTGCCAAAGCTCGATCGTGGGGTCCGACGAGCACGACCACGGGCAGCTCCTCGGTCACCAGCCGAATCGTTTGATGGAGCTGACGTCGCCAGGCATTGGGATGGGAGAGATCGATCAACGCGATGTCGGGCCGCTCCGGGGTCCGCGTAGCTCGTGCCTCGAGCGGGCTCGTTGCTCGAATCACCGTATAGTCATGAGACTCGATTCGCGAAAAGGCGTTTACGAGGCGCTCACCCAGGTCGTCGCGGTCCACGAACAGCAAGACCGTGGACCGCTCGCTCGAACGGCCTGCCGACACGTCTTCGGCCATCGATCTTCTGGGTGGAGCAGCGTGCACAGATTTCTGTTCGGAGCGAGGTCCGCCTACGACCTCCAATACGTTGCTGTCAAACGAGTAGAATGCAACCCCCGAGCGAACTTTGGTGACTCTTGCAACGTCGGGATCGCAGGCTGATACTCCGAAATCTTCCCCGCAAGCCAGCTTCCCGGAAGACTCGGTCCTGAATCACGCGCGAGCAGCCTGACCTTCGGGAACCATTCGCAAAACGAGAGCCAACTCCTCCATTCGCTGGTATCGCCGCCCAGGCTCGCGCGCGATGCACTGGCTGACACATGCATCCAGTTCCGGAGAGATGTCGGGAACGTAGCGAGTCAATGGCGTCGGATCTTGTCGAAGCTTCTGAACCGCCACCGCATCGCCCATGAAAGGATACCGCCGACTCAGAGTGTAGTATAGCGTCGTACCGAGGAGGTAGATATCGGTTCGACCGTCGATGCCCCGGCCTTGCAGTTGCTCAGGGGCCATGTAGTTGACGGTTCCGACCTGTAGACCGGCAGCCGAAAAAGCCGTCTCGTCCCCGCCTTCGGTCTGTAGCACGTGGGCGATACCGAAGTCGGTCACCTTCACCTTCCCGTCATGCCCGATCAAGATGTTGGCCGGTTTGAGGTCTCGGTGAATGACGCCCTGCTCATGCGCATATTGCATAGCGTCCGCGACCGCGGCAACGTAATGAACCAGATCATATCTCGAGGGCGGCGCCGAAGCGTTCACCAACGCCGAGAGGTTCGGGCCTCGGACATACTCCATTACGATGTACGACCAGTCTTTCTTTTGACCGATGTCGAAGACGCTGACGATGCCCGGGTGTGAGAGCCTCGCCACGATGCGCGCTTCGTCCCGAAACTTAGCGATGAAGAGATCGGTCGCAAGGGTGCGACGAAGGACCTTGATGGCTACCGGTCGGCCGAGCATCTCGTCCTGGGCCAGGTAGACATCCCCCATACCGCCGGAACCGATTCGCTTCGTAAGAGCGTAACGAGGGGCGAGCGCTCCCTCTAAGGTCATCGGCTCACTTGAGTCGACTTCCGTGGCTTGGGTTTCTGCGTCCAGGGCCGAATACGGCACCCGATTCACATCGGTGTCGCCCGAAGGCTCGAGAGGCGTTCCGTTGCCGGTCGGGAACCACTCCGTATCTCGCTTCTCGAGCACCGGCCGTTCCTCTTGATATCGGCGAACCGCCTCTGGCGCGTACTCCTCGAGCGCGTGGTCGATCTGTCGCGCTTTTTTGCGCTCGCCCAGCAAGTCGTAGACACGGGCAAGCTCGTAGTGCAGTTCGGGAGTATCTCGAGGATGCCGCCCATCGATCGCATCTCGAAGCACCTGCACGGCCCGGCGAGGATTCGAAGCGGCTACTTCGGCCCGGGCGAGCAAGAGGTCGGCCTCGACCCGGTGCTCGACCGAAGCACGAGCGGTCTCCAGGAACCGAATCGCGTCCTGAGGGGATCCAGACGCCAGATAGAAGCGGGCGAGCCGCAGATGTGCGGCGTGGTTAGGCGCTCCACTGTCGAAGGCCAGCCGGTCAACCAAGATGCCGGCTGCGCGGGCGATCGCCTCGGGGTCACGTCCGCCACCGCCGACGTAGTGTTCGAAGGCGGTCAGCGCAGCCTCGTGGTCCCCTAATCGAAACAGCATATCTCCGGTCACGCTCCTGAGGTCAGGATCGGGATGGCCCCATTCAAACACCGCGTCGACCAGACTGAGCGCCTCGTTGGCCATCTCGCGGTCCTTCACTCGAGGCAACATGCCTTGGATGAGGTTTGCAGCGTCGGATACCCGATTAGCCTTGATGAGGGCGCGAGCACGCCCGATATCTACGCGCGGGTCCTGGGGAAACCGGTCGCGAAGCAGATCGAAGTGCTGCAAGACCATGGACGGATTCGACCCGGTCACGAGACCCATCTCGCGAAGGAGCTTCAGCGCCTCGTCGAGCTGACCTTCCTGCGCGAATAACTCGAACAACCGGGAGCTCACGCGATGATCCTCGCGATGTCGAGCTCGGTAAGTGGTGAGGAGTTTCAGAGCGTGCGGTCCCGACGTTTGATTCTGAAGAGCATCCTCGACCAGCGGCGTCATGAAGCGGTCATCGAGGTACTTATCAAGCTTGAACATCCGGTTCAAAACCGGAATGAGCAGCTCCCGCTGGTCCATTCGATTCAATAGGCGCTCGGCCAGTGCCTCGTAACAACGGCGCGCCGACGCTTCATCGCCCGCGCGCCGATACCCGTCACCGGCCGCCACCAGCTTATCGACCGCTTCGAGAATCTCCGGCGGCGGGTCTTGACTCAGCTTCTGGCAAAGCTCGACCGCGCACTGCGCGAGATTGAATCGGGCCTCGGCAGGACCGAGCCCCGACAGGACACCCAGATACGCCAGGCGAGCCGCCGCCTGAAGCTCATTCAGCTGCTCGAGGATCTTGGCTAGTCGCAGGGCTGGTTGCGGCGGCGCACCCTCGGCTCGACTCCACTCTACAGCGACGGCCTTGTAGAATTCGGGTATCTGGGTCTCGCCGAGGGCATCGTAGAGCGCGTCGGCCGATCGCAGGACTCCGTGCTGAATGTACTCTTGAGACGCGGATCGAGCCAGCTCCGGGGGCACCGCGATCCGTGCTTCGACCAGTAGCTCCAATGCCTCTCGGTGCCTTCCGCGGGCCGAGTACTGTGCGGCACGCTGATGCACCTCGGGTTGGTCGTCACCGGCCCGGCCCGTGCGATCGATCTCGACATCACCGACCGCGAGTACCCGCGGCTCTGATGGGGCACCCAGCAGATCTTTGGCGTGGGCGTCGGCGCGCGCCGCCCCGGCTCGAGACGAGGCCGGGCGGCGTCGGGACCCGCGAGCGCGGTGGGCAGCGATTCGATGGAAGTTTCGGAGCAGCTCGTCGGCTTGCTCCAGTCGGCCTTTGTTCCGCAGCTCTTCGGCCTCTCGCTCGTAGGCGTCCTCCAAGCGCTCGACGGCCGCCTGCTCTTCTTCAGGCTCGACGGCTTCGACCAGCGCCATCTCGAACAGCCGGCGCGCTCGCTTCGGATTGTTCTTCTCGAGGGCGTGCCCCGCGCCCTTCAGGTACTGAGCGAACGCGCGCTCCCGCGAATACCGGGCCGCCAATGGCCGAACCACCAACGCCGTCGCCCATCCTAGACCTCCAAGCCAAAACGCCAGCCCGGTGAGATATCCGAACAGCCGAGTCACACCTTCATTCGCGAAACCCCCGAACATCAACCACACGACGGCGGCCAGAGCGGTGATGGCGGCGGCGGCGGGCTCAACGACCGGCGTCGCTGCCCTGAAGTCGGGTTCGATCAAGTGAGCCTCGCTTCGCCGGGCCGCGAGCTCTCGCCAAGCCATCAAAGCCGGGTACACGACGAGCCAGGTCACCCCGCCGACCAGGAGGAAACCTCTCAACAAGCTGAGCATTCCGCCTTCGGCGGCGAGCCCTAGACCGAGGGACGAGACGAGTCCCAAACTGAACAGGAGGCCCACCGCCGCCCAAGCCCAGGGCTCCTGCTTCTCGCGATCCTGGAGGTTCGCTTTGCCCATGATGGGACTCGGCGAGGAGACGACCGCGGGCTCTGGGGAGCGAGGGGTGGAGGGCTGGGGCGGTACCGACGCCGGTCGCGGCCGGCCCTCGGCGGGGATAGGCCCGGTCGCCGCCCCCGCCGTGCGTCCACCTAGACCAGCCCCCGGCCATCCCGAAAGCTCCCCTATCGGTGGGGCAGGCCGCAAAGCCCCCGGCGGCGGGGCGGGGGAGGGGGGCTGCACGGGAGAGAGCGTGATCGCGTCCTGCCGAGGCCGGGGATCGGGGTCTAACGTCTTACGACGCGAGGCCTCGGCTCTCACGAGGGCCTCGAGCTCCTCGTAGCGATGCAGCAAAGCCGGCGCGAGCGACCCTTCGGTTTTGAGTTTTGCCGAGAGGTGCCGGTATTCGCGGAGCACCTCAAGCATTGAAGCCATGGATAGCGGTCCCCGCCCGGCGATATTTCCCGGGTGGCGGCAGGATAGTGCGTACCCGTTCGCCTCGCAACGGAACGGATGAAAGTCGACACGCCGGCGCGGAATCTTCCGACCCCGCCGACTACGGTCGGGCTCCCGAGGCCTCGAGAGGCCTTGCGCGGTCGTCCGGCGCCGAAGGAGGCAGTCCGCAGTCAGGGCAAGACCGATGTTTCGTCGATGAATAGGTGTCGCTCGGTGCGCACCCGTCGTCGTTCCCACCACCGGCCGTTGGGCCGGGGCCCTTCCGCTCCGACCAGGGATCCGACTCGTCGGACTCGTCGCCGAGCGATCGAGCTCGGGCCGTATCCAAACCGGGTCGCCCGCTGCCGACACGGCTGACCTCTCGACGATCGAGGGCGCTCTCGGCGCTCTCGCAAGATCCCTTTCACCCGAACCGTTTCGACATCAACCTAAGCGACACGCGGCGCTCCGAGTGCAGCCTCGGTTGACCTACGCCGACTGGCTCGGTCGGTTTCCGGATCTTTTCGTCACCGCGGCCGCCAACGCCACGTTTTCAGTTCCCAGCCCCAGGACCGGGTTGCGAAGGATTGGACCACCAGTACGGCCGAGATGCTCCAGGCGTGGAATGATTCAAAACATCGCAATACCTTTATCCCTGGTCCTTACGTGGGCCCGCCCACAGTTGACCGGCCGTAGGGTTGAAGTCGGCACGATCGCCACCGTCTCGCGAACCATTCTCAGTACATATGGCCTTGAACTCCGAGCCCCGGTCCAGTAAGCGCTTGTCGTCCGTCGGCTGTGCGCGGTCGACGCGTGGGCCACCATCGCCCCGAAAGAACGAGGAGATTAAATGGCATTCGTCGTCGCTGAACCCTGCATCAAGTGTAAATACACCGACTGCGTGGATGTATGTCCCGTCGACTGTTTCCATGAGGGTCCGAACATGCTCGTTATCGACCCCGAAGAGTGTATCGATTGCGGCGCATGCGAACCCGAGTGTCCCAGCACGGCCATCTTCGCTGAAGATGACCTTCCTGAGAAGTGGGCTGACTACCGAGCCCTGAACGAAGAGCTCGCCAAAGCCTGGCCCACGATCAGCCAGAAGAAGGACGCGCTTCCCGACGCCGACAACTTTAAAGACGTCGAAGAGAAGCGGCATCTCCTGGAAAAGTAGGCGCCGTCTGAGCCCGCACGACGAGCAATCCGACCTTCTCGTCCTGCGGGGATCGGGCGGTGCAAACCGCCCGATGGAAGCCGAGTTCAAGCGCATCGTCCGGCGTGCGCTCGACCGAGCCGAGGTGCCCGCCCCTCGCAAGCTCGACCCCCAAACACTCGCGTATCCGATGACGTCCGACCTCACCTGGGTAGCGGTCAATCATCTGCGCACGCCGTCCAGAGTCTACTGGCGCCTCTTCTGCTTAACCGCCCGCAGGCTCGAGCCGCTTCACGACGAGCTGGTCGAGCGGCTGTGCCGGCACCCTATCGATTGGCTCGCAGATGCAAGCAGGATCTCGGTCGAGGTCCGGCGGGTCGGGGACTTTCCGGCCGGCCCACTTCAGGTCCGAGGGGCAGCGAAGTCCGCCATCATGGATGCGGCCCGCCACCTCGGACAAACCCTTCAAGTAGATCCTGACGCACCGGAGCGGCTGTTCGTGGTCGAAGTGCGAGACGACGAGATCTGGTTTAGCGTGGACCTGGTTGGGCGCAGCCTTCATCAGCGCGGTTATCGACGCGCCCGCGGCGAAGCTCCCCTTCGCGAGAACGTCGCCGCGCAGCTCCTCATCCTTTCGCGATGGGACCCACGTCGAGAGGCGCTCGTCGACCCCATGGCGGGCAGCGGTACCATCGCCATCGAAGGTGCAGCGATGGCCCAAGGGCGGCCTCTTTGGTGCGATGGTTTCAAGCCTTTAGCCGCTCGGTTGCCATTTATGCGGAACCACCAGCTGGCCGCACCGGTACCGCTGTTCGCCGACGCTCGGCCTCCTATCGTCGCCAACGAGATCAACAGCGACACGTTGTCCGCCATCCGGGCCAACGCAGAGAGAGCCGGAGTTGCCGACCTCGTCCAGGTCGTTCATGGCGACTTTCGAGACCTCAGTCCCGAGCGGCTACGACAGCGCACCGCCGACGTCGACGAGGGATTGGTCATCGTCAATCCTCCCTATGGACAACGCGCGGAGGGCAAGGGCACCGGTGATCCCGACATCGCCGACCTGTACGAGGACCTTAGGACCTGGTGGTACCACCTCGGACCCGGTTGGCGCATGGGTATCTTGAGCGATCATCCGGCCGTGCCACGGATCTTCGGCCGCCGCCCCGCGCTGGAAAAACCGGTCAGCAACGGCCCGTTGAAAGCCTGGTTTCGGGTGTACACCGAAGCTCAAGACTGAGCCGCCGACCGCGTGAGCAGGAAGTACGCGTTGCGAGGCTTACCACCCCGAAAAGCGGCGCCGACAACGGTATGGCGCGATACCATTCGAACGTAATCGATCGTGTTGCCGTAGGTAGCGCCGGCGACGATCCCAGTATTGGGCCTGATCTCGGGCCAGCCGGGCGGACGGAAGTCCGGCAGTCGTGTGTAGTCGAACACGAGTTCTCCATCATCTCCGTTGAGCGCGTAGAAGTAACCGGGACCCGTCAACGGGGCCAGCGAGCCCGTGTAGTTGAACCCAATCACGTCACCGCGCGTCGGCTGATAGAACCGCTTCTGAGCCGTGTTGAACAGCCGAAGACTGTTCTTGAGCTCGTAGACGATCGTCTGGCGCGGAGGGCTGGCAAATACGCTTATCTCGAGCAGACCATGGCCGCGAACCCGCGCGTAGAGAGGGGCCAGTAGATGTCCTGGGATCGACAGGCACGTACGCACCCTAGTTTGCGGGGGCAGGCCATCGAGAAACTCGGCGATGTCCCGAGCGCTGGCATCACCAGCGACCATCCGGGCGAACAGATCCACTTAGTCGTTCTCCCGCCGGAAGCGAGCCATGAACTCGATGAGCCGCTCCACCCCCACCATCGGAACGGCATTGTAAAGAGAGGCGCGAAGGCCACCCACGGTTCGATGCCCTTTCAGTCCGATCAGCCCGGCTTCGGTGGCTGCCTGAACGAAACGCGCATCGAGGCCGTCCGTCGGGCAACGGAACACGACGTTCATGTCGGAGCGGGACGCCGGCTCGACGTCGCAATGGTACCATCCGCCGCTTCCGTCGATCGCTTCGTAGAGGAGCCGGGCTTTGGCTTGGTTTCGGTGCGCAAGAACACCGACCCCGCCTTCATCTTCGAGCCACTCGAGCACATTCTTGACGAGGTAGATCGCGAACGTCGGCGGGGTATGAAGGAGCGAATTGGCCTCGACATGGGCCTTGAAGCGCAGAATTTTGGGAATGTGAGTCGATGCCTGATCGAGCCACGCCGTCTTGACGATGCCTAGGGTGACCCCGGACGGCCCAAGGTTCTTCTGCGCTCCGGCGTACACCAAAGCGAACTGTGAGAGTTCGAAAGGACGTGAAAAGAGGTCGGAGGACGCATCCGCGACGAGGCGGGCTGCACCATGCGGATGGTCCTTCCACTGGACGCCCGAAATCGTATTGTTCGTGGTGATATGCGCATAGGCGGCCGAAGGATCGAACTCGATCTCAGCGGGCGTGGGGACTCGATACCACCGCCCGTCCGACTCGGTCGTAGCCGCCACTCGTGCACTGCCGACCAGCTGGGCTTCCGCCAGCGCCTTTTCGGACCAGATCCCGGTAATGACGTAATCGGCTTGGCGGCCCTCGGTCAGAAAGTTCATGGGAACGGTCGCGAACATTCCGGACGCGCCGCCCTGCACCATGAATACGCTGTGGGTTTCCGGTACCGACAGTAGCCGCCGGACGAGCTCGAGCGCTCGATTGTGCACTCGGTCGTAGGTCGCACTGCGGTGAGAGTGCTCCATAATCGAGATACCCGAACCCTCGAAGTCGAGCAACTCAGCCTGCGCTCGCTCGAGCGCCCGCGGAGGGAGAGCAGCGGGACCTGCACCAAAATTGACGGTCTGCTTCACGATTGCCTCCATCGATGGACTACCAACTTCGGAGGCGATGTGCATCCTCTCCAACGATTTCGAGAGGGACGGGCGCCGGATCGTTTCAGTCCGGCCGGTCTCGGCGAAGCCTAGGAGACTTGCTCCGAGCGAAGCGTGACAAAGAAGCGGACTTTGGGCGCTC
>CAZFIV010000072.1:0-38401 GCA_964519665.1 uncultured Myxococcales bacterium
ATGACTGCAGGCCCCTGCGGTGGACCGGAGCGCCCAAAGTCCGCTTCTTTGTCAAGCTTCGCTCGGAGCAAGTCTCCTAGTCAGTAGCGTTGACTCATCGGATCGACGCGGCTCGGCGAGGGATGTTCGAGCCCTTAACGAACCTTAGGATTGCTTCACAGAGCCCGACTGCACACCGCCGATGGGCGATCGACCGCCATCCGGGCAGCTGCCAGCCGCCGGTCCCGACGCTCGTTCGCCCTCGGAGGGTGAACGATGGGATCGCCCCGGGCACGGTTCATGCTGTCAAGCCGGCCATGAACCCGTTCGGCCTGCGAATGCCCTCGGTCACCCCCGGCAACGGTCACCCCGTGGCGCCTTCGGGAGCCGCGACCGGCGTCGGCGCGACTCAGCGACTTCAGCAAGATCCCCTGCGGACCCTCAGCGCCCTGTTGCATCGCTTCGACGGTCAGCCAGCCGGCCTGCAGCGGGCCGCAACCGGGTTGGCCAACAAGATCGACGGGACCTCGAATCCCCACGGCCAAACGCTCTCTTTTCTGCTCGGATTGGTCTCGCAAGCGATCCAGCAGGGCCAGCTCGGGGCGCTTCAGCAGGGAATGGGCCCCCAGGGGGGAATGAGCTACTTCGGGGCGGTGCTCCCGCAAACGTCGCCGTTCGCCGCCAACCCGCGGAGTTTCAACGCTCGCAATGCTCTTCCCATCAGCGCGCCCGGCGGCGATCTGCAGAACCTCCTCAATCAGGATCCGGCCGCGTTCCGCGATCTGGTCGGCGGATGGGCGCAGACCCAGGAGGGCAACTGCTCGGCGGTCGCTATGATCAAGGCGGGTATGGACCGGCACGGCAACCGGCTCTTCGATAGCGTCACCCCACATGGCGATGGCGTGCGAGTGCGGATGAAAGATGGAGTCGAGGTCTCGTTGACCGGCCAGGAGCTCGCTCAGGCGCGGATGGCCGCCAACTTCTCGGGACCTCAAAACGGCGTCAAGACCTACGCGGAGGTCGCGTACGCCGCGATGGCCAAGCGCGCGCAGCTAGAGGGACACGAGGGGGCGCAGACCTTTCCGCAGGCCCTCTACGCGCTCGCCAATGGCGATGACCCCATCAACTCAGCGCGCTTCCTCGGACTGAAGAACAATATCCGACCGGTCGATCCGCGAACCCTCAGTGGACAGGATTCGGTCGTCGGCTGGAACGGCCGACACGCCCTGTTCATCGATCGCACGTCGATGGGACACATCGCAGACAGCTACGGTCGTCCGTACGCCTTCGACGGTACCGATTCTCGCGGCGGGCCGTTGCAGGTGGCCATCGCCGTCGTATAGCGGAGAAGCCGAGCGGTGTCGTCAGGGTGAAAAGCCCCTCAGCCCGCGTCGAGCGCTTCGGAGATCCGCCGGCCCAAGTCTCGCCGGACGAGTTGCGCCGTCGCGTGAACTTTCATTACCGCCCCTTGCACTTGGCGGAGATTGTCGCACCGGTCTGCGATGAACTCGGCCACCTCGTCGGGGATCGCGAGGCCGTAGGCGGCCGCGGCTCGCTTCGCCACCGCCGTTCGAAGGGCGAAATCAGGTGCGTGTAGTCGGACGACCCGAGCCACCGGCGGCAGGTGAACATCCCCCGCCTGCTCGGGCGGGTCACGCGTCAACACCACGAAGCCCCCCTTGGCGTATAGGTCGGCCAGCACCCGGCGAAGCAACGGACGCCACAGTTCACGTCCATCCATGAACTGCACATCTTCGATGACGAGCAGACCGAGCCGAGCGAGCTCCTGCTGCCACTGTTTGAGCGTCTGCTGGAGAACCGCCGTGCGCCAGATGCACTCGAGGCGCTCGGTCGACATGACCATCGTGCGGACCCCCGGGTGACGTCGACGAAAAGCAGCGACCAAAGCCCGCACGAGATGCGTTTTTCCGTCAGCCGGCGCCCCCAATATGAGAAGCGGATTCGGGGCGTCCGGCTTCGTGTCGGCAATCGCGCGGGCAGCCGCCACTGCATCTTCGTTCGAGGGGCAGACCATGAAGTCCTCGAAGAGCTGCATCACTCCGACCCCAGACATGGCCCTCCATGGTGCGCTTCGGCGTCGTCTCGATAAACCTTTTTTTACGGTGTTCGCTTCGGTTAAGCGGAAAAATTCAGGTGTTTTTGTTGGCACGCGTACGCATGATCTTCGAACCGATGGAAAGCAGCCCTGGGAAAAGTCCATCGTGACGCGTCGATGACCACCGCGGTATTTCCATCGTCGCTCCCGCGCGGCCGCAAGGATCGTCCGCGGCCCCAGAACGAGCCATCACCGCCTCCGGCGCCGCCGAGTCGACTTCAGTGCGCGGAAGCACCCTCCGCTTCCGCGCAGGATACCTTTCCACCGTTCCTTCCCAAACGCGCCGACGTTGTGCTGAGGTTGTTACGCGACGGAGCCAATGACCATGGGAAATATCAAGGACGAAGCGACGGAGGGTTTGACGACCGCCGACCTGATGGCTGCGTCACCGAAAGCCGAATTGATGCTTCGGCCCGACGGAGAGCTGGTTTACGCATCCGCTGACGAGCTCGAGCCTCCGACCGATCCGCCCGCGCTCCCCACGAATGCTTCGCCGCCGCCGCTCCCTTCCGCGAGAGCCAGCGCCGCGCTCCCCACGAACGCCTCGCCGCCGCCGCTCCCTTCCGCGAGAGCCAACGCCGATGCATCGTCCACGCCCGAGTCCGAAGCCAACGACGTGATCATCAGCACGTCGATTTCATCCGAGGACGAGCACGACGGCCCTCGAACTCGGCTCGACGCCGCCCCTCAGCCATTCGAGGGCGGCGAAGCGAGCGAGGACGTCGACCCGAGCTTCGCCGAGCTCGAGGCGCTCGCCGAAGCCGAACCGTACTTCGACGGCGCCGACATCGCGGGACCGAAGACCGACCTCGACGCTCCGTTCGCCCCCATCGTTGGGCTGCGCCCGCCCGAGATCATCCGCCCCGCCGCTCCGCCGGCCCCTGAATCCATCATCGACCTATCCAACCCGACCTACTCGGACGCGATCGAAGACGAGGTCTCCCTTCCGCGTTCCGCGCCGAAAAGCGCCCCCGAGCCCCTCCACGTCGCCGAGGACTCGCCGGTTCCGGTCGCTGAAGCGGCACCTGATGATGCGCCAGCGATCGCGCTTCACCCGACCCCGTCCGCTCCTTCGCCCCTCCGGAACGAGGTCGCGGAAGCGGTCCCGACCGCCATCGTGAGCCAGGAAGCGCTCGGCGCTCGAGGCACCGACGACAGCCCGCGACGGGAGGACGAACCGCTCGACCTCGCCGAGGTCGGCATCGAGCTTCCGTCGGTAACCGAGGACGACAGAGTCTCCTCGGCTCAGGCGGCTGCGGTCCCCCAGGCTCCCGAGACTTTTGGCCAGCCGCTGACGCCCGCCCTTCCCGAGCCGGTGCTCCCGCCCCCACCGGTCCCGTCACCGGCGAGGCCGACGGCTGCGATCAATATCGCCGACTTCGCTGAGCCGGATGGTCCGCGACCACCGGACAGCCGATTCTCGTTGAGCCCATCCGCTGGGTCCATTGCCCCGTACGCATCCGCTGGCCTGGAATCCGCATCGACAGCCGAAGGCGGGGGAGCGACCGACTCTCCTCCGTACGTTGTGCCGGTCGCTTCGCAGCCTTCCGTCGATGCGGACGCCCCCGTAGACATCGCGCCCGCGCCTCCGCGCCGGGCGGTGAGTCTCCATCAACGGAGAATTCGCGAGCGTTCTCGGGTCGAAGAACGAACGACCCAAGCCATCTTGGACGGGCGCGCCGAGCTGCTCTACAAAGAGGCAGCCAAAGCGGTCGCTCGCCGCGACCTGGTGACCGCCGAGCGACACCTGGCGCTCGCCCTGAGCTATATGCCTAACGAGCCGCGGCTGATCGAGGCCCGCAACAAGGTCCGAAGGCTCCGAAACGCCCCCTCGACATGACGCCCGACTTTACGACGCCCCCCGAATGGACCCCTCACGAAGCCGTATGGCTCGCCTGGCCGAGTCATCGGACCGAATGGGGGGCCTCGCTGGCGGCCGTGCGGAGGGAATTCCAAGCGCTTTGCCGAGCTATTGCCGACCCCGACCCGGTCGCCGGGACGCCGAGCGGTGAAACACTTCACGTCTTGGCGTTGGACGTACCCGGTCAAACCGCCGCCGAGGCGGCGCTGGCCGGCCTGGGCGCCACGATTCACATCGCGCCGTTCGGCGACATCTGGCTGCGCGACACGGCGCCGGTTTTCAACCGCGATGCCGCCGGTCGGCCGGTCGCGCAGTGCTTTCGGTTCAATGGCTGGGGAGGAAAATTCAAGCTGGCGGGAGACGAACGGGTGGCTCGGTGGATCGCGGACGCCTCAGGCGCCGCCCGAGTCGATCACGACCTGGTCCTCGAGGGGGGCTCGGTCGACTTCGACGGTCAAGGCACGGTGCTGACGACCCGTTCGTGTCTCCTCAACGCCAACCGAAACCCAGGCCGGTCCGAAGCCGAAGTCGAGGCCCAGCTCAGACGAGCTTTCGGCGTGGTGCACGTCGTCTGGCTTACGCGAGGCCTCGAAAACGACCACACCGACGGCCACGTCGACACGTTGGCCCGGTTCGTTGCGCCGGGCCGAGTCGTCTGTATGGCCCCGTCCGGACACGATGACCCCAACACCGGTGTTCTGCGGGCACTTCAGTCGGAACTCGCGAAGGCGACCGACGCGGGCGGGCAGCGGCTCGACGTCGTGACCATCCCGTCGCCGGGAAGGATCGTCGACGCCAACGGCAAGGTCCTGCCCGCCAGCTACGTCAACTTCTACATCGGGAACACCACGGTGGTCGTTCCGACATACGGCTCGCCGTTCGACGATGCCGCGGTCGAGGCCATCGCCGTCTTGTTTCCCGGTCGGCGGGTGGTCGGCGCCTCGGCGCGCCGGATTCTGGAGGGCGGAGGCGCGTTCCACTGCGTCACCCAGCAGCAGCCGGTATCGCCGACGTGAACGCTTTGACACCAACCCCGGTTCCGTGGACGGATGGCCGACCATGTCGTCTAACTTCACTCTCGCCGTAGTGCAGTGCCCATTGGGCGGTGACCGCTCGGCCAATGTCGATCGGGTGGTCGAACACATTCGAGCCGCCGCCGCCCAAGGCGCGCAGGTCATCTTGACTCCGGAGCTGCTCGATGGACCGTACTTTCCGTCTCGAGAGCTGGAGACTTACTTCGATTGGGCTCGGCCCCTCGATGCCAACCCGACCCTCGAGACGTTTCAGACCCTGGCGCAGGAGCTGAAGGTCGTCTTGCCGTACTCCTTCTTCGAGCGGGCCGGCCCCGCCTACTACAACACCATCGCATTGATCGACGCCGACGGCCGGTGCCTGGGCACGTACCGTAAAAGCCATATCCCGGACGGCCCGGGGTACGAAGAGAAGTTCTACTTCCGACCCGGAGACACCGGATTCAAGGCGTGGCCGACCCGATACGGCACCATCGGGGTCGGTATCTGCTGGGACCAATGGTTCCCGGAGGCCGCGCGAGCGATGGCTTTGCTCGGCGCCGAGGTCTTGCTGTACCCGACGGCGATCGGGTCCGAACCGATCAGCGAGGAAGATACGTGCGACCCGTGGCAGCGCGCCATGATCGGGCACGCCGTGTCCAACGCCATGCCCGTGGCCGCCGCCAACCGAATCGGAGTCGAACCCGACGGGGTGGTATTCTACGGCGCCTCGTTCGTGGCCAACGAAAGGGGAGACAAGATCGCCGAATTGGGGCGGACCGACGAGGGGGTCGTTACGGCGACGTTCGATCTCGACGCCTTGCGCCGCCGACGGGCGGCATGGGGCTTTTTTCGGGACCGGCGACCCGACCTCTATGACCCGCTCACGGCCGGTGGGCGAGTCGGGCCGACCTGATGTTTCGTCAACCGCCGATCTTGAGGCCGGGGGTCGCTCCCCGAGCTTCCGTCAGATACCCGATGGCCACCGTGTCGCCGCGCTCCAAAATCGCCGGCGGCTCGACCTCGACTTCGACCCAGACCCCATCCGAGATGCCGACTTTGACCGGAACCGACTCCACGCGCCCGTCCTCGTGCACCTTGAACACCCGGCTTCGCGGCGGCGCTTCGGGCGCATCGATCGGGCTGAATCGCAACGCACCTTCTCGCACGGCGAGAACGTGGTCGGTGCGGGCAACTTCAAACCGAACGGCCGAGCTCATCCCGGGCAGCAGTCGGCCTTCGGGATTGGGGGCACTCAGCTCGACCGTGTAGGTCGCGACGCCCTGTCGATTGTTCGCCACGACGCCGATCGCCTCGACGGTGGCCGAGAACTTCTTTTGGGGATAGGCCTGCACCTCGAACTCGGCCGGTTGTCCCACCGCCAGGGAACCGATGTCGGCCTCGCCGACCGAGGCCTCGAGCCGCAAAACCTCGAGGGGCGCCGAGATCGTGAACAAGACCGGGCCGGCGGGCGAGACCGCCCGCCCGATCTCCCGCGGGACGGTCAATACGACGCCGTCGCGGGACGCCACAATATCGGTCTGTTCGGCCGCGAACAGGGCCGCCCGCAGTGTGGCCTGCGCCTCGTTGAGCTTCGCCGAGGCGACCTGGGTCGCGGCTTTGGCGCGTTCGGCCTGGGCGACGGCTGCCTGCAGGTCAGCTTGACTCAGCTGCCCCCGACCAGCCAACCGCCGGGCCCGGACCACCTGCTGGTCGGCCTCGACCTCGGCGGCCTTCGCTTCGGATAGGGCTCCTCGCGCGGCGGCGACGCCGGCCTCGGCCCGCCGAACCTCGAAGGCCAGACTCCGCGCGTCGAGCCGAGCCAAGAGCTGACCCTTTTCGACCCCCTCACCCGGTTGAACGGCGACTTCGGCCAGTCGACCTTCCACCGGGGCGACCACTAAATTGCGGTGCCGAGGCTGCAAGCGCCCGGTCGCCTCGACGGTCTGCACGATCTTGCGCTGCTCGGCCGGTGCCGTTCGGAACAGGGCTTGTCCGTCGGCTTCGGACCCGCCGGTCGCCCAGCGCAGGCCAAGCCCTACGACGATCACGATCCCGACGACAACCAGGATCCGCGTCGGGCGGGCCCAGATCGACGACGGGCGAGGAGCGTCGCGACTCGGAGCCCGCAAGGTCGAGCCATCCGAAGACTTCATATGATTACTCTAATCGGCCTCGGGCTTCGAAAACTTCCAAAAAGCGACGAGCACCGGCCGGTTCTCTTGCATGCCCGCGCTCACGGTGACGCTCAGGTCAGGATTTCGCTTCGAGGACCGGCAGCGCCAGGGCGCTGAAGAGTTGCCGATCCGCGTGCGCCCGTACGTAGGCGGCGTCGATCTTGGGCACCACCTGTCGAGTTCGAACCGAGGCGTACCAGTGCACAACCCGAGTATCGGGCATCACGACCTGGTCGACCTCGGGTCGTGATCGCAATCGAAACCAGTGATGAGATATCTCGGGCCCGAGGGGAAAAAAGACCGAGGGCGGATGGATGACCAAGTCGTCGCCTTCATATCGAGCCACGGTCTCCTGCAAGAGGTGAGTACCCAACGCGTAAGGCACGTGACGGCGCTCGACCGGCAAGTCGACCATCCCTTGAAGCAGCGCCAGGATCAGCGCGTGGCCCGGCTGGGCACCGATCACCGCGTTGTTGACGGCGAGGGGAAATCGGTCTTCGACCTGCCGAAATGCGCGCCATCCGTCCGGACGCTGTCGATACCATTCGCGTAAGACGTTCAGCCAGAGGCTCTTGACCACGATCGTGGGGTTTCGGCTGCGGGCGACGTCGACCGGCAGAGTGACCCGTTCCTGG
This sequence comes from uncultured Myxococcales bacterium, assembly GCA_964519665.1. Classification (GTDB taxonomy): domain Bacteria; phylum Myxococcota; class Kuafuiibacteriia; order Kuafuiibacteriales; family Kuafuiibacteriaceae; genus JANQQN01. The sequence goes on from CAZFIV010000072.1 coordinate 7,779, forward strand.
CCGCAAAAGGCGCCGGCCGACCGCAGAGGGGTCAATGACCGCAAAGTGATGGTGTCCGTGTCTAGATAGACGCCACCCTCGGTCGCCAGAATCGCGGCTCGCACCATATTAGCGCGAGCGTTCGGTTTGGCCAGAGCATCATGCAGAGCCGTGAGCACCGAACCGCTCTTCTCGAGCCGACCGAACAAGTCGCTCGGCACGAGCCGACGGGCTTCGAAACCCTTCAGGTCGGTGAGCTCCGAGAAAGAGGCCTCTTGGCTGAGATCCTGGTCGTGGTGCAAAACGACGCGGTCGAATCCCCCCCGAAGCACCGCGGACCGTATCGCCAGCGCATTGACCCACCAAAACGTGCGCCCATACCAGATAAAGTGGGCCACCGCCGGCACCATCGGAACCACCTTTTCGGATCCAAAGCGCACCGTGTCCAGCGATGCCGCGGTCACAGGGGTCGCTTTTGCGTCCGGAAGCTTGCGGCCGGACGCATCCGTACTAACCTCGCACCGTGGTGACGACCGACCCCGACAATCGAGCCCTGGTCAGTATCCGGGGCTTGACCAAGGTATACGGGGAAGGCGACACGGCCTTGACCGTTCTCGACGCCCTCGACCTCGACATCCAGGCCGGCGAAATCGTGGCCCTCTGTGGGCCCTCCGGAAGCGGAAAATCGACGCTCCTGAACATCATGGGGTGTCTCGACCGACCGACCTCGGGAACCTACCACCTCGCCCAACAAGACATGTCGGAGCTCAATCGGAGCGAGCAGGCATGGGCTCGGCTGACCTACTTAGGCTTCATCTTCCAGAGCTTCCATCTTCTGAACGACAGCACCGCGATCGAGAACGTCATGCTTCCCCTTCAGTACGCCGGCGTCCCCGCCGCCGACCGACGGGAGCGAGCGGCGCAGATGCTCGAGCGGGTCGACCTCGCTGACCGGATGGATCACAAGCCGAACCAACTCTCGGGCGGCCAGAAACAGCGGGTCGCGATCGCCCGCGCCTGCGTCGGTCAACCGAAACTGCTGCTGGCCGATGAGCCCACCGGCGCCCTCGATTCCCGAACCGGGCAGGCGGTCCTCCAACTGCTTCAGGATCTACATACCGAAGGAGACCTCACGATTATCATGGTGACGCACGACCGCGGGGTCGCCGATTGGGCCCACCGGCGCATCGACTTGAAGGACGGCCGGATCGTCAGCGAAGGACACGCCGCATGAGACTATCGGCCTCGATCGGGTTGGGGGTCGTCTTCGGCGCCCTCATGACCGCACTGTCTCCGGCCTCCGTCGCCTGGGGACAAGTCGTCACCCTCCAGCAGCTACGCGCCCGAGCGCTCAAAGGGCGGCCCGAGCTCGCCCTTCAAGACGCCCGACTCGCCGGCGCCGAAGCAAGGGTGGCACAGGCGAAAACGCCGCTCTTGCCGAGAGTCTCCGGTCGGGTCGAGGCGAACGCTTCGCCGGGCAGCGAGCTGGTCACCGTCAACGACATCAACACCAACGACGAGTTCATCGTGGCTGGGTCGAAGACGATCGACGACGGCCTGGATGCGTTCGATCCGCAGCTTCGATACTCGGCGCGGCTGGGGGTCACTTGGAACGTCTGGGACTTCGGCCGCACCGACGCAGCAACTCAGGCCGCTCGGGCCGAGCTTCGCGCCCGCCAAGCGGAAGCCGCTCAGACTCGGGAGGCCCTGATCGTCGCCGTCGACGAGGTCTACATCGAATGGTTGGGCGCCTACGAGCGGGCGCGGCTGGAAGCCCGGACGATCGAGCGGTTGAACGAACGGATCGCTGGCCTCAAGACCAAAATATCGGCCGGGGGCCTCGCCCCGTCGGCCCTGCTCCCGCTCGAGGCCGACCTCGCAGGGGCCGAGCTGCGGCGTGACTACGCCGAAGGTGCCGTCGAAATTGCGCGGCTGGCCGTGGAGGACGCGGTCGCGCAGCCCTTGGCGCCCAACGCCATACCCGATTCCAGCCTCCTCGACGCCTTTGAAAGACCGTCCACCAACGGCGACCCGCCCAGCGCCGAAAAACCGGCCGAAAAACCGGACGAAAAACCGGCCGAAAAACCGGACGAAAAACCGGACCGGGCGGCGGATGCCCTGGCCGCGCGGGCGGATGCCGCGCGGGCGACGGCCCGCCTCCACGAGAAACGATACGCGCCACAGCTCAGCGCTTCCGCGTCCGCCGGGCTGCGGGGCCAGCTGGACACCCTCTTTCCGTTCTACATCGCCGGCGTGGGCCTCGAGATCCCCCTGTACGATGGCGGGGAGGGCTCGGCGCGGGCGGCCGCCGCCCGCGCCGATGCCAAGGCGCTCGAAGAACAATTGGCGCAGCGAGCATCCGAACAAAGCCGAACGCGAGTTCGAGGTCGGCTGAGGCTCGCGCAAGCCCGCCGGCGAGTGGTCTTGGCTCAGAAGCTCGTTCAAGCCACCGAGGCGCGACTCAAAGACACCGTCGAACGGTACGAAGAGGCCGCCGCGCGTTCGAATGAGCTCATCGATGCTCAGGCCCAAAACGCACAGGCGGGAGCGCAGCTGTTGACGGCAAAGCTCGACCGGGCCCGGGCCGCCCTGGCTCTCGAAAGATGACTTAGTGGCCGCTCACGGATCGATATTCGTTCCGAGCACTTTCTAGGCGCTGGCCGAACGTCGGTTCGGCTTGGCGGTGCGCTGCTCCGGCTGCCGATCGCCCCAACCCGGCTGCCGGGGGCGATTGTCGATCCGGCTCGTCGGCGCCCGAAGCATGCCGAAACCCGACACTGTCGTGTGCATCACCGCCCACTTCACGAGCGGAGAGGTCAGTGAATACGTCGACGTCGAAGGCTGACAAAGCGCTCGGTGACGTCGGGCCTGCTCGAATGCCGTATAGTATCGCTGGATGATGCGGTCGGGGTCCGCCCGGTTCTCGGCCGATCGGCGCGCAGCCTCCGCGAGCGCTCGGCGCCGTAGGGGCCGTTCCAGCAGGTCGACGACCTCGTGACCAAACCGCTCGTTGCTGGTCTCGATATCGGGCCCAGGAGGCAGCAGCACGCCATCGCGTCCCGTGTTGATCTGCTGAGCTACGCCAGCGTCGTCATCCATGGCGACGACCGGCAGGCCGCAGTACATCGCTTCGCTGATCACTTGGCCGTACGTTTCGGACAACGACGCGTACATGAACAGGTCAGCGTGCTGATACCAGGTCGGCGCTTCGGTCACCGCTACTTCACCCGGGAAGAACACCCGGTCGGCGATCTTGAGGCGCTTGCACCGAGTTTGAAAGCTCGGAAGGTCGGGTCCGTCGCCGACCAGAGTCAGGGTCGCCTCGGGGATTCTGGGCGCCACGTAACGCGCAAAGATGTCGATAAGGCGCGCGATGCCCTTCTCGCGAACCTGTCGACACAGGACCAGGAGCCGGAAACCTTTCGGGGCGGTCGCCGGATACGGGTCGGAACCAAGCTCGGCAGCGCAAATCCTGGGGTTCACCGTCCGAGGAATCACGTGAATTGGAACCGTGACCCCGAGCTCACGCCAGTAGGATTCAAGCCCTTTCGATAGAACGATCAGGCCATCGCTATTGTTGTAGACCCTGACCGAAGCCTGTTCGACGAACGGAACGATGTACCGGTGACAGAGCTCCTGAACGCGCGTGTTCTCGGCGATCGATTCGGGCAGCAGCACGTCGTAAAGGCTGGAGAGCATCGCGGTGTTGACGCAGATCAGCGGAACGCCTTGGGTCGCGCGGACGTATGCGCCCGCGTCCATCAACGCCGAGCTGGTCTGCCCCACGATCACGTCGAAGCGCTCGTCTTTGAGTCTTCGCATCGCGGCCGGCGTCGGCACCGGAAGCCGAAATCCCGGATTGCTGCGCATCGGCAGCGAGGGAATAGCGACCGAGGGTTGGGGCAGGTCTTCGGGCCGCGCGGTCGGGTCCGATGGTCCAACCACAGTGACTTGGTGGCCCCGGATCTTGAACTGAGCCTGTAGGAATTGCGACGCGAAGGAAGAACCGGTCGCGTAAGGAACAGCCAGGTAGTCGTTCAGGAGACCGATATGGGGAAATTCTCTAGGCCCGGCGGATCGCCCTAAGGCGGCGTTTCCAGGCGATCGGGGCGCAATGAGGGTCATGAGCGACGACTGCTAGGCAGGAACGGTGCCAATCAAGTTTTGACGCAACCGACCGATGAAGTCTTCGGAACAGGTCGGCGTCCGGATCCTGACCCCATCCCACACATCGCGAAAAGGCCCCTAAGTCAGGACCGTTAACCATAACAGCGCCAAGACGACTCCGCGGTCGCCCTCCATCGCGAACGGGCGAGTGTGAAGGATCAGGGTGTGAAAAATGTTCACACTGGGTACGATTTTCACTCGCAGCGTCAAAAACCGACTAAACCGTCTGTTGAGCTCAGCGTGTGACGCAACAGCCTGGCTTCTTATTTCCATTAGAAGAGCTGGGGATCAGGCAGCCCGGGGAAGGGCGGCGTAGTGAGCGAACAGATTGTCGAAATGGTCGTCGAGAGTACGAACATTTCGAGCGGCCTCGAGACATGCCAGTCGCAGCCGGCGTGGCTCGCGACTGAGCAAGCGACGAATGGCCGCCGCACACTTGTCGACGTCGCCGGGCGGATAGACCTCGGCAAACTGAGGATCCGCGAGGTCGGCGGCTCCACCCACGTTGGGAACGACGAGCGGGGTACCCGCGCACATCGCTTCCGCGACGACCAGGCCGTACGTCTCGGCAGCAGATCCATGAACGAACGCATCTGCCGAGGCCATCGCCGTGGCCAGTTCTTCGCGGTCGCGCGTATATCCGGCCACGACGACGCCCGCTCCCTTGGCTGCTTCGGCCTCGATCTGCTTGCGGATCGGACCGTCGCCGAAGATCACGAGGGCGACCGGTTGCGCCGCTGACACCTTGCGAACGGCCTTGATGAGGGTCTTCAGGCGCTTCTCCGGATGGTGGCGGGATACCGCGATCAATAGCGGTGCGTCGCCGGGGACCCCCGCTTCGGTCAACAGACGCTGCCGCAGCGATTCGTCTCGTTTGGCCGCCCGGAACGGGGTGGGATCGATCCCGAAGGGCACGGCCTGGACCCGAGGAACTCCGAACTTAGTCAATCTATCCTGCAGCCACGATCCGGCGACCACCGTCGTATCGAAGCGGCTGCTGAGCCAACGAAGATACGCCCAAAACGGCGCTGCCGCCCGATCGACCATGGTCGTACCGAGGTATCGATCGAACAGAGGGTGTGCCAGCGCCGCGACCGGGTCCTGATGGAACACCAGACTGCGAAGAGCCGGGCCCGGCCAGGTGGCCACGAACCAGCCGCCTCCGTACACGGACGACGCTTCGACGACGTCCGGCTGCTCACGGTCGAGCACCGAGTGGGTCGCCCGACGATCGGTGAAGAGGTGGTAGCGAGCATCACCCGGCACGTGCGGGCTCTTGACCCACACGACCCGACCGCCGCCCCGCTCTTCGACCGCGTCTCGGGGGCCAGGGGCCACGATCACAACTTCATGTCCGGCGGCGGCCCCCGCGCGGAGCTTCTGCTCGAGGTACGTTTTCACGCCGCCGCCCAGTTCGGCGTAGAATTCGGCGACGTCGACCACCTTCATCGGCCGCGGATGGGGCCATATCCTCGTCTTTTTGTCGACCGACCCAGTGCGCAGGGGACCACCGCCCGTGCTAACGAAAATCTCAGCCTGTGGTGCGTTGGTTGGCTAACATCGTTGCGGCAGCGGCAACCGTCGCTTCTTTTTCCGTACCTTCGACTGTGGCGGCAGCGCCGGGCGATGGAGAGGACCCTGCGCAGGCCGAGTCGAGGTTCTCGTTTGCCCAAAGCTACGTGGGCTTGAGTCTGTCGTGGGCGCCGAGCCCCGGCAAAGTGGATTTACCGAGCGACGGCGACCCGATCACGCTCGACCTCCCGACGATGGTCGCGCCCCGGTTCGTGCTCGGCGGACTGCACTTTTGGCAGCATGCCGATCTATACGTCGCCTTCTCTCCGTACTGGTACCGCACCGAGGAACCCCGCGGCTTTACGACCCGCTTCAGCCTCGGCGTCGAAACCGGCCTCAAAGTCTATCCCTGGGCGCTTTCGCCTGGCACGCTGCGCCCCTTCGCGGGCGTCGCGTGGTCCGTCAACACGTACAGCCAAGATGATGGACCGACCACGACGACCCACCAGATCCCGCTCATGATTGGGGCCGCGTGGTGGACGAGCTTCGGTATCTTCGAGGTCGGCGCAAGTCTGCACGCCTTGGGGGACCGCGACTATCCGCTGAGCCGGACGGCTGGCGACGAAGCGCGCTTCCTTCCCGATGTTCTCGACGTGTGGTTGGGCTACAAATACGCGTTCGATACCACCGCCTCCCTGATCGAGGTATCCCGAGCCGGCGAACTCGCCGAACGCTACGCTGAATTCGAGGCCGAAGGTCGCTTGAGCGGGGTCGAGCTGGCCGTCGGCCCGTCGGCGGCCTTTCCGCTATCGGGTAGTGAATTCACCGGCGACGGGGCTTTCCTGTCCGACCTTCGGCGCCCCGTCATCCTCCCGGACGCGTCGGTCGGATACTACTGGCACGCAGTGGACGGCGTCGTTCGCGCCAATTACCGGTTCTTTTTCAGCGAGGACGAAGGGTACGGCCGGAGTCATACCTACGTTCGGCACTCGGTTTCATTGGACGCCTTCAAATTTCTGTTCGACTATAATGGCTTCGTACCCTTCGTCGGCGGAGGCGTCGGACTCGAGCGACTACACTATGAAGTGGACGATCGAACCAGCGGCGAACGCTTCGATGCCGGGGCCTTCAAACCCTCGCTCTCCGTCATCTTGGGATGGGACGTTCGGCCGACCGAGACGAGTTCCTGGCTCCTGCGGACCAACCTTCGGTTCACTCCCGGCCTCGACCTCCATCGACGCGGCGAACGGGTCGCCTTCGATTATTTCGAGTTCAACTTCATCCAGCTCGTCATCTATCCCGAACGCCTTTTCGAGTAAGCCACCCCGCACGTCAGAGGATTCTCACGGCGGACGCGGTCGAGCCCGACCTCGTTCGCGTGACGCACTGCGGCCCGACGCCGATTTCGGGCCGATTTCGACACTTGGCCCTCAAGACGACCTCGACGAAGCGGGCACCGTCGCAGGAGGATGCACTCGATGAACGACGGGATCGTCATCGCCGTCGGCGGGTTGTTGGTCTTCGCGGGGATGGTGGCCGCCGCCGTCGCGTGGACGGTCCCCATCATCGAGGCCGATCTGGTCCACCGGGCGACCGTCGCCCTTACCGACCGCAAGCTGACCTTCGCGTCCGTCGAGGCGGAGGGGCTAGACCTCACGGTCACCGGCACCGCCCCTGACGAGGCGCGACGACGGGAAGCGATCGACGCCGTCCTCGCCATCTCCGGCGGCCACGCGGTACGAGACGAGATGGTCGTGCTCGACGGCGTGACCGACCCGGCCGGCCGTCGACGCCTCACGACCGTCAGCGCCACCGTCGCCGCAGCCCGGGCGCTCGATGCTTCCCTGGACGCATGTCAGGCAGCGGTCGACGAGTTGTTGAACCAGCAGCAGTTCGAATTTCAGTTCGGCAGCGCCAGGATGCGGTCCCGAAGCGACGCACTTCTCACCCAGGTGCGAAGCACCCTCAGCCCTTGTCCGGAAGTCGAGTTCGAGATCGGCGGCCACACCGACAGCGTGGGCACCAGCACCGGTAATCTGCAGCTGAGCCAGCGTCGGGCCGCCGCCGTGCTCAACGCCCTGGCGTCGGTCGGCTTCAGCCGGGCCCGTATGAAAGCGGTAGGCTACGGGTCGACCATTCCCAAAGCAGACAACAAGACCGCCGCCGGGCGAGCGCGCAATCGCCGCATCGAGCTACGCATCATTCGAAAGGACTGACCATGCTGTCACTGGCCTTAGAGATCATCAACTTCATGGTGCTCGCGCTGTTGCTGGGCACGGTACTCGGTTATCTGCTGAGCCGGGCGATGGTCCGGGAAGTTCGGACCAGCGTGGAGCAACTCAAGCTCGACGTCGCGGGCAACCGCAAACGACTGAGCGGCGCCGAAACCGACCTTCAACTGCACAAGCGGTCGCTCAACGAGCTGCGGGCCGCCCAGGACGGTCAGCAGGAGCGTCTCAGCATGCAAAGCGACCGCATGGCCGACCTCTCGGGGCAGATGGAGGGCCTGACGGCCGGTCGAAGCGCCCTGTCGGAACGAACGGCGGCGCTGGCGAGCCAATTGACCGAGGGCCAGGCGAGCCTCGGTCGGCAACTCGAAGCGTCGCAGCTGACGCTGACCAGTCGAATCGAGAGCTTGGTCGCCGACCGCGACGCCCACGCTCAACGGCTGATCGCCCTCGAGGGGACTTCGGATCACCTCTTGGGCGAACATCGAGCGCTGGTGCAACGCGTGCAGACCATGCTCGCCAGCGCCCCGAGCGACTCACCGGCTGCCAATGAAGCGCTGGTGGCGCTCAGCGAACGTCTCAACAGCCTCGAGAACCAACTGGTCGCCAGCGAACGCGCTCGCGCCGCGCTCGCCGACGAGCTCACGAGCCTCGTCGCCAGTCAGGGTGCGTCCCAAGGACAGCTTGAGAGCATCCGCAATCGCATCGACGTACTGGGCGAGGCCGACAGCGTGATGTCCTCACGCCTCGAGTCCCTGTCTGGGCTGCCTCTGCACATCACTGGGCTCCATGACAGCCAACAAGACCTTGAGGGCCGCCTTCAGGCCCTCGAGGCCTTGCCCGACCAATTCGAGGCGACCCGCACCCACTTCGAGCGGATGCAGTCGACCACGGCCGCGCTGACCTCTCGGCTCGAGCACCAGGACCGCTGGGGTCAGGAGACCGAAGACCGGATCGAGGCGCTCGAGGCTCGGGTCAACCAGGGCGACCGCGTGAGCCGGTCGTCCGTCCCTGCCCCGGCGCCGGACGGGCCCGACGAGCGACCCTACGACAATCTCAAGCGAATCCGCGGCGTCGGAGTGGCGCTGGAGCGGGTTCTGAACCAAGCCGGCATCCGTTACTTCGAACAGGTCGCCGCTTGGACGCCCACTGATATCCAGCGGTTCTCGGGCCTGCTCGAGAAGTTCCAGGGCCGGATCATTCGGGATGATTGGGTAGCGCAGGCCAAAGCACTGATCGAAGAAGACGCGAAGGCCGCGGGCCAGACCGCGCAGGGTCAGGCCGCGGAGGGTGGCCGGTCGTCAGGCGGCAAGAGCAAGTCGTCTTCCGAATCGACTATCGAATGGACCTGAGTCCGGACGACCTACCGAAACAGCAGATTCTGGTGCCACAACGATAGAGTGTCCATCATCCACGCGACAGCGACGTGGATCGCAACGCCCCACCATATCGACCGACTCTTGAGACTAAGAGCGCCGAGAACGAGGCCCGCGATGATCGACCCGATGCACTCCGGCAGGGGCTTTCCGAAGTGGATCATCATGTACGGGAACGTCATCAGCCATATCGACGCAAATCCGAGCCGGTGCTTGGCGCCGTGAACGAGGTAACCGCGGAAAAAGAACTCGAGGCTGGCGAACTGTAGGGCGTACAGCAGTTCCCAGAAGATGAAGTTGGGCCACCACGGCTCGCTGGGCCCGAGTTTGTAGAACGGGTATTTCGCTTGAAAAGCCGGGAAAAATGAGACGAGCACGACCAGCGGAGCAATGATCAGGAACATCAGCCCGTAGACCTTGAAGTGGGGGAGAATCCCTTTGATCCGGAGCCCCATACTCCCGATGGGCTGCCGCAAGACGAACCTGATGAAGAGCAGCGATAGCAGCGGCGGAACGACGTAGCCGATGACCCGCGCCCCCGCCCAGAAGATCTTTCGATTGATCTGGGATCCCAACCAAGCCTTGAACTCGGTGATCCACTCCGGGTGACCGAGAAATTTGAACAAGGGGATCCAAAAGTAGCGGATGTTGCCGGTCCGACCGCAATACCACGTGAAGATCACGCAGAGCATCGCCGTCGCTACGACGACCGCCAACCGCGCGTCCGCAGCCCCTCTTCCGAACCGTTGCTGCCACTCGACAGCCTCCCGGTCGGTGCGGTCTCGAACGTCGACGACATAAGTCTGCCATAGCGACTTCACGAGTGGGCTGATACCGCCGCACAACCAAGCCGTCAAACGGCCACCGGTCAATAGCTAGCGATCGCATCACACACTCGTTCGAGGTCGGCGTCCGAGATGTGAAGGTGGGTCACCAGTCGGACGTGGGCCACCCCCATGCCGCTCACCAGGATTCCCTGGGCCTTTAAATGCGCGATCCAGCTCGCGACCGTCGACCCGGGGCCGGGTTGGAACAGAACGATGTTGGTGTCTGGGGGTACAACGGCCGCCACCTTCGGGGAGGCGGCCAAAACTTGCGTTACGACTTTGGCCCGCTGGTGGTCCTCCGCCAGCCGCTCGACGTGGTGCTCGAGCGCGTACAGCCCGGCCGCGGCCAGATAGCCGGCCTGCCGCATCCCGCCGCCGAGCCGCTTCCGAAGGCGGCGAGCCTGATGAATAAACGCGGTTGCCCCCAAGAGCACGGAGCCGACCGGTGCCCCGAGTCCTTTCGAAAGACACACCGAGATCGAGTCGAACCTCCGCCCATAGATCGACGGCACATCACCGCTGGCCACCAGTCGATTGAATAACCGCGCCCCATCGACGTGCAGGGCCAGGCCTTCTTCGTCACACAGAGCGCGGAGGCCATCGATGACCCGATTGTCCCAGACGGAACCACCTCCCCGATTGCACGTGTCCTCAATGGCGATCACTCGCGAATGGGGGAAGTGAGGGTCGTCGGGGAGTACGGCCTGTCGGGCCGCGTCGACGTCGAACCGCCCACGCTTGCCGGGCAGAAGTCTCACTGAGGCCCCGGCGATGGCGGCCATCCCTCCGCCCTCGTAATGGTAGATGTGTGCGTCTTGAGAGCAGATCACTTCGTCGCCGGGGCGGCAGTGCACGGATAGCGCGATCTGGTTGCCCATCGTACCCGACGGGACGAACACTGCCGCCGGCTGCCCCAACAGTTGGGCCAGGCGGGCCTCGAGCGCGTTGACCGTGGGATCCTCGCCCATGACGTCGTCGCCGACCTCGGCCGCCGCCATGGCGGCGAGCATGCCTTCGGTAGGCTTGGTGACGGTATCGCTGCGAAGGTCGATTCTGGGTGGCTTCACGGGGGTAACCTACGCCATGTCATCATCATTTAGGGCCGTCCGTCAGGACGAACCCGCCCGGCCGCGCTGGACCCAGTAACGCATACCGACTACGCAGACCACCAAGGTCACGACGACGCCCGCCAGCAAGCCCACTGTTGCCAGGTTTGGGTCGTTCAGGATGGCGCGAATCCGGTCACCGAGCCCCACCCAGATCACGACCATCACGGTTTGGCCGATCAGGGTACCGACGAAGAACCGGGACAACGGTAAACCCAGCGCCCCGAGTGAAACGTTCAGCAGTCCGAAATGCGCGACCGGAATCCATCGGAGCGCCGCCAATCCAAACACGCCTTTGGTCCCCATCTCATCGAGCTGCGCTTTCAGCTCGCGGGGAACGAGCCGCGCGACGACATCCTCCCCGGCCCACCGGCCCACGAGGAACATGGCCACCGCTGCCAACAGCATTGAAACTTCGGCGACGATGAAGTTCATCGGAAAGGGGTAGATGGCCCCGTGGGCCAAGACGACCAGGGTGAGGGGCACCATCAAGAAGCACCCGACCACCGAGACCCCGACCACCAAGAACGGACTCCACCATGCGTCGCGGGCCGCTCCGAGCGCCTCGACCACCGCGTCGGGCTCGATGAGGGACCGCAGGGGCGTCACCTGCCAGATGATGGCCATCGCGATCGCTGGCAGCAGCAAGAGCACGGCCCGGCGCAGAAGCTTGGCCCGGGACGACGGCGGGACATTGGTAGGGGAGCTCGCCTCGGTCATGAGTTTTTCAGGGTCGTCGCGGAAATCGCGGACAGGAGCAAGGCTATTCGGGCGTATCGAGCCTCGGATACCGACGAAAGACGTCTCCCTCGACTAGGCCCCAAGCGAATGGAGCCAGACCCGGCCCGCTTCCGGTCGGGCGACCGGGGCCAGGAACGCCGGCTTCATCGCGGGTGGTTGACTCCCGAGGGCGACACGCAGAATGCCGGCTTGTGCGGCCCGAAACCCAAGTGCTGATCCGCAACGAGGACCGATTGTTTGAATCGTCGGCGCCCGTGCTTGTCGTCGATCCGCCCGATGCCGAAGCCGTAACCGCGCTGAACGGCAAGGACGTCGAGTTCTGGATTCGGCATCACGGCGTCGGCCGCGCCGCCCGTGCGATGGCCCAGGTCCGACCCGTTCATCGCGGGGCTTGGGCCGACATTCCGTCCGACCGTTTCGCCCGAGCCGTCATCTTCTTGCCGAAGGGCCGTCGACTCCAGCACATGACCTTCGCCCGCGTCCGGGCGCTGTTGAAGCCACAGGACCGGGTGTACGTCGTGGGAGCCAACCAAAGCGGAATCCGGGGCGCGTCGAGGATCTTAAGGGAGCGCGTCGGCCCCACCCAAGTCATCGACTCGGCCCGGCGCTGCGTCCTGCTACGAGCATCGTGCGAGCGACGGGACTCGACTTTCGACCCCGGGGCATGGCTGAGCGCGTGGACGGCAACGGTCGCCGATCATGCCCTCGAAGTCCGAAGCTACCCCGGCACCTTCAGCGACGGCGAGCTCGACGAAGGGACGGCCGAATTGTGCGCAACTCTGCCTTTCGACGGTACGATCGGCGGTCGAGTTCTCGACATGGGCTGCGGAGCGGGAATTCTCGGCAGTGCGGTCGCGTCGCACGCACCGGATGCATCGGTTCTGATGGTTGACGTCCACGATTCGGCCGTGGCTTCCACCAACGCAACCATCGCCGCCAACGAGCTTCGCAACGCCGGATGCCGACCATCGGACTGGTACAGCGATGTCGATGGTCGATTCGACGCGATCCTGTGCAACCCGCCTTTTCACGAAGGCGTGGTCACCAATACGAACTTGGCGCGCGAAGTGATCGAGCGCGCGCCCGCGCACCTTACCGAGCAAGGAAACCTTTGGGTCGTAGCCAACCGCTTCTTGCCTTACTTTGACGTCCTGAGAACTTCTTTCGAAGACGTCGAAGTGTTGAGGGACACCAAGCGCTTTCGCGTGTACCGGGCAGCTTGCGGACGGCGACCCGACCGAGTCCAGGTCGGCGTCTTGGCCAGTCATCGCAAGGGCAAGATGCGAAGACGCTGACCGGTCAATGCGCACACCGCATTCGCCACCGCGACAACACCTCAAATCTCCGACTTCGCCCTACTGCCCAGGGCCCGAACTCGCCGGGAGATAGAAGTCAGAGCCCGTCCACCTGTAAGCCTCCCGGCATCCTGCCGAAGACCGCAGCGAGGATCGGGGCGACGGGCCGAGGCGCCCGACGGTAGATGTGCCCTACTCGGACGCCGCAACCGCCGCCGTCTTCTTTGACACGCGCTTCTTACCGACGGCCTTCTTTCGAGTGGTCTTCTTCCGCGTCGTCGCCTTCTTGGTCGAGCGCTTCTTCGCCCAGTACTTTCGCATCCGCTCGCGGGCGGCCTCACGGGCTTCTGGCGTCCAGTTCGGCTTCTTTCGGGAGCGGCCTCCGACCGTGCGAGTCGCCGCCGAAGCCGCCTTGCGAGGTCGGCCTCGCCGAGGTGCGCTACTCTCGCCCAGGGAGCTCAGCGCCTTTTCCATCGAAGCGATCTTTGCGTCGATTTCTTCCTGCTCGCTCCGAAGGCTGTCTATGGCCCGCTGGAGGTCCTTCACCAGCTTAGTGATGTCCATAGTCTCCCTCATACTCTGATTGGTAAGTGTACGCAAGTATATCGTCACATTTCTGAGAAAGTGCGTAGGACTACTCGCTAAGCAACCAAGCCTGCACATGCTCACTCCGCATACGGTCCTGAGTAGCGCCGAGAGTGTGCGCCTGCAGATCGGTCGCCAGCTCTCTTCGTAAAGCCTGATCCAATTCATCAGGCGGGGGTCCTAGCGTCCGCGCTTCATCCAACAAAGACAGTGATGCATCGACCCGACCGTCGAACAATTTCGCTACTGCGGCATTGACCAGGGCTCTGATGAGCCAGCCAGTGTACGGCTGGGGTGCGATCGCGTGCTCCCGGCGGAGAAGACCAATGATGACCGAATCGAACCGTTCGGAGGACTGTTCCTCATCGAGCTGAGCGACCAGACCATCGAATCCGATGATCAACAGGTCTGCCGGTCGGGTTGCGGCGGTCGGCCAAAGGGTCACGAAGGGCCGACCGGAGGCTCGAAAGTCGTCTTTGATCCGTTCCACCCGTTCGTCCGGGAAGACTGGGTCAATGAGCACCAGGGCATCATCATCGGCCAACGCGGTCGGTTCCGTTCGACGGATAACCGGCAAATCAGCCAGCTCCTCATCAAGAGAACGACGGAGGAGTCCGTCGGGATTCGAATCGACCCAGCGAAGTCTGAGTCTCGGCAGAAGGGCTGACGAGGGCACTCTCGACCCGTAGGGCACGCCGACCTACGCAACAACCCGGATTCCCTATCCGTCGCCGTGAGAGGCTCGCGGGTCCACGAGTAGATGGGTTGACTACACGACCAGGGCACCCGAGGCGGCGCGTCATCGCCGCCCGCGGGAGTCTGGAGGATACGCCGGTAAGAGCGGCGCTCAGAACACCGGTGGCAACACCGAGACTGCGACTGGGGAGGCGGCTTGGTCAGATTGGGGCGAACCGGTTGATTCAACCGACTGAAGAGGCGAATTCAAGGTGACGCGCCAACCGGTCGCTCGGAGGGATTGAGGAGCGGACGCCGAAGCCCGATCCGTAGGCGGACCAGCAAACTCAGCTGACGGTGGATACAACCTCGGTGACTTCGGGAACCCGCTCTACAGGTTCGCTGCCCGTTCGTACGGTCGCTACCGTGCGTCCAAAGACGCCCGGTGTCATTCCACACAATCGAACGAAGTGGCGGCTGAGGTGGCTCTGGTCCAGAAAACCCACTTCTTGGGCGGCCGCGACCGACCGCGCGCCATTCCGGAGAAGATCCCGCGCCCGAAGGACGCGCAAGAGGACTTGGTAGCCGTGCGGGGGCAAACCGATCTGCTTTCGGAACGTCCGCACCAGGTGGTACTTGCTCGACCGAGCGACGGCCGCGATGCCGTCGAGCGACAGCTTCGCGGCGTATGCGCCGTGCAGATGGCCGAGGGCGCGACGCACCGCACCACGAAGGAAGTTCTCCGAACTTCCGCCCCACAGGCCCTGCCGAAGCGTCCACCATTGGTGGGCGACCCGGTCGGCCGGTTCGGCCGTTCCCAGAGCTGAAATGAGCCGTAAGAACGCCTGCCGAGCGGCCGGGTCATCACAGGCTTCGGGGGCTTGAGGCACGAATGCGCCGCAAGCGGTTAGCCATACCGGGTCGACCGCGAGGGCTCGAACGCGTTGAACGCCATTGAGCTCGACGCGTCGACCATCGTCGGGGGGTAGGATCAATAGACTTCCCGGACCTGCAACGAGGTCGACTTCGTTGGCACGCAGCCGCACCCGCGAAGCGGCAGACACTGCAACCAGGACGCCGTCAGCAGCAACATCCGCTAGACGGCCGGGTGTAACATCGTGGAGTCGGACACCGGGTAGGAAAGGCGAAGCAACGGTGGTGTCATCAAACATTGGACAAGGCCTCCTCAGCTCTCCTCTCCTGGGTAAGGATTTCTACGAAGGCTTTCTGTCAGGATCTTGGGGCGTTTTGCAGTATCTTGCGGAAACCGCACGAACGGGCCCCTCGCCGTGGTGACGGCAGCGAGTTCGACAGCGTCTCGACATAGCTTGCGCCTTCTTAGGCAAACCCTTAGCGGTATTGATCCCCACCGCTCGGGATGGCATCGCGAACATCGAGGCTAACCGGTCACGTTGGATCGACCTGCAAGGCCGGCCCCACGGAGCGCATTTGACGGAACAGAGAACCGAAGACCTATACCTAGACCTCACGCAGACGAACCAACAACTCGATAGCGACCAGGAGCTCGGCTACGACGTGCTGGTGGGCTTGAGTAGCGTGCCGAAAAAACTCCCCAGTCGGTTAATTTACGACGACCGCGGCAGCGAGCTCTTCAGTCAGATTATGGAGCTACCCGAGTACTACCCGACCCGCTGCGAGGAACAGATCCTACGTACCTACGCGCGCGAAATCCTCGAATCGTTGGGCGGAAGACCGTTCAACCTGGTCGACCTCGGGGCTGGCGACGGCAAAAAGACGATGATCCTCATCGATGAGGCGCTCCGGATTCAAGCGGATTTCCGGTTCGTTCCCATCGACATCTCGGCCGGCGCGATGCGCGGCTTGATCGCTCGCGTGACCGCCGAGAGCCCCCGAGTGCCCGTCATGGGGCTCGTCGCAGAATACACGGCAGGTGTTCGCTGGCTGGCCGCACAAGAAGACGAGCGCACGAACCTGGTGCTGTTCCTCGGCTCGAATATCGGGAACTTCGACCGGGCCAACGCTCGCGGCTTCCTCAGCCGGCTGTGGGCATCCATGCATGTCAATGATCGGCTCTTGATCGGCTTCGACCTCAAGAAAGACATCGACCGACTACTGGCCGCTTACAACGATGCTGCAGGCGTGACCGCAGAGTTCAATCTCAACTTGCTCGACCGAATGAACGCCGAGTTGGGGGCTGACTTCGACCGCCGGCGGTGGCGACACTTCGGAACGTACAACGTCTTTTCGGGCGCGATGGAGAGCTACCTCGTTTCGATGGAGCACCAGACGGTTCACTTTGATCGATTGGAGCGTCTGTTCACATTCGAGGCTTGGGAACCGATCCACACCGAGTATTCGTACAAGTACCTTCCCTCCGACATGGATAGTCTCGCCGCTGACTCTGGCTTCCGCGTCCACGGTCGTTTTCTCGACGACGCCGGTTGGTTCTGCGACGACGTGTGGGCACCGCTGAAGAAACCCGTAGAGTTCGTTGCGCGGTCGAGTGACTAGATGTCCTTCGCCCTGATCAGGTATTCCAACCAATGACCGTCGACGCGCCCGCGGCGGATTCACCCGACGAGGTCCCGCCGCTCGGCACTAATCGCCACGAACTCCTCCGAGCTCAGCTAAGGGCGGTCTTGCCGCGGTTGGTCGGCCCGTTGGGCGCCTCGGCGCTCGACGAGATCGAAGCGCACGGCGACTGGCAAGTCATCCGTCGTGGGGCGGTTCTCTTTCACCAGGGCGACTTTGGTGATGCGCTGTACGTGGTGCTGTCGGGCCGGCTCCAGATTCGGATCGATGACACGATAGAAGAACGGGTCATCGGCTACGTCGGCCGAGGCGAAGTGGTCGGTGAGATGTCCGTTCTCGCCCGAGCGCCCCGCGCGGGTACTGCGGTGGCGATTCGCAATTCGGTGCTGGTGCGTTTTTCGGCGGAGGCTTTTCTCCATCTCTGCCAGCGCTACCCTCAGATCCTGTTGTTCGTATCCCGAGTGGTCATTCGACGAACTCAGACCGCCTACAACGGCGGGCGCACCCAGCGACAAGTCATCAACGTCGTCCTGCTGCCCGCCGACCCCGAAGCGCCGACGCGGGGCATCGCCGAGCGGCTGGCGACCGCCGTTCGCCCGGGCCTTCATACAGTCATCGTTGACGAGGACCTCGCCGAGAATGCCCTCGGCGCCCCGATCGCCAGGGATGCCCCTGGCGCAGCGAGCGATCTGAGGTTGATGGCGTGGCTGGACGAACAGGAAGCCCGCCACGACCTCTGTCTGTTTCTCGCCCACACCCAAGCGACCCCATGGACCCAGCATTGTCTGCAGAGGGCTGATCTGGTGCTCCACTTGGCTCGCGCAGACGGCCCCTACAAGCTCGCCCCCGCCGAACGGGTGGTCGTCGCCGAGGCTCCCCGACCGGCGCAACCTCGCCGCGCTTTGGTCATCGTGCATCCCGACCCCGAGCGGCCCCCCTATCGAACGGCTCGGTGGCTCGATGAACGAGAAGTAGACGAGCACTTTCACCTGCGATGGAACGACGACCAAGACATCGCGAGATTGGCCCGCTTCATCACCGGGCGTTCCGTCGGCTTGGTTCTCGGCGGTGGCGGAGCCCGCGGCTTCGCGCATTTCGGAGCCTACGAAGCTATCAAGAAGCACGGCATCCCCATCGATATGTTCGGCGGCACGAGTATGGGCGCACTCATCGCCCTTCAGTGTGCGCTCGGCTGGTCTCGCCAAAGGATGCTCGACGTCAACCGAGGCAGCTTCATCGAGCGACGGCCCTTTCAGGAGTACACGCTGCCGCTCATGGCCGTCGTCCGCGGCGACCGCATCGACCGGGCCCTACGAGAGGTCTTCGCGGAGCAACGCATCGAAGATCTCTGGATCCCGTTTTTTTGTGTCTCGACCAACCTCACCCGGCGAGGCCTCCGAATCCATCGGCGAGGCCCGTTGGTGACCGCTATCCGCGCGTCAACCGCCCTTCCCGGTATCGTGACTCCGGTCGTGTCCGACGGAGACATTTTGGTCGACGGTGGAGTGCTGAACAATCTGCCCGGCGATGTCATGCGAAAGTATTGCGCGAAGGTGATCGGGATCGATGTCGCAACACCGAGTCCCCCGAGCTACCACGGTCATCAGCTACCCTCACCCTGGTTGCTGGTCGCACGCCGGTTGTTCGACCCCGAGAGCGTCCGGCCCTTCCCTTCGATCGTCGACATCCTGATGACCGCCATGCTCTTGGGAAGCGAAGATCACCGAGAGAAGGTACAGCGGCAGCTCGACCTGTACATTCCGATGCCGCTCCCCCAATTCGGATTCATGGAGTTCGAGGCGATCGAAAGGCTCGTCGCCACCGGCGAGCAAGAAGCCTTGCAGGTGCTGCAAGACCTGAGCAGGCGCGAATCATTGCTTCACGACCGGTCGGCCGAGGGCCCCCGGGAGGGCCGGGAACCCTTTCATCCCCACGGCGCCGGACTCGGGTGAAATGAGCCAGCAAGACTTCGAAAAGTGGGAGACCCGCTATCGTTCGGGCTCGGACCTCGAACTGGGGGAACCGGAGACGTTCGTGATCGAAGCGACCGACGGGATGGAGGTCGGACGGGCTATCGACATCGCCGGGGGGACCGGCCGGCACGCGCTGTGGCTAGTTCTCCAAGGCTGGGCCGTCACTTTGGCGGACATCTCACCATCAGCGCTGCGACGGGCGGCCGAACGCGCCGAGCGGTCGGGACGGATGCTGTCTACCGTCGCCGTCGACCTCGAAGACCCGGTCCGGCTGGAATCGCTTCTTCCGGCCCGAACGTACGACCTCGTGGTGTGTACCTGGTTCATGCCCTCGACACCTTTATGGGCGAAGATGGCGGCGTCGCTCTCATCGGTCGGTCGTTTGATCTACGTGATGCCTACCGAGCGGAACCTGGGTCGTCATCCGAAGCCGAGCCGTCGCTATCTGCTCGAGGACGGGTGTCTTCCGCAGAAGCTTCACGCCGTTGGTCTATCGACCGTGACCTACGAGGAAGGCTGGGACCAGCGGGGCTACCATACGGCACGAGCGCTCGCGAAGAGGCTCGATCCTTCGGCTCGACCGGCGACCCTGCCGGCCGAACCCGATCAGGATGCGTGACCGTTGGGACAGCGGGGTCTGTTGCCGGGGGGTCGGGAAAATAAGCGGTCGGGATTCGTCTCCCGATCGAGGTCCTTGAGGGACCCGATTCTACGCCTCCGGGCCCATACCGAGAGCGAACGCGAAGTCCGGGGAAACCGCTGGCGCAGACGCGCGATCAATTGCCGCATCCACCTTGACTGGCGCGCCAGGATTAAGAGCCCGAGGGCCAGCGCTGGCGCACCCAGCGGAACCGGGAGCGGAAACAAGATGGTGCCGACAATCACGAGCAACCAGCCGAGCACAATGACTAGGGTGTTCCGCATCCAAAGACCTCGTTCTCAGTAGTGTCTACGTACCGAAGACCGTGACGCCTCTCGGCATAGTGGTCCCAATGACCGCCCACCTCAAGCGCAGCTTCGATAAAGTTTCGCAATCAATCGTTCCTATTCGAGCGCATATTCGTACCTGCGTGCGCGCGGTCGATACAGGTGACCGAACCAGGTGAGCCAACCAGATGACCGAACCAGATGACCGAACCACGTGGTCGAACCGAGCTATCCGCTGAACCAGGCAAACCCCAGACAAAAGCCCGTCAAGATGCCCAGGCCCCAGTAAAGGGCCAGCCGGTACCCGCGCGGACGTTCGCGCACCGGCGTCGTGAAGGACAAACGCAGAGCCGCCGGCAGCAGCGCGAGTTGGACGTGACGTTCGCGTAAGAAAGTCATCAAGTCGAAGTGAAGCTCGGCGTACTCGTCGACCGAAAGATCGATCGGGCGTCGAAAGCGCTCCATGTAGTGCTGACCTACTGACTCGTACGTCCGAACCTCGGATCGCTTCTGCGACACGTCGACCCATCCGATCATCATCGTGTCTCGCGGATCCGCGTCGTTGCACAGGAGCAAGGACCGGCGCGCCAACCGTCCTCCGGCCGTGCTCGGCTCGTCAGGATCGGTCAATCGCAGCCGCCACGGACGTCCGAGCGCTGCCCGGTGGTCACCGTAGGTCCGATTTAAAAAATGGGATGAAAACTGCTGCCCGAAATCGAAGAGCCGAACCGCATGTTGCGTGCGCTGGATCTCACGATCGCCGGGCGCCCGTTCCTGGCCCGGCAGTTCGATGAATGCGAGCGCGGCATCGGCGACGGGAACATCGTGCGTTTCAAGTTGGTTTGATACGGCCGTCACGGTCCTCCTCCCGAGCGTGCGTTGGCAGCGCTCGCTCAAAGACATCGGACCTGAGACACTGGGAGTTGAGCTACGGTTGGGGATTTATCACCGCCACTTTCGAAGCGGCCCCGCCCCCACGCTCCCCTGCCACCTTGGCTACACGGAGGCGTTTGCGGGCTGCGGCTCGAGAACTTCGTTCAATGCCTCCGCCTTGCGCTCCAAGCTGCGAACCAGGTTTGCCAGGTGCGCCAGAGCGGCCGGCTCCACGCAATACGCGACTCTCGGTCCATCAACCTGGCCGCGAATGAGACCAGCTGCCTTCAACTGCTTGAGGTGCTGGGACACCGTCGACTGAGCCAGGGGCAATTCTTCGACAATCTCGCCGCAGATGCAGCTGCGCTTCGCCAGCAGCAGCTTGAGGATCGCAACACGAATCGGATGGCCGAGGGCTTTGCACATCACAGCCAATGCATCTTCTCCAGGCGTCGCCCGACTTTGCTCAGGAGCGTGATAAGCAGCCTCTTCAACAGTCATCCGACTATGGGTAGGGCATTCAGCTCTCCAAAATCAATCGGCAGCACGCGTATGAGCTCTGAAATATCTGGTTAAGACCTACATAAGCAGCCTTATAACCACATAATCGTTCCACCCGTTGACGGATCCGGAGCACGCTGATTTCGGAATCGAAGGCCCACGTTCCGACGGCTGGCGCATGCGACGGCGTGAGTCTATGAACATCCCGTGGGCGCTCTGCTGCTCAGCAATCCAGTCCAGCGGTACGCTTGGGGGTCCAAGACGGCAATCCCAAGGCTCCTGGGCGTGGCCGCCGACGGCGAACCGTGGGCTGAGCTCTGGATGGGCGCCCACCCTCGGGCCTCATCGTACGTCGAGTTCGAGGGCCACGACCGCCCTCTCGGAGAGGTCATCGCTCAGTACCCGAACACATTCCTCGGCCCCGAATACGCGGC
The DNA here is from genome assembly GCA_964519665.1 of uncultured Myxococcales bacterium. Taxonomy (GTDB): domain Bacteria; phylum Myxococcota; class Kuafuiibacteriia; order Kuafuiibacteriales; family Kuafuiibacteriaceae; genus JANQQN01. The sequence goes on from CAZFIV010000072.1 coordinate 29,492, forward strand.
GTCAGCAGCCCTTCCGTACCTCTTCAAAGTTCTGGCCGCGGCTCAGCCCCTCTCCATCCAATGTCATCCGGACGATGCGCAAGCTCGGATCGGCTTCGAGCGGGAGGAGAAAGGCGGAATACCGCGTACGGCGGCCCATCGACTGTATCCTGACCCCACTGCAAAGCCAGAACTCGTTGTCGCCCATTCGCGGTTCGTCGGCCTGAAAGGCTTCCGGCCGGTTGCGGAGACCCGAGCCAATCTTACCGCGCTCGGATTGACCGACCTGCTTCCTCCCGTTGGTGCCCCCGATCGAGAGGCGACCCGTGCCACCTTCGTTCGATTGATGACCGGTACGAGCGCGCAGCGGCGAGCCTGGCTCCAGACGGCTGTCCAAGCGGCAAAGCGCACGGATTCACCGGAGGCGCAGTGGGTACTGGCGTTGGCGCAGAAATTCGAAAACGATGCCGGCGCCTTCACCCCGCTCCTCCTCAATCTGGTCACTCTCGAACCGAAGCAGGCGCTGTTTCTTCGGGCGCGGGAGCTGCACGCTTACCTGAACGGGACTGCGCTCGAAGTCATGGCCAACTCCGACAACGTGCTTCGGGGCGGGCTGACTCAGAAGCACATCGATGTCCACGAGTTGCTGCAAGTGCTCGACTTCACCCCGGAAGCTCCGACCCCGATGACCCCTGTCCCCGATGGGTCGGGCTGGTCGACCTACCCCACCCCGGCCCCGCAATTCAGTCTTCGTTACGGCCGCGTGTCGGCCGGCGCTTCCCTCACCCGCCGGGACCCGAAGTGCCTGGAAATCGTCTTGTGTACCGACGGCACGGTCCATATCCAGCCCGACGAACCGGCTCGTCCGGGCCTGTCGCTACAGCGAGGACAGAGCGCGGCCATCGCGGCCGAAGTACGGCGATATACGATCCAAGGCTTGGGGGAAGTGTTCCTCGCTGCCGTCGGATCGGCGGACGTCTGAATCCTTCTCGAGTGGCGTGGCTCCAAAGGGCCATGTTGTTCGGACTATTTAAGGGCTCGTCCTCGGCGAGCAAGGAGGCCCGGGAGTGGGTCGGGCAAGGCGCATTGCTACTCGACGTTCGCACGCCTGCCGAGTTCGCAGCCGGCCACATCGAAGGCGCGGTCAACATTCCGCTGCAAGATCTAGGAGCCCGAATCGGGGAAGTCGACGGGCACTCCAGGGTCGTCGTCTACTGCCGCAGCGGTGGACGAAGCGCGGGCGCGGCCGCTTTTCTCAAACGCAACGGAGTGCCGGACGTATTCGACCTCGGTGCCATGAGCCGGTGGTGAAACCGCCCTCGAACGTCTCATCACCTCAGCCGAGACGAGGGTTTGGTTGGCGCGTTGGGTTGACGCGTTTAAGGTCAATCTATGTCGAGCGTACGCTGGTCGTCCGAGTTTCAAACCGCCGCCGAGGCTCTCCTCGGCGACCGCTTCACCCAGGATGCCCTGCAGCTTGAGACCTACGGTCGAGACTGGACCAAGGTCTTTACCCCCGCGCCAGCAGCGATTGCGTTTCCCCTCAACACAGACGAGGTCGCCGCCCTTTTGGGGCTCTGTCATCAGCACGATGTTGCGGTGGTCCCCTCGGGCGGCCGTACGGGCCTCGCCGGGGGCGCGGTGGCGACCAACGGCGAAGTCGTGATCAGTCTCGAGCGCATGCGCCAGATCGGGCCGGTCGACCCCCTCGCCCGCACCGTCCGGTGCCAGGCCGGCGCCGTGACCGCGGCCGTGCACGAACACTGTGCGGAGGCCGAACTCACCTGGCCGGTCGACTTCGCCTCCGCGGGCCAAAGTCAGGTTGGTGGCAATATCGCGACGAACGCCGGCGGGGTACGCGTCGTTCGGTACGGACTCACCCGGCAGTGGGTTCTCGGCTTGCAGGTGGTCACGATGACCGGCGAAGTCCTCGAACTGAACGGCGACCTCGAGAAGAACAACACCGGCATCGATCTTCGGCAATTGTTCATCGGCAGCGAAGGTACGCTTGGCATCATCACCGAAGCGACGCTCAAGCTCGCTCCGATCCCGAAGGCGAGCCGCGTCGCCCTCCTCGGCGTTCAGTCGCTGCGAGCGGCCTTGGAGGTATTTCTGTCCGCCCGCCGAAAAGAGGCGTTCGAGCTGCTGGCGTTCGAATACCTTACCGACGACTGTCTTCAACTCGTATTGAGCGACATGGGTGTCGCTCACCCGCTGGCCACCCCGGCTCCTGCATACGTCCTCGTCGAGATCGAGGTCCCCGGCCAGATCGAGGAAACCGCCGCCGAAGCTTGGCTGAGCGAGCTGTTTGAGCGCGAGCTCGCGGTCGACGGCGTGCTGGCTGCTTCCCACAATCAGTCGGCGGAGCTATGGAGCTTCCGAGAGCGCATCAGCGAAACGCTAAGCAAGACCGGTTTCGTGCACAAAAACGACGTCTCGGTCCCGGTGCGACGACTGGCGGACTTCGTCGACGACATGCATCAGGCTTTCGCCGAACGGTACCCTCACTTCGACGTCTACTTCTTCGGCCACGTCGGAGACGGAAACCTCCACGTCAACGTGATGAAGCCGAAAGACATGCCGACCGAGGAATTTCTCGGGCAGTGCCACGGAACCGATGTCATCCTGTTCGAGCTGATCGGTGCGCATCGAGGCAGCATTTCGGCCGAACACGGCATTGGCCTCCTCAAGAAGCCTTTCCTGAGCTACAGCCGAAGTGCCGCCGAGCTCGAGCTCTTTCGACGAATCAAAGACGCCTTCGACCCGAAGGGTCTTCTCAATCCAGGCAAGGTCTTCGACCGGTCTTCAACCCATTCTACCCAAGGTACGCAGCCATGACGCAAGCGCTCTCCTTCCCCAAAGACAAGATCCAGATCGTCCTCTTCGAAGGCATTCACGAAACCGCGGTTCAGAACTTTCAACGCGCCGGCTACACGAACGTCACTGTGCTTCCGGGCGCCGCGCAAGGGGCCGAGCTCATCGACCGCGTCGCCGGCGCACACATGATCGGTATTCGGTCGCGCACCAAAGTCACCTCCGAGGTGCTGAACGCGGCCGACAAGCTCATCGCCATCGGTTGCTTTTGTATCGGCACGAATCAGGTCGATCTGCAGGCCGCGGCCCGCAGAGGGGTCCCCGTCTTCAACGCGCCGCACTCCAATACCCGCAGCGTCGCGGAGTTGGTCATCGCCGAGAGCGTGATGCTCTACCGCGGATTGGGCGATAAGAGCGCCGCGGCGCACACCGGCCGATGGACCAAGAGCGCGTCGAATTCACACGAGCTTCGCGGCCGCACCATCGGCATCGTCGGGTACGGTCATATCGGCTCCCAGGTCTCGATCCTTGCCGAGGCGTTCGGCATGTCCGTCGTCTACTACGACGTTCTCCCGAAGCTGCCGATGGGCAACGCTCGTCAACTGGGCTCTCTATCCGAGCTGCTGGCCCAGGCCGACATCGTCACGCTCCACGTCCCGCAGGATCCGTCCACCGAGAACCTGATGAGTCGCGACCGCATCGCTGAAATGAAGCCGAATTCGATGCTCATCAACGCCAGCCGAGGGAACGTGGTCGACATCGACGCACTGAAGGATGCCTTGACGTCGGGCCATGTGCTCGGCGCGGCGATCGATGTGTTTCCGGTCGAGCCCAAGTCGAATCAAGAACCGTTCGTTAGCCCTCTTCAAGGTCTCCCTAACGTCATCCTGACCCCGCACATTGGCGGGTCGACCCAAGAGGCTCAGCAAAACATCGGCGTCGAGGTCTCGACCAAACTCGCGATGTACAGCGACCTGGGCAGCACGATCGGCACGGTGAACTTTCCTGCCTTGGCGCTACCGCCCCATCGAAACGCCCATCGACTGCTGCACATCCATGAGAATCGGCCAGGTATTATCACTGCGATCAACGGCGTCGTATCCGAGACGCAAACCAACATCCTGGCTCAGCACCTGGAGACCACCTCGGATGTCGGGTACGTGGTCATGGACGTCAACCAGGACCAAGGGCCGAGCCTTCTCGAATCCCTGCGACGAATCGACGGTACCCTCAAGGCACGCGTGCTCTACTGAACGGCAGTCAACCCGTCCAGCGAGCCATCCGGCCGAGGTCCGAATGAGCCTCGCATCGGCCGAGGTGCATCGGATTGGCGCCGGTAAGAACTCGGTAGTCGGTACGGCCGACGAGCACCGCGTCGAAACCGAACGTCGATACGATCGCGTCGGTCTCTTCATTAAATTGAGCATAAGGATAGGCGAACAGCCGGGGTGAAAGGTCGAGTTCGCTCCGGAGCTGGTCCAGGGCGTCTTGAATCTCGGCCCGCTGTTGGTCCGGGGTCAGAGTGGGCATCGACAAGTGGCGAGCCCCATGCACGCCAATATCTACCGCCGGCGACGCGGCGAGTTTCCGAAGCTCGTCCCAATTCATGAGCCGACGCGGCGGGTATCCGTACATTTCGAGTTGATCGCGAATCATGCTGACGGCCCGATCACGCTCGTCGCTATCGTGGATGTTGAACAGTCGTTGGTACGCCACATCGTAGGCTCGCCGCGCATCTCCCGGCCACCACAGGTTGAACCGCCCCCCTTCGCCGAGATCGAGGCGATGCTCTCGCCGATGTCGAATGGCGCTGTAGAGCTCATCGCTCCAGTTCGCCCAGCGCCCAACCCAGTCCGTCGGAACGAAGAAGGTCCCGGACAACCCATACTTCTCGAGAAGGGGCACCGCGATTTCGAAGTGGTCGAGATACGCGTCGTCGAAAGTCAGCACCACTGTCCCTGGCTCGACGGGTCGGCCGTCGGCGAGCGTCGCGGCCAGATCGGCGAGGCGAACGACCGTTCGATGAGACTTGAAGAAGTTCAGGTGATTCTCGAAGTTCGAATGGGGCGTCCAAAACCGTGGGTCGGTCCAGTTGCCCGTCCAGATATCACCCACCGAGTGGTAGACGACGATCGTCGCTCCGGCACCCGGGGTCACCGCAGTTTGCCACTTACCCCAGATCCCATCCAGCCAACTTTGGGCGCGCGCCCGCCGAGCGGATGGGAGAGGAGGAAGAAAGTCGTCGGCCCCTAACACGGCGGGGAGACTAATGGCGCCCGTCGAAGACCGCAACGCGACGAAGACGAAGCGCGTTGCCCACAACGGTCACGCTGGATAAGGCCATGGCGGCGGCCGCCACCATGGGGCTCAAAAACCCGACGATCGCCGCCGGGATCGCCGCAACATTATAGATGAATGCCCAGAATAGATTCTGGCGGACGATCGAAAGCGTTTGACAAGCGAGCGCAATCGCCTTCGGCACCAGCATCGGGTCCCCGGACATGAGCACAACCTGCCCCGTCTCGATGGCCGTATCGGAGCCGGTTCCGACGGCCATGCCGAGATCGGCCGCCGCCAGGGCCGGGGCGTCGTTGATACCATCGCCGACGAAAGCGACCACCCGACCTTCGCTTTGGCGGCTCTGGACGTAGGCCGCCTTGTCTTCAGGCCGCTGCTCCGAAACGACGGTCTCGATACCGACCGCCCGCGCTACCCGCTGGGCGGCCATCTCGTGGTCGCCGGTGACCATGATGACGTCGAACCCGCTCCGTTTGAGACGGGTGACCGCCTCCGCGCTGGTCGGCCGGATGGTGTCCGCCACGCCGATCGCGGCCATGTACCGGTCGCCGGCCCACACCGCGACGACCGTCTGCCCGGACTCGGTCAACGCCGACGCGCGTTGCTCGAGCCGCGTTGAGGGCGCGCTTCGGTCGTCTGAAGCTTGGCCCCAGCGCTCGACGCGGACCTCGCGGCCCTCGACCTCAGCGCATACGCCGACCCCCGCCGTCGCCTTGAAGTCGGTGGCCATCGGAATCGACAACCCCTGTTCTTTGGCGTGCTGGACGATGGCCCGCCCGATCGGATGCTCACTGGACTGTTCGACCGCCGCCGCAGATCGGAGCGCCTCAACGGCGTCGTCGGCCACGATTTCGGTGACCGACATTCGACCTTCGGTCAGCGTACCCGTCTTGTCGAGAATGACGGTGTCGACCCGCTGCGCTCGCTCGAACACATCGCCACCTCGAAACAGCACGCCTTCGTGGGCCGCACGACCCGAACCGACCATGATGGCGGTGGGAGTGGCCAGACCCAACGCGCATGGACAGGCGATGATCAGCACGGCGACCGCATACACGAGGGCCTCGCCAACCGACGCGCCGCCCACCAGCCATCCCGAAAACGTCAGGACGGCGAGCAGGAACACGATCGGTACGAAGACCGCCGCTACACGGTCCGCCACCCGCTGCACGGGCGCCTTTTCGCCTTGCGCCCGTTCAACCAGAGCGATGATCTGCGCAAGCTTACTTTCATCACCGATGCGGCGCACCTCGACCACCAGTCGCCCATCGACGTTGATTGTCGCCCCGTAGACGTCGTCGCCGGCGACCTTGTCGACGGGAACGGATTCTCCGGTCAGCATGCTCTCGTTGACGGCGGAAGTGCCTTCGACGACCCGCCCATCCGCCGGCAGCTTCTCCCCGGGCCGAACCACCACTCGGTCTCCGATCCGAAGATGGTCGACCGGCACTTCGACCTCCGTATCGCCTCGCTGCAAGCGGGCCTTCTTGGCGCCGAGGGCGACCAGACGGGCCAAGGCGTCGGTCGCCCGCCCCTTCGCACGCGCCTCGAGGGCGCGCCCGATCAAGATGAACGTCACGATCACTGAAGCGGTCTCGAAGTAGACCGGTTCCCCGACCCCAAGCGCCCACAACGAGTAGAAGAAGGCGGCGAGGGTTCCTACGGAGACCAGAGAGTCCATGGTGGTGCTCCCGGCCCGAGCTTGTCGAAGCGCGGCGACGTGGAACTCCTGACCGAACACGAAGACCACGACGGCGGTTAGGACCGCTTCGACCACCACGACCTCCGGGGCGGTGAAACCGCTCATTCCGAAGATCACGACCGGCAAGGTCAAGACCGCGCTCAAAACGGCCCGCCACTTCCCTCGTCGGGCCTTGCGTTCGTACTCCGCCGCCAGTCGCCCCGAATCGCCTGACTCGCTCGGTCGAGCCGAAAATCCCAGCTCGTCGACCAGCGCGACGAGGCGGGGAGTCGGCACGGTGCCGTAGACGGACGCCTGGCCGGTCGCGAAGTTGACAACCGCCGAGACGACCCCGGTCTCGGCCTGCAGGCCTCGCTCGATCCGCGCCGCGCAGGATGCGCAGCGCATCCCGGTGACTTGGAGTTGACTGATTTGTTGGCTCTCGATCATCAGCATTTCCTTCCGGACACCGGGGCGTGAGGCACGGATTGACCATCGCGGGCTTCGGAAAGGTGCGAACCGCCCGCAGACCGGGCGGGCCCGGTCATGACTTCCGTGTAGCGAAGCGCCTCCATCAGTTCGGAGACGATCTGTTCGCCCCGGCCGTCCGCCAGTGCTCGGGGCACGCAGGTCTCCAGGTGGTTCTGCAGCAGCACTCGGTTGACCCGCTCGAGCGCCGCCTGGAGCGCCGAGACCTGCTTCATGATCTTGGGACAGTACTGCTCGTCTTCGACCATCGTGATAACCCCGTTGAGATGACCACGAACGGTCTTCAGACGGTTCAAGCATGTCTTTTTGTATTCCGGCAGCATAAGACCCCACCCCCGGAGGGGTGGGATCCTCCTACACCCCACCGGGGGAGGGGTCAAGCCCCAACGCGGCGATCCTCGGTGATCAGGGCTCACGCCCCTCGAGCGCGAGGTTGCAGGTCAGGTTGACACAAACGGCCTTATGTTCTTGCTTCGCACTATGATCTCGCCCCTGTTCGAACCCCGGGAATGGAACGAAGTTTCGGATTTCAAGTTTGAAGACATCACGTACCACCGAGCCCGCCACCACGGCACCGTGCGCGTTGCCTTCAACCGTCCCGAGGTTCGTAACGCGTTCCGGCCCCGGACGGTCGACGAGCTATTCCAGGCGCTCGAGCACGCACGAACCGATAGCAAGATTGGTTGCGTTTTGCTGACTGGCAACGGTCCGTCGCCCAAGGATGGCGGATGGGCCTTCTGTTCGGGGGGCGACCAGCGTATCCGGGGCGCCGACGGCTACAAGTACGAAACCGACGACCCCGGGCAAGTCGATCCGGCCCGTCTGGGTCGTCTTCACATTCTCGAAGTCCAGCGGCTGATCCGGTTCATGCCGAAGGTCGTCATCGCCGTTGTTCCGGGGTGGGCAGTCGGCGGTGGTCACTCTCTGCATGTCGTCTGTGACCTCACGCTCGCCTCGAAGGAACACGCGGTCTTCAAGCAGACCGATCCTGACGTCGCGAGCTTCGACAGCGGATATGGGTCGGCTCTGCTCGCCCGTCAGGTGGGCCAAAAGCGAGCTCGCGAGGTCTTTTTCCTCGGGTTTAACTACTCGGCCGACGAGGCGTTCCAAATGGGCATGGTGAACGCGTCGATCCCGCACGCAGAGCTAGAAACAACCGCCCTCGAGTGGGCCGCGACGATCAATGCGAAGAGCCCCACCGCCATGCGGATGCTCAAGTTCGGCTTCAACTTGCCGGACGATGGCTTGGTCGGTCAGCAGCTGTTTGCTGGTGAAGCAACGCGCCTCGCCTACGGAACGGAGGAAGCCCGGGAGGGCCGCGATGCTTTCTTGGAAAAGCGACCTCAAGACTATCGCCGCTTCCCCTGGCACTACTGAGGAAACCGAGGAGGAAACCGAGGAACGCTCGAGGGGGCGAAGCACGGATAGAGCACCGACCCCGGCGATGTACACGATTTGTCGAGCGAAGGACCAACGCACGAGACATCGACCGGGGTCAGGCTCCTCGTGGTCTAGAGCGCCGATTCACTTGGATCGCACTATGGTCGCTGGTTCTCACCCCGTCTGCTCGCCGCGCCGCCTTCGGCTTTCGTCGGTTGCGTATTCCCGATACGCGCCCTCCTCACGCGACGACCCGACGGGCCGACTCC
>CAZFIV010000073.1:0-36724 GCA_964519665.1 uncultured Myxococcales bacterium
CGGAGCGCCCAAAGTCCGCTTCTTTGTCACGCTTCGCTCGGAGCAAGTCTCCTAGTGGGCAACGCCCGGAGGCCGGATCGAAGCCCTCCTGACGGAAGCCGGCGCGACGTGTATCGACCTCCTGCGTCCGCCCCTCGATCGTACGGTCTGCTTAGCCGAGCTCGTGCAGAGGCCCCGCGCCCTCGCGAATGACCTCCGGCTCGTCTTCGGACCAGTCGATGATCGTGGACGGGGTGCCGGGGAGCAAGCCGGTGTCGAGCACGATCGGCACCGTCGGGCCGCCGTAGAGCTCGATGACCTGTCGAGGGTCGGACACCTCACCGGTGTCGGTCGCGCTGGTCGACAACAGCGGCCGTCCTAGCGCCTCGACGAGCGCGGTTGCGACAGGAGCGTCGGGAATGCGCACCCCCACCGTCTTGCGCTTGGTCTGGCCCAGGCGGGGCACGTCTTTCGTCGCCCGCAGGATGAAGGTGTACGGACCTGGCAAGACCCGTTTCATGAATCGGAAGCACCCGTTGCTCACGAAGGTGTACTGCGCCAGCTGCGACAACGAAGAACAGATCAGGGTCAACGGTTTCTTCGCATCGAGCTTGCGAAGGCTGTACAGCTGCTCGGTCGCCGAGTGAGACGTGAGGTCGGCCGCCAGCGCATAGAGCGTGTCGGTGGGGTAGCCGATGACCCGGCCCGCTTCGAGATGCCCCACGGCCTGCCCGATGAGCCGAGGGGACGGGTGCTCGACCGAAATGGAGAGGAGGTGACTTCGACGCCCAGACATCGCCATATCTAGAGACGATACCTCAGGTTCGGTCAACCAGCGCAACGCTGCTCGCGGGCGAATTGAGTGGCAACGCGCAACGACGGACGACGGCAGACGCGAGTGAATCGCGCGGACCCGAAGTATACCGGTTTCGCCAAACCAATCTCGATGAACTGGGCGAACGCCGCGGACGCCGAATACGAACTTCTTCCCGCTCGTGATCGACGTCGTTGCTTCGCGTCAGTGTGAGTTGGGCAACCATCGTCTTCGGCGCAAGTTCGTTGCACGAGCGCATCGGTCTCTTACGAGAAACCGATGTCGCGGTATGTATATATTTAAACGAAATAAAGGTGCCGCTCGTCGACGGACTTCGAACCTGCGGGCTCCAGACCCCGGGGAATCGATGCAGGGGCTCTCGTACGATGGGCAGGTCGACCCGTCCGCCGTCGTTGTCTTCGACCGCTTGCGTCATGACAGACTGCGGAGACGGTTGCGGTTGCAGGCGCGACCTTTTGTTTGCATGGTGCTCAGGATGCACTCCCCTGCCCTCACCGTCGGCACAGCGCCGCGTTCCAGCTCCGCGTACCGAACCTACATCCTCCTGTTGCTGACGGCGGTGTATACGTTTAACTTCATCGATCGGCAGATCATCGCGATCCTATCCCGCGCAATCCAGGACGACCTCAAACTGAACGACGCCCAGATGGGCCTTCTGATCGGGCCTGCGTTTGCCGTTTTGTACGGGACCCTGGGCTTGCCGACGGCTCGACTCGCCGACCGCGCGAACCGGGTTTGGGTCATCACCATCGCGCTGGCAAGCTGGTCCGGGTTCACGGCCCTGTCCGCGTACGCTCAAAACTTCGTCCACCTCACCCTCGCCCGCATTGGGGTCGGTATCGGCGAAGCGGGCGGCTCTCCGCCCGCCCACTCCTTGATCTCCGACCTCTATCCGAAGGAACAGCGCGCCTTTGCCCTCGGCGTCTACGCGCTGGGCATTCCCATCGGCGTGACCCTGGCGTACCTGGGCGGCGCGTGGATCCTCACTACGCTCGGCTGGCGCATGACCCTGATCGCCGTCGGTCTGCCCGGCATCGCGCTCGCGGTCCTGGTGCGACTGACGATCCGCGAGCCGCAGCGAGGGGCGAGCGAGACCCGAGTCTTGGCTGATGCGTTCACCGCTGCAACTGCAAGCGAACCTTCAACGTCGTTCTTCGGCACGCTGGGTCGAGAGATCGTCACCCTATGGCGCGTCGCAGTGCACCTGCTCAAGATCCCAACCTACCGAGGCATCGTGTTCGGCCTCACCGCGGGCTCGTTCGCGTCCTATTCGATCGGCGCGTGGATCGTGCAGTTTTTTCAGCGCGTTCATCCGGAGTACGGCCTCGGCAAGACCCTCTTGGGTCTCGGCATCATCGCGGGGACGGCCTACGTATTCGGGGTGTTCATCGGCGGCGCTCTCGTCGACTACCGCGCCAAAACCAGTCGGGCTGCTTATGGCTACATCCCCGCCTTGGCGCTGACGATCAGCATTCCGTGCTTCTTGGGGGCCGTGTGGGTCGACAGTCCCGTGCTGTCTCTCGTCTTGTGGTGGCCCACCTACTTACTGACCGGCTTCTACCTCGGACCATGCTTCGCGATGGCGCAGACCTTGGCCCCCGTATCGACCCGGGCTCTTTCGACCGGCATCTTCTTCTTCATCCTCAACGTGATCGCCCTCGGCGGCGGCCCGACCCTCGTAGGCGTGCTCAGCGAGGTTCTCAAGCCGGTTCTCCACCCGGACAACGCCGAAGCGCTCGGCCTGCAGATCGCGCTGTCGACCTCGGTCGTCGCGCTGCTGATCTCCATCGGCTTTTTTGTGTGGACGGCGCCCAAAGTGGAGCGCGACTGGGCGGCGGCCACCGGTGAATCGCCCCCTGCTCGATAGTCGGTTCGCGCCGGCCGCCGCGCCTCACCGATATCCGAGGCGGCGCACGAACATCAGGCCGACCCGGTCTCGGGCTCGGCCGGCCGCGGCTCCACGAAATGAAACAGGACGCCGGCCGGGTCCCATACGTAGGTGATCAGCATGCCCCAAGGCTCGAGCTTGGGCGCCGCGACCTTGGTCCCCGGGAACTTCTCGGTCAAAGCGATCGCCTGCAGATGGTCGAACCATTCCTGAGCGGAGTCGACCAAGACCTGGACCATCAAGCTCTCGCTGAAGTTGTTGTGGTTCTTGGGTAGCAGCAGAAATCGAAACCCGAAGGTCGCGTCGACCTCGCAAATGTCGCCTTCATAGGCCATAACGCGGTGCGAACCAACGTGGCTTCGGTTCGCCCATCGATTGCCGCCGACCGACAGGACCATTAAAAGGGTGCATGCGCTTCGATACCGGCGCCGGCCCCGTCATACGGTCGCTCTTCTTCTTCCTGGGGGTCAGTGTTCTGCTTGCGGCGCCGCTCGGCTGCCGGAGCACCGCTGAGCACCCCGACCCGTCGTCGGCAGCGGGCACCGACGCCGCTTCGCAACCGATGCGCCGAGCCTCGGGACCCCTCGTCACGTTGGTCGGCGTCGTTCACCAGGGCGGAACGCGAGTCTGCGACGGAGCCGGTCGAGAGACTTGGGTCCGCCGGTATTACGCGACGGGCTTCGTACCCCTTCGCTTCGACGCGCGCTGGGCCTCTCGGATGGTCGAGTTCAAGGGCCGAACGGTGGCCGTCACCGGCTTCGTCACGGCCGAGCCCCCAACTATCCACGACGACGGGTCTTCGCCCAAAGGAACGGGCATGCTCTGCCCGGTGTACCAGATGCGCTCCGACTACGAATTGTGGCCCGACGGGGTCCGCCGGCGCCGAAGCCCCTCGCCGGTCGCTGGAACCTTTCAGCTGGTCGACCTCACCGTCGAACGCCCCATCGAGGCCCGGACCTTGGGCACCGACGCGCTCATCGAGATCAAGAACCCCTTCGGTCGGCCCGTGCGAGAAGCCACCTTGGTCGCCCACTACGAAGGCTGCTACGGAAAGCCGGGGGCGAGCCGCGAACCGCGAGCGCTCGGCGACCTCGCACCCGATGGGCGGGCGGGCCCGGTCGTCGTCCCGCTGAGGGTCGAGCGGCCCGCTGGAAGCGAGCGCTTCCATCGTTTGCTGTCGTTGGAGCTCCAGGGCGACGTCGACGATGGGTGGCTCGACCTCGACGTCGACGTCGCGTCGCTCGGGGTTCGAGCCTCCTGCCCTGCTCGCTGATCGACGCCGGCCGGGGAAAGGCGAGCGCCCCTCCCCTTCTCGGGATAGTCTAGACCGGCGATGAACAAGTGGATGCTCTCGATGGTCGTCGCCGTGGTAGCGGCTTGCGCCCACACCGCACCGGCCGACGACCGACCCAACCCCTGCGCCACCGAACCTGCCTTTTCTCACTTCGACTTCTGGCTCGGCGAGTGGGTCGTGGTCGATGCGAAAGGCGTCAAACAAGGTGACAATGTCATCACCAAAGAAGAGTCCGGCTGCTTGGTCGTCGAGAAATGGAGGTCGGTCAAAGGCACCACCGGTCAAAGCTACAACTTCTATGATCCCGTCACCCAGAAGTGGCGACAGGTCTGGGTCAGTCGCGGCATGGTCATCGACTACGACGGCGGCCTCGAACCGGACGGCTCCATGCTCCTCACGGGCACCATTCACTACCACAAAGGCGTCTCGTATCCTTTTCGGGGTCGATGGACACCCCGGGCCGACGGCACGGTCAAGCAGCACTTCGAACAGTACGATCCCGACAAGCAGAAGTGGTTCGAGTGGTTCACAGGCATCTATCGAAAAGAGTAGACGGACGTTGGTTGCCTTACGCCCCGGCCTTGTCGTTCGCGTCGTCGACGACCATGCCCTTGAAGGACTGCATGTAGCGCACGAAAGGTGCCGCGACATCGACCGACCTCAGGTGCTCGACCGTCCACGGCGGCTTGAAGGGTGACCAACCGTTCTTATGGGCCAATGAGGGCCAATCGGGGTGAGCGATCGCGGCCCGTCCCAATACGACCACGTCGACGCCGGCCTCCCGGGCGGTCAGAGCATCCGGGAGCGTCCACACGCCGCCCGCCGCAAAGACCGGAATGTCAGCGGGCAGCGCGGCTCGGAACGCTCGGGCGACCGGGCCTCGGTCGGGCTCGAACGGCGGCTCTCCGTTCGCCGCGGCCAGCGATAGGTGGATGAAATCGGCGCCGTCCTCGACCAGCCATCGGGCCACTTGTAGGCTGTCGTCGAGGACGAGACCCCGGCGGCTCCGAAGATCGACCGGCGACAGCCGAACCCCGACCGCGAACGATGGCGCCACGGCGGCCCGAATGGCAGCCATCGTTTGTCTCAACAACCTGGCCCGACCCGGGAGTTCGCCTCCGTACTCGTCGTCGCGAGGATTGTCGCGAGGTGAGAGAAACTGGGTGAACAGATATCCGTTGGCCCCGTGAATCTCGACGCCGTGAAAGCCTGCTTGCTCAGCCCTTCGCGCGGCCGAGACAAAGTCTTCGACGACCCGCTCTAGGTCGTCGACCGTCGCGCCGCGGGAGTTGGCGGGTCCGCCGTCGACGGTGCTCAACGGGCGGCCCGGTGATTGGTCGGCCTTGGCGCCCCCGTGGTACAGCTGCACGACCGCCGCCGCGCCGGTTGCCCGGAGCCCGTCTGTCAGTCGGCGCAGTCCTTCGGCGTGGCGGTCATTCGCGATCCCCAGCTGCCCCACCCAGGCCTTTCCTTCGTCGCTGACGTAAGTGGCGCACGTGGATATCCATCGAAAGCCATCTTTCGCCCGCCTCATGAGCCACCGGTATTCATCGTCGCTCAGGATGCCGTCGGCGTGACTTTGACAGTTGGTCAGGGGAGCCAGCGCGATCCGGTCGGATATCTCGAGGCCGCACCTCATCGAAAACGGTACGTCGAGGTTGGTCATCGGAGTCCGCCTCCGAGTCGAAACAGCTGCATGCCGGGGAGCGTACCATGGGTGCTCGAAAATCGACCTCGAGACCGCCCGCATCACAGCGGCGGGCTCGAAACTCGGCTATGAAGATGCCCGGAGGTCGCCATGAATGAGAACTCGCACTATTCATCTTTCGCGGCGGCCTATGCCCGGGGTCGACTGGGACTGCCGGCCGACACCCCCGACGACGACGCCCTCGCGGAGGCCGTGTCGGTGGCGCTGCGTCTTCATCGCTTCAAGCGCACCGAGCCGCTCGCTCGCGTTCGGCGCGTGCTGGGGATCTTGCGCGGGTGGGCCCCCGAATCGCTCCTCGACATCGGTAGCGGTCGCGGCGCATTTTTGTGGCCGTTGCTCGACGCTTTCGAGCACCTCGACGTTACCTGCCTCGAAGCCGACGAAGAGCGCTACCAGCAGCTCGACGCCGTCAGCCGAGGCGGACTCGACCGGATGACCGCTCTGCACATGGACGCGATGGCCATGACCCTGCCGAAGGACGCCGTGTCGGGCGTGACGCTGCTCGAGGTGCTGGAGCACATGAGGTATCCGAGCCTCGCGGCTCATCACGCGGTCCGCGTCGCCCGAGGGTTCGTGATTGCCAGCGTCCCGTCCAAGCCCGACGACAACCCGGAGCACATCCAACTGTTCTCCCGCGACTCGCTCGGCGAGCTCTTTGTCGACGCCGGCGCGACCAAGGTCCAAGTCGAGTCGGTCCTCAACCACCTGATCTGCGTGGCCAGCGTCGCTCCCGAGGCCGACGATGCAGCTGTATAAGTATCCTCGGACCGAACACATCGAAGGCTCTCGGCTCCAGCCTGGAGACGAAGACCTGCACGCGATGCGGTTCAAGGCGCTCCGCGGTCGGTGGCTCGTCGTCGAAGAAAAGCTCGACGGGGCCAACTGCGCCTTCTCTTTCGACGACGGCGGCCATCCATGGCTGCAGAGCCGCGGTCACTTTCTCACCGGGGGAAAGCGGGAAGCGCAATTTGCGCTGTTCAAGCAGTGGGTCTCGGTTTGGAAGGCGCCTCTATTCGAGCGACTCGGCCCGAAGTACACGGTCTTCGGGGAGTGGACCTTCGCCAAGCACACGATTTTCTACGACGCCCTTCCCCACTACTTTCACGAGTTCGATGTTCTCGACCGAGCAACGGGCGCGTTCCTATCGACGCCACAGCGTCGATCATTGCTGGCCGGGCTCCCGATCGTCTCGGTGCCCGTATTGCACGAAGGCCCGGTCTCGACCCTGGATGAGCTGACCGACATGGTCGGGGACGCTCTGTATAAGAGTCCCGATTGGAGGAATCGGTTGGTGGACGACCTCGACGAGCCCGAGCGAGAGCGCGCGCACCGCGAAACGGATCCGACCGACCTTGCCGAAGGTCTGTACGTCAAGCATGAGCAAGAAGGTCGGGTCGTCGGGCGATACAAGTGGATCCGAGCTTCGTTTCTGCAGTCGGTCGAAGCCTCGGGAAGTCATTGGTTTGACCGTCCTTTGTTCGCCAACCAACTCGCGCCCGGCGTGCAGTTGTTCGAAGGCGCGCCATGAGTTGGTCGATGCTCGCCCCGTTCGCGGCCTCCTGGGACGAGTTGAACGAAGCCTTCGACTGGGTCCGACGCCTCCGCGGCTGCCCCCAAGATCCAAAATACCACGCCGAGGGCGACGTTTGGATTCATACGAGGATGGTTCTCGATGCGCTGAACGATATGTCGGCGTTCACCGAGCTTTCGCCACCGGATCAGCACGTCGTGTACACTGCCTGCCTGTTGCACGACGTCGCCAAGCCGGAGTGCACGAAGGAAGAAGACGGGCGAATCACCAGCCGCGGGCACTCCGGGCGGGGAGAGCTACGCGCTCGACGGCTTCTGTGGGAGATGACGGCACCGTTGCGGCCCCGAGAGCATGTCGCTCAATTGGTGCGGTTTCATCAGCTTCCTTTCTTTCTGATCGACCAGGCCGACGCCGTGCGCAGGCTTCATTACTTGAGTCAGGTGCTGTCTCCGCGGCTGCTGGCCGTCGTGGCGGAGGCCGATGCGCGGGGGCGGCACTCGGACAGTCAAAGCCGGTTACTCACGAACATCGAGCTGTTTCGCACCCTCGCCGAGGACGAAGGTTGCTTCGACCGCCCGTTTCCGTTTGCCAACGACCACACCCGCGTCGAGTATTTTCGCCGCCCGGGGCGGGCAGCGGACTACGCCGCTCATGACTCTACGACCTTCGAGGTCGTCGTTCTCTCCGGCCTACCGGGCGCCGGCAAAGACACCTGGTGCGATGGCCACCAAGGCGAAGTCGTCAGCCTCGACGACATCCGCCGGCGCCTGGGCATCGACCCGACCGACGGACAAGCGCGGGTCATCGATGAGGCTCGCCAGCAAGCTCGGAGACTGCTGCGGTCTCGCACTCCGTTCGTCTGGAACGCGACCAACCTCAGCCGCCAGCTTCGCGGGAGCATCCTATCTTTGGTCTTCGACTACCGGGGTCGGGCTCGGGTCGAATACCTCGAGCCCCCATCGGACGTCTTGCACCGGCAGAACCGAGAGAGAGCGGATGCGGTCCCGGACGCCGTTATCCTGCGGATGATGGAGCGCTGGAGGGTACCCGACCGAACCGAAGCCCACGCCGTCAACTGGAACGGTCGGCCGGCTGGCTGGCTCGCTGCCCCCGATTCTTCAGCGCTCTCGGGCCGACCACGACCTGAATAGTTCCCACCTGCCCTTTCGAGCAGGCACGGTTCCCGGTCGTTCATCTAATTCTGAGCCTCCACATTTGAATACTTAAATTCAAAAAATGGGCTGCCGGCGCTTGAGAATTCGAGGCCGATGAGGAACCCTCTAATCGAATCCGATACCCATAGATGACCCGATGAGTGGTGACCTCATCGGCCCGAGGAATCCAATGTTTTCGACTGCCCTTGTGCGATTGCTTGTTCGAATGCTGGTGCGACTGGGTCTTGCGACGGCCCTGTTTGGATTGATGACCTTGTCCGCGGCGACCAGCTCGGCCCAAGAGAGTAGGCCGGAGCGGCGCGAGCAGCAGCAGCCGCCCCGACAGAGCCTGGCCGAGCGCCTCCACGGGTGGCTCCAAAGCCAGCGAGAGACGGCCCAGGAGCGTCGATCGGAGGGCCGGGCCCACGCCGCGCCCGAGCTCGACCCGACCTTTGGCTCGGCGGCCGTCCTGCTCGTCGTCGGAGCCGGCCTCATTTTCTGGGAACGGCGCCGACGCGCCTAGCCTTCCATCCCACTCACCTCCCTCGTCCCACTCTAGAGCGCCGATTCACTTGGAGCGTGCTGTTGTCGCGCCGAAATCGGCCCGTCGGGTCGTCGCGTGAGGAGGGCGCGTATCGAGAATACGCAACCGACGAAAGCCGAAGGCGGCGCGGCGAGCAGACGGGGTGAGAACCAGCGACAATAGTGCGATCCAAGTGAATCGGCGCTCTAGTACTTCACGCGGAGCGTTTCGATACCTCGGAGCGCTCGGGGCGAAGTATGCGAGCCGAGCAAAAGCGAAGCGATCCTAGGGTTGTAGGCTAGGTGCGAGGGTGCAAACAACCGAGCCGCGAAGCGGATCCGGATTTGCGTCCCGCACATCTATTGTCCCGGTATTCGCGCTCGAGTCCGGCTCGGGTGGCCCTCGACCTCGGCCATGATGCCCCGCGCGGGGAGAGGTCGATTCGAAGCTTCGAGCCCTTCGGTGACCTGACCGCGGAGCTGCGACCGACGCTACATTTCAGGCCGCGGTAATCTATCGGGAGCTCAACTTCGGTACCCTTGACCCCGCCATGAATTCCACGAACGGGGTCATAGTTCCCGGACAAGTTAACGCTATGTTAGATAATCCTGAGAACGCTTCGTCGGGCGAAGCTGCGCAAAAGCAGGCCCAACAAGGCGCTCCAGGAACCGCTTATTCACAGATGCAGGCGGTCAGCGCCGCCGACATGTCGCTGAGCACTGACGAAAGCCGCACCGCGTTTCAGAACCAGCTCATCGAGCTGCTTCGGGCCATGACCGGTCAAGGCCAGGGCACCGATGTGCCGATCGCCCCCGTGCCCCTGAGCGAAGCGGAAGCCGCCAAGCTCCAGGTCGCGTCGCCGGGATCGGACAACCAGATCCCTCGCGAAGAGTACCTCTTGCAGCTGCTCAGCCAGTTGCTCATGGTCCTGATGGAAAACAAAGGTCTGCAGCTCGGCGCCTCGCAGGCGAAGGCCCAAGCGATGAAGGGCGCCCCGAGCGACGTGCAGTTCGAGCAGTTCGCCAGCGGCAGCCGGGTCGACAAGCTCCTGCAGGATCACGGCAGCGACAAGGACGCGCTCGCCCGGGCACTTCGGGTGAGCGGCCGCCAGGACGTCGAACGGATCAACGCGGCCGCGCGCAGCCTGCAGGCCACGCCCGGCCCCATGATGCGAATGGGCGAGTCGGAGCCGGGCATCGGCGATCAGCAGATCACCGTGCCTCCCGAAATCGCGAGCCAGATCGCCTTGGCCGCTTCGGTCGCCGAAGGCGAAGAAATTCTGCGCAAGTGGTTGGCCGAAACGACGGGCACCACCGACGCCCGGGAGACCGTCAACCAGGTCATGGGCACCAACATCCAACGCGGAGTCGAGAAGGACAGCGGCTCGCAGCTGATGTTGGATACGATGGTCGAGCAGGCCGTCAAAGGCATCCGCAGCGCGAAGACCTCGGACATCGGCAGCGGCACACCGGCGGACCCGAACGCCCCCGACGCCCCGGCCGACCCCGGCGCCGCCGTGGATCCGAACGCACCCGCCGACCCGAACGCTCCGGGCGCACAGGCCGCCGACCCCAACGCCCCTGCCGTCCAGGCGATGGCTGCCGATCCCAACGCGGTCGCTCAGGCCAACGCGGCGGACCCCAACGCAACCGACCCCAACGCAGCCGACCCCAACGCGGTCATCGGACAGGCGCCGGCCGAGACCGACCCCGCGGCAGCCGAATCGGCCGACGACGAGGTCGTCGCGGTCGACGACCCGGCACCGGTCGAAAACGAGCCCGAGGACGACAGCACGTTTTTCACCGCGCCGGTGACCCTCGACTTCAGCGACGACAACTACCTGAAGGCCGCCAACGAGATCGGCGGGCTCGCGTCGCCGCTGACCCTCGACATCGACGGCGACGGCAAGTACGTGTCCGACCGCCTCGTCGACTTCGACATCGACGGCGACGGTAAGAAAGACCGCATCAACGACGTCGACGCCGAGGACTTCCTCCTCGTTTGGGACGCCGACGGTGACGGCAAGGCCGGCGAGAATGGTCACGAGCTCTTCGGCGACAACACCCGGCTCGACGTGGACGGAGACGGTCAATACGACCGGTTCAACAACGGCTTCGAAGCACTGATCGCCCTCGCCCGTCAGCAGGGTCTGGTCGGCAATGGCGACAATCAGCTGTCCCAGGAAGACCTCAAGATCCTCGAGCGGCAATACGGCTTCGCGATCCGCAAAGGGGGGCTCAACGGCATCGACCTGAGCTTCGCCGAAGCCGGCCTCCGCGAGCTAAATGTTGGCGAGGGCCCGGTGACCACCGAGTACGGTATCCAGGGCACCAACAACGCGGTCAGCCGCCGCCAGGGCGCGGGCTTCACGCTCGACGACGGCACCAGCGGCGACATGGTCGACGTCTGGTTCGACACCAACATCCAGCGCAACCTCCGCGGCTGAGCTCCACCCTCGCCCTATCCGTCCCTGTCGACCCAGACCGGTTGAACCCGGTCGAGTCGCCCCACATTCTCGCGCACGACGCGGCCCCATTGGGATTCGCGAGCGCATCCCGGCCCACTGTGTGTGCTTGCGATGACCGCGACCGACCCTTCCCGCATTGACTTGCCCCAGGTTCCGCTGGAAAACGGGGGCTACTTCGCATGGCTCGGCGCTACGATCACGAGGATGTGCTCCGGACCTCGACGGCCGCTGGCCCCCACCCCGTCGATGGGCGGCCCGAGGTGCCCCGGTTGCTCGCCGACGTCCGAACGCTCGGCGGTCTCAACTTCAGAAGCACGTTTGATCCGGTCTATCCGGGCCCGAGCGACCCATGCACCCATCGAACCGAACGCGCGCTGTGGCGTTCGTGCCGAACGCCCGATGGGCCGGGGACCCTCCATCTGTACCTCGAGGGGCATCGACTCTGGGCTCGAGCATTCGGCCCCGGGGGCGGGTGGCTGCTCGCGCAGGCGCCTCGGATTGCGAGCCTCGGCGACCATCCGCACACGTTTCAACCGGCCTGCCCGCGGCTTCGGCGTCTTCGACCCCGCACGTTCGGCCTTCGCTTGGCTCAAACCCCCACCGTGATGGACGCACTCTTGCCCACCATCGTGCACCAGCGGGTCAAAACGTACGAGGCGCGCCGCAGCTGGGCGCGCGTGGTCCGTGCGATCAGCGAAGCGGCGCCGGGACCAACCCCGCGCTTGTGGCTACCGCCGACTCCGAAACGGTTGCTCCGCGCCCCCGGTTGGTGGTTTGCTCAGCACGGCATCGAGGCGAAGCGGGCCCGCGCCCTCCTCGAGGCGTGCCGACACGCCGACCGGCTCAATGCCGCCTCGTCGACCGAGCTGACCCGCCTGTTCGCCTTGCTGCCCGGGCTGGGCCCGTGGACGCTCGGCAACGTTCACCTCAAGGCCTACGGCGACCCCGACGCGGTCATCGTGGGCGACTACCATATCCCTCATTCCGTGACCCACTTCTTCACTGGGCGGGCCCGCGGTAGCGACGACGAAATGCTCGAGCTGCTCGCGCCGTTTGGCGGTCACCGGGCTCGGGTGCAGCGATGGATCGGCCTGGGCGCGGGCCGCGCCCCGCGCTTCGCCCCCAAGCAGCGCTTTCGTTTCCATCTTTGAACCGTCATCGGGACGTGCACCCGCTAAGCTCCGCGCGATGGGGGCTAATGACCGGTCGCGGGTCGGCCTGCAAGAAGTCTTTCGAACTTGGCGCGCGTAAAATCTTCGGGCTCGGCGAGATGGCATTCTTTGACCAGTTCGAGGGCCCCCTCAGGCCAGTTCTCCAGGCCCCAAGTCTTGAGCACGCTGATGGCCGACCAGCGGTTGCGAGGAACCGAGCTCCGAAGCGCCGCCCTGACGAGGCTCCACCCGAGCCCCACGAACTCGCGCAAACCGGCCACTACGAGGTCGAGCTTGAGGTGCGCGTCGACCGCCATCTCTCGGCCCGGCCCCTTGCCGATCTCGGCCAGCGGCAACCGGGTTTCGGCCAGCTGCACCACTTTCTCGACCCGGGAGGGCTCTGAGCTCTGCATCAGCTTCGCCCAGTAAATCCAGTCATCTTCGCCGGCGAGGGCCCTCGAGTAGTATTCGGACCACACGTCGATACCGAGGCTCTCTGCCGCCTCGGCGGCCGCCCAGAACGCCTCTTCATCGGATGACCGAAGACCTTCGAGGGCCAGCGCGTGCCAGCTATCTTCCCCAACCAGCGCCTCGACGGACGCCCGCATCGACTTGCGCGCCTCCGACGGCCAGCTCAAACCGTCGTCTTCACCTTCGAGAAACTCCCCCAGCGTCTTCAGCACCAGAAAATGGTCGAGCGCGTCCAGGCGACCGTCGAGGTGTCGAAGGTAGGCGGAAATAACGGTCACGCCGAACGGATACCGATAGATGTCGCGGTCTTCGCCCACGATCAGTCCCCGAATGATATCGCCGGCGCCGTGAAGCAGCGGGTCGTCGATGGCGTCGACGGCGAGCGCTTCATGCAGTTCACCTGCGGTCGCGCAGACGAAAAACAGCCGATCGCCGCGATAGGCGGCGCAGTTCTTGTGCCCTTCGCGCAGGAGCCAGGCCTTCACGTCCGGGCGGGTCGCATGGGTGGCGAGGCGCTCCACCACGGCGATTTTTCCGCATCCATCAACCTGTTGCGCCAGCCGCCACAGGGTCGTCTCCGGGTCGGTGTCGCGCATCGAGATCGCCAATACCGAGTAGAAAGTGAACTCCTCATGCTGGGCGAGCGTCGTCAGGAGGTCGCGGTCATCGGCTTGGTGCGGAAGGCTCAGCAGAGCGAGAGCGATCTTCACGGGCTCGCGGTCCGCGGCGTTGACCGCCAACCAAACCGCCAGTTCGTGGATGCGGTCGCCGTCGAGCCCATCGCCGCGCCGGGTCGTCTCTACGATGTGGTCGAGCAGAGGCCGGTATACACCGACCGCGGCGACAGCGCGGAGGGCTTCGTAGAGATCGGCGAGCCTCTCGTCGGTCGGCGCGCGAATGACCTCTTGAAGGCGCTCGAAGATCGACGCGGCCGCCGCCCGGTGCTTCTCTAGGTCGGCCGGGTCGAAAAGGTCATCGGCCGAGCCTGCGACCCAGATCACGTCGGAGTCATCCGGCAACTGTCCGAGGGGCGCCGAGTCGTCTTCGCCTTCGACTCGACGCGCTTGGATATGGCCGGAGATGGACGGCCTCGAGCCCCACGGAGGGCGTCCGGCGGGCAGCCACGAACTCACGCTCCGCTCCCCTCGCCAACCGGCGCCCCGGCCCAAGTCTCGTAGGCCGCTCCGGCCCTGCGCCCACGTCCCACGCTTGCACCATACCGCAGCCGGCGACCTTCAGGCCAGGCTTCGGTGCATACCCGCCGAATTTTGCCCTTGGAGACTTGCTCCGAGCGAAGCGTGACAAAGAAGCCGAATTTGGGCGCTCCGGTCCACCGCAGGGGCCTGGCGTCATCAGGTGCTCGCCAACAGTCGGATCAGGCCGCAAGTCGGGCCTCCGCCACGATCTTTTCGAGTTCCTTTTCGCAGGCGGTCCAGGCCCTCCTGAGGGGCCCTGGTGCGCGAGTTGCCGCTTGGCCCACTCGTGGCCGTTGAGCCAGACGCGCGGCACGGGCGATCGGAGACTGTCGGCTTCGAGCTGAAGACTGTCGACGCGAGGCTCCGCCAGCACGTAATCGCGAATGAACTCGAGCGTTTGAGGAGCCGCCTGGCCAACTTCCAACCTTGGTCCCGAGTACGGGCCGGCGAGTCTGAGCCGATGGGTCATAGCCGCTTGTACGACAGGCATCCCCACCACCGGGTAGCCGCGGGTAGTCGCGGGTAGTCGCACCGCGAACGCGAAAGACGGATTGCACGTTTGTGGCGGCCCGAGCCAACGTCGACGGGTCTGTGATCTAGCGCAGCCCCGAACTTCACACGGCGGTCTTGCTTGGGGCCTCAAATGCGCCTAGCAGTGGCGTCATCTTGATGTGGGCGCGGTGTATCTTCGTTGTTCTCTTGGCGGCCGCCGGTTGCTCCAGCAAGCGCGGCGGTGACCCTCCACCGAACCCGGACGCAACGTCCGGTTCGGATGCTGGTGTGAAGACCGACGTCGGGTTCGACGACCCCGACGCCGGATTCCAAGATGCAGACGAACCTGCGGACGCCGGCTTCGACGACGCCGGTTCCCCGATCGACACTGGGGTCGACGCAGGCTTCGCGTCGAGCGACGGCGGGTTCACGGACGCCGGGGTCGCGCCCCTCGAGCTCATCCCCGACCACCCGCTGATCGGTGAGCTGCGCAGCTTCCCGGCTCGAGTCCGTCTGAACGCGCCGGCCGATGAAAACGGGGTCGCGGTCGACCTGTCGAGCGACGACCCCAACATCGTGTTCTTCACCCCGACCCAAACGTTCGTCGCCCCCGGCGAACTCCAGGCCGTCGTCACGGTGACCGGCAATCAACTGGGCGCCACGACCCTGCGCGCTCAGGCGCCCGGGTACGAAGAGGCGACCGCCCAACTCACGGTCACCGACCAGATCATCAACATCGCGCCGTTCGGCGCCGTGGCGCCTCAGCAGAGCGTGGGGTTGGCCGTGAGCCTGTCGGCGCCGGCGACGGCCGGGGGCGTCACCATCGATTTCGTGACATCCGACCCGAGCATCGCGACCGTCACCTCATCGATCTTCGTGCCGGGCGCCGAGCAGACCGGCGCCACGAATCCGACCCTCACCGGTGTAGCCCTCGGCACGACCGAAGTCGTCGCGACCACTCCCGGCTTCGCCCCCAAATACTCGGACATCGTGGTGACGTTGGGCATCGATCTTCTGCCCACTCCCGTGCCGGTGGTGCTCAACGATCCGTCGCCGGTGGAGATCCGGCTGTCGGCACCGGCCCCGGCGGGTGGCTTGATCGTCGAGCTCAGCATCGACGACCCCGGCGTCGCCACCGCGCCCGCGGTCGCGATGTTTCTTCCCGGCGAGACGAGCACCGAGGTCTCTCTGACCGGGGTCTCGGTCGGCACGACGACTCTGCGGGCCAGCGCCGGTGGTGGCGTGGCCACGGCGGTCACCGACGTCAACGTGTTCTCGGGCCGCATCAACGTGCCGCCCACCCTGCTCGTCGGACCGGGCGCTCAGTCGAGCCTGTCACTCAGCACTTCGGTGCCCGCCCCGGTCGGCGGCTGGACGATCTCGCTCGAGAGCAGCGACCCGACGGTCGCCACGGTGCCGGCTTCGGTGACCATTCCCGAGGGTCAGACGGTTCCGACCGCCAACCCGCAGGTGACCGGCGTAACTTTCGGAACCGCGATCATCACCGCCGACGCCGCCGACCTATTGCCCGGCGAGGCCACGGTCGACGTCGCCATCGACCTCACCCTGTCCGACGATGCGTACTTCGTCGTCAACGGGAGCCAGACCGCCGCGACCCTGAATCTGTCGTCGCCGGCGCCGGCCGGGGGCTTCTCGGTCAGCCTGAGCATCGACGACACGTCGGTAGGCACCGTTCCGGCGGTCCTCGACATCCCCGCCGGCCAGACCTCGGCGAACTTCGACATCACCGGCCTCACCAACGGAACGACGACCCTCCGCGCCAACGCGGCGGGGGCCTTGGAGGCGACGGCCGAAGTCACGGTCGGCGACGCGCCCACCATCTCGATCGTAGACCAAACGATCGGCAAAGACCTTCAGACCTCGCTCTCAGGCACGCTCTCACTGGCCGCCCCGGCGGGCGGCGTCGACGTCACGCTCACGAGCCAAGATCCGACCAAGGTCCTCTTGTCAACCAACGCCACCGGCGCCGGCAGCGCGTCGATCGTTCGGTTCGTCGGCGCTGGGAGCCGCTCGGTGCCCACTTTTTACGTGCAGGCGCTCGATGCGTCAGGGACCGTGGAGGTCACCGCGAGCGCGCCCGACTACACCGAGGGCAGCTTTACGGTCACCCTGAACCCGTCGGGCTTCGCCGTTCAAAGCCCCTCGGTTATCAACACGACCCGCCTCAGCAACAACACAGGCATCAACGTCCGGCCGTTTCGCCTCCAGCCGACGACCTTGGCCCGAAGCCAGTCGCAGCCGATCCGAGGCGGGCTCACGGTCAACGTCGACGTCACCTCGTCCGATCCGTCGGTCGGCGTCGTCACACCCGTTCCGGTGGTGTTCGGTCCGAACATCAGCTCGGCCAACACCGCATTCGACCCGCTGACCGTCGGTACCACCACCCTCGAGGTGGTCACCCCGGCGAGCTTTCAGACGCCGCCGGATCGGACCCAGATCCCGGTGACCGTCGATGAAACGGGATTCACCTTCTCTGACCGCACGATTGGAAAAGACCTCCAAGACTCGCAGAATTCCGGCCGCCTCGAGGCGCCCGCGCCCGTGGGCAACGTAGTCGTCACACTGACGAGTCAGGACCCAACGAAGGTGCTGCTGTCGACCGACGACCAAACCACCGGCTCGGCCAGCATTACGCGGACGGTCGCCGCCAGCCAAACGGCTATCCCGATCTTCTACGTTCAAGCTCTCGACCGGACGGGCACTGTCGACATCGTCGCCACTGCGCCCGGCCTGGCCGATGGTCGGTTCACCGTGACTTTGGCGCCCTCGGGCTTCGTTTATGCGTCCGGCAGCACCAGCAATATCGCAACGACGACCGCCTCGAACCCCACCCGGCGCCTCGTCCAGCCCGCCCGCTTGAGTTCGAGCACCAACAACTTCTCTCAGTTCCAGAACTTGCGACCCGGCTTGACGGTGTCGGTGCCCATCGTGAGCACGGAGACGACGGTCGGGGTGGCCAATCCTTCGACGCTGGTCTTCACCCGCGGGAGCGAAGAATGCTTCTTCGAACCGGTCGGGGCCGGCACCACGAGCCTGAGAATCGACCCCCCGGCGGGCTTCGATACCCCCAACAATCGTCGACAGATCGAAGTGACGGTGACCGCGCCCGGCTTCTCCTTGGCGAACGAGACCGTCGGTCGAGAGTTACAAGATCCGGTGACCGGATGGCGAACGAGCGCGCCCGCGCCGGCCGGCAACCTAACCGTCACCGTGGTGAGCCTCGACCCGAGCAAAGTGCTGCTCTCGCAGGACGGAAACCAGTCGGGCACGGAGAGTATCAACCTCTCGGTTCCGGCCGGGAGTACTTCCGTTCCGAGCTTCTTCGTCCAAGGCTTGAGCGACGTGGGCACCGCGACCCTCGCCGTCGCGGCCCCCGGCTTCACCCCCGGTGAGGCCTACGTAACGCTGGTTCCGTCGGGCTTCGTATTTTTCTCCGGCAGCGGCAACAACATCTCCACCACGACGTTCGCCAACGACGTGAGCCGCTCGATCGCGTCCGCTCGTCTGAATCCGACGACGCTCGACTTTGCCGGGTACCAACCGCTGCGGGGTGGCCGGCCGCCGGTCGAGGTCAGCATCCTCAGCTCGGATCCCTCGGTCGGAACGATCACCGTGAGCCCGGTGCAGATGCTCCCCAACGTCTCGACGACCAACACCGCGTTCGACCCGGCCGCGGCCGGCGTGAGCACGCTGTCGATCGTGACGCCGATGGGCTTTTCAACGCCCAACAATCGACGAGAGATTCTCGCGACCGTCTCCGCGCCCGCGATCACGGTCAGCGATGAGCGCGTCGGTAGAGACCTGATCGAACCGATGAGCATCGGCTTGGCCACGGCGCCGCCCGTCCCGACCGATGTCACGGTCACCGTCTCCGCGCCCTCCATCGCGACCATCAGTCGCGATCAAAGCACGGCCGGCACCTCGTCATTGGTCTTCTCGGGCATCACCGGCACCAATGTCGGGACGGTCTACGTCCACGGGCTTGCGCTCGGCAACACGGTCGTCACCGTCTCCGCCGCCGGTTACACCGACGGAACCGGCGACGTCACCGTCGACCCCTCGGGGTTCGTGTACCATTCGTCGAGCTCCAGCAATATCTCGACCACGACCTTCTCCGCGAACATCAACCGCACGGTCTCGGCGGCTCGGCTCGACCCCAGCACCCTCAATTTCCAGAGGTACCAGCGCGTTCGACCCGGCGTGACGGTGACCGTACCCCTTCAAAGCTCCGAGGAGGCGGTCGGGGACTGGGTGCAGGGTAGCTTGACGTTCGTAGGAGGAACGACCAGCCTCACTCTGACCGATCAGTTCGATCCGGTGAGCGCAGGCACCACCGACCTGACCATCAGCACTCCGAGCACCTTCTCGACGCCGAGCAACCGACGGGCCATCCAGGCCACGGTGACCGCGCCGGCGATCTCGGTCGAGAACGAGGAGGTCGGCGAAGACCTCCAAGAGCTGGTCACGGTCTCGCTCGGCGCGGCTCCACCGACCGCGACCGACTTCACCATCAGCATCTCGGACAGCTCGATCGCCGAGGTCAGCCCCGACGCCTCGACCGTCGGGACCGCGTCGTTCGTCCGTACGCACTCCACCGGCACGAGCCTGGGGAGTGTGTACGTGCATGGCCGAAGTATCGGGACCGCCCAGATCTCGGTGACCGGGCCGAGCTATTCGACGGGGGTGGGAACCATCCGCGTCGACCCGTCGGGATTCGTCTACCACAGCTCGAGTGGCAACCCGATCACGACCACCACCTTCGCGCCCAACATCAGTCGCTCCATCGCGCCCGCTCGCCTCGACGCGATCTTCTTCGACTTCGTCCAGTATCAACAACTACGGGCGGGGTTCGGCCCGGTCAGCGTCGCCGTCGACAGCTCCGATGAGATGGTCGGGGTGATCATCGGCAGCCCCCTGTCCTTTCCTTCCGGGCAGACGACTCAGACCCTCCAGTTCGACCCATTGTCGCCAGGCGTCACCGACCTGACCATTCAAACGCCGCCCGGCTTCGATACGCCATCCGACCGGCGTCAGGTTCGGGCGACGGTCAACGCGCCCGCGATCTCCTTCTCCGGCGTGACCCCGATCGGGGAGGACCTTCAAGACCCGGTGACCGTTCGCCTGGCGAATGCACCGCCGGCGCCCGTCGACGTAACGGTGACCTCCGCCGATCCCTCGGTCGCGCTGCTGTCCCTCGACCCGCTGGTTCTCGGGCAGTCCTCGGTCACCTTCAGCGACGTCTCGTCGACCTCGGTGGGCACGGTGTACGTGTACGGGATCTCGACCGGTTCGACGATGATCACCGCGTCGGCCCCCGGCTACAGCACCGTCGAGCAGGCGATCGACGTTCGTCCTTCCGGCTACATCGTCCGGCGCCCGACGGGGACTTCGTTCAGCACCACCACCCTGTCCGGCAACACGAACGTCACGGTGTGCGCCAGCCGGCTGAACCCGACGACGCTGCGATCCGACAACGTCTGTCAGCCATTGCGCGCGGGGGTCTCCGCCGACGTGACCGTGAACAGCGTGAGCAGCCCGTTCGGCCGAATCATCAACAACCCGCTGAGCTTCACCGCCAACGTGACTGAGCTCAACGCGGTGTTCGACCCACTCAACCCAGGGAGCACCCTCCTGCAGGTCGAGCCGCCGCCCGGCTTCGACACGCCGTCGGACCGCCGAGAGATCACGGCCATCGTGGATTCGCCCGACGTCCAGGTCGACGCCAACGTCGCCGTCGGACGTGATCTCCAGGAGCCGGTCACCATCCGTCTGGAGGTCGTGCCGCCCAACCCGGTCACGGTGGTGGTCACCAGCAACGCCCCCAGCATCGCGACGGTGTCGACGGACCCGACCCAAGCGGGCTCCACCAGCGTGACCTTCCCCGACGTGCAGGGCACCACAACGGTCGGCACGGTGTACATCCAGGGGCTCGCGCTCGGCGACACGACCATCACCTTCCAGGCCCCCGGCTACGACGACGGCACGACCAACGTCGCTGTCGACCCCTCCGGCTTCGTCTTCCAGAACCCGACCACCAACTTCGCGATCGGCGCGACCGCCTCGAACCGCACGATTCAGGTGCGGCCGGCCCGTCTCGTCGACGGCACGCTCGACTACGCTGAAGGCCAGTCCATCCGGGGCGGCCTCGGCCCAGTGAGCGTTCCGGTCACCAGCAGCGACCCGTCGACGGGCGTCATCACCGTCAGCCCGCTGTCGTTCGGCGCCAACGCCAGCACCCTCAGCACAGCCTTCGACCCGCTCGCGCCGGGTACGACGACGCTGTCGGTGGGGCAGCCCACCGGCTTCGATCGACCGGCCACCCGCCGGTCGCTGGTGGTGACTGTCAACCCCTAGTCTGTCGTGCAGAGCGTAGTGCAGAGCGTCGCGCGAAGGGGCCGGACCCGCGGGCTCATCTGGGCCGCGGGCCTGGCCGCGGCTCTCAGCGCGGCGGTCGGGTGCGCCGACCGGTACACGTTCGAAGAGGTCGCGGTCTTCAATGGGAAAATCGCTTACCGGTACCACACCGACGAGCTCCCCCATCGGTCGGATATCCGGTTCGCTCGGTACGTGCCGAAGGATGAACCGCCGGTCATCGCCAACCTCCGCATCACCGCTTTTCACGGCCAGGCCATGTCGGCTTACGCGCTCAAGAACGTATTGATCGGCCACGTACAGCAGATCGACGAGAGGTTCACGTTCGTTCACGTCGAAACCGGCGATCGTAATCGGTACCAGCTGTGTCTTCAGTATATCGACGAGGTCGGACAGCCTCTGTTCGCCCTCGATGTGGTAGAAGGCGCGCTTCCCCAATCAGCCATCGCGACCCGGGTGGTCCGAAAGCTCGACACCATCGAGGCCCGCCGGCAGTGGATTAAGTTCTGCCAATCCGCAAAAGAGACGCTGGGCCAAGTGTGGCAGACCCATCGCGGGTTGTTCCCGCGGCACGCGCAACCCCAACTGGCGCCGTCGCTGTAGGCAGGGCATCCGAAACATCCCGCTCGCCGGCGCTCTTCGCGCTGCCCTTCAGTCAAAAATCAGCTGGGCACCCAACGTGGGTCTAAGCTCGAACAGGAGCTTTTCGTCGTCGCGGGTGGGAATGAGAAAATGACCGGCGAGACCGATCCGCAAGAAATCGATCAAATGGAATGAGAACACGCCCGCGACGACCGGTCGCGAACACGGTCGGTCGCTGTCGCTCGGGTTTCGGCAACTTCCAAAGCCCCCGCTGTCCGAGGACGCGAAGCTCCAGCCACCTCTCACTCCGGTCCGGAACTGAAGGTCAGGCCCGGATATCGGCAGGATCTCCGCTTCGGCCCCCAAGGTGGCCGACAGCGCGAGATAGTCTTCCTGAACACTGAGCACGGTCGACAGCCCGGTCAGCTCGAGCGTTCCAGTGAGACGTAACCATGATGTCGGACCTGGGCCCACGGCCCGGCTCAGCCCAACCTCCTGCGCCGAGCCAACCCCGAGATGAAAGATCCGCCGCGGCGGGCGATAGGCGAGCTGATTCACCGACAGTCGGGCCAACGCTCTCGGCAGGGCCGGATACGAGGTCTGTGCATCCGCGAACGTCATGAGGAGTTTCTCGACCTTCCGCCGAAAGTCCTCGAATGCCGAGTCGCCCCGACCGGTCGATCCCAGGTCCACGAATCGATACCCATGCGCATCGAGGCGCCGAAAGACCCATTGCAGTTCTCCTTCCGCCGACGCCCGTTGCCAGTCGGGTCCCGCCGCCGGCGGTGAAAGCCCCTGAGCGGCCCGGTGGCAGTCCGGGTGCCGCTTGACCCACTCGCGTTGCGACGGGTCGAGCCCGCGCAAGCGATCCGGCCGACAGGCATCGTACACCCGCTCCCGGCTCACCATCGCCAGGGGGAGCAACCGCTCTTCCGTTCCGGCGCACGCTTGCGCGAGGCCTTCACCCACAAGCGGCTCCTCGCCGAGGACCGCAGCCACACAGCGATAGTCTGCCCATCGCATATCGGGGTCGAATTCTTGCGGCTGTTCGAACGCTTCCGGGGGCACATCGTATCCCATCAGGATAGCCAGGGTCTGCGCCTGTAGAACGGCCCGACGCGACTCCATCATGCCCAAGATGAAGTCAAAGTGGCGGAAGCCCTCTTCGAACAAGGACAGGAAAAAGAACGCGAGCTCCCCGTAGGGCGGATACTTCGAGGCGCTGACGATCAACCGGCGCTCGAGGTCCGGGTCTTCGCGCAGGAGCCGCTCGAGGCCCTGAGAGCGAGCGGTCTCGACGAATCCAGACGCTACCGCCCTGGCGTAGGCCACGGCGTTGTCGATCGTGTCATCGTCCTCGGCCGACACCGGCCTCGGGTACAAGCGCTGAAACGGATCGAGCAGGAAAAGCTGCGCGTCCTCGGCGGCCGTCGCACTGCTCGCCGTCAGTCCGGCAAAACCGACGTCGACGGGGTTCTGGTCGAATATGCCGCCATCCAAGAACAAGTCGGACCGGGCGTCTTCCGGCCGGCATCGGCGCTGGCCCGGGTAACCGGGACAGTGGGCCAAGCTCACCGGCGCAAACGCGAACGGAAAGGCGGCGGAAGCCAAGATGAGCTGAACGACCGACTCGAAAGGGTCCGCGCCGTCTCCGTCGAGGGGCAGCTGGGGAAGCGACCGATCGCGAGGCCCGACGTAGTTCGAGACCCGCGGCGGTCGCCCCGGCCCGCGACCCTCGACCCGAAGAAGAAAATGGGCCGACATCCTCGGCAGGCGCAGCCTCCCTTCTGCGCCCGATACGACGTACGGCTTGACGCGGGTCCCCGTGAGTCCGAGCAGGACATCACAGTCCGCGTCGAGCCCGGCGTTGAAGTCCTCTTCGAGCTGCTGGATCGGTTCTTCCATCGCGGACCGACTGAGCGCGGATACCGGCCCCACGGCTCGGGGGTCGAACAACCGGTCGAACGACAGCGGCATCCACGTCCGATAGAACGCGCTATCGGTCGGATGCTCGACCGGGTCGGCGCACTTTTGCAGCACCGACAGCAGCGCGTTGAGCGCGCCGGCGCTGGTGCCTGAAAAGACCTTCGTCTCGACGTACGGCGACATACGCCGCAAGTCTTCGATCAGGGAATACAAGAAACCTCCCTCGTACGCACCCAGCGAAGCCCCCCCGCTGACCGCCACCGCGAGCGACCGACGTCCGGGTTGACCGCTTGCAAAGTGCGTTGCACTCGACACCTCGGCCTCCAATACGCTAGATTGCGCCGAGGCCGGTCGCGCCCCCAACGCAACCACCACGATTACCATCAAAGCTCTCATCACGCAGAATCGCTTATCGCGACGCGTCGAGGATGAATATCCAGAAGTCGTCCTTGCTCACGCGGCCACCGGCCCCCCATGGTGACGGTCGAACATGGCTTCAACCTCCCCTCCAGCAGCACTCGGCCCCTCGGCTGACCTTTGGCCGACCGTCGGTCCGATTCACTACTGGATCGGGAGAACCTTCCTGTGGGTTTTCGGCTGGAAGACCGAGGGCGGGCCCCCCCCTTACGCTCACGCCGTTTTCGTCGCCGCGCCGCACACGACGAATTGGGACTTGCCGTTCATGCTCGCCGTCGCGTGGAGCATGCGCCTGGCGCCCACGTGGTTCGGAAAAGAAGCCATCTTTCGCTTCCCGTTTGGCTCCTTGAGCCGCTTTCTCGGAGGCATCCCCATCGATCGAACCAAGCGTCACGACTACGTGCGGATGGCGGTCGATCGCATCGAATCCGAGGATCGCCTATATTTGGTCGTCTCACCGCCCGGCACGCGCAAGCGGACCGACAGTTGGAAGAGCGGCTTCTACAACATCGCCAAAGAAGCCAAGATACCGATCTGCTGCGGTTTTTTGGACTTTCGCCGAAAGGTCGGAGGTATTGGGCCCACGATCATCGTTTCGGGCGACGTGAAGCATGACATGAAGCAGCTGCGGGCGTTCTACCAAGAGATCACGCCTCTTTACCCCGACCGAAAAAGCGAGATTCGGCTCGCGATCGAAGACGGCCCTGCCGAGCCAAAGTAGCTGACCCACCCTTTCAAGCTCCTGCGGATGCGTGTAGCTGCGCCGCCGTCGCGCTACATTGGTCGGGTGAATAGCGAAAGCGCCCCCGTGACCCCGGTAACGGACTGGATCACGTACTTCGGGACCTTCACCCAGGACTCGAGCGACGCCGGGAGTGTCGGCATCTACGTCACGCGCCTGAATGGCGCGACGGGTCGAATCGAACGCATCGGCGAGGTCGAGGGGCTGCTCAACCCGTCCTTTCTGGCGATTCACCCGAATGAGCGATTCATGTACGTCGTCAGCGAGCACGACGCTTCGGCGGAGGTACTGGCGATGGCGATCGATCGCGTCACCGGAATGCTGACGCCGCTGAATGAGCAAGGCGTTCCCGGTCGGGGCGCCTGCCACGTGAGCGTCGACCCACAGGGGCACGCTGCGTACGTCGCCAACTATGGGTCCGGCAACGCGGCCCGCCTCCCGATCCTCGACGACGGTACCCTCGGCCCGGCCCACGCGACGCCTCCCCATGTTGGCTCGGGGCCCGACGCGATTCGTCAGGAAACCGCGCACGCGCATTCGATCACGCCGTGCCCGAAGGGTGAGCATTTTTACGTGGCCGACTTGGGCATCGACGGCCTGATGGCCTACGAGCTCGACTTGACCTCTGGCCGTCTCGTTGCCGTCGACGAGCTGCACCTTCCGACGGAACCGGGCGCCGGGCCGCGGCACTTCACGTTTCACCCTCATCGACCCTACGCTTACCTGCTCAACGAGCTGAACAGCACCATCGACGTCATGCGCTTCGACGGCGCCTCGGGCCGTCTGACCCGACTTCAGACCGTCTCCACCCTTCCCTCCGGATTCACTGGTACGAATCTCACCGCGGAGGTGGTGCTGCATCCGGGCGGGCGTTGGCTGTACGCCTCGAACCGGGGCCACAACTCCCTCGCGCTCTTCGAGGTGAGCGTCGACGGGCTTCTCACGCCGCGAGACTGGGCATCGACCCGGGGCGACCACCCGCGCAACTTCAACATCACCCCCGACGGTCGCTGGTTGGTCGTAGCCAACATGTTCGACAGTCTGGCCGTGGTCTTCGCCGTCGATGCCCCGACGGGGGCGCTCGCCTTCACCACTGACTACCGCGTGCCACGCCCGAGCCGGGTCGAGTTTCTGGCCGCGACGAACTGACCGTCGGTCATCCTTTCGTTCGCCACAGCGGCCAGAACGTGTGGCCCACGAAGTGTCGAGGCATCTCTTGCATGCCTTCGAAACCGATCTTTGCCGGCGGATGGTTCGGGACGTGGGCCGTGCCGAACAGATAGTCCCAGCACGAAAAGATGATGCCGAAGTTCACCGTGCCCCGGTCGCCGACGTCGTAGTCGTGGTGCCACAGGTGCATCCGGGGATTGTTCAAGAGATAGCGGAACCAGCCGTAGTCCCAATCGAGGTTTGCGTGGTTCAAGTGCCCGATCAGGGTTCCGAAGATCGCGTGGGTCATGATCGCGACGTCGCCGAAGCCGAAGAACGCCAACGGAAGATACTGAATAGACTTGTAAACCACGACCTCCATCCAGTGGAACCTAAAGGACACGATCCAGTCCATCTCGCCGTCCCGAACCGAGTGGTGCACCTTGTGAAAGGCCCACAGCGCGGGGACCCGGTGCAACAGGTTGTGCACGCCCCACTGAATGAAATCGATCACGAAGAGCGCCACCACGATCTGAAGCGCAATCGGCCATCCCTGGGCGACGTTCAGGAAGACCACCGAGTGAACATCGACCGCGGTCAGGGCCTCGGCGATCGGGCCGTGCAAGTACCGGCTGTAGACCAGGTACACCACGACCCCGAGGAAGTGACCGTTGAACACGAGGTGCACGATGTCGGACCACAACCAACCCCGGAGCTGACGCTGCGACCGACGCCAGGGCAGAATCGCCTCCAAAGTCGCGACCAAGGCCGAAATGACGGCGAGGGCCATCGGGTACAGGTACGGCATGCTTGCTACCTCTTTGGTCACCGGGGGTGTGATGTCTAGAGCACATCACACGATCGATAGCGCGGAGTCCGCGATATCCCGAAGAACCCTCTCCGAAAACCCAGCCCTCGGAAGGACGGAACCGCGACATCGCCTGGAACGAATGGCTCACTCCGACTGAG
Source organism: uncultured Myxococcales bacterium (assembly GCA_964519665.1). Taxonomy (GTDB): domain Bacteria; phylum Myxococcota; class Kuafuiibacteriia; order Kuafuiibacteriales; family Kuafuiibacteriaceae; genus JANQQN01. The sequence continues at coordinate 26,868 of CAZFIV010000073.1, forward strand.
CGCAAGTCAAGATGCGAGCTTCGGCGCTTGAGGGACGACCTTCTGAAACGCGCGCAGGTCGAGAATTAGTCGCCCGTCTTCTCGCTCACTTAGGACGTCGGCGAGCCGATGGTCGAGAAGAATGTGCCGGTCATTGTCGTCGTGCACCCCGTGGACAGGCTGTAGCGCCGTTTCGCCGGTGCCCGAGGCCGGCCGACGACCATCGGGCGGAAAGGCGCGGGGGGCGCCACATCGTCAGGGAGCAGCCGGAAGCTCGGGCTTGGCGATGTACTCGGCGTTCGGCCGGCCCGTGAGGGCCTCATCCAGAAACGCTACGATGTCTTTGACCTGCTGGTCCGCCAGCTCTCGCCCCAGTTGGTACTCCGCCATCAGCTCGACCATTTCGTCGAGGCTGGAGATCGAACCGTCGTGCAGATACGGCCCCGTCCGCGCAATGTTGCGCAAGGATGGAACCTTGAACGCCCGCTTGTCGGCCTCCTGGTTGGTCACCGCGTAGCGGCCGACGTCGGCCGTCTCGTACGGCTTGACGACCCCCAGCTTCTGGTAGGTCGTTCCGCCGAACGCGGGGCCGTTGTGGCAAGCGATGCAGCCTGCCTTGACAAAGGTATCCAGGCCGCGCAACTGGGCTTCGGTGAGAGCGTCTTCGTCACCATTGGCGAAGTCGTCGAAAGGACCGGGGGTGACCAACCGGCGCTCGAAAGCGCCGATCGCCCGCCCCACGTTGACGTAGGTCACCGGATCTTCATCGGCCGGAAAAGCCTCTTTGAAGGCCTTTACGTAGCCTGGGATTCCTTTGAGCATGTTGGTGACGTAGGCGGGATCCGGCATCGCCATTTCGACCGGGTTGGTCACCGGACCGATCGCTTGGGCCTCGACGTCGGGCGCCCGACCGTCCCAGAACTGAGCAATATGAAAGGCAGCATTGTATACCGACGGGCTGTTTCGGTCGCCCATCTTGCCCTCATGCCCCATCGAGGTCGCCGTCCGGCGACCGTCGACGGTCCGCGCGTCGACGCCGAACGCGCTCAAGTCGTGGCAGCTGTTGCATGAAAGCTCTCCGCTCAGCGACAGGCGTGGATCGTAAAAGAGCTTTCGCCCGAGGTCGATCTTGGCATCGCTGAACGCGTTCTCAGGGTTGGGGGCCTCCGCGGGCAGCGCACCGAAGACCGACTTCGCGGTCTTGACCAGGGCCTCCCGGTCCAATGCCGTCAAAGGTTGTTCTACCGGCCGAGAAGCCTGTTGGCACCCGAGCAGGGGTCCCATCGCGGGTCCCACCGCAACGGCGGCGGCGAGCCAAGCCATCTTTGGAGCGCCGGGGAATACCAGCTTTTTCATCTCTGAGCTTTAGAGCCGACCCGCCGAACAAGGATTCGACGCGCCGGGACGATCATCGCAATTGTGGAGCTCCCGACCGACTCTACGTCGTTTCGACGGCGCCCAAATTCGGTCGTTGAATCAGAGCTCGTCGAGCACGGTGAGGATCGCTGTCGCGAGCTGGTCGAGCTCGTCAGCGGCGATGACCAAGCTCGGCATGAGGTACAGGCACCGGCCGATCGGTCGGATCCAGCAGCCGAGATCGACGAAGCGGCGCCGGAGGCCCTCGAGGTCGTTGACGCGGTCGACCTCCACCACGCCGATCGCGCCGAGCACGCGAACGTCGATCACCCGAGGGTGCGCGCGGGCCGGCGCCAGTCGAGCTTCGAGCGACGCCTCGAGCGCCCGAGCCGCCTCGAGGCGGGGCTCAGAGGCGAACAGGTCGAGGGACGCCAACGCCGCGGTGCAGCCGAGAGGATTGGCCATGTACGTCGGACCGTGCATCAGCGCGGCCTTCGGGTCGTCGCGGAGGAAGCTCTCGAAAACGTCGCGGGTCGCGATGGTTGCCGCGAGGGGCAAGGTGCCGCCGGTCAGCGCTTTCGAGAGGGTGATCATGTCGGGCACGACCTCCGCCGCCTGACATGCGAACATCCACCCCGTTCGGCCGAAGCCCACCGCGATCTCGTCGAAGATGAGGTGCACCCGGTGCGCGTCGGCGACCCGCCGCAGGAAACGAAGCACTTCGGGGTCGTGAAAGATGAAGCCACCCGCGGCCTGCACGAGGGGCTCGACCACGATCCCGGCGATCTCGGAGGCGCGGGCTTCGAGGAGGCTCGAGAACGCCTGGCGGGACGCTTCGGTGGTGGGCAGCTCCGCGACCAGGGGCTCGGGCATCAGTCCTCGAAATCGGGCGTGCATGCCCTCTTCGGGGTCACACAGGGCCATCGTGGCGAAGGTGTCGCCATGGTAGGCCCCCCGAAACGAAACGAACCGGCGCTTGTCGGGCTGGCCGTGATTCATCCAGCACTGCGCAGACATCTTGAGCGCGACTTCCACCGATACCGAGCCTGACTCGGTGAAGAAGACCCGGGACAACGCGCCCGGCAGGAGCTCGACCAGCCGCTCAGCCAAAGTCTCCGCCGGCGCGTGGGTGAGGCCCCCGAACATGACGTGGGGCATCTTCGAGAGCTGAGCCTCGAGTCGCTCTCGAATGTAAGGATGGTTGTAGCCGTGGCACGCCGTCCACCACGACGCGATACCATCGACGAGAGAGCGGCCGTCGGCGAGATGGATCCGGCATCCTTCGGTGCGCGCCACCTCGAGGGGCGCGGGCGCGGTCTTCATCTGGGTGTAGGGTCGCCACACTGCACCCGGCGGGTGTCCGCGCCGGTCGGAGTCAGTGGTGCCCGGTCTACCTTCACCTAAGGACATGCAGCCGACGCTCGAACGGGTGGGGTTCGGCGTCAAGGCGCCGAAGCCGTAGGTAGCGCCCCGACCCAGCGTCGAGCGGCAAGACCGTAGAAGCCGGCTCGGCCCGCGTCGAGGACTCATGCCGTAGGCGCGGGCTGCGGTCGTTCTTGCGGCGTAAACTTGTACGGGCCAGGCGGGGCCCTACCCGCGGATCCGGTCACTCCCGCCTTCGCCCGACGGCAAGAGCGTGATAGCCACCGAGAGATGTCCGCGTCCTTGCGCGCCTTTGCCGAGACCAAGCTGCGGGCCCTCGAGGCCCGCGATCTCCGCCGCTGGCTCCGGTTCGGGGTCGGGGATGCTCGCGCATTCCAGCATGACGGGAGGACCTTCGTCGCGTTTGCGTCGAACGACTACCTCGGCCTCGCCGACCACCCGGAGGTCCGAGCGGCGGCCCGAGCCGCCCTCGACGCCCGCGGGCTCGGGGCGACCGCGTCCCGCTTAGTGGTCGGCAACGGACCCGACTATGCCGCCCTAGAGTCCGCCCTCGCCGACCTCAAAGGCACCGAGGCCGCGTGTGTGTTCGGCAGCGGTTACCACGCCAACCTCGGGGTCATCCCGGCGCTGATGGGGCCCGACGACGTCATCCTGGTCGACGCCCTCGCCCACGCGTGCCTGCGGTCCGGAGCCAAGCTGTCCGGCGCCCGGACGATCGTCTTTCCGCACAACGACGTCGACGCCCTTGCCCGCCTACTCGCTGAGGCCCGACCGCAGGCCCGCCACGCCATGGTGGTCACCGAAGGTATCTTCAGCATGGACGGCGACGCCGCCGACCTCGCCGCCCTCGCCGACTTGGCCGAAGGCCACGACGCCTGGCTCCTGGTCGACGACGCCCACGCGACCGGCGTCATCGGACCCGACGGGGCGGGCAGCACGGCCGCCGCCGGACTCGATCCGACTCGAGTCCCCCTGCAGGTCGGAACCTTGTCCAAAGCCCTGGGCGCCTACGGCGGCTTTCTGTGCGCGGCTCGAGAGGTGGTCGATCTGATGGTCACCCGAGCCCGCACCCTGATCTACTCGACCGGCCTTCCGCCCTCCACGGTGGCCGGGGCCCACCGGGCGATCGCGGTCATGCGGGCGGAGCCCGAGCGGCGGGCCCGCCCCGTCGAGCTTGCGCGGCGGGTCGCCGAGAGCCTTCGCCTCCCGCGCCCCGCCGCGGCGGTGCTCCCCGTTCCGCTCGGCGACAACGCGACGGTCCTTCGCGCGCACCATCGGCTCCTCGAGCACGGCCTGTGGGTCCCTGCGATGCGTCCTCCGACCGTTCCCGAGGGCACCGCGCGCCTGCGGGTCAGCTTTTCGGCGGCCCACACCGACGAGGACGTACAACGGCTCATCGACGCCCTCGGGTCGGACCCCCACCTCGCCGAGACCCGACCGACCGGGCTTTGGGCGGGTTGTCGCACCACCGATACCGAGACCCGCCGATGAAGCGCGTATTCGTGACCGCGACCGGCACCGAGATCGGCAAGACGGTGGTCACCGCCCGTCTCGTGCGCCAGCTTCGCGCGGCGGGCCGGCGGGTCGAAGCCCTCAAGCCGATCGCGAGCGGCGTCGACCCCGAGCACCTCGAAGCGAGCGACCCGGGCTTGCTCCTGCGCGCCATGGGCCGGCCGATCGAGTCGGCCGAGCTGGACGCCATCTGCCCGTGGCGATACGAGGCGGCTCTGGCCCCTGACCAGGCCGCGGAGCGGGCGGGGGCGCCTCCGCTTCGACTCGACGATGTCGTTCTATTTTGCCGCGCCGCGAAAAACGCCGACGTGGTGCTGATCGAAGGCGTCGGGGGCGCTCGAGTTCCGATCGGGATCACCGCGACGGTGGTCGAATGGATCCAGCGGCTTGACGCACCCGCCCTCGTGGTCTCGGGGACCTACCTCGGATGCATCAGTCATCTGTTGACCACCCTCGACAGCCTACGAAGGGCCGACATCGAGGTGGCGGGCGTCGTCCTCAACCGGAGCGTCGACGAGCCGATGCCGGTCGAGCAGACGCGCGCCGCCCTCGCCCCCTTCCTCGCCGACATTCCCACCGTCGTATTCCCGCGCCTGGCCGACCCTTTTGAAGACGACGCCCCTGACCTCCTGCGGCCGATCGGGCTGGCCGACCAGGTCGACTGACCTGCGTCGGTCGACAGACGTCGAAGGGTCGTCGCCAGCGGCCGGGGCGGCCGCATCGCAGTGTGATAGAAACGATCGACGTGAAGCGCGTGGGCCTCATCGTCGGATGGATGGTGTTCGCGCCCGCCTGTGGCGCCGTCCTCAACCAGGACGCGGCGTTGGCCGTCCTTCCGTATCGAAACCTCGACCGTGGACGGTTCGTCGTCGACGTGTCGGTCGACGACCAAGGACCGTTCGCCTTCTTGCTCGACACCGGGGCGACGACCTCGGTCGCGTTCAAAGAGCTCCCCGATCGTTTGAAACACCCACCGACCCCCGATGGCACGACCATCCTGCACGGCGCCGTGGCGTCCGGTGAGTACCCGGTCTTTCGGTTTCATCGGCTCACGGTGGGGACCGAAGTCTGGACCAACCCGCGGCTGGTCGTCCTGCCCCGCCGTAGTGAGGCGAGCCGGGTCATCGACGGCATCCTCGGTATCGACTTCCTGAGGCGCTTTGTGGTCGGTTTCTCGCCCCGAGAACGGGTGGTTCGCCTGTATCGCCCCGACACCGTAAAGGCGCGCGCCTACCAAGGCTGGTCCTCCGTTCCGCTCGAACCAGCGCCCGCGTGGCCTGGTGGCCCATCGCTGTACCTGCTCGACGTCCATATCGCCGGCCGAGAAATCACCGCGGTGTTCGACTTAGGGTCGGACACGAACTTGCTCAACTGGGCGGCTGCGAAGCGGCTGCGCGCTCGGCCGAGCCGTTCGGGTCGTTCGGGCCGCCGTTCCGATTACGCGGGCGCGCTCGAGCGCGCGAAACGAATGGCCCGGCTCGTCGTTCCCGAGATCAGAACCGGCGACGTACGCTGGCGCAACGAGACCTTCCTGGTCGCCGACCTCGCCATATACGCCACCCTCCGCCGAAAGGACGAGCCCACCGCCATCCTGGGGGCGGCCCTGTTCCACCAGCGTGACTTCATCATCGACTTCGTTCAGCGCCGACTGCTCGTGAAAGGGTCGATGGAAGAGATCGACGCCGCTCCAGACCAACCGCCACCCAAGCCTACTGGATCTGCTGAGGTCGAACCGGGCGGCGCGTAGGACGGTTGAGCTTAAGTGTTCGTTCGTTAACGCCCCATTTATAACGAACGGTCGTACTTACTGCTCTGCGTCGTAAGTCGAGCTCGATGAATCTTGCGCGTTGTCACCTTCGCGCCTTGGACATTGTCGAGTCGCCCGCTACGAAGAAGGGGTCCTGAAACAGGACAAGGAGCTTATGAACATGCAAGACACGCTGATCCGATTCGGCGCGCGGACGCTCTGCGCGCTTACCCTTACCGGCATCGTGGCGACCTCGACGGACGCCGCCGCCGAGCAACCGTACGAGCCCAAGTACAAGAAGAGCCGGAAGGCTCGCCAGAACATCGCGGAAATCGCAGTGGCCACCCCCGACCTGTCGATTCTGGTCGAAGCACTGGGCCGCGCCGGACTGGTGGAGACCGTCGCCACCGAAGGCCCGTTCACGGTCTTCGCGCCCACCAACCAAGCTTTCCTCGACCTGCTGGCCGCTCTGAACCTGAGCAGCCTCGACGACGTCCCGACGGACGTCTTGACCGACATCCTGCTCGACCACGTGGTCGTCGGCACCAACCGTTCGGGGCGCCTGGCGCGCTTCGACCGCAGCGACCGTGAGCTCGTGGCCCTCGGCGGCCTGGCGCTCGACTTCGACCGCGACCCGGTCGAAGTCAACGACATCAACGTCTCGATCGCCGACATCCGGGCTTCGAACGGCATCATCCACGTCATTGATGCTGTGCTCCTCGAGCCGGACCCGCGGCCGACGATCACCGAGCTGGCCGTCGGCAACCCGGATCTGTCGGTCCTCGTGGCTGCGGTTCAGCGCACCGGCCTGGACCAGGTCCTCAATAACGGCAAGCCGTTCACGGTCTTCGCACCCACCAACCAGGCGTTCCTCGACCTGCTGGCGGCCCTCGGCCTGAGCAGCTTGGACGAGGTCGACGATCGCACCCTGACCAACATCCTTCTCGACCACATCGTGAGCGATGAGCTCGACGCGATCGACGTGCTCGAGCGCGTCGGCAAGACCCGTGGCGCCAAGGCGCTCGGTGACCTGCGACTCCGCTTCGAGAACAAGCCGCTGACGGTGAATGAGGCGAACATCATCGCGGTCGACGTGGAAGCCGAAAACGGCACCGTCCACGTGATCGACACGGTGCTGCTCGACTGATCCACTCGACGGTCAACTCGGGGGTTGCTTCCGGAAGAAGCCGCCCCCGGCTGGACCGTCGAGCTCGTTTGTACCCTCCGGGCGGCGGCGATCGACCTCTATGAGACCGTGAGCGGGACGCTACAGCGCCATGAGGCCCCCGATGGCCACCGGCAAATAGAGAACAGCAAACAGCGTACCGACGGCGATCGCCGCCGAGACCGTGGCGGGCGCTTCCTCACTGCCTCCGTACTTTTCGACGAGGGCGAAGTTCATAACGGCCGGAGGCAGGATGCCGGCCAGCAAAGTGATCTTCTCGATCAGACCGGTGTTGCCCAGGAGCGCATTGACCGTCAGGGCCACCAGCGCGCCACCGCCACTTCGAAGAACCGGGAGAAGGATCACCGGCCAGAGATGGCGGTTGGCCGCTGATCCCACGACCAGCGAGCGCATCCGAGCCCCCAGCGACAGAAGCATGATGGGAATGACGGTATCTCCCAGGAGCTCGATCGGAATCGCGATCGCCTTCGGGATGGTGAGGCCCAGCTGGTTGACGGCGATGCCGAGCACCGCCGCGTAGACCAGCGGAACCCGAAACACCTCCTGGGCCCCTTGCCGACCTGCGACGAGCGCGATGCCGAGCGAGTATTGCAGCGCCGAGAACGTCACGAAGAAGAGCATGGCGATCCGAAGCCCCTCGTCGCCGAAGGCCAAGCCGGACAGCGGCAAACCGAGGTTACCCGCGTTCATGAAGGCCGCCGGAAGGACGACTGCGCCCATCGGCAAACGCGCCAGCGACGGCACGACTCTGCGAGCGACGAAGCCCACGCCGACCCCGCCGACCACCAACAGCGCCGCCGACAGCGGTACCCGCAGGGTCGCGGCATCGAAGCGCTCGGCGCCACTGAGGGCATCGAACACCAGGCAGGCCCCCGCCAGGTGAATGATCAGGTCCGTGAACGCAGCGATCGGGAACGGGCGGCGACCCGCGTAGAAGAAGCCCACGGCGGCCACCGCAAAGGTCGGGAGCACGACGTCGAGCAGTGCGGTGAGCATGAACGCAGAGCTACCAGCCGTCGCGCGGGAATGCCGCAATAAGTCACGGCACGACGATCTCGGGCGCGGGTTATTCGCGCCGAGCCTTCGGTCGTTGGCCCTTGCTCTCGTTTCTATTATTCATTACTTCTAGAAATATGGATGAATTGACGGCGCTGACCGCCTTTTCCGCGCTCGGGCAGGCCACGCGCTTGGCGGTGTTCCGACTGCTGGTCAAAGCGGGTCCCGCGGGGATGGCGGCCGGCGAAATTGGGGTCGCCCTCGACGTGCGCCAAAATACGTTGTCACAGAACCTGACGCTGCTGGTGGCGGCGGGGCTCGTTCGCCGCGAACGTCAGGGCCGGTCGATTCGGTACTTCTCCGACATGGACGGGGTTCGCGGGCTCCTGGCGTTCCTGCTGGAAGATTGCTGTGGTGGCCGACCGGACGTCTGCCAGGCGGTCATCGAGGAGATCGCTTGTGCCGGCTGACCCCGCATCATTCGACCTGAGTCGCAGAGCGGCCGCCGAGGCGCTGGGTACCGGCATTCTGGTGGCCACCGTGGTGGGTTCCGGCATCATGGCCGACCGCCTGACCGACGACGTCGCGCTGGCGCTCCTAGCCAATACCTTGCCCACCGGCGCGATCTTGGTCGTCCTCATCATCATCTTCGGGCCGATCTCAGGCGCTCATTTCAATCCAGCGGTCAGCCTGGCGTTCGGCCTTCGGGGCGACATCGATCGGAAGGACGGCGCGGCGTACGTCGTCGCCCAAATCGTCGGCGGCACGGCGGCGGTGTTCGTCGTTCACGCGATGTTCGAGCTACCGGTGTGGCAACTCGCCGAGAAGGCTCGAACCGGCCCCGGCCAGTGGCTGGCCGAAGTCGTGGCCACTTTCGGCCTGGTCATGACCATCCTGGTCGGCCTCCGGTTTCGAGACCACTCCGTTCCGTGGCTGGTCGGGCTCTATATCACGGCCGCCTACTGGTTCACGGCGTCGACCTCGTTCGCCAATCCGGCAGTGGCGATCGCCCGCGCTTTCTCCAACACGTTCACCGGCATTCGACCGGCCGACGTCCCCGCGTTCATCGCCGCCGAGGGCCTCGGGGCGATCATCGCCGTTATCTGGTGCAGCTGGCTGCTGGTGACGCAGCCCATCGAGGAAGAAGGAACCTATGAACGTCGTCATTCACCACAATCCTGACTGCGGTACCTCTCGCAACACTTTGGCGATCATCGAAGCCGCGGGCTACACACCCACCGTGATCGAGTATCTGAAGACGGGATGGACGCGCCCGCAACTGCTCGGCCTGTTCGCCGCCGCCGGTCTCACGCCGCGCACCGCCCTGCGGACGACGAAAAGCCCGGCCCAGGAGCTCGGCCTGCTCGACGAGAAGGTGGCGGATGAAGAGCTCCTGTCGGCGATGGTGGTCCATCCGGTCTTGGTCAACCGCCCCATCGTGTGCACCCACAAGGGCGTGAGGCTCTGCCGACCCAGCGAGGTCGTGCTCGACCTGCTCGACAAGTGGCCGCCGGGGCCGTTCTCCAAAGAAGACGGCGCCGCTATCATCGACGCGGACGGCCGTCGACTCCCTTGAGTCGTGCCGAAGCCCATACCCATCCCTGGCCTTCGGGAAACGTCGACCTCGGTCGCTAGTGTCCCGGTGGGAAGTACGGGTCAGAATTCGTCGAGTCATCTTCGGCGACGTTCGTTGCGCTC
>CAZFIV010000074.1:0-36659 GCA_964519665.1 uncultured Myxococcales bacterium
TGGTGTTGCACCACAGCTCCAACTACGTCGAGGACGAACTGACCGACGACGAAGAAGAGATCGAAGACTTCGAGCCTTCGCCGGGCTCGGGTATGAGCAACGCCAACTGAGTTTTTCCCCCCACCGACATCCCGCCGCGAGCCTCCGAGCGGCGCTAAGGGCGTGTCGGTGACCCTTTTCGAGCCACACACCAGGCAACGCCCGAGGGCTGCTCGCGCGGCGGGCAGCCCGGATTGTGACCCCGGTCTCTTCTAACGAGGTGCGTCGAGATCAACGACCAGCCGACCATCGATGGCCTCGACGGTGAGTGAATCGAGGGCCTCGCCCTGGCAGGGGCCTTGGTAGCAGACGCCGTCTTCCGCCCGATAGCGGGCACCGTGAGAGATACAAACGAGCCCCTCGCGCAGTTCGCCGAGCCCACCGTCGAGCGGGATCGGCAGGTGTTTGCAGACGTTCCAATAGGCTCGCCAACCTTCGTTGGTACGGGTCACGAGGACGCTGATTCGGGGCGGCACTGGGTTGGGCACCCGGACGACGCGCACATCGCCGGTTGCAAGGTCGGCGGGGCCTCCGTCTACGACGTGCATGATCAGTTCATCCGCCGGGCCGCCGCCCACAGCTGAGGCAGGCGGTATTGCAGTTGGGCTTGATCCGGAGCGTCGGGTACCGCAGCCAGGTAAGCTTCGATATCGGTGGCCGCGGCGTTCGCCAAGCCGAGCTCCGCGTACAGCAGGCCGCGATCTCGGCGCTCTTCGATGCGGTCGGGCGCCACCGCCAGCAACCGGTCGACCGCGCGGATGGCCTGCGGCACGTCGCCGCCCTTCGCGTAGGCCATCTTCAGATTGGTCAGCACCCGAGTCACAATGGCGCGCCCGCTGGACGGCGCCAGCATCCAATCGGCGAGCTCGACCTGGCCTTCGCTCATGGTCTCGAGGCGTTCCGCGCAGTCCTGACGGGTCAACACTGCGCCTTCGTTGAACGGGTCGATGAAGTGGCTCTGTCCGTCGGCCCGATGGACGACGAGGAAGTGTCCCGGAAATCCGACGCCGTCGGCGTCTTCGCCCGCTCGCCGCGCGACTTCGATGTACACCGCAGCCAGCGTGATGGGGATGCCGGTCCGGCGTTCAATGACGAGATTGAACAGGCTGTTGGCCGGGGCGTAGTAAGCGTCGGTGTTGCCGCGAAAACCCAGCTCGAGAAACAGCACCTGTCGAACAGCATCCATCCCCAGCGTCCCGGCGGCGGTCACTTGAGCGACCCGCTGTCCCCAGCGATCGAGTTGTCTGAGGTACGGCTGTTCTTCGAGCGAAGGGTATTCGTCGAGCGCTACGGCGAGCAGCGCTCGGTCCAGCGGGAGGTCTTCTCCGTGCTGGTCAACCAGGGCTAACAATGCGTCGACCGAACTCACGCGGTCTCTATAGTACAAAGGTCTACTGAGGCCACTTGTAGAAGCCTTCGCCGGTCTTCTTGCCGAGTTTGCCGGCGCGGACCTTCTGGCGGAGCAGAGGGGGTGGGGTGAACTGCGGGCCGAGCTCGCGGGTGAGGTGCTCGGCGATGGCCAGGCGCACGTCGAGACCGACGAGATCGGTGAGGCGGAGGGGGCCCATCGGATGCCGGTAGCCGAGCTCCATGGCCCGGTCGATGTCTTCCGCCGAACCGACCCCTTGCTCCAGCATTCGGATGGCCTCCATCCCGATCACGATACCCAGCCGCGAGGTCGCGAAGCCCGGCATGTCTTTGACGACGATCGGGGTTTTGTCGAGCCGGCCGGCCAACCGGGTGACCCGATCCACCACCGAAGCTTCGGTCTGCTCGGCGCGCACGACTTCGATCAGAGCCATCACCGGGACGGGGTTGAAGAAGTGCATGCCGATGACCCGTTCGGGCTTGACGCACGCGGCGGCGATCTCGGTGACCGACATGGACGAAGTGTTCGACGCGAGCACCGCGTCAAGGTTCAGGCTGGATGCATCGCCGAGCAGCTGCTTCTTCAGCTCCATGAGCTCCGGTACGGCCTCGATGATCACGTCGGCGCCGTCGAAGCCGGCGGTGCTCGTGTCGAGTCGGATGCGTTGGCGGGCGGTCTGCGCTGCCGCCTCCGTCAGCTTACCTTTGTTTACCGCCTTGGCCATCGATGCCTGAATGCGACCGAGGGCTTGGTTCAGAACCTCGTCGTCGACGTCGGTGAGGATCGTTTCGAGGCCGGCCTTCGCACAAACCTCGGCGATGCCTGCGCCCATGGTGCCGGCACCGATCACCACGACGCGGTCGATGTCTTCACTGCTCATTTCGGGGCTCCTTTCTTCGCCTTGCGGTCGAGGAAGGCTTGCATACGGTCGTGCTTGTCTTCGGTCTCGAAGAGCATGGCTTGACCGAGGACGTCGAGCGTCTCGAACGCCGGGTTGGCCCGTGCGCTGGCGTTCAGGGCGAGCTTGCTGACGCGAACGGCAAGGGTACCGTTCTTGGCGATCTCGCCGGCGAGGGTCATGGCTTCGGCGAGCACTCGGTCGTCGAGGGTGACCCGATTGATCAAACCGATGCGCTCGGCCTCGAGCGCATCGATGATGCGGCCGGTCATCAACAGCTCTTTGGCGCGCCCGAGCCCCACCAGCTGAGGGAGTCGCTGCACGGCGCCCGCGCCGGCCATGATGCCCAGGCTCACCTCGGGCTGGCCGAATTTGGCACCGTCGCCGGCCACGCGCAGGTCGCAGGCCATCGCGAGCTCGCATCCACCGCCCAAGCAGTAGCCACGAACGGCGGCGACGGTGGGGATCGGCTGATCTTCGAGCCGCCGAAAAAGCGCGGCGTTGATGCGCTGAAGGGCATCGTAGCGGTCGCGGTCCTTGAGCTGAGCGATGTCGGCGCCGGCGGCGAAGGCGCGGTCGCCGGCTCCCGTCAGGACGATGGCCTTGAGCGTGTGGTCATCGGCGACGCTGTCGAGGACCGCATGAAGCTCCCGAACCATCGACGCGTCGATCGCGTTGCGCTGCTCGGGTCGATTGAGCGTGATGGTCGCGATGTCGCCGTTGTCGGTGGCCGTCCGTTCGAAGAGGACGGTCTGGTACCCCATGCGGCGGCTTGTAGCCGGCCTCGAGGGGCGGACACAAGTCGGTGTCGGGTTACGGCGCGCGCCCGCAAACCTCCGGGGGCAGGGTGGTGTCTTCCTCGACGTCGGAGACGTATACGATCTGGAGGCGCTCGTCGGCCGTAGGAAGGAGATCGCGGTCGAGTATCCTCAGGCTGACCCCTCGACCCGCGTTATCGGTGATCACGGCGTATTCGTCGCTGGTGAGCGGTCGTCCGTCGTCTCCGAATCGGCCGCCCACGACCCGAACCAGGACGCCGTCGGGATTCTCGGCGGTCGGCGTCAGCCGATACTGGTCGACGATCACCAGCTCGCGGGCGATCCGCACCAGCGTTTCGCCGAAGCTCGCCTGGCACACCGAGTCGAGGAGGCACGCGGAGCGTTGACCTGAGCTCGGATCGCAGCCGGTCGCTTCGATGCCCGGGGTCGCGGCTGCGATCTCCACCTCGAGCGCGCGGGCGAACTCGACATATCGACTGCCGGCATCCGCCAAGCAGCAGGTCGATGCTTCGAAGACCGAGCACGATGAGCAGTTTTCGTCGCTCCAGAGCCTCCACAGGTCGTTTCGGCACTCGCCGAAGACATCGTTTCGGTTGCGCCGGTAGCAGACTTCTTCTTCTCCGCACGACCCGTCGGCGGTGCACCGGTTCTGGGACCCGAGCGGCGGAGGCATCAAACACAGGTCTCCGCAGATGGGGTCGGCTCGACCGTCGACCCCGGTGCGGCAGTCGGCCGCGGATCCGTCGGCGAAACCGACGATCGTGGCGACCCGGATCTGGTCGTACGACTTGATGGTGCCCAAGAATTGAACGTAGTCGGCGATCGGCGCGTCGTCGTCGTCGTTTTCGTCCGAGACGAAGATCAATACCAGGTTCGCGTCCGGTCGAACGAAACCGGTGTTGCACTGGCCGCCGTCGAGTTTGCTCAGAGCGTTTTCCATCGCCCGCAACCCTTGCTCGGTCCCCGAGCCACATGTGCCGACCCGCACGTTGCGCTGGAAGAACGCGACTTGGTCCTGGGGGCTGAGCGCCGACGAGTCGATGATTCGGGCGGCCGGGTCGTCGCCTCGAAAACAACCCAGCGGGATCCCGGTGTCCGTGCAGAAGTCGAGGTCGAACCTCAACCGAGCTCTGTAGGGCTCAACGTCCGAGAACAAGAAGGTCGCGAGGCCTGCGCGTTCCTCGTCGCCGACGCTGGACTGATCGGTGGTAATCACGGCGATCCGGTAGTTTCCGGTGCCGGCCAGCTCATTGATGAACAGTTCGAAGTTGTCGGCGAGGTTCTCCTGCTCTTCGCGCATGGATCCCGAGTTATCGACCACGAACAGGATGTCGGCAGGTGTGGGCTCGGGCGCCAAAAAGCTTTGGTCTTGCTCGACCACCTGCTCCGTACACACTTGCTCGAAGACGTAGTTCTGGCAGCCGATCATGGGGAGCATCCCGCAGAAGAAGGTCAGCCCGGACGCGATGGGGGCCCGGTGAAAGGGGGCGTTCGGGTGCGCGCGGCCCAAGCCGGAGAGCGTACGCATGTCCGTATCATCGACAACTGCTTCGTCGACCACAACCAGGGCCCGTCGGATGCGAGCCCGTGCGCCAGATCGTCACACCGGTCGCGAGGTCGAGGTCGAAACTTTTTTCCCGGAGTACTACAACCCCGTCATGCTCGATTTTCGTCTGGTGGGCGCGGACCTCGAAACGTATCGAACCCGTTTGTCGCGCCGGCCATCGTTCGATCCCGCCGTCCTCGACCGAGTCAAATCCCTCTTCGAAGCCCGAGCGGCCGCGATCTCCGAAACCCAGGCTCTGCAGGAGAAAAAGAACGCCCAGGGCAAAGCGATGCAGAAGCTGTTCAAGACGGGCAGCGACGACGACAAAGCGAAGGCCCGCGAGGAGCAAAAGGCGCTCTCTCAGGCGATCAAAGACAACGACGAGAAGGTGACGGAGATCGAGGCGCAGCTGTCGGCCCTGATGCTCGAAATCCCGAACGTGCCGCACGAGTCGGTACCGGACGGCGCCGCCGAGGACGACAACGAGGTCGTGCGGACATGGGGAGAGGTCCCAAAGTTCGACTTCGAGGTTCAAGATCACGTGGTGATCGGTGAGCGACTCGGCGGCTTCGACTTCGAGCGGGCGACCAAGATCGCCGGCTCTCGGTTCGTCGTCGAGTATGGGCCCCTCGCCCAGCTCGAGCGAGCGTTGGCCGCGTTCATGCTCGACGTGCACGTCACAGAGCACGGCTACCGAGAAGTGGCGGTCCCGTTTCTCGTCAACACCGCGGCGCTGACCGGTACGGGGCAGCTCCCCAAGTTCGAGGACGATCAGTTCAAGGTGCCGTTCAGCGAGAACGTCGACTACTGGCTGATTCCCACCGCCGAGGTTCCGGTGACGAACCTGTATGCCGACAGCATCATCACCTCCGACGACGGCGAGCTGCCCCTCACCTTCGCGTGCTGGAGCGCTTGTTTCCGCAAAGAAGCGGGGTCGGCGGGCCGCGATACTCGGGGCATCATTCGGGTGCACCAGTTCAACAAGGTCGAGCTCGTGAGGTTCGTCGCGCCCGAGTCGAGCTACGAAGAGCACGAGCTCCTGGTGAGCCACGCCGAGAACATCCTGCAGAAACTCGGCTTGCCGTATCGGGTGGTCCTGTTGTGCGCCGGCGACATGAGCGACAACGCGACGAAGTGTTACGACCTCGAGGTGTGGGTCCCCAGCCAAGACAAGTATCGAGAGATCTCGAGCTGCTCCAATTTCGAGGACTTTCAGGCGCGACGGGCCAAGATCCGGTTCAAGAAAGGGTCGAAGGGCAAGCCGAAGCTGGTGCACACTCTCAACGGCTCGGGGCTCGCGGTAGGGCGGACGGTGGTCGCGTTGCTCGAGAACTATCAGCAAGCCGATGGCTCGGTCCTCATTCCCGAGGTATTGCAGCCCTACATGCGAGGGCTGAAGCGACTGACGCCGGTCGAGTAGGCCCGATGAAGGTGGCGGGAGACGTTTCGGTCCGAGAGTGAATCCGGCGGTGCCGACGGGGGCGGCCGGAGCCTGCGTTATCTCGAGTGGTCGTGGGACCCGGATCCGGACGATCGCACCTACGCTGTCGACACGGTCTTTTTGCTGCAGGAAGGCGCGAACGCGCCGACCGTGGTGCACGATCATCACCTGGAAGGCGTATTCGCCCGGAGCGATTGGCTTCGCTGGCTCGACGAAGCCGGATTCGATGCCCGCGTGGTCTCCGTATCCCACTGCGAGCTCGCCGACGACCGACAGTACGAGGTCTTCGTCGGCCGCCGCCGCCCGGGGTTTTGACAATCAACCGCGACGGGGCGATGCAGGCCTCGGGATGGAATTGACCGACCTGATCGACTCACTCGGTGCCTACGGCCTGCCGGTGACCATATTCCTGGCCCTCGCGGGCTATATCTTCAATCTCGTCACGACTCAGCTGGAGCTGAGGGCCGAAAGCCGTCAGGCTCGGGTCGAACGGGAATTCAAGTATGTATCCGCTCAGCTCGAGCAGCTCTACGGGCCCCTGTACGCGATGGTCGAGGCCAATACGGCCGCCTGGGAGGTCTACCGCAAGTCGTTCCGGCCGGGGCAGTCATTGAACTACAGCGAATTCACTGCGGACGAAAAGAAGGTCTGGCGGCTTTGGGCCGAGCACGTCTTCATCCCCGGCAATCGACGCATTCGACAAGTCATCGAGCAACACTCCCAGCTGCTCGTGGAGCGCGAGCTGCCGCCGATCCTCATCTCGTTGCTCCGTCACCTGGAGTCGTCGAACCTGGTCCTCCCGTTGACCCAAGACCTAGATGATATCTCGGCGATCCAGCAGTTCGAGCCGTGGCCGGCCGAGCTTCGGGACTATATTACGAAGATGTACCGACAGGTGGCCGAGGAACACGCCGAGCTCCTCGGACGGGTGCGCAGCGGCAACGGCAAGTGAGGGTCCACCGGCTATCGGCCGTCGTTCAAGAGGTGCTGTAGCTCTTCGATCTCATCGCGATTGTAGGCCCGGGTCTGCTCGTGGGCAGGGTGGTCCTCGAAATCGTGGATCGATGAATCCTCCCGCAGCGCGGCGGGCCGACCTTCCATAATCGTGGCCTCGACGGCGAAGCCCGAGCGCGGCGACTCGGGGATCGGTGCCGCGTCGGTGTCTTGGCTGTCGTCGTCGAGAGCCATGGTCACATTTTCGGGCATGCCGACCTCGGGCATGCCGACCTCGGGCATGCCGACGCGACGAAACATCTCGTGGGCCACGTCGGGGTCGGCGGTGGGCATGGCGAGGGTGGCTTCGGCCTCGCGGATCGACTCGAACTCGTCGTCGTCGAAGGGGCTGAGTCCGAGCTCGTCTTCGAGCCGCAGGTCGGCGGCCACCAGGGCGGCCGACAGGGCCGCGGTTTCATCGGAGGACCACGGCTGGACTCGACCCGACGGTGGGGCAGGGACCGCAGGGGTTGGGGCGACATCCGAAAACTCCCCCTGTGCATCAAAGGTGCGCATCTCTTGGGTCCCCGCCGAATCGAATTCGCTGTGCGGGGGGAGGTCGGAGGTGTCGTCGAGACCGGCACCGGGGTCGGTCGGGACGGAGGATGAATGCGGCGCGCGAGCTTTGGGCGGCGCGCCCGCGGGACGTCGGGTGGAGGCCGACGACTTCGGTGGGACGTTCAGAACCGACGCTCGAGGGACGGTCCCGCTGACCCTTCGCGCGGCCTTCGAACGGGGCCGAACGTCGCTGACCGGTACTTCGCTGGACCGAGGCCGAACGTCGCCGACCGGCACCTCACCGGATCGCGGCCGAATGTCCCCGACCGGCACCTCGCTGGTCGGTTCCTGGCCGAACATCTGATTGAAGGCGTCGTCGAGCTCGGCCGGGTGTTCATGGATCAGCCGGGGAATGGCCCGGGTCTTGGGGACGCCCGCTGGCGTGGTGGGGGGCGGAACGGTCGTCGCGGGCCTTGGGGGGCCCGATGCAGCAGCCCGAGAATGGGCGGGTGCCGGTGCCGCCGGCTCCGGTTGAGGCGCGAAGTCGAGGTCGACCTCGAACGGGATGCTGTCGTCTTCATCTTCGACGTCACCGATGGCGACCGGGTCCCCCGGCATCTCGGGCGTCGAGTTCTGGTCATCGACCGGGTCGCTCCGTTCGTCGTCGAGGTTGAAGGCGAGGGCGTGCGCTTCCCGTTCGAGTTGGGCGGCCTCAGTGTTGTCGCCCCGCTGTCGAAGCGCGGCGGCCAGGCGGACCCGGGCCCCGGCGGCTTCTTGCCGACGACCGATCTCGTCGTAGACCTCGACCAACTGGCGAAGGGGTTCGACCGCGTCGGGCTGGAGCCGGATAAGGTTCTGGAGGACCGCGATCTCTTTGACGCGTTGCCCCATCTCGCGGAACCGGGCCGCCGCTTTCTGGTAGGCGATCACCGCTTGATCCGGATACCCCCGGCGTATCGCCTCTTCGGCCACTCGCAGCATTCTCTGCTCTTGGTGGGCCTGAAGGGCCTGCACTCGCAGGACCAGCGTTTGGGGGGCGGGGGAAGCGGAACTCTGTCGACTTGAAAACCAGCGCCGCCAAAACCGACCCCAATCAGTCACCGAGGGATCGTGCCCGCTCCCGCTCCATTTTCCGAGTCGGAAATCGATACAAATCACAGTACTTACCCGCATTTGTCGATGACAAGTACGTGTCGAAGGCGCTCGAAGTCGTTCGGTCTTCGTAGACCGAAAGCTCGGCGGCGGGCGCATGCCCGTCGAGGTAGACCACCTCTTCGGAGAGCCAGGGATTCGGTGGGTGACGGACCGGATGCGGCACCCGGACTGCGTCTCACTGACCGTGTGTTCAGTTCAGGCCGGAAGTCCGCCCCGACGCTTTCGGGCGCGCTCTCGGACGGCGGCGCCGATCCGCTGAGGGTCGTCGGTGATCAGGCCGTCGATCCCCGCGTCGACCAGACGTCCGGCCTCGTCTTCATCGTTTACGGTCCACGCGAAGACCCGGTACCCGAGTCGTTTCATCGACGAAACGTACCGAGAGGTGGCCACCGTCCGTTCGATCATCAATAGATCGGGCTGAGCTTGCGCGGTGAACCACGCATTGCTCTGGACGATCTGCTCATAGAACGTGCGATCGGCGTCGCGGCGAATGATCTGCCCGCGACGCACGCGTTCGTCGAGTCGCCGCACGGTCTCGAGCACCATGGGGTCGAACGCGCTGATCACGACCCTTTCAGCGATGCCGTGACCCTCGATGAGCTCCAGGACGGCTTTGACCAGGGGCTCGACGTCGTCCGCGGACGGAGCCGCCTTGATTTCGATGTTGAGCGCCACCTGGCCCCCGATCGTGGCAAGAACGGTGTCGAGGGTGGGAATACGTTGACCTGCGAACGATGGGTCGAAGTGCGAACCCGCGTCGAGCTGCCGCAACTCGGTGAGCGTCTTGTCGGCGACCGACCCTGAGCCGTCGGTCGTGCGGTTCAGCATTCGATCGTGAAAAACCACGACCTCGCCGGTCTTGCACCGCTGCACGTCGAGCTCGATCGGAAGCTGCAGGCGGGACGCGACGCCGAAGGCCGCCATGGTGTTCTCGGGGGCCACGCCCGCCGCGCCCCGGTGGCCCATGATGGTGACCTCGTCGGGGAACAGATCATCACTCGGTCGGGGGCGGTGCGGCCCAGACGGGCGCTCGAGGTAGCGGCGGACGCCGTAGCTGACGGCGCCCGCGCCCAGCGCGATGCCTATTCGCCATATCCAGGGATTCATAGCTGGTCAGGCCGGTCGACGGCCGGTTGAGGAACGGTCACGACGGGCAACAATGTTCCCAGAGGCGCACGCCCCCCAATAGGCCGGCGATGTTCGAAACCACCCGAGTGTTTTCGGGTAGGTCGATCTTCAGTCGCTTGGCGTTCCCACCGCCGAGAAAGATGCGGTTCGGGTTCCAGATCGGCTGGATGGTCTCGACCACCCGTATCACCCGCTTGCTCCACCGCTTGACGCCCACCTTCTTCAGAGCGGCCTGCCCTATGTACTCTTCGTAGCTCGACCCTTTGTGAAAAGGATGATGACCGAGTTCGAGATTCGGGACCAGCCTGCCGTCGACGAACAGAGCGCTGCCCAGCCCCGTTCCCAGGGTCAGCACCATCTCGACCCCTTGCCCTTCGATCGCCCCGAGGCCGTGCACATCCGCGTCGTTGGCGATTCTCACCATCCGCTCGGTCCGAGTCTCGAGCTCGCGGGCGAGCGGAAATCCGGCCCACTCACCGTCGAGGTTGGGTGCGCTCTTGATGGTATTGTCGATGACGACGCCCGGAAACCCGACCGACACCCGATCGAAGCCCGGCTGGGTCTCGACCAGATCGATGATCGCTTTCAGCACGGGTTTAGGGCGGGCCGGACGCGGTGTCGAGACTCGGGAGCGGTCGTTGATGGGGACGCCTTCCCCGTCGAGAACCATCATCTTGAGACCGCTCCCGCCAATATCGATGGATAGCGTAGCCCCGTGCCAGCCCATGGCGGGGACTGGTAGCCGGATTGAAATCAGAGGTCCAGAGGTTCGTCACGGGAACGACATGCGACTGACGTCACGGCGACTCCGCGTCGACGGTCCAGTGTCACGGCAAAACAAAGATGGGGCGAATTCTCTCGGTGAGCGAATATTCTACGGGCGTGGAGATGCCGATCCGGAATGCCTTGGCCGC
Source organism: uncultured Myxococcales bacterium (assembly GCA_964519665.1). Classification (GTDB taxonomy): domain Bacteria; phylum Myxococcota; class Kuafuiibacteriia; order Kuafuiibacteriales; family Kuafuiibacteriaceae; genus JANQQN01. Next base: position 10,761 of record CAZFIV010000074.1, read on the forward strand.
CCTGCTGGATGAAGCGCCCGTGTTGGTGCTCGAGGTCGACGAAGGGGGACGAATCGCGCACGCCACGGGCGGGGCTGCGACGCGTCACGGCGGGCCGTCGGCCCTGGAGGGTCAACCCGCGGCCGATGTATTCCGAGATGCTCCGCGTTGGGTGCAGGCGCTCGAGCATCCAGGGCGAGGCCCCGCCCTGGCCGTCACGCTCGACACCGTCGTCTATTCGGTGTGGGTCTGGCCCCTGGGCCCAACGAGCGGACGGCGGGCCGTGGTGCTGGCGGTCGAAATGCGGGACGCCTCACCGACGGTGGGCGAAGGGCAGGCTCAGCGGCTTCAGTCGCTGGGCCGACTGGCGGGCGGCATCGCGCATGACTTCAACAACGTTCTGATGGCGGTGATGGGGCACGCCCAGTTGATCGAGCGGCGCACTCAGGATGAGGGCATCCGGGCGGCCGCCCATACGATCGTCACCGCGACCGAAAGGGCGGCTGGGCTGACGGATCAGCTCCTCGGATTCGCCCGGAAAGGAAAGTTGCGGCAGGAGCCCACCGTGGTGGACGACGTCGTGGCCGAGGTTCGCCGACTGTTGGCGCGGACGGTCGATCGGCGGATACGGGTGATCCACCGGCCGAGTTTGGTGCCGGCGGTCGTGCGGGGGGATCCCGGCCAGCTGCAGCAGGTGATCCTGAATCTCGCGTTGAATGCTCGCGACGCGATGCCCGATGGCGGCGAATTGGTCTTTCAAACCGACATCGTCGAAGCGGAGCCGACCGACGCGGAGATCACGACCGATCTCGTTGTCGATACGCGAGTTCGACTGGCGGTCACCGATACCGGGGCCGGGATGACCGACGATATTCGCGCGCGCGTGTTCGAACCCTACTTCACGACCAAAGACGTCGGCGAAGGGCACGGGTTGGGGCTCTCGATGGTGTACGGCATCGTCCGAAATCACGACGGCTGGATCCGAGTGCACAGCCGGCCCCACGAAGGCAGCACCTTCGAGGTGTATCTGCCTCTCGACCGCGAGACGCTGCTAGACACGCCGAGGCCCCCGACCGAGCCGTCGACCGGACGTGGCCATCTGCTGGTGGTCGATGACGAGGCGATGGTTCGAAAGGCGATCCGAGGACTGCTGGAGCGCCTCGGGTATCGCGTGACCGAAGCCGAGCACTGTGCGGCCGCGCTCGAGCTCTTCTTGAGGAATCCAAGTCAGTTCGACGCGGTCATGATGGACCTCAGTATGCCCGGAATTGGGGGTTCGGCCTGCCTGCGCCGGATGCGGCAGCGGGTGCCCGATCTGCGGGCCGTCATCTCGTCGGGGTACCTTCCGCCGGAGACGATTTTGAGGATGCGAATGGACGGTCCCACGGAGTTCCTCCCGAAACCGTACACGATTGGCCGGCTCGCCGACGCGGTGCAGGCGGCCCTTCGACGGTGACGAGCTCGGGCCGAGACTCTTCTCACTCAGATCTTCGTTGATTTACGCGACCGAGGATCGGTCGGCCGCCGAAAGCGCCCCGAATTCCGGTGTGCTCGCGACCGCCAATTCACCGCCGGCGGCCTCGACCACCGAAAGGTGTCCGGTCAGCGTGTGAATCCCCCCGCTTCGCTGAATGATGCGGACCGCCGCGCGTCGAGCCGCCCGCAAGAGGCCGCCCGATGCCCTTCGTTCAGCGATCAGAGTCTGCAGCGCCGCGAGGCTCTCCGGGCCTCCGGAAAGGGCCAGTACGTGGACCGCGATCCATGCCGACCATCGGGACGGATGCCTGAGGGCGGCGACCGGATCGCGCTCGCGCTGGGGTGCGGCTTCGGCCAACGCGTGCAGTTCGGACAAGGTCAATCGATGTGTCGTGAGCGATAGGAGCCAGATCTTCGCAGGCTCGCGAACCGCGACGTCGAAGATGATCTGTTCGATGACTTCGAACTTCGGCGGCGCCGAACGGAGCTGGCGTTCGAGGGTTTCGAGGTGCCGAGAAAGAGCGGGCGAGTTGAACCAGGGTTCGGGTCGCCGCTCTTCGAAAAGCGGCGTCCTCAGTTGGGGCCAGTCGGCGAGGGCGCTCACCGATCGCAGGTCGGCCGTAAGAGGATTGGAGATGTCGACGACCGACATCTTGGCGACCAGCCGGGCGACCGTCTGCAGGTTGGGCCGGACCCATCGGCGCCGGATGACCAGCTGTCCGTCCCTCAACAGCATTTCGGCTCCGTAAAGGGTCTGCGCGCGGAGCAACGGCAGCAGGATACCGATCGCGCCCGCGATCTTGCGCCGGCCAACATACGCCGGAGGAAGATGGCTGGGGACCTCGAATCGGAATTCGAACGTGTCGCCGAGAAAGTCTTCTTGGACCTCGACGGCTTGGCCGGCCAACACGCCCTCGTATCGGCGGGCGCGAAACGACCATCGTTGCGTCATGCCCAACGACTGAAGGTCGCTCTCCCACGGTGCGTTCGCCCACAGACCGAGCCGCCATAAGCCGGCGACCGGGGTGCACAGAAGGGTGGAGGGTACGAACCACGGGGCTCGCACCAACAACGACAAGAACTGAACAGCGCGCGGCAGGATGAAGTGGATCAGCCCCACCAGGAAGGTCGCGCCCATGGCGATGATCCCGACGCTGACCACACACAACAAAATGGTGTCGAGAGGCTGATGAGGGGGCGAGGGGGCCGCCTGCAGCCAGCCCATCGCCAAGCCCAGCGTCAGCCCGGTTGCGGTCAGACCGGCCCCCACCGTCATCGTGGTCATGATGACCGCCCCGACCGCGCGGACCAGGCTGTGGGTCATTCGAACCAGGTCGCGAAAAGCCAGCGACCGCGGGACTCCGGTTCCGTCCGCCGACCGGAGATCGTAGGCGGGCAGCGCGACCGCCAGCGCGGACGAAGCGTCGCCCGACGCGGCCACCGCCGATGGCGATTCGATGTCGGCGGGTTCGCTCATTGGTTCAGCGTAACGAGGCTCGGCCGGCGGACGCAACCTCAGCTCTTTCATTACACAGTGGACGCACCCGACTCCCGGTGGAAGGCTGCCAACGATGTCGACAATGGTGGACACATCGCCCGACGGTTCTCTCGGTTCAGCGACGCTGCACCGAGTCGCGGTGCTGGTGCTCCGGGCTCTGATCGTCGCGCTGGCGGCGATGATCGGGTTGGGGAAATTGACCGCCACCGAATGGTTCGTGACCGAGCTGGCCCTGTCGGTGTCGCTGCACATAGGTCTGGGCCTGTTCGTGCTCGCAGTGGTCGGGCGAAGGCTCGGCGCTCGTCGCGATGCCGGCCTCGCCTTGTTGATGGGAACGGTCGGCATCTATCCGTGGATCCTCGTGAACTATCAGCCGCGGGCGTCGACCTTGCCCGTCGACGGCGGGCTCGTGGTGTTGACCGCCAACGTTCACCCCCGCAACCCGGATCCGGCGTCGCTGGTCAAAGTGGTTTCGGAGCAAGATCCGCTCTTCGTGGTCTTGCCAGAGCCGCCCCGCGCGCTCCTCCCGGCGCTGCAGCTGACCGGCTATCGGACCCTGGTCAACTTCGCGGACGATACCAAGTTCGGTATCGCGGTCGTGGCGCGCCCTGACCCGCGCCTCGTTGTGCTGACCAGCACAGGGGTGAGGCTCGGAACCCCCGCATCGCCGGTCGTTCGGGTGGATTTTCGATGGTTGGGTCGGGCCGGACGGCTCTACGGCATTCATCCTCCTTCCCCCCGGTCCCAAGGCCAGATGCGATTGCGGCAGCGCCAGCTGTCGTGGCTCGCACAGCAGACCGAAACCGCGACCGTCGGGGTCATCGTGGCGGGGGACTTCAATACGACCCGAGTCAGTCGGGCCTGGATTGACCTGATCCCGTTCGTCAAAGCGCCTCAGGGGCGGAGCAAGGCGACCTGGCCATCGGCGTGGGGCCCGCTCGGCTTGTCCATCGACCACGTTCTGGTGAGCGATGAGTGGCGAGCCGGACCGGAGCGCGTCGTCGAACTACCCGGGAGTGACCATAGAGGCATTCGCGTCGTCGTCGACTGGCGATGATTTTCTCTTTGTCTTCGCGCTGACCGCGATCTTTGGCCTCATCGATGGGTTTTTGCCGGCTCCGGGCGGGTTCAGGCGGTACGATGATTGGTATGCGAATCTGTCGACGCTCCATCTTGGCTGTGCTCCCTACGATCATGTGTGGGGTCCTGCTTGCGACCTCGGCCCACGCACAGAGTATCCGGTGCGGCCGCCGGATCATTTCGGTCGGCGATACTGCGTATGAACTCCAGCAGCGCTGTGGGCGCCCCGCGTACCGCGCCGTCCGACAGGACTTCAGGGCTCAGACGGTGATCGGCCCCGACGGCAACGCGATTCAGCAGGTCGTCGACGAGCCGGTCCAGGTGCTCACGTACAGCGGCGAAAGAGGAGACCTGCTCCGCATCATCGAGGTGCGCCGGGGCATCGTCACGGCGATCCGCATCGGGCCGCGAGTGCAGTCGGTCAACGATCCAGGATGCGCTCGGTCGATCGTTCGGAGCAATGCGACAGAAGGTGAAGTCAGGATGGCTTGCGGCCGACCGGTCGACGTGAGCCGGTGGAGCGAAGAGCGGGCGATCAAGGTCGGTCGGCAGATCGTCCGCCGACGGGTGCAGATCGAGCGTTGGGTGTACGATCCGGGTCCGGGCCAATTGCTCCGGATCCTCGAGTTCCAGAACGGCCGTCTGGTCGATACCAAGACCGGCCGTCGCTCCCCTTCGCGGAACTAGTTCCGGCACAGTAGATCAGCCGGCTGCGGCACCCGGCGAAAAGGTCGGGCCCAGCACGTACAGGACGGCGTCCAGGCGCGGCTGGTCGAGGCTGTGGGGGGCGCGGGCCCGAACGTGGGGCTTGGCGTGAAACGCGATGCCGGTCCCGGCTCGGCTCAGCATCGTCAGATCGTTCGCCCCGTCGCCGATGGCGAGGACATGGCTTCGGGGGGCGCCGATGCTGAGGGCCAGCGTTTCGAGCAAATCCGCCTTCCGCGCTCCGTCGACGATCGGCCCCACCAGGCCTCCGGTGAGCACGCCATCGCGCACCTCCAGCGTATTGGCGAACGCAAAGTCGACCCCGAGTTGCCGCCGGAGGGGGTCGATCACCTGAATGAAGCCTCCGGAGATGACAGCGACCCGACCGCCCCATCCCTGGACCGACCGGATGAGCGACTCTGCACCATCGGTCAGCTCGAGGCGTTCGCGCACCTGGTCCAGGGTCGAGGCGGGGACGCCCTTGAGCGTGGCCACGCGGGCCCGCAGAGACTCTTCGAAGTTGAGCTCTCCGTTCATGGCGCGGGCGGTGATCGCGGCCACCTTCTCGTAGGCTCCGGCCTCCCGGGCGAGCTCGTCGATCACTTCCTGCCGGATGAGCGTCGAATCGACATCCATGACCAGCAGCCGCGGCGGTCGAACTTCGTTGGGGCAAAGGACCGCATCGAAGCCCTCGGCGCCCGGGTCGGACCCGATCTGGCGCAGATCGGCTTGCAAGGCCGCCTCGTCGACGGCCTCGGTGGCCGCCAGCTCGAGGTACAGCACGTCCGCCGAGGCTCGGCGATGAGGGGCCGGGTGAGCGGAGTTCACTCGAAATCCCCGGTCGACGGCGTTTTGACCGACTCGGGCGATGACCGCGGCGGTCAGCGGCGACCCGAACAGAGTTAGACGCCACGAGGATGTCGGGCCCGGGTCGGGCGCGGTGACCGATTGGATGCGAGCCTCGAGCCCGAGCTGGGTCGCAGCCGCGGTCAAGGCCTCGACGGCGCCATCGGACTCCGGGGGCAGTGCGATCTGCAAGAAGACTTGCCCATGGATGACCCGGTGCTCGAATCGGAACGGTGCCAACTCCCGCGCTTCGTTGACCAAGACGGCAACGGCGTCGGGCCGGTCGGGTCCGAAGGCGACGAACAGGCGGGTGGGACTCGGGGTCATGGGTGCGGCCTACTACGATGCCCTGGACCGTTCACCCGACCATCGCACCGCTGTGCCAGGGCGGGGCATATGTCTGGCCCCGGTTTTGCGACGACGCGAGGGTTCGGCCTACCGGACTTCAACGTCATGCCTTCGGAACGCCTCGTCTTGGCCGTCGCGCGAGGTCTTTGGAGACGCCGAAGCATTTTCGAAACGGAAAATTCGCGCTCCACCGCCAGCTGTTTTATTCATTCTTACGAACGAGGAGCGAACGGATGCGGTCGGTGATTATGTTTCATGGGGTCCAGCCCGAACCTTCGGCGCTGACCATCAACAAGGAAGAGCTAACCGGAATTCTCACCGCGGTTCGAGACAACGGCTATGCGTTCAAGCCGCTCCCCGAGGTCATGGCCGCCGGGCCCGAAGATCCGGTCGTGGCGTTGACCTTCGACGATGCCTTTCAGACCGTGAACGACGCGGCCGAGATCCTGGCCGATTTCGACGCGCCAGCGACGCTGTTCGTCGTGACCAACTGGGTGGGCAAAACGAATCAGTGGCCCGGTCAGACCGACAACACCGCGGCCCACCGCCTCTTGTCCTGGGATGAGCTGAGGGCGTTCCAGACCGCGGGATGGGACATCCAAGCCCACACTCACAATCACCCGGATTTGAGGCAGCTCCCCGACAAGCACATCCTTCGCGAGGTCGAAGCGTGTAAATCGACCCTCCGGGAGCAGCTCGGCATCGAGTCGACGACGTTTGCTTATCCGTATGGGTACGTGAATCGTCGGGTCTACGACCTCGTGAAGACACACTTCGACGTCGCCATGACCACGATGCTGTCGGATGTTCCCGCCGACTGCGACCCTCACCTGGTACCGAGGATCGATGCGCAATACATCTGGCCGGCCCCCGTGCACTTCTATTTCGGCCGGTGGCGGTTTCGGGCTTATTTGCAGACCCGGCAGCAGCTACGCCGGTGGCAGTCGCATCCCGGGGAGCCGGTGCCGTCGGACTGGATCTGAGGACCACGCGCAGACGGGTCGGCCTTGCCTATCGCGCCCGCACTGCGTGCCACAGGACGAAGAGCGCCAGCCAACCGACGCTCGCCACCCGATCGGTGAGCCGACGGTCGGTCTTGAGCCCGGGCTCGGGCTTGTTCACGGGGCAGGACCGCTGGCTTTGTCAGCGGCTGGTTAGAACCGGTAGGTGCCGACGGCAGCAAACTTGAAACCGAAGGAGGTGCTATCGGCGTCGCCGGCTGCGATGTGCGGACCCAACTTGAGGTCGGCACCAACGGAGAACTGGTCGTTGATCTGGTATTCCGCCGTGGGCCCGAACAGGATGGGGAACACGTAGACGTCGAACTCGCCGAAGTAGAAGGTCATCGGAAAATCGATGCCGCCGCCCACGATGAGCTTTTCATTCACCTTGTAGCCGGCGTTGACCTGGGCGTGGAGCAGGAGCGCGAACAGAGCCTCGGTGGTTTCTTCTACGCGGGTGAATTCACCGCTGAAATCGATGGTGACGGTGTCGGCAAAGCCGACGCCGAGGCCGGGCGTGAAAGTCGCGCCCACGATCAACGTCGGCGTGTCGACGAGGTGCAGCTTGATGGGGGCGCCGGCAGCGAGGGTGATGTCGCCGGGCTTGTCGTCACCGACGCCGTTAAAGACACCTACGTCGAGGATGAATTCACCGCCGATCGACAGTCCTTCGCCGAGGGGGGTCATGTACCCGCCGCGCAGGACCCCCGAGTAGCCGGTCGAACCAAAGACCAGCTCGTCTTCCGGCGCGCCGAACATGAAGGACTCCGCGCGGGCCACGGTGGGCTGCCAAGCGGAGATCAGGGTGAATAGTCCAAGCGAGAGGCAGAGCGAGATACGCTTCATAGCAAGTCTTCCTTTCAAGAAGGGGTGCGATGCGGTCGGGACACTAGTGCAAGCGGACTGGGGATTAAAGCGTATCCGACAGGTGATTGTCCTTAAGTCGTTCGAATTTATGGCGAAGGCGTCAACCTGCAGTTGTACGTCCTTGTTGCCCGGTCTCTCGGTGGGATGGTCAGGGTTCACTGAATCGCCGGCGTTGTTACCCGACGGCAACCAATTCTTCCCAAGGCCTCATCGACGGCCGCCTTGTCAGGCGGTTAGGGACTTCTGACCGGATCCCCGACCGAAGGCGGTCCGGCTGGCAGACGCGAAAGGATCCGACGACAACGGGCCCAGATATTGGCTCTGGTAAATGAGACCGATGAGTTTGGTCATCCAGCCGGAAGACAAGACCGCGGCTCAACCCGTCGCCTGGCTCACGTCGCAAAAAGGGGCGCGACCGACACCACGACGGGCCGGCCGAGCGCGTTGAACCGTCCAATCGGTATGAAAAATCGGTGGACGTAAGAATACGAGATTAAGACAGATACGCCCTGATTAGGCTTTAGGAGCGTTCAGGGGCGCAAGTACCGTACTTGTGGCGATCTTTTATCTCTCGTCCAGAATACGGCATGGGCTCGCTCGCGGATAGGCCAAAAGTGGGGCGGAGGTTCAGGGTTCGAGGTTGTTGAGGTGCGTCGATCCTCGTGCGCAAGTTGCGCCCGTGAAGTACCAGGATAGGTTGGTCAGTCCTGAGGAAGCCGTCCGATGGGTCCGGTCCGGCGATCGAGTCCTCGTCGGGTCGGGGTGCGCAGAACCAGAATCACTGGTGCGTGCGCTCACGGCGAGAGGCCCGGAGTTGAGCGACGTGGAGGTCGTCCATCTCATGACTCTCGGGACGGCCGACTACGTCGACCATCCCGCCTTTCGACACAACGCGTTCTTCATCGGGGCCAATACGCGAAAGGCGGTGTTCGAAGGTCGCGCCGATTATACCCCGATCTTTCTCAGCGAGATTCCGGCCCTCATCCGGTCGGGGGCGCGCCGGGTCGATGTGGCCATGATCCAAGTCTCGCCGCCCGACCGGCACGGCGACTGCAGCATGGGTGTGCACATCGACATTCAGCGGGCCGCCGTCGACTCGGCCCGGGTCGTCATCGCCGAGGTCAATCCCCAGATGCCGCGGACCTTCGGCGACACCGTCGTGAGGCTGTCGGACATCGATGCGGTGGTCGAGCGGGATGCACCCCTCATACCGCTGTCGTTCGGGGAGCCGGACGACGTCGCGATGCGTATCGGCGGATTCGTGGCGCGGCTCATCAACAACGGCGCGTGTCTTCAGATGGGTATCGGGAGCATTCCCGACGCCGTTCTCACGTACCTGGGCGACAAGAAAGACCTCGGTGTTCACACCGAGATGTTCAGCGACGGCCTGCTCCAGCTCTTGGAAAACGGCAATGTTACGAACATCAACAAGGTCGTTCACCCCGGCAAGACGGTGGCCAGCTTCAGCATGGGCACCCAACGGCTTTACGACTACGTGAATGAGAACCAGCGGGTCATCTTTTACGCGTCTGACTATGTGAACGACCCCCGAGTCATCTGCCAGAACGACCAGGTCGTCGCGGTCAACAGCGCGTTGCAGGTCGACTTGACGGGCCAAGTCTGCGCGGACAGCCTGGGTTATCGGTTCTTCAGCGGTATCGGCGGCCAGGTCGACTTCATTCGGGGGGCTGCAATGAGTCGGGGGGGCAAACCGGTGATCGCGCTCCCCTCGACCGCCAAGGGCGGAAAGATCAGCCGAATTGTACCTCACCTCGACGAGGGTGCGGGTGTGGTGACCAGCCGCGGTGACGTCCACTACGTGATCACCGAGTTCGGGGTCGCCTACCTGCACGGCAAAACGATCCGGGAGCGGGCGTTGGCCCTGATCAACATCGCGCATCCAGACTGTCGACAGGAGCTCCTCGATTTCGTGAAGAAGAAGCACTACGTTTACCAGGACGAACTCGTGTTTCGTCAGGCGGCACACCCGTATCCGATTCAGGTTGAACGCAAGGCTACTTTCAAGGGTCAGACGCTCACGATTCGCCCTCTGCGCGCCACCGACGAGCGTCGGCTCCAAGAGTTTTTCTACAGCCACAACCCAGAGACGGTATACAACCGCTATTTCGCCCCCAAGAAACAGCTGACCCACCGGGAGGCGGCGGAACTGTGCTGCGTGGACTACAAGGAGCGAATGGCGGTCGGCGCGTTTCTGCCCCACGACCAGGGCTCTCGCTTCATTGCGGTCGCCCGCTACTTCCTCGACCCCCGCAAGGGGCTCGCGGAGACCGCGGTCGTCGTTCACGAGGATTGGCGCGGCCTTGGCTTGGGCGCACTGCTGACTGAGGTGCTGATCGAGCACGCGCGCTCGAACGGCATTCGAGGCTTCTTCAGTTCGCTGCTACCGACCAACCAAAGCATCGTGCGGATGCACCAGAAAATGGGCCACCGAGTGGTTTGGGACCCGGATGAGCGCGTCTTCCACGTCTCGTATCTCTTCGACAAACCGACCGCGGAAGAGGTGACGCAAGAGAGCCTCCCGGCAACCGACGTGCCCGCAACGGACGTCCCCGAACGGACGTCCGTTCCGGCGGAGAAGCAGGCCTGACCATCGACGATCGGATTAGCGGGGAGGCGACCAAGGCCAGCGAAGTAAGCCGGCCTTCGGTCAGCGTCTTGCTCTGAGAGTCTCGCTGAGGAAGCCCGTTCAATCGACTGTTGGGTCGGCGTTCGGTCGACTGTTGGGTCGGCGTTCGCTCGACTGTTGGGTAGGCGTTCGGTCGACTTAGACGCGATTGGATTCGAACCAACGACCTCTACCGTGTCAAGGTAGCGCTCTAACCAACTGAGCTACGCGTCTGCTGGGCCGTGACGATTATCGCTGGCCGTATTGGACGTCAACCTATTTCAGCTCCACCTTGTCGTATATGCGAACCGTGTTCGGCACCACGGTGATCTCGAAGTCCAGGCTCCGCCCCGATGCTTCGTGCTTGGCGGTCAGCTTGATGCACCCCGATGGAAGCTTGTAAAGGGCGAGCGGCGACTCACCGATCGCGCGCCCTTTCCAGTAGATCGTGGCGTCGGGCACCGTTCGAATCGTGACCTTACCCGGCGGCAGGCTCGGGTTGGTCGAGCATCCCGACGCGACCTTCGACCGGCTCTTCGGTCGGTCGGCGACCGGGCGCGGCGGTGCACGACGAACCGGGCGAATCGGTTTACAGGAGACCTGAGTGTAGACCTTCTGGTTGGGCTTCACCATCGGCTCCCGGGGGTCGGCGGTGCAGACCATGCCGGCCAGCTCGGCCCGGACCCGGACGCGTTCGAAGCCGGGACGCTCCCGCTTGATCCGCGGGCCGAGCCCAACGTCTTCCCCATCGAAGTACACGCGCACGTCGCGGGCGTTCGGCCCCTCCACCTCGGCGATGAGGTCGCCCGGCCGCGCGGTAAGGGTCGGTGACAGGGTCATCGTCTCTCGGGTGCTCTCGTCGAGGACGACGATCTTCTCGAAGGGTTCGTATCCCTCCTTCAGAAGACGGATCTGATACCGCTGACCGAACTGGAGGTTGCTGAGGTCGCTCGGCGTTCGCGCGAATTCGCCTTTGTCACCGACCTTCATGGCCTGGCCGTCCAGGTAAATGATCGCGCCTTTGGGAATGGACTTGAGGGTCAGCTTACCCGTGCGGACCGGGAGCGGCGGCGGCGCCGGGGGCGGCGAGTCAGGGCCGAGGTAGGCGGCTTCGATCGGCTCGCTGACCTGCTGGAACAGGATGAATGAGGCCACCATGATGACCACGAGCGCGCCGGCGATGACCAACGGGGCGATCCAACCCCCACCGTCGGCGGGCAGCTCTTCTTGGGGAAGGTAGTGGTGTTCGTAGGCGCCGGGCGGATAGGGCGCGTTGTGCGGTCCGGTGCCTTGAAACGAGCCGGTGGGGGTCGATGGCGCGTATGCGCCAGGGATGACTCGAGGTGCGCTTTCGTCGGGGAGCATCGAGCCCGCCGCGGTGCCCATTCGGGCCCGCACTTGACTCGGGGCGAGGCCCCGGACGGTCACCCGCTTGCCGTTGATCCCCGGGTCGGACGTCTCTTGCCCGTAGACCTCTTCGAAGTCGTCGCGAGACGCGATCTCTTTCAGTTTGCGCTTTTCTTCGATCTTGTCGGCGAACAGGCCGCGCATGTACGCCGCGATGTCTGCGTTGGTGGTTTGATGTCCTTCGTCGCGCAGATATTCCTCGAGCGCGAACTGCATTTCCTGCGAATTTTGAAACCGGCGCCGCGGGTCTTTTTCGAGCGCCTTCATGATGATGTCTTCGAGGCCCGCAGAGATCGAAGCGGCCACCTGAGAGGGGGCGACCACGCTCCGCTTCGTGATCATCTCGAGAATCATCAGCTCGGACTCGTGCTTGAACAGCCGCTTTCCGGTGCACAGCTCGTACAGCAGAATGCCGAGGGCGAAGATGTCGGAGCGATTGTCGACCGCCGAGCCGAGACACTGCTCGGGGCTCATGTAGCTGAACTTGCCCTTCAGCATGCCGGTTTTGGTGACTTCGCTCTTGGAGGCGGCCTTCGCGATCCCGAAGTCGACGATTTTGACTTCACCCTCGTACGTCACCAGGATGTTCTGTGGTGAGATATCGCGGTGAACGATGTGCAGAGGATGACCGTCGGTTCCCTTGAGATGGTGGGCGTAGTGAAGCGCCTTGCAGGCGTCGGCGATGACCCGGGCTGCATAATAGGGCGGGAAGGGATGGCTCCGCTTCATGCCCCGCCAAGCGATCGCCGCCAGGTTCTCGCCGGAGATGAACTCCATGGCGATGAAGTACGATTCGTCGACCCGCCCGAGATCGTAGACCTGCACGATGTTCGGATGGCTGAGGGCCGCGCAGGTGCGGGCCTCGTCGAGGAACATATCTCGGAAGGTCTTTTGCTCGGCGAGATGGGAGAGGATCTTCTTGATGACGACGAAACGATTGAAGCCGGCCAGGCCGCGCTGCCGAGCCAGCCAGATCTCGGCCATGCCGCCGGTGGCCAGCTTCTTGACCAGCGTGTAGGCGCCGAATCGGCGGACAGGGCCGATCGAAGGCGAGGAGCTCGTCGCTCGGGACTGTTTGCGCGCCTCTACCACGACAAAACCGACCCCACCATACCCGCCAAAACCGTCGGGCGGAACACACTTTACGGCTCACGAGCCCGACCGCCCCTCGCGCGGAGCTTCACGCCGAAGCTCCGCGCGAAGGCAGCGCTCGTGGGCTCGGGGGCGGCGATGCTCGCCCTCTTAGTGTTCACCCCGGGGGCTATGGGCAAGCCGCACTATCCCGAGCCGTTCGTCGACGACGCCGCCCTGGATGCGCTCGTACGCAAGGTGAGGGCCCCGGGGGCAGCGATCGAAGAAGGGTGCCGAGCGCCGACGCAGGCTCCGTGTTTACAGACGGCGTTGGCGCGGGTGCGCGCCAAGCTGGCCGGGCTCGAAAGGGGCGACGCGTCGGCCGAAACCGTTCGAATCCTTCAGCTCGGCGACTCCCACGTGGCGGCCGATTACATCACGAGCCGGATTCGGCGGGACCTGCAAGCGAAATATGGCGACGGCGGCCGCGGGTTCGTACACCCCGACCAGCCTTGGGGGTACGGGGGCCGCCGTACCGCGAAGAGCAAATCGGGATGGACCACGGATCGGATCGTCGACACCGGCCGAGCCGGTCGGCCCTACGGATTTTCGGGTTATAGCCTGACCGCGGATAAAGCGGGCGTCTCCGCGTGGTATCGCGTCCGCCCCAACGATCGCCGAGTCCGGCTCTTCTTTCGGCCCCGCGCCGGGACGTCGGTGACGGTCTATCTCGACAAACGCAAACTGGGGCGATTCGACCTCTCGAAGGCGCCGCCGTTCGTGGAGATCCCACTTGCGGACCGAAAGCCGCGTCGATTTCGGCGAGGCCCGCCGGGCAACTCTCTGCGGGTGACCGCGGACGCCAAGGGGGTCAGCCTGTACGGCTTATCATTCGAAAGTGCTTCGCGCGGCGTGCAGTACAGCGTGATCGGGCCGGTGGGGGCCGACGCGAAGGTCTACTTGCAGCTCGACGAGCAGAGCTTTACCCGCCACTTACGGGCTTATGACCCCGATCTGGTCGTGTATATGGTCGGCGGAAACGACGCGCTCAAAATCCGTAAACGGTGGACGTCGCTGGCCCGCGTGACCCGCGACCATCGCCGACTCCTTCGGTTGGTGCGAGACACTCTCCCCGAGGCGGACTGTCTGCTGTGGGCGCCGATGATCGCCGGGCGTCGGCGCGGGGAGCGCGTCGTTCACAAGGCCTATTTGACCGAAGTCCGAGATATGCAGCGGAAGGTTGCGCAGGAAAACGGCTGCGGGTTCTGGGATACCATGTCGGCCATGGGGGGACCCGCCGCGATGTCCCGGTGGGTGCCCGCAATGAACGACGACTTGGTTCATCCGCGCAAGGCGGCCGCCGATTTGGTGGGTCGGATGTTCGTTCGGGCGTGGTCAAAGCTGGATTGACCGGCCATCCCTAGCTAACCTGCAGGTACGGTGACGGCCGGCTCGACGGAAGAGATTCTTTCCGCCCACGCTGGGCGGGTCGTCAAGCGCGTCGGTCGTGGTGATCACGCGGTCGCGATTCGCCGGATCGAGTTCGGCGATTCGCTGGGCGCCCAGACCGACCTGGAGGAGCGCCTCGCTGCGCTCCGCCTCATCGAGGGTCTTCCGTTTTCGGCGTTGGCTTCCGTCCAGGGCGTTCGAAGCACCTCCGGGTCGCTGGAGATCACCGAAACATGGATCGATGGCTTCACCCTCGACGCCCCGGAAGCCAAAGACCGAATCACGGTCAGTGTGGCCCTCGCTCTGATGCACGACCTCGCTCGGGGCCTGGTGGAGCTGCATCGCATCGCCGGCGAGGACGGTCAGCGCGCGCGGCTGCTGCACGGACGCGTGGCCCTCGATCGCATGGTCGTCGACGCCCGAGGCCGGGTTCGTCTGGTGGGGGTCGAAGGGCAGCGGGGGGCGCCTTCGCTCGATGCGAACGCCCTCATGGAGTCGCTGCGGCTGCTGTTGGAGCGCCAGGGAGGCTCGCCGGACGGTCGCCAGCTGCTCGACCGGCTCGGAAACCTGACGTTCAGCTCGACGGTTGCGATCGCCACCTCGATCCAGGCCTACCTGTCGAGACTCAACCGTGACCGCCTCAATGCTCGTCGTTTCGAGTTCAACGCCGGCGTTCGCCGGTTGCTGGGACTTTCCGCCGCTGAGCTCGGGCCGACCCAGCCCAATATCTCAGCCCCCCCGGCGTCCGATACCTCCGTCTCGGGCTCGAGCTCGGGACCGCGAGACCGCGAGTCCTTCGGGCGTGGCGACGAGGGCAAGACGTCCCGGGCGGTGAGGCGAACGCCTTCGCCTCGGCCCGGGTTCCCGGCGGACTGGTCGGCGGCGGTCGATCCGACCTACGCGAGTCCTTTGCACGACTTCACCCAGGCCGACCCCCCCGGTCATGCCGGCAGGGCCAATGACGCAGGATGGGCCCGGCAAGCCGAGCGGAAGGCATCGATTTCTCCCGACGCCGCCGGCGAAGATCAGTACGACGACGCGACCGTCGACGCTCTCTCCGCGGTGCCGGGAATCGATATTCCCGACATGTACGAAGCGACGCCCGACGTCGCCGCGGCCGCCGAGCTCACGGGGATTCTCAACGCTCCGAGCGACCCATGGGCGCACGATCGGCCGACGAACCTAGTGGAAGTGCCGGCGGATCTGCTCGCCAGCACGGCGATGGAGTCGACGGACGAAGTCCAGATCGCCCCCCTGATGGCCGACGTCGGAGACGACGAAGACGAAGCGACCATTCAAGGCGCCATTCCCGCGTCGCTGATGGCGGCGGCCCGACTCCGCAAAGACAGCGCCAATCTGGGTGTCGGCGCCCCGGCCTCCGCCGAGCCGCCGACCGCCTTGCCCGACGATCCGCCGACCGCCTTGCCCGACGAGCCCGACGAGTCCGACGAGCCCGACGAGCCGGACCAGCCCGACGAGCCGGACGAGGCCGACGAGGCCGACGAGCCCGACGAGCCCGACGAGCCCGTCTGGAGCGAGGTGACCGCACCCCAGGCCATAGAGCCGACGCTCGGCGCGGTGCTTTCGGCTCGGGACGACGCTGGCGATCGACCGGCGCTCATCGAGCTGGCCGACGAACCCGCTCTCGTCGAGCTGTCGGATCTGGTCGAGCCCGACGCCGTGCGGCACGCGTCGGGACCCTCGCTCGAAGAGGTGGTCGAGCTGGTCGACGAGGTGGACGGCCCAATCGAGCTGTCGAAGCGGATCGAGCCCCGACGCCCGGTCGGGCCGTCGCCGGCGCACGGGCTGGCGCGCTCGATCGAAAAGACGGAGAACCGGGCGCGTTCGGCGGACGGCCCCCGGCCGTCGGAGTCGACGTCGACGACGCCGTCGCGGTCGACCACGGTCGGCGGGCGCGGCGCCGAAGTCGGCAACTACCGGATCGTCGCATCGATCGGTCGCGGTGGGATGGGCGAAATCTACCTTGCTCGCCGTTGGGACGGGACCCGGCCGGGTCCGCTGGTGGCCCTCAAAGTGCTCGCATCCGCCGCCCAGGACGTCGCCTTCGCGGACGCTCTGGCGATGCTGATGGACGAGGCGGCCATCATGGCCCGCATCGAGAATCCACACGTCCTGAAAGTGATCGACTTCGGCATGGCCGACGGGCGTTACTACCTGGCGACCGAATACCTCGAGGGGCGGCCGCTGGTTCGGGTCATGATCGAGGCCTACGACCGAGAACATGGGCTCGACTACGGCGTGATCGCCACGATCGGCGCCGACGCGGCGCTGGGTCTATACGCGGCCCACACCGCGAGCACGAGCGCCGGGGCCCCTCTCAAAGTCATCCATCGCGACGTGAGTCCTCAGAACGTGTTCGTCACGTACGCCGGGGTCACCAAGGTGATCGATTTCGGGGTGGCTCGCGCTTCGGAGCGGGTGTGTCGGACCGAGGTGGGACTCGTCAAAGGCAAGGCCGCGTATATGTCGCCCGAGCAAGCGGAAGGCCGGGATCTCGACGGCCGAAGCGATGTGTTCGGGCTCGGCGTGTGTCTGTGGGAGATGACCGCAGGCCAGCGCTTGTTCAAACGGCCGCAAGAGTTCGAGACGCTGTTGGCGGTTCAGTCCGAACCGATCCGGCCGCCGACGCAGGTCCGAGGCGAACCGAATCCGGTCCTCGACCACATCATCTTGTCGGCCCTGCATCGAGACCGAAATCAGCGGACGCCGTCGGCCCAGGCCCTCGCCGCGCAGCTGATGGAATTCGCAGACCACACCGTCAGCCCCGAGCATCGACCCTCGGGCGCCGACGGTCATCGCGGACGGGTTCGAGACCTGCTGCAGCGCTTGTTTGGAGACGTTGCCGCACAGGAGCACGACCTGATCCGGCGCCTGGAGACGAACGCGGCCACCGCGGCGGAGAGCCAGGAGCTCGAGAAGCTGTCCGGCGTCTCGGCGCGCGGCACCCTGCGGCAGTTCACCCTGATGGGGCGACCCACGGCCCTCAACGAGCTCGAAGGGTTCGGAGAGGTCGCGCCTCACGGCACGCCCCGCGAGTCTGGCTCGGCATCGCAAGTGCCAACGCGCAGCGAGCGAAGCGAGCGAGGCCGGGATGATGTGATTCACTTGGGCCCGGCAACCGCGGCTCATCGGACCGCGCCCTCGACTCGCGACCACGTATTGGCGGCGGTGAAGAGAGCCAGGACGGCCGCCGGCCTGACAACGGGGCCGATGACCGGCCCGACCGAGGCCCGCCGAGCGGGGACGACCGGACCCAGTCCCGCTGGGGGCTCCCCCGGCACCGAAGACGACGCACGAAACTCCCGTCGCGAAGGGGGAACCGATCCGGTCGGGGAGCGAAAGGGTCGATCTTGGCCGTTCGAAGACGGCGTTGAAGTCGAGCCATCCGAAATGTCCACGTCCTGGTCGATCAGCGATTCGGCGGTCTTCGTCCCGATCAACGCCGGGACCGCGGCGCAGGGGTCGGTGGAGCCCGGCAAGCCGACTCTCACCCTGCCGCAGCGGCGCGCTCGGGCCTCGAGGCACTGGCCGCTGACCATCGCCGCCATGCTCGCGTTGCTCGCCGGCGGAGCCTGGGTCGGGACGATCTACAAACCCATCCCGGACGGGGGCCGGACCGGGGCCGGGTCTGCGGCGGATGCCGTGCCCCGACCCGATGGAGCCGAAACCGGGGTGCCCGGGCCGCCCGGCGGGCGCTCCGAACCGGCGCCGTCGACCCTCGAGCCAGTTCAGATCGTCGCATCCGATGGCCCGCCGCTCGGTCGACCCGAGCTGCGCGCCATC
The DNA here is from genome assembly GCA_964519665.1 of uncultured Myxococcales bacterium. Classification (GTDB taxonomy): domain Bacteria; phylum Myxococcota; class Kuafuiibacteriia; order Kuafuiibacteriales; family Kuafuiibacteriaceae; genus JANQQN01. The sequence continues at coordinate 28,918 of CAZFIV010000074.1, forward strand.
GTGACCGCCGCGCAGTCCGCGGGACTCGCCGTATTCGAGTCCCGCGGAACCATGGTGGTAGAGGACCGACGACAGGGCACGGTGACCATCGATCGCGACGCGCGACTCGAGCGGGTCGAGGTGCCGGGTGCCCAGGGATGGATCATACGGCCGAAGTCGGCCGTGCTGCCGTCCGCTGCTTGGGTCGGGAGCGTCGAGCGATCGCGGTGGTTCGCTCGCAGCATCACGGTCAATGACTGCGAGGCCTCGCTCACGGTGCGCGCAAACGGGATTGGCCTTCGCTACGGGCGACAAGAGATCCGGCTCCCTCACGGTGGCGGCGTATTGCTCGACGTCGCGCTCCAGAGGCCGGCGTTCGCGGTGAGGCTCGAGCTCGAACCGATCGGGCTGTCGTTCGGACGTCCCGACCCCGACCAGCCTCAGCTCCATTGCCGGACGGGCTGGTCCGAGCCCCGGGTGGTGCTTCGGCGTCTCCCGCCGGGCCGGTACCAGCTGCGCTGGATCGGTCTCGGCAGAACGCAGACGGCGACCCTGAAGCTCTCGGAGTCGGAGGCGGTCGGCGCCGAGTTAATCCGACTCTCCAGAATTCCTTGATAAATCGGTCGACCGGGTTTGACGTTCATCATCGGAGCGGCTCTAACCGCTCAATATGCGGTCGGTGGATCCACGGCCCGTTCGACGAGGGCCGTACCCCGAGTTCACGCTGACCAGTCTCGTCGTCGGGTACGTGATCGGTGCCCTGATCACGGTCGCCGTCGGCTACAGCTGCCTCATCCTAGGTTTTGCGATCCAGGGGTCGGAACTGGCGGCGATCCTGGGCTGGGGGGTGTTGCGGGGCCTGCTCGGTCGCCGCAGCATCGTCGAGAACAACATCAATCAGACGGTGGCTTCGGCCGTGAACGGCGCGTCGGCGGGGATGATGTTCTCGGTCCCCGCGCTGTTTATCCTCCGGTCCGACCTCCGGTTCGGCGACGCCGAGCAGCTGGCTTTCGAGCCGGCTCTGCTCGTGTTGGCGTGCATCACGGGTGGTGTCCTGGGCATTTCATTCGTCGTTCCGCTGCGAAAGCAAATGATCGACTTTAATCGGCTCGTGTATCCGAGTGGCGTCGCGGTGGCGGTGGTCCTGAAATCGCCGGGCGTCGGGGCTCGAAAGGCGAACCTGCTCATCGTCTCGGCGGTCGTGTCGGCGGTCGCACACCTCGTGGTGACACAAGGTCTCAACCTGCCTCGTGACGCGTGGTCGTTGGGCGCCGTCATCGGTCTTCCGCGATTTCTAGACTTGACCTTCTACCTGTCGCTCTTGACGGTCGGCGTTGGGTTCCTGTCGGGGCGCGGCGGCCTGGTCGTCGCCGTGGGTAGCTTCGTTTGTAATTGGGGCCTGGTTCCGCTCTTGGCCGTGGGCGGGGAGCCGGCGGTGCGGCGGATGGTGTTCGAACAACCGGAGGCCCTTCGGTCGGCGCTGTTCGTGCCAGCCGGCGTCGGGGTGCTGGTGGGCGCGGCGGTCGGTGGCGTGGTCGTCGCGTTTCCGGCTATCCGGAGCGCGGTGCGCAGCTTGTCGAACGGTTCGGCCGCGAACTCGACGAGCGCCGAGGCCCCCGATGAGCTTCCGATTCGGTACCTCTACGTTGCCATCGGGGTGGCCGCGGCGGCGCTGACCCTGTTCGCGTACCTTTCGACGCCGGGCATGGCCATTTGGCGGGCGATCGCGATGGCCGTGGCGGCAATGGCGTGGATCTGGGTTGCCGGGGTCATGGTGGCCGACTGTCTCGGTCGCACGAACTGGCCTCCGCTGTCGGGGATGACTTTGGTGGGCACCACCGGGCTCTTGTTCTTCGCCAGCGGCCTCTCGAATACACAGACGGTCATCGCGTCGGTGACCGTGGGCTCGGCGATGTGCGTCGCGGTCGCGATGGCCGCCGACATGATGCTCGACCTCAAGAGCGGCTACCTCACCGGTGCCAGTCCGCGCGCGCAACAGTTGAGCCAGCTGGCCGCTACCTGGTTGGGCCCGATTCTCATCATGGGGCTGATTCTGGTGCTGGACCGCGCCTACGGATTTGGCAACGACCGCTTGCCCGCTCCGCAGAGCCGCGCGCTCGCGGCGACGATCAGCAGCGTGATCGGTGGCGACGCACAGATGTTTCGCTACGGTGCGGGCGCGATCATCGGGCTCGTTCTCGCCAGCTCCGGCTACGCCGGAATGGGGGTCTACGTCGGCTTGAGTTTCTACATGCCGTTTCCCATCGTGCTGACCTACGCGGTGGGAGTGGGCCTGCGGACCCTGGTCGACCGGACCCAAGGACCGAGCTGGAGTCAGCACACCGGTGTCCCGATGGCCGCCGGGCTCCTCGTCGGAGAGGCGGCGGTCGGCGTCTGCTTGGCGATCGGACGAGTCGTGATGGCCGTGCACTGAGTGAGGGCCTCCGAGGTGAAGCGGATCGGAAACGCGCTGTTCGGGGTCGGCTTCTTAGCCAGCGCCTTCTTCCTGGTCCAGCGCCTCGATGACATCGAATGGGGCGCGTTTGCCGCCAGCGTGGCCGTCTGCGCGGCTGGCGTTGCCGTCATGAGATGGGCGCGCTGGACGGACGATGCCGCCCGCCAGGCGATGCGGGCCGACGTGACCCGAGCTCGCGAAAGCCTGGACGAGGTCGTTCGAGTCATCGGCGGTCTCAACGCGCAACGCGAGGTACTCGGGGTCTATCGCATTTCGCGGGCGCTCGACGATCGGCTCAGCGGGCCCCTCACTGCGTTCGTGCAGGCCCGGGAAGCGATCGAGCGGCAGTACGGGGCCGACCGATACGCAGATGTGATGGATCCGTTCGCGACCGGTGAACGAGCTTTGAACCGGGCTTGGTCGGCTTCCGTCGACGGGTACATCGACGAAGTGTGGCCATGCCTCGATCGGGCGGAACGGTCGATGGCGCGGGCGTTGCGCGCGCTCGACTCAGCGATGGCCTCGGCCGATCAAAGCGAGGACAGGTCCCGGGTGGCGTGATTTCGACCCGGTCCCTTCGGGATGGTAGGTCCGAGCGCCTCCAGCCCGGTGCCTGCGAATTCGACGGCGAGCAGCTCGCCACGGCGCGTTACGAACTCCAGGCACAACGCCGGACGATGAGAGACGTGCCGAATCACCGGCCGGCCGCCGATGACCGTCTCGGGGACGCCCGTCGATAGGTCGGCGCCTCGGCTTTCGAAGTACGCCTTGACTTCCATGAGCAGTCGGCGACCGAACGCGATCGCGATTCGATTCACGGTGTGGTCCGAATCGGCGTCGTGCGCGGTGAGATCGATCGTCATGATGTCGCGCTTGCTGTTGAACCACTCGTGGGAGGCGCTCACGGCGAGCTCGCCGGAGACATCGCCAAACATGTCGACGACGACGCTCATGGAGTAGGGCGGCGTGCAGTGGTTCTTCACCCAGACCGGACCCCAGGTGAGGCCCGGCTCGTTCCATTCCAGCATGACCCGCCGAAAACAGCCGCGGATTTCGGCGACCAACTCTGCCGGATAGAGCTGTGCCCGGGCTCGGTCGAACACCGTGGCGGCGATGCGCTCGGCCGGGCAGCGGTGAGGGAGCCGAGTGGCGCGGCTCGGTACTCGCGCCTGCGTCGGCTCGCCGACCCAGACGATGGGTACGGTCGGCGGCAGATAGGTCTCGAGCATGTCGATGGTGGTGGCCATGTCCGAACCGTCGTCGACCACCGCTGCGGCTGCCCAGTCGGTGGCGTGCAGTCGGTCGCGGTCTCCGGTCGTCAATTCGCGGCATCGGAAGACTTCGAAGCCCAAGCGCCCCGCCTCGCTGCACAGGGGACCGATGCCTTCGGGCGAGCCGACTACGACGATGCCCCAAGGGTCGACCGGCGTACCGATCGCGTCGGTGAGTGACGGGTCTTCGGCGGTGAACACGGCAACGGTGGGAGTCATGAATCTTCTCCTGCTCGGGTCAGAGCCGCGCGAACCGACTCTCGACGCTCTCCGGATCCGGTTCGGCGTCCCCTTGGGAGTCGATAGCGGGACGCCCGGTTGGTGTTCGGATCGCCGACCTGGATGCCTCACCTTGGCGCAAGCGCTCGAAATGAGAATCGAAATCGCCGGGGGGCGTCGATCCAATGACAGCGAAAGACACAGGAAGCCAAGGCGAGCGGAAAGGCTCGTGGGGTCGCAGCGATTCCAGTGCGATCGCTCCCTTGCGCCGTCGAGTCGTCGGGGCGTCAGCGAGGGGGCATGCGGGCGCCGGCGTCGAGCCGGACGCATTCCGCGTTGATGTAGTCGTTTTTCACCATGAAGGCGACCAGGTCCGCGTACTCGGTGGGGGTGCCGAAGCGAGTAGGGAACTGCAGATGGGCGCTCAGGCTCGTTTTCACGTCGGGCGGCATCTGCTCGTAGATGGGCGTCTCGAAGAAGCCAGGGAGGATCGTGTTCACCCGGATGCCCTCCCGCGACAAGTCTCGGGCCATGGGCAGGGTCATGCCGTAGATGCCGCCCTTGCTCGCGGAATAGGCGAGCTGACCGATCTGGCCGTCCTGCGCTGCGACCGACGCCGTATGAACGATGATGCCGCGGCCGCTGTCGCCGAGCGGCTCGAGGTTCATCATTCCTGCCGCCGCGCGAGCGGCACAGGCGAAGGAGCCGGTCAGGTTGATGGCGATGACCCGAGCGAACTTATCGTACGCGTGAAACCGGATCTCACCGGTCGTCTTCGACCGGCCGGCCGTCTTCTCGGCCCAGCCGATCCCGGCGCAGTTGATCAGGATGCGTTCCTGTCCGTGGGCGGCGCGGGCCTTCTCGAAGCCTTTGGCGATGCTCGCCTCATCGGACACGTCGACTCGACAAAAGACGCCACCGAGCTCTTGGGCGACGGACTCTCCCCGCTCGGTGTTGAGGTCGAAGACCGCGACTTTGGCGCCTTCCGCAGCGAGGCGGCGAGCGGTGCCTTCCCCGAGCCCCGAGGCGCCTCCGGTGACGATGGCCGCTTGAGAAGTGATGTCCATGGTGTGCTCCTTTCGCGGAACCCTATGTACTTTGTGAGGCTCCGCATGATTGGCGGAATGTGTATCCCGGCGGTTGGGTTCAGCCCGCAGATGATCCGTACGAGTCTTATGAGCTTCTGTGGCCTCCTGCTAGCCGCTTCGCCCGCCATGGCGGAGACGGAGTATGGCCCCCCGCGGCCGTCGCCACAGCAGTGGAAGGCGTATTGGTACCAAGGAAAGGCCGAGCTGACGAGCTACTCGCTTCAACAGGCTCGGTACGGTGAGATCCACGAGGGCCGCTCGGTCCTGGTCTTCGTCACCGAGCCGTTCAGTCGCTCCAAGCAGGTCAAGCTCGACGGCCCCGGCGGTCGCGATGAGGTTTCGGTCCTGAAGCTCAACCACCTTCGGAAGTTCAACACGGGCATCTATCCGTATTCGACGATGAGATCGGTATTCACCCCGGTGACCGAGGAGGCCACGCTGAAGGTGACGACCAGCGTTCAGGAGTGGTGTGGCCACGTGTTCATGCAGCTGAATCGGCGGGGTGACGGGTTCGAAGGGCAGGCCTTCTCTTACTTCGAATCGGAAGGCGATCGAGCGCTGAAGGTCCCGGCGGGAACGCTCCTCGAAGATGCCGTCTGGAACACCATTCGTCTCGACCCCTCGCGCCTGCCGGTCGGTACCGTCTCGATGCTTCCGGGGTCGACGTTCTTGCGGCTGCTCCACGTGCCGGTCGAGCCCCGGCGGGCCACGGCAAAGCTCACCAAGTCCGGCTCCCAGTGGACCTACACGGTTCGATACCCCGACCTGGGCCGCACGCTCAGTATCGACTTTGAAGATGCGTTCCCGTACCGCATCACCGGCTGGATCGAAGAGAGCACCGGCGTGTTCGGCGGCAAGCCGCTTCGCACGGTCGCCAAGCTGAACAAGTCCATGACGAGCGACTATTGGAACCACCATCGAACCCCGGATCGAGCCCTGCGGGAGGCCCTCGGTTTGCCTCGCGACTACTGACCCTCGAACCCACTGAAACGCGCGAACTCGTCGACTTCGGCCCGGTCGGATCGAAGGGTGTTGACGGGGGCGTCGCGGTCTGGGTGCCCGAGCGCCATTCCGCAGTACAGAAGCTCGTTATCGGCCAGCCCGAAGTGGCTATGCAGGCTCTTGCGAACCATGGCCCAGGACTCCTGCATGCACGTACCGAGTCCCTCGGCGGTGGCCGCGAGCGCGATCGACTGCATGAACATGCCGAGGTGGGCCCACTGCCCCCGCCCCATACCGCGGTCGATGATGAAGAAAAGGCCGACCGGGGCCCCAAAAAACTCGAAATTTCGAGCGACCCACTGCAGGCGAGCCGGCTTGTCTTCCCTCGGGATGCCAAGGAGCGCGTACATGTCTTCGCCGATCTTGAAGCGCCGCGAGCGGTATGGTTCCCACAGCGACGCCGGGTAGATCGGCTCTTCGTCGGCCTCGCCGGTCGGATTGGTTGCGAGTACCGACTGCGCCAGCCGAGTTATCGTTTGGCGGGCCTCGCCCGCGACGGCGCGAACCCTCCACGGCTGGAGGTTGCCGCCCGAGGGCGACCAGCGAGCGACATCGAGGATCTCGCGGACCGCCCGCTCGCTGATCGGCGTGTCCAAGAAGCTTCGGATAGAGATCCTCGTCTTGAGGGCTTGATCGACATCCATGGTCGTCGAGCTAAGCACCGACCTGCGAGCCCGTAAACCGGCGGACCGAATCGAACGCCCGGTGTTATGCTGTCGCGGTGCTCGACTACACCAAGGACGGCCGGGTGGCGGTCATCGACCTCGACGACGGCAAGGCGAACGCGATCAGCCACGCGTTCTGCAAGGCCCTGACCGAAGCGCTCGACCGCGCGCAGCAAGAAGCGGACGCCGTCGCGCTCGTCGGACGGCCGGGGCGGTTCTGCGCCGGCTTCGACCTCAACGAGTTCAAGAAGGGACCCGAGGCGACGGCGAGTCTCCTTGCGGCGGGGGCTCGCGTGTTGCTGCGACTGTTCAGTCATCCGCAGCCGCTGGTGATCGGCTGTACCGGGCACGCGCTGGCCGGCGGCGCATTGATCCTGCTGACCGGCGATACGCGCATCGGGGCGGCCGGTGATTTCAAGATCGGCTTGAACGAGACCGCGCTCGGCATGACCCTACCGCCGTTCGGATTGCGGTTATCGCAGTTTCGCCTGGCGCGACGGTATCTGCAGGCGGCGTACATTCAGGCGCACATCTTCGACCCCCCCGGTGCCTGCGACGCCGGCTTCTTGGACTCGGTGTCGTCGGCGGAGGAAGTCCGCGAAAACGCGATCGAGACCGCGACCGCGCTCTCTCAGCTGCCCGCCGACGCATACCGGGGCAACAAGCTCGCCATCCGCGGCGACACGATCGGTCTCATGCAAGCCGAACTGCTTCCCGAAGTGAACCCGCTGGACCTCGACTGACCTGGCGAGGGCTTTTCTGCTTGAGCGTGGGCCGTCGACCACGCATAAGCCAGACATGCGGATCACGATCGAATACTGCGTAATGTGAAGCTATAAGCCCAAGGCGGTCGGTCTGGCCGCCGAAATCAACCGGGCACACCCGGACGCCGAAGTCGAGCTGATCGGTGGAGGCAAAGGGGACTTCATCGTCAAAGCCGATGGCGCCGAGCTTTGGAACAAGAACAAGACCGGACTCGGCTTCCCAGAGCCTCGCCAGATTCTCGAGCAGCTCTAGGAGACTTGCTCCGAGCGAAGCGTGACAAAGAAGCGGACTTTGGGCG
>CAZFIV010000075.1:0-36219 GCA_964519665.1 uncultured Myxococcales bacterium
CTGCGCCAGCACGGAATCGCGAATGAACTCGAGCGTTTGAGGCGCAGCCTCGCTAGTAGTTCTCGGGCATCTCGCGCCCGTACTGGCTCGTGTCGGAAAGATCTGGACGCACTGGGCGAGTCCGGCCGGGGCGAGCCGGATCTGGCTCGACGAGCCGCTGCTGGATGCGCAGGAGCGTGCGACCGCCCGTGAACTCGTAGTTAGAGCTCGCCCCGCCTCGATTCCTCACCCGTCTCAGCGCCCAGAAGAAGTCATCGGCGCCCAGGTTCGCGCCTTCCTCCAAGGGTCGGGTGGAATTCATCAGGCCTTGCTGCTGACCGAGGAAAGCGCGGTATTCCCGTTGGTTCCTCATTCTTGGCAGCAGTCCGTCCATCGACCCTGTGTACTGCTGTGGGCCGATCTGGTAGCTGAAACGGATCGAGATGGTTCCGTCGGGCGAGACGCTTCTCGCCGTCTCGCGGATCGCGGCCGCGTCTCGGGCGTCCTCCAGTCGACTTCTGATCAGCCTCGCGAGGGCCCGTCGGCCCTGGCGTCCAGCGGGCGGTGCTTCGTGGGCTTGTTCGATCGTATAGGTAAAGCTGTACGTGTGCCGTCGGGTTCCTCCGCTCGCGCGGAGGCTTCGAGCCCAATCCACGTCTTCGTTGGGGTACCGCTCCTCGAAGCGGTCCACGAGCTGCCGACGGTTGAGCGCGGGGCTGGACGGGAAGCCGACGTACCAGAACTCCAGGAACGACTCCTCGGCGGAGATGGTTCGCCCGCGGCGGGACCGGTACGAATACTCCTGCAGGTGGACGGGGGCATAGACCTGGGGGCTCTCATCGTTACCGCCGAAGCCGGAGCGCAGAAGCTGCAGGATCTCTTGGTTGCGACCCAGGGCACAGCCGCGGATGACAAGCCGGGTCGCGTCGTCGACGACCGAGTTCGAGAGGGCTCGGAAGGAGTTGTTCTCGATGGCGGCCCGCAGTGTGCGCGGCGAAACTCGGTCTCCATCGGGCTCTACGTCCGCCATCATCTGTCCTTCGAGGTTCGCGTGGACCACGATGTTCACATCGCCCCACGGCAGACCGTTGGCCGGTGGGTTGGCCGCTAGCCAGTCCCGTACGCCGAGGAGGGTTCGCTGGTTCCCTACGATTCGAGCCCCGACGAAACGGAAGTACCGCGTCGCGGCGCCATAGAAGTTGTCTCCGCTGCCGAGAATGAAGACGATATCTTCTCGGGGCGCGAGTTGTCGGCGTGCCCACCAGGCGATCTGACGGTTGTACTGCGCGTAGAGCTGCTGCTCGGGAATCCCGAGGTCGCTGCTCGCCTTGGTGAACAGTGCGTCAACCGTGGACCGGTAGGCGTCCTTGAGTCGCTGCAGCAGGGCCGGCCGACCGCCGAGTCGCTCATCGATGAGGCGCCACCCCTGGTTCATCATTCGGAGCCAGTTTTCGAGCAGGCGAGTCATCAGATCGGGGGAGACCTGAAGATGTTGGATGGTCTCGCGGCTGGTGGCCCAAAAGCGGCTGGTCGCCTCGACGAACTCCGTGACGTCGGCGGCGGAACCTCGTTGGGTCGGCACCCCCTCGGTATCGATGAGCTGACGCTGCACCAGATCCGTTTGGACCGAGTGTTGCTGCACGATATGTTGCGGCAGGGGTCCAACGGCTCGACGGCCCAGCCGAAGCTCTTCTTCGGACATCGAGGACCGGCGCTGCACCATCATCCGCTCGGAGTGACCGAGTCGAGATGACCGAACGCGGTACGCAATCGGGTCCGCGGCTCGTGCCGGGGTCCGTTCAGATCGGATTTGACCCGCGATGCGGTCAGCGGTTCGGCCGGGGGCGTGTTCAGCCAGAACCATCGCGCCGTCGAAAGGCGAGTCGACCGCCTCGCTGTTCGCAGAATCGACCGATGGGGTTACCGAGCGAGTGGTCGAGCGAGTGGTCGAGCGAGTGGTCGACCCAGTGGTCGATCGAGTGGTCGATCGGGTGTGCTCAGTGTCCGCAGATGTCCGAGCTCCCCGCTGCATGCCTACCCACCGGACCGGCGAACCGAGCGCCGCGCCCGTGGCTCGTATATCGCTTTCGAGACGGTATCCGCAACGGGCGGCGTCGCGGCGCAAATCGCGGTGCCAAGGTGGGTAGGTTGGGCACGCCCGTTGTGCGCTTCACTCCACGAGGGCCTTGCAACGACCGAGCTCCATCGATTCGATTCGTTCCCGGGGCACGGTTTTCGGCGCCTCGCGATTAACGGACGGTTTTTTGTGGTTACGGTCTGGATGGAGGAACGCCATGAGTGTAGTCATCGAGATTGCGGCTTTCACTGTCTTCTTCATCTGCTTGGCGCATGCGCTCTTGGAGATGACGCAGCCTATCCGGGTGGAGGCGCCCAAGCTCTTCCCAGTTGTGTTTTGACTCACCCGAGCGGTCACGGAACGCCGTCGATACGCCTCGTGGATGGCGCGGATCACCGGGCGATGAGCCTCGCCCACGCGGTCAGCGGGATGGCGCGTTCGGCGCTGAACCTCGGTCGACTCTAGCCGTCGAGATAGGTTCGGCCGGGATCGATGGAAGGTTGGCCTCCCGGCCTCGAAAGCGGGATGGGGGGGCGCCGAGGTTGCGTTTGAATACGCGGGTGAACGCGGGCACGCTGTCATAGCCCACGCTGGCGGCCACTTCGGCGACGGATTGCCCTCCGCGGCGGAGTCGCCGAGCCGCGATGCTCATGCGCCACCGGGTGACGTAGGCCATCGGACCTTCTCCGATCAGCTCGTGGAAGCGAGCCGAAAAACGGGACCGCGACAATCCCGCCTGCTTGGCCAAATCTTCGACCGACCACGGGTAACGTGGGTTGCGGTGGACTTCGGCGAGCGCTCGGCAAAGGCGCAGATCTTTGAGACCTCGAAAGAACCCGACCGCATCGTCCGGCGTATTGATCGAGTGTTGCCGGATGAGAGTCGCGCACAGCAATTCGAGCGCTCGGTCGATCAGAAAAGCCGAGGCGTTTCCGCTCGTGTGCAACTCTTCACGCAGGATCTGAGTGACCGGCTCCAGCAAGCCCTCGGTGAGTCGGGTGTGCAAAACGGGGGGAAGCGAAGCGATCACGGGATTCAAAACGGTGTCGTGGAGGATGAATACACCGCTGAAGATCTTGGTCGCGTCGCCCGCCGGCGACGCGGATGGTCGGGCCTCGCCGGAGAGGATCGCCTCGAGCGGGATAGCCTCCGACCAGCCCGGAGGCTCGATGGAATGGGGGACTCCGCTGAATACGGCCGCGAGCTCTCCGGAACCCACGGTGACCCGAACGTCGCGGGCGATCAGAGCGAACGCGCCGCGTTCAGCCGCGTGAAACGCCACGACCCGAGCCTCGGAATCGACCTTCAGAAGTGATGACAAGCCCGGTGAGCCAGGGACGTGCACTGCCCACGGGAGTCCGTGGGTGCCGTCGAGGATGAGGCTCCCCGTGATTCGAAGCGCGCTTAGCGTCGAGCTAAGCACATCTTGGCTACTCATCTGCTTGGACCCTTGGACTAACAACAAACGTCGATCAAGTCGGCCATCTGTGCAAGCGAGGGTGGTCGAGACTTTTGACACCATCGTCACTGCGGCTTCGCGACCCGAGCGAGATCGTCCCACTGATATGCCCTTGATGTGTGACGGCCGTGCAGCAGGATCATTGCGGGTCGTCGCAGAGCCGATCACCGAGGGTCACTGACCGGGGGTTATTGACCGTGGGTCACTGACCGGGGAGCTGATCCGAAAGACATCCTGCGGAATCGTCTCGCTGTCGGGCGGCGTGCTCAGCCAAAACGACGTTGGTTACGCGCCCGTGCTTTGGCCGCTTCGACCCCCCGATCTTTGGGCGGACGGTTGGTGGTCAGCTGGGCGAGGAGTCGAGCGGTGACCGTCGCGATCTCGTCGATCGCGGCCTCCATGACGGGCGCATTGGCGGCCGAGGGGCGCAATTGCCCACTGACCTTTCGTACGTATTGTTGCGCGGCGGCCCGGATTTCTTCGTCGGTTGCCGGAGGTTCAAAATTAAACAACGGCTTGATGTTGCGGCACACGACGCATCATCGCACATCGGTGGACAGGCGGCCCACGCCCGGCTAGTTCCGATCGGGTGGTTGTCGGCGACGGCGGGCGCGGCGGTCGGATGCCTCGGTACGTGGTGGTCGAAGGCGTGATCGGGGTGGGAAAGACCACCTTGGTCCATCAGTTGGCTCGCAAGCTGCGGGCGCGGATGGTGCTCGAGCGGTTCGAAGAGAACCCGTTCCTCGCGGATTTCTATCGGGATCAAGCCCAAAACGCGCTCCCCACTCAGCTCTTCTTCTTGATGTCGCGGTTTCGGCAGCAGGAGCAGTTGGCTCAGGGTGACCTCTTCGCTCAAATGACGGTCGCCGACTACATGTTCGACAAAGACCGCCTGTTCGCACTGCTGACGTTGAGTTCGCAGGAACTGGCCATCTACGAAGATCTGTTTTCGGTGCTCCGCCCGCAGGTGCCGCAGCCGGACCTCATCGTATTGTTGCGGGCCGATCATGACGAGACTCTGCGCCGCATCGCCGACCGTGGACGCAGCTACGAGCTGAACATGGATCCCGACTACATTACGAAGCTCTCCGAGGCTTATCAGGCGTTCTTCGCACGCTACACGCAGTGCCCGGTGCTCACCCTCGATACGAGCGCGGTCGACCTGCGGGCGGACCAGGCGGCCGTCGACGAGGTGGTGGCCGCCGTCCGGACGGGTCGCCGGCCCATGCTCATGCCGGCTGAGGTGTCGGACGGCGATACACCCTTGTTGCCAGGTTTCGAATGACGCAACCGACCGGAACGAGCGACGATAACTCAGGGTGATGGGCGTCAATGCGCCGAACCGCTCGGGTAGTCGCTCGAGTCATCGCTTTGGTAGTCGCTTCGGTAGTCGCTTTGGCAATCGGACCGGCGTTGACGCCGTCGTCATCGACCAAGGGCGCTTCCGTTCCAACGACTCTTGGCGGTCGGTCGGTCGAGTGGCCGAGCGGGTCGAGCAGGCGATGGCCGCCACCGAGGCGACGACCGGCGTCTCCCCGACTCCGCTTCTGTCCCACGCTGAGGCTCAAGCTTTCTTTCGGCGCGTGCGCGACCTGGGCCGACGAGACCTAGACGGCCTGAAGCAGTTTCTGGCCGACCACCCGCGGGTCACCGCGGAGCTCGAACGTGAGCTCGGTGTGCAGGTGGGGGGCGAAGGAAGCACATCGCCCTCCGGCGACCAGAGTGGCGATCCGAGACCTTTGTCGGCCGTGAATTCAGTTTCACGCCACCAGCCCGGGATTCCCTGCGGGAAGGGGTGGGCGTAGGTCTCTGCTCCCTTGAGGTACGACGCGGTGCGTGTCATGGGAAGCCGGCGAGGAACCCGCCTTGGCCGTCGAAATACCCCTGGGAGCCAGTCGTAAGCCCAACCGAACCCCCTGGCTGATCGCCATCCTGCTCATCGCCGCCCTGGCGGCAGCGGGATACGCGGGCATCAGCGTCGGGGGCACGCCGTCCATCGAGCTGGTCGCCGATAAGGGCGCGATCGGAAAAGAGACGGTGTTCAGCGCGGTCGTTCGTGAGCCTCGGCGCGGCCTGGTGACCGTGGTCGCGGTTCTCAGGCAGGGCGGCGCAGAGACTGTCCTGGACGAACAGCGCTTCGCGCCGCAAGCGCTCTGGGCGCCCTGGAGTCGCAAGACCGAAGAGGTCCGACTCGAGCTCAAGGTCGGCAAGAACCACCAGTCGAACCTCGAAGAAGGGCCGGCGACGGTCGAGATTCGAGCGACGGGCGCGTCGACGTGGGTGCTGCCGCCGCCCGAGCTGATCGAGGCCCAGACGCTGCCAGTTCGGTTGCGCCCTCCGCCGATCGCGGTGACCGCCCAACGCATCTACGTACGGCAGGGCGGCGCGGAGGCGGTGACGTACACCGTTGGGCCGACGTCCGTCAAAGACGGCGTGATGGTCGGGCGGTGGTTCTTTCCGGGCTATCCGCACCCCAACGGGGACGACCAGGAGCGGGTGGCTCTGTTCGCGATCCCGTTTGATATGGACAACGTCGACGGTGTTCGCCTGATCGCCGAAGACGAAGTGGGCAACCGCAGCGCGACTCCGTTCATCGAGGACTTCAAGGCGAAGCCGTTCGCGCGCGACACCATCACCGTGTCGGACCGGTTCATGAAGAAGGTCGTGCCCCGAATTCGCGCCCGAACGCCAGACTTGCCCGACCAGGGCAGCTTGTTGGCGAACTACGTGCAGATCAATCGCGACCTGCGGAAAGTCAACAACGCGCGGCTCGAGGGGCTGGCGGTCCAGACTCAGCCCCAGGTTCTCTGGAAAAAGCCATTTGTGCAGATGCCGCGCGCCAAAGTCGTCTCGCGCTTCGCCGACCGACGCACGTACCTGTACAAAGGCAAGAAGATCGACCAGCAGGACCACCTCGGATTCGACCTGGCGTCCATCGCCCGCGACGAGATTCCGGCCGCCAACGACGGCATCGTGGTCATGGCCGAGTACCTCGGCATCTACGGCAACACGGTGGTGATCGACCACGGCCTCGGCCTGATGAGCCTGTACGCTCACTGCTCGACCGTTGAGGTCGAGGTGGGGGACCGAGTCGAGCGGGGGCAGCGCATCGGCCGCACCGGCGCGACCGGTCTAGCCCTCGGCGACCACCTGCACTTCACGATGCTCGTCGGAGGCGTGCCGGTGAACCCGCTCGAATGGTGGGACGGCCACTGGATTCGCGACCGGCTGGCTCGGAAACTGCCCGGCGTCTTTTCGGTCAAAGGTCAATAGCCGTGGGTAAGAAGAAAAAAGGCAACAAGAAGGGCGCTAAGAAGAAGCTCGCCGGTGACCGCAACGGGAGGCGAAAGGAAACGATGGCCGAACGGGCCGACCGCTACGAGATGTATCTGCAATCGGTCCAGGCGCCCGAGGTCGACGTCAAGTTCTTCCAACGGGTGTACAAGAGCAACTTCAAACAGCCCGCTCGGGTACTGCGAGAAGACTTCTGCGGCACGGCGGCGGTCTGTTGCGAGTGGGTCGGTAAGCGCGGCGATCGTGAAGCGTGGGGGGTCGATCTCGACCCCGAGCCGCTGGCCTGGGGCCGTCAATACAACCTGCCGCTCGTCGCCGAGACGATGCGCGACGCGGTTCATCTCGTCGAGGGTGATGTGCGGACCGCCAAGACACCCCTGGCCGACATCATTACCGCTCAGAACTTTTCGTATTGCTGCTTCAAGACCCGAGACGAGCTTCGAGCGTACTTCAAGGTCGCCTACAAGAACCTGGCTCCGGAAGGCGTTTTCATCGTCGATCTGTTCGGCGGCTACGAGTCGATCGAGGACGACCGGGAGGACGAACGCGAGCTCAACGGCTTCACGTACGTGTGGGAACAACACCGGTACGATCCGATCAACGCCTTCGGAACGTACAAGATCCACTTTCGCTTCGACGACGGGAGCGAGATGAAGAACGCGTTCGTTTATGACTGGCGGGTGTGGACGATTCCCGAGGTTCGCGAGGTTCTCGCCGAGGTCGGTTTCAACGCGGTCGATGTCTACTGGGAAGGTGAAGACGAAGACGGCGAAGGGACCGGGGAGTACCACAAAGAAAAGACGGGTACCTGCGACCCCGCGTGGAACGCCTACATCGTCGGCGTGAAAACGGGCTGACGTGGACGAATCCGCCCCCGAAGTCACCCTTCTCGATCGGATCGGCGAAGAGCTCCTCCGTCTTCCCGACAAGCTCGCGGGCCATCTTCAGCTCGCCTTGATCGCTCTGCTGCTGGGCATGCTCATCAGCATCCCGTTGGGCGTATGGCTCACTCGTCGTCGGGCTTGGGAACCGACCGTGCTCGGGATCGCGGGGGTCATTCAGACGATTCCCAGCCTGGCCCTGCTCGCGTTCATGGTGCCTCTGCTCGGTGCCCTCGGGGGGCTGACGTCGGCCTGGTTTGGTCTCGAGATCAGCGCCATCGGCTATGGCCCGGCGTTGGTCGCCCTGACGCTCTACTCGGTCCTGCCGATGCTTCAGAATACGCTGACCGGCGTCTCCGGGGTCGACGAGGCGCTCAAAGAAGCCGCCCGAGGGGTCGGGATGACCGACCGCCAACAGCTGTGGCAAGTCGAGTTGCCGCAGGCTCTTCCGGTGATCGTCGCCGGGGTGCGAACCGCCGCCGTGTGGGTGGTGGGTACGACGACCCTCTCGACCCCGATCGGCGCGCCGAGTCTTGGGGACTACATCTTCATCGGTCTCAACACCCGGAACTTCGTGGCCGTGACCGTCGGCTGCGTAGCGGCGGCATGTTTGGCGCTGCTGTTGGACGCACTGATCCGGTTCGCGCAACGCGCGGTCGCCGACCGGGCGCGCGTTCGGATCAGGGTAGCCCTGGTGCTCGCGGGTCTGCTGTACGGCTACATCACCCTCACGTTCGTCGTCGAGCGGTGGGATCTTCGCCGGGACGGCAACGCGAGACCGCCGGTGAGGGTGGGCGGCAAAGCTTTCACCGAGGGATACATTATGGGCGAGCTCATCGCCGCCCAAATCGAGGCGGAGACCGACTATCGGACGACGCAGACCGGTTCGCTCGGCTCGGCGGTCATCTTCGACGCCCTGCAGCGAGGGGAGATCGACGTATATCTCGATTTCTCGGGGACCATCTGGGTCAACGTACTCAAGGGCGGCGACCCGCCCGAAGAGCGCGACGCGATTCTCGACGAGGTCGCCGAGGCCCTGGCCGAGGACTATGACGTTCTGATGCTCGGGTCGCTCGGGTACGAGAACCTGTACGCGTTCGCGATGCGCCGCGACCGGGCGGAAGCGCTGGGCGTGACCAAAGTCTCCGACTTGCTGGCCCACGCGCCCCGGCTCGAGGTGGCCGCCGACTTCGAGTTCTTCGGACGACCCGAGTGGCGGTCGGTCAAAGCCAAGTACGGTATCACGTTTGCGCACCAGCGCACGATGGATGCGGCGTTGATGTACGCCGCCGCCGGCAACGGGGACGTCGACGTGATCTCCGCCTATACCACCGACGGGCGGCTCGATGCGTACGAGCTGATGCTGCTGGAAGACGACCGGCAGGCGATCCCTCCGTATCACGCGATCGTGCTGATGAACGGTGAGTTCGCCCGACGGCACCCGGAGGTGCTCGAAGCCCTCAAGCCGCTGCTGGGCGCGTTCGACGAGGCGTTCGTGCGCAAGCTGAACGCGCAGGTGGATCAGCAGAAGAAGTCGCCGCGAGAGGTGGCGCGGGGGGCGTTGCGCGCGCTTAGGCGAGCTTCTCGTTGAGGAAGGCGACCGAACGCTGCCACGCCTGCTGCGCGGCTTCGGCGTCGTAGACTTCGGGACGGGCTTCGTTCATGAACGCGTGCTGCCGGCCCTGGTACCGGTATAGACTGTGCGCTACGCCGCCCTCTTTGAGCTGGGCCTCCAGAGCATCGACGGCGGCGGGGGTGCACCAGTCGTCCTCGGTCGCAAAGTGGGCGAGGAACGGCACTCGGATCTTCTTCGGGTCGGCTGCTTGGGCCGGAGGTATCCCATAAAAACATACACCGGCGTCGGTCTCCGGCAGGTTGGCGGACGCGATGATGGTGAGGGCACCGCCCATGCAGAAGCCGAGCACGGCGGCCTTGGCCCCCGATCGCTTGAGGTGCAGCAGGCAGGCTTGCACGTCGATCACCGCGCCCGCCCAGTCGAGGTTCGTCATCAGGTGGTTGGCCTCGTCGGCCTCGGTGGTCAGCTTTCCTCGGTACAGGTCGGGAACGAGGGCATTGAAGCCGGCCTCGGCGAGACGGTCGGCGATCCCTTTGATCTGGTCGTTGAGTCCCCACCATTCTTGAATGACCACCACCCCCGGGCCGCTGGCCTCGGCGTAGTAGGCGGGGCAGGTCTGTCCATCGTTGCGGGCAATCTCGATCATCGATCCCATATCCCACAGGGTACCAGTCGCCTCGGGGCGGGTCGATGTCGGAGGGTACGGCGCCTCGTTGCGGCGGAGGTCTTCCGGTAGTATTTCGCGGTCCCGATGCGTTTCCTCAGATCTTTGGGCGCGCTCACACGTTGGTGGGCGCATATGCGAATGGGTCTGCTTTTCGTGGCGGTGGGGCTGAGTGCGGCCTGCGCGCAAGCGTCCAAGCTGGGCGGAAGCGAGTCGCCAGCAGAAGGTTGGGCTGGGCCGCCGGGACGCAAGGAGCCCAAAACGGCCCTGAGTCCCGGCAAAGGCGCCGCGGCGGAGGGCGAGCCGGCTCCCCCTCCCGCACCGACGAGCGTGGCCCGGCCCGAAAGCGGGGGGGAGCGTTCGGTCGAGGTCGCACCGGCCCCCGATTCGAGCGAGGCCGAGCGCGGAGCCGCCGCGTCGGCCGACAAGGCTGACGGGAGCCCGGATGATGGCGAGCGCACCGTGGCCGCCGGGGTCCGTTCGTCGGACGACGAAATGGCCGAAGGGGACGCGATGCGCGAGATGCGAGATCGCCGAGGCTCAAGTCGCGCGAAGCGTCGGACGCGGAGCCGGCGTCGTCCGCCGCCCCAGCCCGGCGTGAAGGCAGGCGCCGCCGACGACAACCTTCAGTTCAACGCCTTTCTTCGGTTCTTGGAGGACAACGCCGGCTACGGGTTGCCGTTCGACGCGTCTTCCCGGCGGATCATCAAGGTTCTGGATCGAGAGGGGCGCCCCTGGCCTGGGGCTCGGGTCGAGCTGCGTCGGGGTTCGCGGACGGTCGCCGTCCGGCGGACCTACGCGGACGGTCGAACGCTGCTGTTCCCGTCGATGGGGCGGTCCGCCCCGAATCAGCCGTGGGCCCTTCGGATCCGGGCGAGCGGTCAAGACCCGATCATACGCCCGCTCGGCGACCACCGCACCGTCGAAGTGGCGCTTTCGGCCGCGCGACCGGAGATCAAAACGGTCCCGCTGGACGTCGCCTTCGTGCTCGACACGACGGGCAGCATGCAGGACGAGATCGATAAGCTGCGGGCCACTCTGAATACCATCAACTTTCAGATCAGCCACGCGAGCCCGCGGCCTGACGTTCGCTACGGCATGGTCCTGTTCCGCGACCAGGGCGACGCGTATCGAACTCGCGTCGTTCCATTCACGCGAGATCTCGACGCGTTTTCGGCCAAGCTCGACGAGGTCGGAGCCGGAGGCGGCGACGACTACCCCGAAGACGTTCAGGCTGGCCTCGAAGCGGCGCTCCATCACCTGAAGTGGGGCGATACGGGCGTCAAGGTCGCCTTCCTGATCGGGGATGCGCCGCCGCATCTGGACTACGGTCAGTCGTTTACTTATCTGGATGCCGCGCGCGAAGCCTCCGAGCGCGGGATCAAGATCGCGACGATCGGCGCGTCGGGTCTCGACAAGACCGGCGAGGTCGTCTGGCGACAGCTGGCCCAACAAACCATGGCGCCGTTCGTGTTTCTCACGTACGGCGAAAAGGGAGACTCGGAGGGCAGCCCGTCGTCGGTCAGCCATCACGTCGGCGCAAACTGGGTTGCCGACGATCTCGACGCGATCGTGGTTCGTTTGGTGAAGCAGGAGCTCGCCCATTGGCGGCCTCACGGTGCGCCCCAGCGCGACGACTACTTCATTGCCAATCCGAGTGAACAGCAGACTTCGGACGAAGTGCTCGCAGAGCTGTTCTCGAAGTCGGCCCAACAGCTGGTCGACTACTCGGTCGAGTCGATCGATGCGCGAACGCCGACCATCCTGCTGCCGGTCCGCGACGGCGACCGCAAGCGCGGCCGAATCTTCGAGCGGCGGCTCGCCCTCGGCTTGAGCCGGCAAGGGAGTTTTCAGCTCCTCGAAAAGGACCGTCGGGAGGACATGCTGGCCGCCGTCGCCGAGCAGATGGCGAAGGCATACGACGAGGCGCAGATGATCGAAGTCGGTAAGTTGATGCCCGCTCGTCTGGCGGTCCTCGGTACGGTCGATCAAGGCGAGGCCGACCGGCTCGAGCTGCTCGTGAAGCTCGTTCGCCTCGAGACCGGCGAGGTGCTGTCGCTGTCGCTCCTGAAGATCGATCCCGGCCTCCTATAGTCGCGCTCGCCCACATCACCGAGGGATTGTCAGTGTCGAGCACCGTACAGCGAGCCGTCGTGGTCATGGGCAAGCTGCCCCGGCCCGGTCGGGTCAAGACTCGCCTCACCCGAAGCCTCACGAACGAGCAAGCGGCCGCCCTGTACCGGGCGTTCTTGATGGATACTTTCCGGCTCGTGGATCGAGCGCGGCGAGACGCGAAAGAGGGTTGGCGGCGGGTGTTCGCGTGCGCGTTGGCGCCGGGCGAGTCGCTCGACCAGACCCAGGGCCTCGCTCCCGAGGGTTGGGAGGTCGTCGAACAGACGGGCGTCGACCTCGGCGATCGGATCGAAAATGCGAGGCGAGCGGGCCGGGCCCGCCACGTCTTGGTCATGGGCTCCGACAGCCCTACGCTGCCCGCCGAGAGGCTCGTCGAGGCGTTCGTGGCGTTGGACCGGCACGAAGGTTCGTCCTGGGCGGCCGGTCGCGTCCGTAGGTTGGGGGCGGCGGTGTTAGTGCCGACCGAAGATGGGGGCTACGCCGTGGTCGGTTTTTCGGAGCCCGCGCCCGAGCTGCTGTCCGGCATTCCGTGGTCGACCGCCGAGGTCATGACCGCGACCCGCGTCGCAGCGTCGAAGACCGGGCGCCCACTGATCGAGTTGGCTGAGGCTTACGACGTCGATCATCCCGAAGACCTCGAGCGCCTGCGGGCTGATCTCGACCCGACCCTTCATCCGGCCACCGTATCCGCCCTTGCTTCCGTGCGCTGAATCGGCCTTAACACACCGAGTGGGCAAGCGTATCCGGCTGACTCAGTACGCCCTCTCGGGCGGCTGAGCGGCCAAGGTGGGTCCGGGTGACCTGCACGACATGCTGGGGCGCCTGCGTTTACCGCCCGACGCCCAGGTCCTGGTCGACATGTCGTCTTCGGACGACGCCGGAGTCGTGCGTCTCGCCAAAGATCGGGCTTTGGTCCACACGGTCGATGTCATCACGCCGATCGTCGACGACCCGGCGACCTTCGGTCAGGTCGCGGCCGCCAACGCGGTCAGTGATGTCTACGCGATGGGTGGACGGCCAACGTCGGCGGTGGCGATCCTGTCGCTGCCCCCCGAGGTGCCGGCGCGGGCCCTGGCGCCCATGATGCAGGCGGCGGGCGTCCTGTTGCAGGCGGCAGGCGCCCCGCTGATTGGAGGGCACACCCTCAAAGACCGCGAGCTTCGATTGGGCTTCGCGGTGACGGGCGAGGTGGATCCGCGCCGGATGACCACGAACCAGGATGGCAAGGTGGACGACGTCTTGGTGCTGACCAAAGCGCTCGGAACAGGGGTTCTGTTTCAGGCGATGAAGGCCGACGCGCGGACCGCGGCCCAGACCCGGGCCCTCGTGACGAGCATGGTCACCACCAATGAAGACGCTCGCGACGCCATGGTCGAGATGCGGCTCCGATGTGCGACCGATGTGACCGGCTTTGGCCTCGCGGGCCACGCGCTCAATATCGCACGGTCGTCGGACGTCGACGTGGTGCTCGAAGCGGGCCGGCTCCCCGCCCTCCCCGGTGTAGTGAAACACCTTATGGCGGGGGTCTATCCAGGCACTAGCGACGTCAATCGGAAGGGCTATGGGCGGCGCTTCGTCGTCGAGCGGGGCGTGCCCGAGATGTATGCGCGCCTGGTGGCCGACCCCCAAACATCGGGCGGGCTGCTCATCGCGGTCTCGCCGCGGCGTCTCGGCAAGCTCCTGACCGCGCTGGGGCCGGCCTGGGTCGTGGGCCGACTGCGCGCCAAACGGAGCGAGCGGGCATCGGTGCGGCTCGTCAAGCGGGTCGACGGCCTCCCCGAGGTTTGACGACCTACCGCCCAAAATGTGCTTGCCGGACGGGTGTCGTTCTAGTATCCCATCGGGCCCCATGGCAAAACCCGGCCGAGAGCTCATTAAGCTGGAGTCGACCGCGGGCACCGGTGTGTTCTACGTCACCTCGAAGAACAAGCGTACGATGACCGGCAAGCTCGAGCTCAAGAAGTACGACAAGAAGGCGCGCAAGCACGTCAAGTTCGTCGAGAAGAAGCTCAAGTAGACCACCATGAGTACGGTCGTCGTTTCCGAGAGCCACAGCCTCAGCCCCGAAGAGGCGAAGGCGCGCCTAGCCTCGTTCGATCAAGAGATCTCCAAGTACGGCATGAAGGCCCACTGGAACGGTTTACACGCCAACCTCACGGGAACTGGGGCGTCCGGCAACGTGGACGTGACCGATTCTTCGGTGACCATTACGGTCAAGCTGGGCATGGTGGCCAAGCTGGCCGGCGTCAAGGCCGACCGCCTCCAGGCCTCTTTGCAAAAGCGTCTCACGGCTGCCCTCGCCGGCTCATCCAATTCCGCGTAACCGCTGCTCCTCTCCGCCGGACCGCTCCACCGCCGGACCGCTCCACCGCCGGACCGGTTCAACGCCGACGAACTGAAAGCCGCCGAATTCAACGCGGACCCGGTCAACCGACCGACCGCACTGACTCGCCACCGAACCGCGCGACCGCCACCGGTGGAGGTCGCTGCCTCGGTCAAGCTTGGACTGGGCATTCTTGTTTTTCGCCACCTTGCTCCGAGCGACGGTTGGAGCGAATCTCGGGCCCCATGCCGCCTCCCGGCTCTTCGCACCGTCCGCCGGCCATACGAGTTGCCGTCGTTGCGCTCGCCGCGGTCACCGCGGTAGCCACCGCGCCCCGCCTCGCCGAAGCGGACGGTCGACGAGACCTCGAAGACGGCATCGCGTTTTACGAAGCGCTCGATACCGAACGCGCGGAAGCTCGCCTCGAGGCCGCGGCGCGAGCCTGGGACCTGTCCGCATCCGATCGCTCGACGGCGTATCTGTATCTCGGAATGCTCGCGTACGAATTGGGGCGGCTGCGCAAAGCCGACGCCGCCTGGCGAGCGGCCCTCACTCTAAACCTCGAGCAGCGGCCGCCCGCGTCCTCTTCGCCCAAGATTCGCCAAGCGTTCGAGAGGGTCCGAAAGGCGCTTCCGGATCCACCGCCGCCGCCGCCCCTCCAAGATCCCCCGCCGAGTGCCGAGGATGCCGCGGGCGATGCCCGCGATGCCCAGCCAGACTCGCTGGGCTCGGAGAAAACGATGCTTCCGCCCGGCGGCGGACCGCAGCCAGGGTCGCCTCGGCGCGGCTCCGACGAAGCTCGACCTCCGCCGGAGCTCGTGCCGCCCCCGGTGGTCCCGCCGCCGGAGCAGCCGGCCGGTCTCGATCTATCCCAGCCTTCGGTCGAAGCTGACGACGAAGACGACGGCGTGAGCCCCTGGTTATGGGTCGGACTCGGGGGCGCGGCGCTCGCGGCGACCGCCGCCGTGGTCGCGGTCGTGCTGAGCGGGGGCGGCGAAGAAAGCGAGTGTGCACAAGGAGGAGGCGGGTGCGTTTCCATTCAGCTGCAATAGTTCTTGGCCTCGCGGGCGGACTGAGCGGGCTTCACTGTGGCGGGGAGGAAGAGGCCCCGCTGGCGTTTCGGATCGGCGTCAGCTCGCAGGCGCTGTTGGCCGACCTCGAGGTGGTGCGCGTTCAACTGCACCCCGGAAATATCGACTGCGATGTCCTGCAGCTGACCGGTCCGGATTTCGAAGCGGTCTACAGCCTCGAGATCGACCTCGACGACGACGATCGAGGCACGCTCTTCAATGTCGTCGAAGATATCTACACGGTTGACGGGTGGGGCTTTGAAGCCGGCGGAGCGCCGCGGTCGTACGGCTGCGGCGGCACCGTCGTGGTTCGTCGCGGGAGGCTGACCGAAGCCATGATCACCATGTCGCCCATTCCCGAGATCTGAACTCGTACGCCCAGGGGAGGCGAATACGCATGCGCATCTTTATTTCATACCGGCGAGGCGCGTCGGCCGACATCGTGGGCCGCATCGATGACCACCTGCGGGAGCGGTTCGGCCCGAATGCGGTCTTTCGCGACGTCGACAACATTCCGATCGGCGTCGATTTTCACAAGATGCTGATGGACGAGGTCTCCAAGGCCAACGTCGTGCTCGTCGTGATCGGGCCCGACTGGCTGACCCGCGGAGACTTGAGCAGCGACGACGACTTCGTCCGCATCGAGATCCAGGCCGCGATCGACCGGAAGGTGAACCTGGTGCCGTTGCTCGTCCAGGGTACGCCAATGCCGACCGAGGAGCAGCTCCCGGAGCCGCTATGGCCGCTGCTTCGTCAAAACGCGCTCGTGGTGAGCTCGGGGGCGGACTTCAAGCACCACATGAACCGCCTCGCGGAAGGGGTCGAAGCGCTCGGGCCGAAAGACGCGGCCGCGCCCGCCGGCAAACGCAGGCTGGTCTTCGCGGCGGTGGGAGGCGCGTTGCTCCTCGGGATGGCCGCCGTTGGGGTCATCGCCAATCGTCCCGAGCCAGAGGCGGCGTCCGACGTGGCGGCCGCTGGCGAGGAGAAGACTCGAGGACCCGAGGAAACGGTGGCCGCGCGAAGCGAGCGCCAGCCGGCCGAAACCGAGCCCGAGTCGGCGGCGCCCGCGGTGAAGCCCGCGGCGTCGGGACCCTCCGATGCGCTCCTGGCCGCACAGTCGAAGGCGCCGCTCAATCCACCCGCGGGCATGGTCGGCGTCCCGGCGGGGCCGTACTGGATGGGCTGCAACGAGCGCGTCGACACCGAGTGCGACGACGACGAGAAAGAAGGCCGCGTGCTCGAACTGTCGGCCTTCTTCATCGACCGAACCGAAGTCACGGTCGGGGCCTACAAAGAGTGCGTAGAGGCCGGCGCTTGCAAGGACTCGATGTTCCGAGAGCGAAGAAGCTGCAACTACGGGAAGGACGACCGGGACGACTACCCGATGAACTGCGTGCGCTGGCTGGGGGCCAAGACCTACTGCGAGTGGGCCG
This sequence comes from uncultured Myxococcales bacterium, assembly GCA_964519665.1. Classification (GTDB taxonomy): domain Bacteria; phylum Myxococcota; class Kuafuiibacteriia; order Kuafuiibacteriales; family Kuafuiibacteriaceae; genus JANQQN01. The sequence continues at coordinate 16,890 of CAZFIV010000075.1, forward strand.
GCAAGCGCCTTCCGACCGAGCACGAGTGGGAAAAGGCCGCCCGCGGGCCTACCGGTCTAAAGTACCCGTGGGGCAACGCAGACTTCGGCAGTGCGAAGGTCGCAAATATCGCGGACGCCACCTCGCGAATCCCGTTTGGTCGACCCGACTACGATGATGGGTTCGCAAAGGTCGCGCCGGTGGGCCAGTTTCCCGCTGGGAAGTCGCCCTACGGCGCCCTCGACATGGTCGGCAACGTGGTCGAGTGGACCGGCGACTGGTACAAAAAACCGGTCTCTCGGGTCATTCGTGGAGGATCGTTCATGAGCGCGGCTAAGCACGCCCGGGCCTCGGCCCGGGGCGGCAAGCCCCTCGTCCAGTCGGTCTACGACGACATTGGCTTTCGCTGCGCCAAGTCACCGTAGCCGCGTCAGAAGATCACTCGCACGAGGGTCGTTTCGCTCGGTTTGACCCTGACCGTCTGGAGGCGCTCTGCGCCATCTTCGCTGACCAGCTTCAGCCGGTAGCGGCCCTCGTACGCGGTCACTTTGAGGGGCGTCTTTCCCAGGGGCCTTTCGTTGAGAAACGCCTCCGACCACGGCCGGGACACGACGTGGAGCTTGCCAGGGCGGAGCACCAGGCGGCGGGTGGTGGTTTGGTCGGCCTCGACGGTGATCGCGAGCGAACGCGCGATACCGCGGCGTCGGCTCAGTACTCTCAAAAGATGCTGGCCGGGCGGCAGGCTCGCTTTCAGAGGGGTCGTACCCAAGCGCCGGCCCTTGACCTTGACCAGTAGTCCGGTCGGCTCGGTCTCCAATACCAACCGCCCCTTCGGGGCCGGACGCGCCGCAGCAGGGCGAGACCCTTCGGAAGCCTCGCTCGGTGACGCCTGCGCCGAGATCCCCCCGGCGTCGGGCGCGGTCTCCGAAGCCGGGATAGCGAGGATGGGGGCCGCTCGCTCATCGGGGGGCGCCGACTGGCCGATGAGAGGGATGGCCTCGTCGTCGACCGGGTCGACCAGGGGTGGGGGCTCGGCGGGCGACACGATGACCGCGTCGACGTCGGGTCGAACCCACGCCCATGCCATCACGATCAGCGCCAGGCTGGTCAGCGCGGAGAGCCAGGCCCAAGACCGAAGCCCCGTGGGGCGGGCGACCCCCGCCGCCCTAAGCTCTTCGATGGCAAGGTCGCTTGCCGGACCCGACGACCGCGTGGTGTCGGCGGAGCTGGGGATCGGCGCGACGGGCGGCGCGGCAGCGGCCCGGTCGTCGAGCGGGTCGACCTGGGAGACGGCGGTCGACAGCTCGATGGACGACGACCAATCCGGGCCGAGGTCGCCTTCGAAGTCGTTGGCGCGGGTGGCGGACGGGGAGGGGGCAGGGTAGGCGGGCCCCAACACTACGGGCGGGGACTCGGCCTCCGACCCCGCCGACTGATCGCTATCCGGAGGAAGAACGATGTCGACGGTCCGAGGGGAGTCCGGTGCGGTGCTCAGGGTGACCGGGTCGGTCGGGTCGACCGAGGCGTCCATCCACCCGCTCTGCGGCTCGGTCCTGCCGAGAGGGTCGTCGACGATGGTTTGGGCCGCCGCGTCGAGGTTGGCGGCGGCGTCGCTCCAGTCGTCGGCGGCGCCCGTCCATTCATCGAGCGGAGAGCTGGCGCCATCGGGCGGGGGGCTGGCGCCATCGGGCGGGGGCCTGGCGCCCTCGGGCGGGGGCCTGGCGCCATCGGGCGGGGGGCTGGCGCCATCGGGCGGGGGCCTGGCGCCATCGGGCGGGGGCCTGGCGCCCTCGGACAGGGGGCTGGCACCAAGGGACGGGGCGCCGGAGGTGGCGGCGAGCGGATCGCTCGCACTGGCGGCGCGCGGTAGGGGCACCCGATGTTCGGCTCCGGCCGCCGCAGAGCTCGGGATGGGGCTGGCCGGGGCCAGCTGGTGGGCGAAGCCGACCGGAGAAAACCGGCGAGGAATCTTGAGGCGGGTTGCGTCAAACGAGACCGTCGAGCCTTCGGTCAGGCTTTGCAGGTACTCGGCGAGCACATGCCGCCCGAGGGGAATCGGGCAGGCTCGGAGGATCAGGTCGAGCTCCCGATGAAACCCTCTCGCGCTCGGAAAGCGGTCTTGCGGATATTTGGCCAGACCTCGGATGATGGCCCGCTCGATGCCGTCCGGGCATTCCGGCGCGAAGTGCGTGAGCGGTCGGGGCGGCGACTCGAGGATCGCCTTCAAGACCATCAGGTCGTTGGCCCCGGTAAACGGGCGCTCGCCTGCGATCTGCTCGTACAGTACGACCGCGAGCGAAAAGAGGTCGGAGCGGCCGTCGAGCGTTTCTCCCATGGCCTGCTCGGGCGACATGTACGCCACTTTGCCCTTGAGCATGCCGGTCACGGTCTCGGTCGAGATGGTCGAGCCCTTGACGATCCCGAAATCGACGAGCTTCACCGCGCCGTCGTACGAAACGAGAATGTTCTGAGGGGAGACATCGCGGTGGACGAGGCTCAAGGGCTCGCCCGTCGTGGAGCTCTTGAGCTCGTGGGCGTAAGCCAGACCTTCGAGCGCCTGCAGGGCGACGTAGCCGGCGAGCTCGGGCGGGACCATCTGGCGCCGCTGCTTGGCCATGGTCAGGAGCTGGCGCAGGTTGAGCCCGTTTACGAGCTCCATCGCGATGAAGTACTGACCGTTGTCGTCTTGCCCGAGTTCGAAAATCTGGACGATGTTCGGGTGATCGAGCTGCGCGGTAACCTTCGCCTCGGTCAAGAACATCTGGGTGAAGGTTTCGTCGGCGGCGAACTGGGGCAGGATCCGCTTCAGGGCGCAGCGCTTTTCGAAGCCCCCCGGTCCCAAGTAGCGGGCCAGGAAGAGCTCGGCCATGCCGCCGGTCGCAATTTTACGAACGACGTCGTACCGACCGATTCTCTGAACCTGCGGCGCCTGCTCCATTCCTGGCCTAAACTTCATCGATCCCGACCCGGGTGGTCAAATCGGACTGACTTTAGGTGTAGTTTTACCAACGTGAAGCCCCGAGTATCCGAAAGCATCCTCGACGCGATCGGCAACACACCGATGGTACGTCTTCGGCAGGTCGGCAAAGAGACCGGCTGCGAGTTCCTGGCCAAATGCGAATTCATGAACGCCGGCGGTTCTGTGAAAGACCGCATCGGTAAGCGCATGGTTCTCGAGGCCGAGAAGGCGGGTCGAATCAAACCCGGCGACACGCTGATCGAGCCCACGAGCGGTAATACCGGGATCGGGATGGCGCTGGCGGCAGCCGTGCGGGGCTACCGGATGATCATCACCATGCCCGAGAAGATGAGCCGCGAGAAACAGGTGGTTCTCGAGGCCCTGGGCGCCGAGATCATTCGCACGCCGACCGAGGCCGCGTGGGACGCACCCGAGAGTCACATCGGGGTCGCGAAGCAGCTGCAAAGCATCCTTCCGAACGCGCACATTCTCGATCAGTACAGCAACCCCGACAACCCGGACGCTCACTACCATGAGACCGCCAAAGAAATCCTGGAGCAGACCGACGGCGGTCGGTTCGACTATCTGGTGGCGGGCGCCGGCACAGGCGGAACGTTGACCGGCATTGCGCGGCGGATCCGGGAACAGGCGCCCCACGTCAAGATCATCGGCGTCGACCCGGTCGGCTCCATCCTGGCGGGGCCTGCTCCGGTCGCCTCGTACAAGGTCGAGGGCATTGGCTATGACTTCATCCCGAAGGTCCTGGATCGAGGCCTGGTCGACGAATGGGTGAAGACCGAAGACCGCGAGTCGTTTCTGATGGCCCGGCGCCTGATCCGCAAGGAGGGCCTTCTGTGTGGGGGGAGCTGCGGCTCGGCGATGTGGGGGGCGGTGCAAGTCGCCAAGCGAGAGGGGCCCGGTAAGAAGTTCGTGGTGATCTTGGCCGACTCGGTGCGGAACTACATGACCAAGTTCATGGACGACCAGTGGATGAAGGAATCCGGCTTCACCGAGCAGCGGTGGGAGACCGAGACCATCGGCGACCTCCTCCGTCGCCTGCCCGAGCGTCCGCTGATCACCGCAGAAAGCCGCGACAGCGTGGAGGATACGGTTCGAGTGATGAAGAACGCGGGGATCAGCCAGCTTCCCGTTCTCGACAATAACCGGCTGGTGGGCATCGTCACCGAGAGCGACATTTTAGGGAGGATGGTCGACGGCTCGGCCTCGCTCGAGACCAAGGTGGCCGAGGTCATGGTCCGTCGGGTGGACACCGTTCGAGTCGACGACGAGGCGCGGGTTCTCCTTGGGATCTTCGCCAAGGAGGAGGTCGGCCTGGTTCTGAATGCCGACGGGACGCTCCAGGGCATCATCACCAAAATGGACCTCGTCGACACTCTCACCTCGCCGGCCCCGTCGGCCGAGTCGGCGCTCGCCTGACACGGATCCTGTGCAGTGGGCGATTGTGCACCTCCGCAGGTGCGCGGTGCCCTCGATTGCGTTGCGCTGATCCGTTGGATTTGGGGCGCTCCCGGCTTGGCGCGGCCTTTGCGTAAGTCCGAACCGTTGCCGACAGGGGCGTTTCGGACGCCGAACGATGCCGGTGGCTTACACAAGGGAGAATCGCTTCGATGAACGTCAACATGCTCGGTGGGGCTCACCTACTTCGGTACCTAGGCTTCGACGCCCGGCGCTTCCTGTCGCAGCTCGAAGATTTCCACAGCCAGCAGCTGGGCATGCTCCAGCAGATGCGGGACGGCTTCCAGTTCGCCGCCGGATTCACGGCCGCCAATCAGCTCGCCAGCATGCTGCAGTCGGGAATGATCCCCGGCTCGGGCTTGATGATGCCCCCCAACATGGGCCTGTGTTGCTGCCCCAACATGTACGCCCAACCGCGAATGATGGACTTCGGTGCCACCGACGACGGCGGGGTGTTCGGGATGAAGCGCGCCATGGCTCGTCGCGAAGGCGCCAAGCTGGAGCGGGCGCTGCGTCGCAATCCGTTCATGCGGCAGCAGGTCGAAATGATGCTGGGCGGGCGAATCATGCCGTTCGGCAAGAACGATGGTCGCATGTTGGTGGTTCCGTTCCCGCCCGGCATGATGGCTCCCGGCGGTTCGCCGAGCTCGGCCAACCTGGCGGCGATGGACTCCCTCAATCAGATCATGCAGGCGGCGACCCTGATGGGGCCGCTCGGCCCGGTTGGCATGTTCCCGCAGATGATGATGGGGGCGCTCGCCAACATCCTCGGCGGCAACGTCGGGGCGCCGTCGGGCAACGGCGGCCTCCAACGCAAGCCAGGTGGCGGCTCCCCGTACGTCGACTGGGCGACCGGTCCTCATCAGCCGGGTCAACCGGGGCCGACCCGAGGCGCATTCGGCATCGGTGACGGCGGCGATGCGACCGCGGTCCTGAACGACCCGTCCCTGACCGTCGAAGACAAGGTCACGCTCATGATCATGATGATCATGAAGAAGATGGACAAAGACATCGAGCGCCAGGCGAACTACATCAACGACCTTCAGCAGCAGCAGGGCGGCGGCGGCAAGGGCGGCGGCAAAGGCAAAGGCGGCGGTGGGGGCAGCAGCCCGTCGATCGACGTCGAGACGATGAAGCTGAAGCGGATGATCGATAAGCGCTCGCAGATGTTCGATATGCTCCGCCAGATCATCGACAAGTACAACGAGACGGCCAAGAACATCATCCAGTCGATCGGTCGGTAGGGCCTGGGAACCGACGTTCTTCGACCAGAACGTCGGGTTCAGCGCACGCCGTCGGCGACCGGCCGGTCGAGGCGGCCCGCAACTCGTGCTCGCAGGCCGCGAGCACATTGGGGTGCTCCAGGACGAGCGCCACGGTGCGGGGAACACAGGACGTGGGCCCCGCACCACCCATTCCGCCCGGCTCAAAGCTGGGCTCGAGCGCGCGGGGGGCATGGATGCTCTCCGCGCGCTTTCTTTTCGTGCAGGCGTCTGCACACACTGACGACGGTGACGCCTCCACCCCTATCCAATCCAGCCCGCCCCCGCGACGGATGGCGTGCGGCGGTCCGGCGAGCGTGGGCTCAGACTCCGAAGGTCGTTCGCTTGGTCTGGTCGGCCGACCCGTATTCGACGTCGGGGTTGCTGGTCCTCGAAGCGATGGGCGCGTTGGTTCCTCTCGCGATCGCTTGGGTGGGCAAGTTGCTGGTCGACGCCGTCGTTCGGGCCGCCGAAACCCGGGACGCAGGCGACGCGCGCCAAGCCCTCGAACTGGTCGGGCTCGAGCTGGGCCTGATGGTCCTTTCGGGCCTGCTGAGCCGGGGATCGGGGTTGCTCCGAGCGCTGCTCGGAACCCGGTTGGCCTATCAGATTCAGGGCCAGATCCTCGAGAAGGCGCTGACCCTCGACCTCGTGCACTTCGAGACGCCCGAGGTCTACGACAAGCTGCAGAACGCTCGCCGGGAGGCCTCGAGTCGCCCCTTGAATCTGTTCCTGAACTCGGTGGATATCGCGATGGGCGCGGTGACCCTCGGGAGCTACGGGGTGCTGCTGTTCGGATTCAGCCCCTGGACTCTGCTCATCTTGCTCGGAGCGACGCTGCCGACGTTCATCGCCGAGGCTCGGTTTTCGGGCGAAGCCTTTCGGCTGTTTACCTGGCGAGCGCCCGAGGGGCGCAAGATGCGTTACCTCGAGATGCTGCTGACTCGAGACTCCAACGCGCCGGAGGTGAAGCTGTACGGGCTCGGACCTCTCCTCCTCGAGCGGTACCGCCGCTTCTATCAAAAGTTCTTCACCGAAGACCGGCGCCTGGCCGTTCGCCGCGCCGTATGGGGGTTCGGGCTCGGCCTGCTATCGACGACCGCCTTGTACGGCTGCTACGCGTGGATCGTGGTCCGGACGGTGGCCGGCGCTCTCACGCTCGGTGACATGACCCTGTACATCACCGTCTTTCGGCAGGGGCAGGGCAGCCTGAGCAGCATCCTGCGCGCGGTGGGGGCGACCTACGAAGACAACCTCTTCATGTCGAATCTGTTCGGATTCCTGTCGCTCCCCACCGGGTCGGACGCGGTTCGGGCCCTGTTCGAAGAGGCACGAAAGAGCGAAGCCCGAGCGCCCGTAAAGGCCGACGAGGCAGAAGTGAGCGGGGCCCGGGCGCTGGGCTCGGTGGGGGTGGTGTCGGCCTCCGGGCCTGACGATGTCGCCGTTTCGAGGGTTGCCGAAGACACGACGGTGGGCGAGGGCTTCGACATCGACGGGGTCAGCTTTCGCTATCCGGGCGTCGATCGGTGGGCGCTTCGCGACATCAACCTCCACATCGGACCCCGCGAGAAGCTCGCGATCGTCGGCGACAACGGGGCCGGCAAGTCGACTCTCATCAAGCTTCTGACCGGCCTGTACCCGGTGACCGAGGGGCAGATTCGACTCGATGGGGTCCCGATCGACACCCTTCCCGACGGGGCCCTGCGCCGGCGGCTCGGCGTGGTCGTCCAGGATTTCGTGCAGTACGAGTTCACGGCGCGGGAGAACGTGGGCCTCGGACAGCCCGACCGTCTTGACGATATCGAGGCGATCAAGGCCGCCGCTCGACGGGGCGGGGCCTACGAGGCGCTCGCGGGCCTTCCTGACGGCTTCGAGACTCAACTCGGTCGATGGTTCGAAAACGGCAGTCAGCTGAGCCGCGGCAACTGGCAGAAGGTGGCGGTGGCCCGGGCGTTCATGCGGGACGCCGACATCCTGATCCTCGACGAACCCACCGCCGCGCTCGACGCCGAAGCGGAGCACGCCTTGTTCGAGCGGTTTCGCGACCTGACCGAGGGGCGGATGGCCATTCTGATCTCGCACCGGTTCTCGACCGTGCGCATGGCCGACCGAATCCTGGTGCTCGGCGGGGGGCGGATGGTCGAGCTCGGGACCCACGAAGAGCTGATGGCCGCGCAGGGGCGGTACGCGCACCTATTCACCCTGCAGGCATCCGGCCTGCTCGGTGACGACTGGTCAGCAAGTCGGTAGGTCAGGGCCGAAGTCCCGCCCCACACTCACGGCCGGGACACTAGGCAGTCGGGCAACAGGTCGGGTGGGAACTCCGTACAGGCCGCCAGTCGACGGACGCCGTCCGGATCGGGGCGCCTCAGATGTTGGTCGGCGAGACGGGCGAGGGTCAACCAGCCCAAGAAAGGCGCGGCGAGTCGACCCGGGTCGCTGCGCACCCGCCGCACTTTGTGCTGCGCTTCCGCCGGCGTCATCCCGCCGACGTATATCAGCCACGCTCGGAGCTCGCGGTCGGTGGCCCCGGCGTTCATGGCTCGCAGGTCGACTTGCGCATCGACGACCGCTTTGAGCATCAGCATCGAGGCGTGCCACCGGACGGCCGGCGGTAGTCGTTCGAAGTCTACGAGACGGTCGAGCGCATATAGGGGCCACCCCTCTTCGAGGACGGGGTCGGGCCACCGTCGCTCGGTCAGGCCACGGTCGGCGCGGCGGGTCGCGAAGTGAAATCGAAGGGCCCGGCCCGGCCAGCCTTCGTACAGGGTGAGGGCCATAAGCTTGGCCGGCGGATACTGATCTCGGACCAACCCATTGTCGTCGACCGACACGAGCAAGCGAACCTGATCGGGGTGGTCTTCGGCGGCCCGCCGGTCGAAGTGAAGGGCGGTCAGGCCCCGGACGGGATCGGCCGCGGTGGTCGCGGTCAGCGTCGGGGGGGCAGGGCAGTCCGGCGACAGCACATCGCCGAGCGAGGTGAGAAACCCAGCGAGCGTCAGATCCCCGAGCGCCGGGGGCCCCCTGCTCGCGAGCCTCCGAGCGAGCCGCTGGGGGGAAGTGCCGGCGCCCTTCGGCGGCTTGAATCCGGCCAGCTTCAGCAGCTCGTGCTGAAGCTCGGTGAGCTGGACTCCGGCCGCTTCTTCGAGCTCGTCGAGGTCGGGTGGGCGCGTCCAGTGGTCCGACCAGGGCCACACTGCGGTGTCCGGCTTCGATTCGGCGTCGACCTGGAGCGCGGCTTCGAGCCGCAGCTCATGCACATCCAACGCGGCGACCGCCCGGTCGCGAAGGCGACGAAAATCCGCCTCCGGAGGCGCGCCGGGGCCCCGTCCGAGCTGGGCGACCCACACCCGCTGGGCATCGAGGAGGTTGGCGGCCGCGGTCAGCCGGGCCCAAGACGTCGCGGCGGTCGCCGAGCGGGCGGTCGCCAGGTACGCCCCGAGCGATTCGAGCCGATCCAGTCTCCTGGCCGACGGGTACGTCTCCGGCCCCAGGCTGGACCACAGCCCCCGGCCCACGATGCGCTGAACTTCGTAGGCGTCGAGCGGAGGAGATGGCCTCGCGAGCCGGCGGGTCAACAGGGTATATTCCAGCCGCCACGAAGGGGATAGGCGGGTCTGATCGATCCCCTCGAGCCGCCGCAGGACCGGCTGCAGACGGTCCCGAAGAGCCGCCCGCTCCGCGTTGGTCGCCGCCGGCCATACCGCCTCGGCGCGCACTGCGGCGCCCGCCTCATCTCGGGCGACCGGGTCCAGTTCATCGAGGACCGACCACGCGAGGGCGGTCAGCCGAGCCATCGCCCGGTCATCGGCGGTGGTCGCGATCGGTCCGACCAGGGTCGTCGGCGGACGGGCCGGCGCGCAGGCCGGCCCAGCGTTCGAAACCAGGGCAACCCCCGGGGGAATTAGGCTCAGGACGCCAATAAGGGAATAACGAGCGCGGTTTGCCGGCTTGTCCACGCGGGCGTCAGTAGCCTGATTAAGGTAGAGTCGTCTCTCATGTTCATGCGCCCTCGCGCCATCGGTCGACATTTGTCTCGGGCCCGAGAGTGGTTTCCGGTCACCAACCTGGGGCTCCTCGTGGCCGGTATCGGCGCCCTCGCTTACTGGGGCTTTGGGCTCCCTCGGGCCGACTATGTCGTTCGGTTGGTCTCGTTGTTCGCGATGTTCATCGTGGCCGTGGCGGTCCTGGCGGTGCTGCTCGGTACTTGGTTGGTCCTGCGCGCGACCCGCCCCGGGATGCCCATTTCGGTGGCCTTCGAGGCGCACCGAGGGTACGCCGAGGTTTTCAGCCTGCCGTCGTGGTGGGCCTTGCCGATCTTCGACGTGACGTGGAGCTGGCTGGAGCCGCCAGGGTTTCGGGTCGAGACCGTCCGGCTCGGGGGTCGGCGATGGGAGCGGGTAGAGACCGAGCGTCGAGGTCACACCGACCGCATCGTTCGCCGGATCACCATCGAGGATGGGTTTGGCCTCGCCCGGCTGGTACTGCACCGAGCCGAAGCCCGGTCGGTGACCGTGGTTCCATGGACCGGGGCCCTCGATCGCGCCCCCCTCTTGCGGTCGTACGCCTCCGGCGACTCCCTCCCCCATCCGGCCGGCGAGCTGGTCGGCGACAAGGTCGACATGCGCCGCTACGTGCCCGGCGACCCCCTGAAACTGGCGATGTGGAAGGTGTACGCGCGAACCCGGCAGTTGATGGTGCGAACCCCCGAGCGCGCCCTCGAGCCCTCGACGCAGGTCGCCGCCTACCTGGTGTCGGCGGAAGCCGACGAGCCGGCCGCGGCCGCGGCTCGAGTCGCGGTCGAAACCGGTCTCCTCGGCCCCGACTGGATCTTCGCCGCCGACGGGCCTTTACCCCCGGCCAACGACCCTCAACGAGCGATTCAGGCGATCGTAGAGTCTCGTGCCCATCGGGATCAGCCGACCGGCCAGGCCGGAGGCCTATCGCGGTTCGTTCAGGAGCACGCGCCGTCCGATGCCACCAAGCTCGTGGTGTTCGTGCCGGGACGCCCCGGTCCGTGGCTGGATCGGGTGGTCGAGGCCGCCCGGGGACGCCCCGAGCGCACCAGCTGCGTGGTGGTCGTCGATGGCGTGAAGGCCCCACCGACCGACAAGATGACATGGTCTCGCTGGCTCCAGCGGCCGGAGCCCTCTAAAGACGAGGAGGAAGCGTGGGTGACCAGTGAAGAGCTCAACGAAGTCATCGAATCCCTGGCGCGAGCCCGGGTCGACGTATCGGCGCTGGACCGCATCCGGGGACGCGCCCTTAACGCCCGGTCCCGAACTGGGTACGGACAGCTGACGACGAGGTTGGTCGCGTGATCAAAGGATCCCGAGGATGGTTGTTGCACGCCCTGCTCCTGGCGGTGGCGTTCGTCATTCTGACCTGGCATCTGGCGCAGGACGTGGGGCTCATCGCGGGCGCGATGGGAGCCATCTGTGGCGTCCTGATCGCCGAGACGATGGTCGCGGGTCGGTACCGGATGTGGGTCATCTGGGTCACCGGGTTCGTGGCGATCGGGCTCGGCTGGATCGTCGCGCGGGGCCTTCTGGGCTCGATAACGCTGGCTACGGCCCTCGGGCCGGGCGCCGCGATCAAGGTTGGTGAAGTTCTCCGATGGTCGTCGGCCGCCCTCGGGACCTGTATCATTGTCCGGGGAACGGCGTTGCGGCTTCGGGTAGCGCTCGCCGTCGAAGGCAGCGTGGCGGTGGCCGCGGTCGTGGCCACGGTGGCTGCCCACCGCGACGGCATGATCGCTCGCCCCCTCGTGGTCTCCGACTGGTTTTGGCGCCAAGGCATCGATCCGGTGGTGGCATTCCTGACCGTCGGGATCGGGGCCGCGATGCTGGTGGCGGGCCTTCTGTTGCACGGACGCTCGCGCCGCCGGGGCCTGATCCAGCTCTCTTTGGTGTTGATGCTCGCGCTGTACCTGATGAGCAGCATTCATCGGCAAGAGAACCCGATCCCGCAGAAGGATGCGATCGGCCAGGAGCTCGAAAAGAGCCAGGACGACCCGAATCGCAAGTCGACCGGAGGCGGGGGTACGGGCGGCGAGCCATCCGGCTCGTCCGACCAGAATTCCGACCTTCCGCAGGCCAGCCGGCAGAAGCAGAACCGACCGGCGGCGGTCGTGGTCTTTCACCGGGATGTGAAGCCGAGCGGCGAGGTTTTCTACTTCCGGCAGGCGTCCTTTTCTCAGTTCAACGGGCACCGCTTGGTCGAGGCCACGCGGCCGGGCATCGATACCGGGGGGCGACTCGGCTTCCCCGCGGAGCCTCGGTCGGTCGAGGGTGCGCCGCCGTCGACGAGCGCGCGAACCGAAGTTCTGACCGACGTCGCGCTTCTGCTCAATCACAACCGGCCGTTCGCACTTCTCGACCCAGTTCAGCTCGCACCGAAGGCGAATCCCGATCCAGGTCGTTTCAAGCGCGCCTATTCGGTCGTGTCGCAGGTCGTGACCGCCGACCCCGTCGAGTTCTTGAGCAATGGAGCGGGCGACCCGGGCTGGGACGATCAGGACTGGAAGCTATATACCGAGCTGCCGCGCGACGAGCGCTACTATCGCCTCGCCACCTCTTTGCAGGCTGAGCTGCGGCAGGAGTACAACCAAAGTCCACTCGCGCTCGCCCTGGCCGTCAAGCAGCATCTCGAAGAGACCAGCACCTACTCGTTCGCACGAAAATACGAGGGTGATGAGCCGACCGCCGATTTCCTGTTCTCCGAGGACCGAAAGGGATATTGCGTTCATCTCGCTCACTCGGCGGCATACCTCATGCGGGCTTTGGGGCTGCCCGCGCGCGTCAGCGCCGGGTACGCGGTCGAGTCGAGCAACCTGTCGGGGGGCTCCGCGCTCTTGATCAAACAAAACCACGGGCACGCGTGGGCCGAGGTGTACCTGACGGGCGTCGGCTGGATTCCGATCGAAGTGACGCCCCAGCAGACCGACGTGGAACCCGACCAGTTCGAGGAGCGCGACCTGCAGCAGTTGTTGGGCGAGATGGCCCGTCAAGAGCCGCCCGAACGTCGCTCGTCATCCTCGGAGTGGCCGATCCTGTCTTGGCTGAGCGTTCTGTGGGCGAGTCTGCCGTGGTTGCTGGCCGCCCTCGTCGTGGTCTTTTACATCATCAAGTTCTGGCGTTTGTTGGCGCCCCAGTTCGATGCCCGCCGGCCGATGGTGGCCTACCGGGCCGCCCTCGATCGTTTGAGCGCGGTGGGGCTCACCCGAAACCATGGTGAGGCTCGGGAAGTCTTCGCCAAGCGGGTGGGCGAGATCGCCCCCAGCCTGGAGCCGCTCACCGCGGGGCTCTCGGGGTACGTATTGGGTTCGGTCCGGCCGCCTGAAGAGCGAGCGGGAGCGCCACTCGATCGCCTCGCGAGCACCGTCGGGATAGAGGTGCGAAAGGCCGTCCCGGCTTGGCGTTGGGTACTCGGGATGTTGAACCCGCTTTCGTGGTGGTGGTCGCGTTGACGCAAGGAAGAATCGTGGAGCAAGAAAGCATTAATCAAGCGCCGGAAATCACGCCGGAAACCAAGGGAGCAGCCAATCCTGGCGCCGCCGCGACGGACACCGCGGTGCCCGGTGACCCGGGTCGTCAAGCGGACCTGCCGAAGTGTTACGAGACCGCACGGCGCCTCTTCGATCGGGTGCGAGCGGCAGTGCGGGGTCGCGACGACGTCATCGAGTTGGTCCTGATCGCGCTGTTCGCCGACGGCCATATGCTGCTCGAGGACTTCCCGGGCAGCGGCAAGACGACCCTGGCGAAGACGCTCGGCGAGGCGATCGTCGACGACCGCCCGAATGACCCGGCCGAACCGAGCGAAACCGGTCGGATCATCGAGCCGTTTCGCAGGATTCAGTTCACGCCCGACCTGTTGCCGTCGGACGTCACGGGGACCACGGTCTTCGAACCGGCGACCGGGACCTTTCACTTTCGGCCCGGGCCCGTGTTCGCGCATGTCGTCTTGGCCGACGAGATCAACCGCACGTCTCCCAAGGTGCAGTCTGCGATGCTGGAGGCCATGGCCGAGAAGCAGGTGACGGTCGACAACACGACCCGAGCGCTCGACGAGTTGTTCTTCGTGATCGCGACCCAGAACCCGCTCGACTTGGCCGGTACATACCCGCTGCCCGTCGCCCAGCTCGACCGCTTCCTGTTCAAGGTCCGGATGGTCCACATCGACGCCGCGTCGGAGCTCGACGTGCTGAGGTCGATGCAGGCCCGCAAGGGCGGGCTGGCGGAGCGAATGCCGACGGTCAGTCGGGACGAGATCGTGACCGCGCGGCGGGTCATCGAAGAGAAGGTCCACGTGTCCCCTCTGATCCACGAGTCGCTGGTCGACTGCGCCAACCGGATCCGTCAGGACCGGCGGGTGCTGCAGGGCGTTTCGACCCGAGCGCTCGTTCTCGCGGTTCCCGCGCTGCAGACCCGAGCGATGCTGTACGGCCGGGACTACGTCGACGCCGAAGACCTGCACGCGCTCCTGCCGTTGGTCTTCAACCACCGCCTCGAGCTGGGCGCGGGCGCGGTCGAGACCGACGCGGTGATTCAATCGGCGCTCGCCCCGGCGCTCGAACGCCTGGCGCAGAGCCAGTTGCGGCAGGGGTGATCACGATGGGTAGACCGGCGGTTCGGTCGACCACGATGAGGGTCTTGATGGCCGCCGCGTTGACGCTAGGCGGGATGGTCGGCGCGGTTCACGCTCAGCACCCCGACGATTCGGCCGAAGGTGCAGGTTCGCCGAACGGCAACATCCAGCTGCCCGGCGCGGACGCTCGAGGGATGCCGGTCGCGAACACCGACTGCGGAGAGGCCCAGATCATCGGGGGCACGACCCACGAACGCGCGGCGGCCTGCGCCATCGAGGCGCAGGAGTACGTCTCGGCCCGGACGTGGACCGAAAAGGCTTTGGAGGAAGATCCGAAGTCGTTTCGGGCTCACATGCTCATGGGAGCCGTTCAGCACATGGGAGAGGGCAATCTCCCGAAGGCGCTCTTCCACCTCGAGCAGGCCGAAGAGCTGTTCATCGAAGCGTACGGAGTCCGACCCAACCGAGGCGCCTCACCGTGGCCCGTCTATCACCGCACCCTTCGGGAGCTGGTTTGGGTGAACGGAGAGATGGACCACCACGTGACCAAGATCCGCTACGTGGATGCACTCCGAGAGCGCCTCGGTCTCAACTACGAGCCGCTCAAGTCCTGGCCGTTGATGAAGTTGAAGCGGTTCGAGGAAGCGGAAGCGGTGGCACGCCGTTCGATCGACAGCGGCGAGCCGTGGAATCAGCTCGTGGGCCGGACCGCCCTTTGTGCCGTCCAAAGCGAGCAGCGCAAGCGCTACGAGGCCTACGAGGCCTGCCAGGCGGCCGCGAAGCCGATCCTGAACTCCTCCATCGACGGCGCGATCGAACTGTCGAATGCGGCGGCGGCGGCCGAGGAAGTGTTCCGGTTCGACGAGGCCGAGCGAATGTATCTCGAGTCGGCGCGGAGGCGGCCCGAGGGGGCGGTCAATCCGTGGGGTAGGCTGGTGCGCTTGTACATTCGGCAGGGCCGATTTGGCGAGGCGCTGTCGGCCTGGCGGCAGATGAGAAAGTACCGGGCGAGCCGGCCCGGGACGTACCTCGACCAGCAAGACCAATCGGAGGCGGAGCTGCTCGGGGTCGAGGTCATGCTGATGGCCGGCCGGGTGATCGAAGCCGAGAAGGTGACTCGGCGAACGGTTCAACGGCCAGACCGCCAGGGTACTTCGTCGGCAGACGCCATTCAGAACGAGACCGGTGCCGCGATCATGGACCGGGTGGCCAAGCTGAGCGCGGCGCGCTTTCTCGAGGAAGAGGCGTCGATCTCATCGTGGTGGGACGCGCTCAAGTTGAGGGCGGAGGCGGCCCAGCTTCGGTTCGACGCTTGGAGTATCGGTCGTCGGGCATCCGAGTTGCTCTCGGAGCCGGAGCGGCTCGTGACATCGCTCCGTCCGGAGTGTCCGGGGTCGGTCGAAGGCCCGGCCTGGCTCGATATCGATATCGTGCAGCTGGTCGGGCCGGGGGTAGCGATGGCCGCTCTCGCCGACGCGCGGGCGATCGAGGTGCTGCCCGAGCGCGAGGCAGAGAGCATCTTCGGCGTGCACGAGGCCGAAGCCCACTACCGGCGGGGCGCCCTCGACGACGCACTCGCGACCGTAGAGCGAACCCTCGACCTTCTTCCGCCATACGAGATGATGCTGCGCGCTCGGATGGCCGCGATCGCGGCCCGCGCTTCGGAACGCAACTACGACTACGAGGCCGCCAAGCGTTATTATCTCACCGTGGTGCGCACCGACCCGGCCCTGATCCGACGGCTCGGCTTGCGCCTTCCGGTACGGCTGACCACCGACGGCGGCGACGCCGAGGTGATGCGGGCGGCCGATATGCTGGCCGGGTCGCCGAGGTTCCGAGAGGCCGATTGGGGCTTCGTGCTGCAGGTTGGCCTGCGCCAGATCTCCTTGATGGAAGACGACGGCAGTTTGATCACCTCGGCCGCGGTGCGCCCGGGCCGAGCCGACTCCGTGGAGGCGTCGGCGCGAAGGATCGCTCGCACCGCCCATCACGAGCTGCTCGTGCCGGACATCGATCTCACCCAGGCCGATCTGAGGTCGATCGACGTTGGTCTGGGCACCGGCGGCAAAGCGTCCGAACAGGTCAAAGACGTGCTCAACGAAGTGATGTCAGAGCCCCGCTGAGTCCCGATCATCCCACTCGGAGATCGAGCATCGTCGTCCGTCGCTCAGTGAAAGGGGAGCTTGCCAGTCGTCGACGAACGCGGCATGCGTCCCCCTGGAGGCTTACGACGAAAATGAACCGATATCTGATGCTCACTCTCCCCGTTGTCGGTGCTCTGGCCTGCGGACACTCCGATGAGGAGCTGGCGCAGGCGCTGGCGAAGCAGAAGGCCGACCTGATGGCCGTCAACAAGTCCGAAGTCGAAAAGCTACAGTCCGAACACGATGAGCTCGTCAAACAGCGCGACGACATGATCACCGGCCTCGAGACGAAGGTCGAAGAGCTGGGTGGCAACCTGCAGGCCGTCCGCACCGAGGTCGCTTCGCGAACGGCCGAGCTGGCCGGCACCAAAGCCGAGCTGTCGGCGACCAACGAAGAGGTCGAAAAGCTGCGCAAGCTTCGCGAGGAAGCCGAGAAAGAGGCCGCGCAGTTCCGGGCCATCGCCAGCAAGCTCAAGTCGATGATCGACGCCGGTCAGCTCGAGGTCGTGATGCGGGACGGTCGCATCAACCTGAAGCTGCCCGACAACATCCTGTTCCCCTCGGGCAGCAAGCGCCTCAAGCGCGGCGGTCGTGAAGCTCTGGGTCAGGTGGCCGAAGCCCTGAAGGGGGTCGAAGACCGCGACTTCCTGATCGCCGGTCACACCGACAACGTCCCGGTCGGACGTGACAGCCGCTTCAAAGATAACTGGCAGCTGTCGACCGAGCGCGCGGTCGAGGTGGTCCGCCTGATGATCAAGAACGGCGTCCCCGAGACCCAACTGGTCGCCGCCGGGTACGGCGAGCATGACCCGATCGCGCCCAACGACACCAAAGAAGGCCGGGCCAAGAACCGCCGCCTCGAGATTGTCCTGATGCCCAAGATCGAGAATATCGACTTGTGACCTGCCACCGAGACTGGCGCCCCTCCTTGCTCGCGGGGTTCGGCTGCCTGGCGTTGGCCGCCTGTATGCCCAACCCTCAGTCCATCAAAGAGCGGCGCGAGAGCTTCGACCGAAGCCGCCTGAAGGGTCGGGTGCTGCTCGAAAGAGTGCCCGACCATATCGAGCGGGTCGATGCGGTGTTCGGCGACGCCATCAAGCTGGTGGGCTACACGTTGGAGCCGGAGCGTCCGACGCGAGGCAGCGAGTTTGTCGTGACCTACTACTGGACGGCCCTGAAAACCGTCGATGAGGATTACCTGGTCTTCATCCACGGCGACCCGCTAGGGGGGACCCAGCGACCTCGTCGCCTTCACGGCGACCACTACCCGGCTTTCGGCAAGTACCCGACCGACGTATGGCAACCGGGAGAGGTCATCGTCGACCGATTCGAGCTCGACATTCCCCCGGGGTACAGCGCCCCCGCTTTGGGCCTCTACAGCGGGCTGTACAAAGACAAGTACCGGTTGCCGCTCACCGAGCCGGGCCGCAAACCGGGCAGTCGTGACAACCGCTCGATGGCGGTGGAAATCAGGTTCAATTGAATCGGTCACCCGCCGGCTGCGGGTCGCTGGCCGTGGCGCGGTCGCGGCGGCGTTGAGGCACGACCTCGGTAGCTGCTAGCATCGTCGGCATGGTCACGGCGGGGGCAGAGTTCGACGACGACATCAACGAGTGGATGGTCGCATTCAAGGAGCTGCCAGAAGATCGGCAAGACAATCTCAAGCGCTGGTTCGCGACTCAGAAGGTGATCATTGAAAACTCGGGCCAGTCGGTCGAGGAGTGGTTTCTGTTGGTCCAATGGGCCATGGACAACCCATTCGACTACAGCTTCGTGCTGGATTTTCCCGATCAGGCTGAGCACGATCCCTCTCGCGACTCTGCGGAGCGGACCGACCAGACCCAGGGCGCCCGCGACTTCGTGGCCGGCGGCAAAGCCGACCCCAAGTTGGCGCCCCACGGCCCGGGCATTCGGGCGAAGGCCCAGTCCGAGCAGAGCCTGGAGCGGGAGCTGTTCAGCAACTTCATGAAGGGCCGACTCGGCTCGAAGTAAGCGAACGCAACGTTTTTCCCAAGCTGACGATAACCGGGGTGATGATGGGCCTACCTTGCCCTTCACTGTGCGGGTTTCCTCGTTCCCGCGCCGTGAGGGCCATGCGGCCCCTCTCCGTAAGGCCGTAGAGGCCTTTTTGCGCAACGGGAGGACACGAAGATGCTTCTGAATCTCGCTAAGTGGGGCAGCGTCGCCGTCGGTGGCCTGCTGAGCCTGAACTTCCTCGGCAAGATGTTCGGCCGAGACCCGGATTTCATGCAGGCCTACATGATCAACCGGATGACCGGGCAAGGTGGGTTCTTCAAGACCTACTTTACTGACGGTCTCCGCAGCTTGTTTCTGGGCTCACGCACCGCGTCAGCCATGATGGGCGGGGGCATGATGGGCATGCCGTTCGCGGGCGCTCTTTACGGCAATCCCATGATGATGGGAATGAACCCCTATATGATGAACCCAATGACGATGGGCGGCCTTCCGTTCCACCCGATGATGATGGGCCGCATGGCCTGGGGCGTGTAATATCCCTTCGATGCAGGAACCGCCCAGGATCCCGCCTCGGGATAAGCGAATCACGCGACACATCACCGCGATCGCGGAGGCGGGGGTCGATATCGAGAAGTTCGCGGCGGCCGTCCGGGCCGTCCGCGACGACCCGAGCCTCACTTCGGCGCATCGCGAGGCCATCTTCAAGACCCTCGCCCAAGAGGCGGCGCAGGCCTATTTCGTGTTCGCGACGGGCCGGCCGCTCGACCTCGAACAGCTGCTCGGCAATCCCGAGCAAGCATCTTAGCCCCGGAGTGGGGGGCGACAGGCGCTGTGTCTGAAAAAGGCGCGATATTGCCCCTCAGACAAGGAGGCGCAGTCTCGCCATCGCGAAAGCCCGCAGTCGGACTCGAACCAACGACCTACGCATTACGAATGCGTTGCTCTAC